>NZ_CP132744.1:0-690102 GCF_037477895.1 Mycetohabitans endofungorum
ATGCGGCCGATACGACGTCGCGACACCACAACAGACCACATGAACGATTTCTGGCAACACTGCTCGACACTGCTGGCACGTGAACTGACGCCTCAGCAGTACGTGACGTGGATCAAACCGCTCTCGCTGGTCGACTTCGACGCTGAAGCCAACACAGTGCGCATTGCCGCACCGAACCGCTTCAAGCTCGACTGGGTGAAAAGCCAATTCTCCGGGCGCATCACTGACCTGGCGCGGGACTTTTGGCAGCATCCGGTGCACGTTCAGTTCGTCCTCGATCCGAAAGCCGGCATGAAGGCATCGCCGGCGCGGCGCGCCAGCGGCAGTCCGCTCGCCAACGCCGTGGACGCGGTCATTGCCGCGGCCTCGGGCACATCGGCCGCCGCGCTGGCCAATGGTTCACCGCCTCACCCGACGATGGCTCAAGCGCTCAGCACGACCAGCGCCGCGACCGCGGACGGCAACGCGGAACTGGACTTGCCGAACCTGGACGCGAACGAAGCCGCGGCGGCACGGCGCAACTTCCGCGCCGGGGCACCCGCGCCGTCGCCCGAGGCCGATTCCGCGTACGAGCGCTCCAAACTCAATCCGGTCCTCACGTTCGAAAACTTCGTCACCGGCAAGGCGAACCAACTTGCGCGCGCCGCGGCGATCCAGGTCGCCGACAACCCCGGCGTATCGTACAACCCGCTGTTCCTGTACGGCGGCGTCGGGCTGGGCAAAACGCACTTGATCCACGCGATCGGCAACCAACTGCTGCAGGACAAGGCCAATGCGCGCATCCGCTACATCCATGCGGAGCAGTACGTGTCCGATGTCGTCAAGGCGTACCAGCGCAAGGCGTTCGACGAGTTCAAGCGCTACTACCATTCGCTGGACCTGCTGTTGATCGACGACATCCAGTTCTTCTCCGGCAAGTCGCGCACGCAGGAAGAATTCTTCTACGCGTTCGAGGCGCTGGTCGCGAACAAGGCGCAAGTGATCATCACCAGCGATACCTACCCGAAGGAGATCTCCGGCATCGATGACCGATTGATCTCGCGCTTTGACTCCGGCCTGACGGTGGCGATCGAGCCGCCCGAGCTAGAGATGCGCGTCGCGATCTTAATGCGCAAGGCGCAGTCCGAGGGTGTCGTGCTGAACGAGGATGTCGCGTTCTTCGTCGCGAAACACCTGCGCTCGAACGTGCGCGAGCTTGAAGGCGCATTGCGCAAGATTCTCGCGTACTCGAAATTCCACGGACGCGAAATCACGATTGAGCTGACCAAGGAGGCGCTCAAGGATCTGTTGACGGTGCAGAACCGCCAGATCTCGGTCGAGAACATCCAGAAGACCGTCGCCGACTTCTATAACATCAAGGTCGCCGACATGTACTCGAAGAAGCGCCCGGCCAACATTGCGCGGCCGCGCCAGATCGCCATGTACCTGGCCAAGGAACTCACGCAGAAGAGCCTGCCTGAAATCGGCGAACTGTTTGGCGGTCGCGACCATACCACCGTGCTGCACGCGGTGCGCAAGATCTCCGACGAGCGCGGCAAGGATGCGCAGTTAAACCACGAGTTGCACGTACTCGAGCAAACCCTCAAGGGATAAGGAATAACTGCCGCGGCGATCCGTGCCAGCGGCCCACGATGCGCCACGGTGCCGCGTCGCGGTGCCGGCCACCGTCGGTCTCACCCGCCATGTGTCGCCGGCGGCGCCCTACCGGGGTGCCGTACAGCAGGACCCCTACACCGCCACAGGCACCGCCTGGAAAACTGCATGATCACCCCCTATGAATCGGGCAAATCTGAGCGTTTTTCAGGCACAATACGGGTTTATGGCCGGCGGGCCGACAGCCGGGCGCAACGCCTTGTTCAAACGCCTGTTTGATCGACCGCTACATGCCCTGCGGTGCGGGGCACGGGGGCCGCCCCGCACCAGGCGTTGCGCACGGCAATGGCGAGGTGGGGCGGATGAGCCGTCATATCAACGAAGGAATTCTATGCAATTGGTCAAGACCGAACGAGACACCCTGCTGCGTCCGTTGCAGACGGTCAGTGGTATTGTCGAACGCCGCCATACGCTGCCAATCCTCGCCAATCTGCTGATCTCCAAAAACGGCCCGGACGTGTCGTTTCTGTCCACCGACCTCGAATTGCAGATCACCACGCGTGCCGACTTCGGCATCGGCAACGAGCAGGTGGCCACGACGGTGGCTGCGCGCAAGCTCGTCGACATCCTGCGCGCGATGCCGATCGGCGACGTCACGCTGACGTTGTCCGACAAACGGCTGACCGTTCAGTCCGGTAAGAGCCGGTTCGCACTGCAAACGCTGGCGGCCGACGAGTTCCCGACGCTGGCGCAGGCAAAGGACTTTAGCGCGAGCCTGTCGGTGCCACAAAAGACGTTCAAGCAATTGCTCGGGATGGTCCACTTCGCGATGGCGCAGCAGGACATCCGCTATTATTTAAACGGCATGCTGCTGGTGGTCGACGGTGATCAGTTGATGGCCGTGGCAACCGACGGCCACCGCCTCGCGTTCTCGTCGATGAAGACGGACGGCGCATTCGCGCGCCAGGAAGTGATCATCCCGCGTAAGACGATCCTCGAGCTACAGCGGCTGCTGGAAGACATCGACGACCCGCTAAAGATCGACATCGCGTCCACACAGGTGAAATTCACGTTCGGCCAGGTGGAATTGGTGTCCAAACTCGTCGAGGGCAAGTTCCCGGACTTTCAGCGCGTGATCCCGAAGGGCTACAAGAACACGTTCATGATCGGTCGTGACGAATTGCAGCATTCGTTGCAACGGGCGGCGATCCTGACGTCGGACAAGTTCAAGGGCGTGCGGTGCATCGTCGCGCCTGGCCAGCTGAAAATCATGTCGACCAATGCCGATCAGGAAGAAGCGCAGGAAGAGCTAGAAATCGCATACCAAGGCGATACGCTGGACGTGGGCTTCAACGTCACGTATTTGCTGGACGTGCTTGCGAACCTGAAAGTCGACATGATCCAGGTCGCGTTGGGTAGCGATGCGACATCGAGCTCGTTGATTACGATCCCCGAGAATGAACAATTCAAATACGTGGTGATGCCAATGCGGATATGACCCGCAGATTAGAGCGATGACCAAGGGGCCTAGGGAACTATCCCGGCCCCTTTGATGTTTATTGGGTGTTTAAGCAGTACGCAGAACCGGAAGAAATTCATGACTGAACAGCACAATCTGCAAGCGAATTCGAACGCGGATAACAGCTATGGCGAGTCGTCGATCCAGATCCTCGAAGGTCTCGAAGCTGTACGCAAGCGTCCAGGCATGTATATCGGGGACACCTCCGACGGCACCGGTCTGCACCATCTCGTATTCGAAGTACTCGACAACTCGATTGACGAGGCACTCGCCGGACACTGCAATGACATCCATGTGGTTATCCACGCGGACAACTCGATCTCCGTGACCGACAACGGCCGAGGGATCCCGACCGACATCAAGCGCGACGATAAGCACGAACCGAAGCGCAGCGCTGCCGAAATCGTGATGACCGAGCTACACGCCGGCGGCAAGTTCGACCAGAACAGCTACAAGGTGTCCGGCGGGTTGCACGGTGTCGGCGTGTCTTGCGTCAATGCACTCTCCAAGTGGCTGCGGCTCACCGTGCGCCGTGGCGGCAAGAAGCACTTCCTGGAATTTCATCGCGGCGTCGTGCAGAACCGCGTGCTCGAGCAACGCGACGGTGAACCAGTCTCGCCCATGGTGATCATTGGGGACACCGAGAATCGCGGCACCGAAGTGCACTTTCTGGCCGACGACACGATCTTTGGCACGGTTGAGTACCACTACGACATCCTCGCCAAGCGCATGCGCGAGTTGTCGTTCCTGAACAATGGCGTACGGATCCGACTGACCGACCAGCGCACCGGCAAGGAAGACGATTTCGCATTTGCGGGTGGCGTGAAGGGTTTCGTCGAATACATCAACAAGACCAAGCAGACCTTGCACCAGAACATCTTCCATGTCGTCGGCGAAAAAGACGGCGTCGGCGTCGAGGTCGCGATGCAGTGGAACGACAGCTTCAACGAAAACGTGCTGTGCTTCACGAACAACATTCCACAGCGGGACGGCGGCACACACCTGACCGGACTGCGCGCGGCGATGACGCGCGTGATCAACAAGTACATCATCGACACCGAGATCGCGAAGAAGGCGAAGATCGAGACGACTGGCGACGACATGCGCGAAGGGCTGTCATGCGTACTCAGCGTCAAGGTGCCGGAGCCCAAGTTCAGCTCGCAGACGAAGGACAAACTGGTGTCGTCGGAAGTGCGCGCGCCGGTCGAGGAGGTCGTGGCGAAGGCGCTCGAGGAATACCTACTCGAGACACCAAACGATGCGAAGGTCATCTGCGGCAAGATCGTCGATGCCGCGCGGGCGCGCGACGCAGCGCGCAAGGCGCGCGAGATGACGCGCCGTAAGGGGGTGTTAGATGGCGTCGGGCTGCCCGGCAAACTGGCCGATTGCCAGGAAAAAGACCCGGCGAAATCGGAAATCTACATCGTCGAGGGGGACTCCGCGGGGGGGTCCGCGAAGCAGGGACGCGACCGTAAGTTCCAGGCGATCCTACCGCTGCGCGGCAAGGTGTTGAACGTCGAGAAAGCGCGGTACGACAAACTGCTGTCGTCCGACCAGATCGTCACATTGATTACCGCTCTCGGTTGCGGCATCGGCAAGGACGACTACAACCTTGAGAAGCTGCGCTACCACCGCATCATCATCATGACCGATGCGGACGTGGACGGCGCACACATCCGTACGCTGCTGCTGACATTCTTCTATCGGCAGATGCCCGAGATGATCGAACGCGGATATGTCTACATTGCGCAACCGCCGCTGTTCAAGCTGAAGGCCGGCAAGGACGAGCGCTACTTGAAGGACCAGCACGAGTTGAACCAGCACATGCTGAAGCTGGCGTTACATGGCGCGGAGCTGGTGCCGTCGGAAGGCGTAGCGCCGATCGTCGGCGACGCGCTGGGCGAGCTTGCTCGCTCGTATCTGCTTGCGCAAGCGGTAGTGGACCGGCTCAGCAAGCTCTATGACGAGGCTTCGCTCGAAGCGGTCATGGACGGCGTGCCCATCGACCTGACATCCGAGGACGCGACGCGGCAATCCGCGCAAGCCCTGGAGGACAAGCTGCGTGATAACGCGCTCAAGCCGGACGTATCGGTGTTGCCGCAATATGACGCCGTGCGCGAATTGCGTTCGCTGCGCATCGAGCGACGGCATCACGGCAATATTAAAGTCTCAGTTATCGACGAAGAGTTCCTACTGACTGCGGACTTCCAGCAATTGACGAATACCGCGCATACGTTCAAGGGGCTGATCGGCGCCGGCGCGATGATCAAGCGTGGCGACCGAACAATGGCCGTGACAGACTTCAAGAACGCAATGAAGTGGCTGCTCGCGGATGCGGAGCGCAACGTGTCAAAGCAGCGCTACAAGGGGCTCGGCGAAATGAACCCGGAACAGCTGTGGGAAACCACGATGGACCCGGCCGTGCGTCGTTTGCTGCGAGTGCAGATCGAGGATGCGATTGCCGCCGATGGGATCTTCACAACGTTGATGGGCGACGAGGTCGAGCCGCGACGGGCGTTTATCGAGAGCAACGCGTTGCGGGCGGGGAATATTGATGTTTGAGGCCTGCTGTAGATCTGTTTGCGCCGCGCGTCGGCCAACGACAAGAGTATGAGCCGGAACAACCGCGTGCCGCCGGACGACACCAGGCGGTCGGATCGACCGACAACGAGTACCCGCCGTTTGCTTAGTTCGATATCGGCCCGGCAACCTTGAAGGCGAACTTCACTGGCCGTGCGGTTCGGATGGGTGAGCGACATCCACGCCATCCGGCACAGCCTTCATTCGGCTCTTAAAACGCGAAGATTTGGACTTTGGTGATCCAGGCTGCACTGCCTGGCCCTCCTCCTTGCCGTCACCTTTACTGGATGGATACAGCTGCTTTCTCAGACGCAGGGCTTCTTTTGCTGCACGCGCAGCCAAGATATTGCTCAGGGCTACGACGACGGCAACCAGGACGACAGCAATTGCGACCCATGCTTGCTCTTTCAGGGTTTGTTTGACCAGCGCTTTCAAACTATCGTCTTTCAGAGCATTGCAAATTGCGTCGATCTCGGAGGCATTGAAGCCGGTCAATTGCGCGAGGCCAGCTTTGTCGGCCACGCATTTTGCCGAATCGAAGGACCAACCTCCCAGCGGTGCCTTGACCGTGACAGCGTCGGTCTTGAACAACACTTTGGACGTACGCGTTTGAAGGTAAGCGTCGCCCGACCCGACGAGTTGACTGATCCCGGATATTGGGAACAGTGCCAAGCAAGCCCACGCTAAATGGATCAAAACATAGTGCCTGGGTGGCTGGCGCACCATCTCGTGCGAAGTGGTATCAATCCAAAAGCGCATTTTTTGAAGCCGAGACATGCTGATTTCATGTGTTCTTCTCCATTTGTCGAGCCTGTGGATTGCAGCCATAGTCTCTACCTTCAACCGGTAGGTATATTTAAATTTTTCAATGTCGCGGCTTTCAAGCAAGAGCGCTTTCAGTACTGGGTCATGCACGTCGGCCTTGCCGGCAACCAGCCGCCAGAGCCGGTCCAGCACGATGTGAATTGAGCCGGCACGCCACCAAAATAAGCCGACCATAATCAGCCCGCCGAAGATGATAGATAGTGGTGAAAGGGCTGGACTTTGGACAAATGTTGAAAGGGATTCCACGTTGTCGATTCCTGGATGCTTTGATGGGTCTAGCGAACGGCGATGAGGACAGGAACCTGCACATGCAAGCGCCTAATCCGCGGGATGTCATGACGTTTAGGCAATGAACGAGGTACGCATTCCAGATAGATGGGCCATAATGTAGCCCATAGGCTAGAAAACCCCACCATGTCTGCAAACGCGGTTGTTCCCGCCCGCATCGACAAGCGTATCAAAGAAGAGGCATCGATCATACTGGCGGCGACGGGCCTTACGGTATCCGACGCTTTCCGCATCATGCTGACCCGCGTCGCCCACGAAAAAACCCTTCCATTTGAGCCGCTGGTGCCGAATGAAACGACTATCGCGGCTATGCGTGAGGCACGTGCAGGTAACCTCAAGCGCTTCAATAGTGTTGAGGCGCTAATGGGAGACATGCATGCGCAGGATTAAGGTAAGCTTTCAGTAGACGACATGGTTTAATCTGGGTGGTCTGCCATACGTCAGTGCGTTGAGGCGAAGAGCCGTCACGGCAACAGGGCCTAGTAATCGTCGGCAGTGTTTGCCAGTGGTAGAGGCCTGAACAGCGCGATGAGATAGCCATACGATTCGACGCGATTTGCCTTTCAGGTTTCGATCAGCGAATACAGTAGACTAACCCAACAAATATTTCACCAGTTAAGTTTTAATTATGCATTGTTGGCGTTAGTTAATTTACGATTTTCATCATCAACCAATTGTCTATATAAACGCGTATCAGATCTATCATCCTTTCCCGCGTAATCCATCGAAATAATGCCCGGACTGACACCTCGCAAAACAAGGTGACGAACAAAATTGGTAACCTGCTCTTTTTGATCCGCAGCCAGATTTTTAACGCTAAATAATTTCATTAAACCAAGGAAATAATTAAAATCCTTTGAAATAGGATTAGCCCTCATTGGCATATTTGTTTGTATAATGTTGAATTTATTTTCCCTGTCGCCTCTACGATCACCATGAAAATTTAGAATATGAGATCCCGTTCCTGAGCCACTGGCCTGATCGGCCCATTTTGTATTGGTATTTTTATCATAGTCCCAGAAATATTTCTTTAAAGACCCCTCCATAATACTACCCTCCGCATTTTTGACTAGCAGCAAAATATTTCTGTTTTGGCCAATCGTATTATCAATGGTCAAACTCCCAAGAGGCTTTTCTGAACCTGATGCGTTATTTTGAATAATACGTTGCTCGAAATCTGATAATTGACGAATGAAGTGCCTCGCATCTCTCTTTTTGAAATGCAACTTCATTATATATAAATTTCTTTCATCTCCGGCCGCATACCTAAGCAACTTTTTGACCTCTTCCAGTGCATCCCCGCCTGTCGAGCTAAAGTTATGAAAAAATCGGTAAATATTGCTTTTATCACGTTCTACTCGCAAATCAAAATAGTGGATACCCGCTTCAGCTTGTCCCACCAAATCCAGGGATTGACACTTAAAAGGGCCCGGAAATGTTTTTCCCAACGCAAAGCCGCCTTGCGCTTTTTCTTTACTAAACAAATAGGTGCCTGCATCGTGTGAACCCAGCATGTTGAGCTGGGTTAACCGTGTTTGAGGCGGTAGGTCTGCGTGATCTAAGGGTGGCAGATTCTCGGGTAGTCGATCCGGATTTTCCGGGTCCAGGTTACGCCGGCTGAGCGGCATAACTTGTAAGTCCATCGCGTCCTGGTCTGGCGTAGCAAGCTCACCTTGATTTCTCTTTTGTTTTTTGGATTGGATATCATACGAACTTGTCTTTGGCATTGTGCACCTCATGAATAGCTGTATTTATTCATAACTTTAATGTGCCAATGATCACCCGTTTCAGACTCGAACTTTTGATGACGTTGGCCCGCTTGCACCAGTGCGTCAAGCTTAACGGCACCACATTATTTATAGGCAACCAATCAATGCTAGGTTTGCGTATTTAACACATCAAATTCAAAATCGTCTACGCGAGAATATCAGCTTGAATTGGCATATCATTGCGACATCTATGCTGCTGTCACAGCCAAGCCAATCCTCAATCCACCATCAGCCTCTTTCCCATACTTAAAATTCATGGCACTGCGGACACGCAAGTCAGCTTTCATTCATCAATCGGCATCGTGAGCGGGAGCGTTCACTACAGTCAAATCAGTAATCACCAATAGAGAATTAGGCAGATCCTCATCTATCTCATTCCAACGGTTGTTATACTCTTTAATCACTTCTTCTACTGCATTATTTGTCGCTTGGTCAAGTAGGCCGCTTACGTGAACCGCAGGCTGATCGGGCTCTTTGTACTCACATGTTATGGCCAAACGTGCGAGCTGTGCTCGTACCTCAGGCATTGTGTTGACGTCGGACTTCTGCAGAACTTGTTTAACCAGCGCGCGCTTGAAGGGCAACGATTTATCATACTGTTCCCATTTTGACGATTCAAGTTCCGTACTAAGCACGGGTGGCGCTTTTACAGGCTGGTCAGGAACTATTTTAATTGGTATCGTCACTTGAAAATTCAGACACAGGCGTGGCCGATCGCCCAACGATTGCCAAAAATTCCCCAAACTCGATAAATGCTCCAATGGTGCGATCACCCGCGCAAATGACGGCAGACCTGCGTCACGAAGCAGCGTACCCAGCTCAGCACTGAGCAGTGCATCGAGCACCGCATTCATTACTATCATCGGTTGACCGTCTGGCTTCATCCCCTCTTTCTTCGGTTGCTCCCAATACGTTACAAGATAACAACAACGCACGTTGACTTGTCTAGCATCAAATGTCCCTGTCTTTGCACAATACTGACGTGATTGCCCTTGGCGTAGCTCAAGGTCTTCTTGAATGTCATAGAGGAACACGCAAACAGTTGGCATATCCGGTAGCAATGTTTTGTCCGGAATATCAAAACGAATATCGATTGGCACATCGCTGATCCGCGACAAGTATTTTTCCAATGAAAGTGCAATCGCTTTATTCAAAGTGATGATCGGCTGCATACTTTCTGACTCCTCGCCCCTATCCATGATTTAGTCTGCGATGACCGCATCCGTCATTTAAAGTTGACGTTTTCATCAGCCCCCGCCTTGCATTGGCAAAGGCCTTTACTTAAAGCTGCGGCATAATCCTCCCCGTCTTGCTCAGCTCGCGGCGCACCGCGCGAGCGATATCAACCCAACTTACCGCTCGGTCCTCCTCGGCAGCAAGCCAGCTCGCCAGCAACGCCACGTTCCGGATGCCCGCTCCCGTTAACTCCGTGGCCGCCGAGAACCGCGCAAAATCCACTTCCTGATCCACCGCCACCTGCTCCGGCCAGATCGCCCGCCACATGCGTTCACGCAATACGGCATTGGGTGTCTCGAAACGCGTAATAAACGTTAAGCGGCGTGTGAACGCATCATCCAAGTGCGCACGATTGTTCGTCGTCAGCACCACCAGCCCGGGGTACTGTTCCAGCCGTTGCAACAAGTACGACACTTCAATGTTCGCATGCCGGTCTTGCGCGTCCTTTACCTCACTGCGCTTGCCAAACAGCGCATCCGCCTCGTCGAACAACAATACGCCCGTGTCCGCCACCGCTAGATCAAAGATCTGCGACAGATTCTTTTCTGTCTCGCCGACATACTTGTTGACTACCGTCGACAGGTCCACTCGGATCAAATCCAGCCCTAACTCCCCAGCGAGTACCTCTGCGGCCATCGACTTGCCCGTGCCCGATTCGCCATAGAACAATGCGCTGATGCCAGTGCCATAGCCTACTTTGCGAGCGAACCCGCGCGTCAGCACCGCGTCGCGCTGCCGGATGGCCGCGAGAATCTCGTGCAGCTGCTCACGTAGGTGCTCGTTCACGATCAGGTCGTCGAGGGTGCGCTGCGGCTGCATGCGCTGTGCGAGTTGCCCAAAGTGTTGCTGGCCCCGCACGCGCAGCGCTTGGCACAGGTCGGCTTCTGCAAGCGGCGCTTGCGCCCCACGCAGTGCCCGATAGCCTTGCGCCTCCTGCAGCGTTGAAGTCAAGGTGTCCGGATTCACCCGTGTGCGCTTAAGCAAGCCTGCCAGATCCCACCCATCACTGCTAGTCCCCAGGCCAGCTTGCAGCAACCGCACGTTATCCTCGTGCATGCGCGGCGGCATCGTCAGGCGCAGCTTCGGCAGGCTTGCGAACGCCTCTGCTGTTTCCTGCGTAGACAATAGGCACACGATGGGTTGACCATGCCGCGCCAGTCGTGGCTCCAGTGCCTCGAGGAGCGGTCTGTGCCGAGATAGGCCTTCGGTGACGTGCTGTAATACCAGTATGCCACCGTGCAAGCGCGCCTCACGCAGCGCCGCCAGTAGCAGCGGCCAGGCATCCGTCGCATCGTCTGGCAACGCCCGCAGATTGACGATCAAAGTTGGGCGGCCTGCCTCGCTGGCTAGCTGCGCGATAAGTGCCTGGCTGCCATTGCCCCCTTGCAGCAGTAGTAACGGAGTGGGCATGGCGCGTGATCCGGTCCCGAAACAGAACGTCGCAATCTGCTCCGCGCACGCGGCCCACGCGCCATGACGCAGCGCCTCGCCAGCATGTGAGGTTGGATGCCATTGCGCGAGTTCCGTCAGTGCCATGGGTAGCGACATCGCGTCCGCCCCACTGAGATAGCGAAACACGGTCTCGTTCACGCGCAGGTAGGCTGCATCGTCGCGCGCGCATGCGCGGCCATTGCGCTCGGCCGTATGCACAAGCTCATTAAGCAACAGGCTGCCTGCGCTCGAGTAAAGCTGGTGGCGGTGTGCGATACGCTCCACCGGCGTGGCGCTAAATAGCGTCAACGCCAGCTCCACGCCAGGCCAACTCGCGCCTTCATCACCTTGCAAATAAGCAATCAATGCGCGGTAGCGTGGCTCGAGGAGCGGCAATAAGCACAGCACCAGCACCTGGGTTTCAAAATGCGTCAGCCCGAATCGGTCGATAACGCTGGCGAGCCGGCCGTGCGGCACGGGTGCGCACAGCGTTGTCCACGGGGGAGCGTCGCCGCTCGCTGCACTCCAATGCGGCATGCCGCGCGGTTGCGTGCGTGTGGCTTCAAGCGCCTCCTGCGTGTGCAGCAACTCCGCTATGTTAAAGCGGTCGTCTTCGCGTTGGTGCTGCCACACCAGCAGGTGCTGCAGCGCCTGGTCGACGTATTCGAGCCATGGCCCCAGCGCCTCGAACGCATGGGCCACGCCTGCATTCGCAGGCGGCGCATTGGCCCAATCAACCGTATCGGGTTGCCCAGCGCCCGATGCAAGGGCGTCTAACACGTCAGTCGAGAGAGTTTTCATTGAAGCCACATCACGCTGATTGGGGCCAGCAGCCACGGCAGCGATACTTGCGTGAGCGGCCACGGCACTTCATTGAGTAGTATGTCGATCGCCACGCGCTCGACGCTAAACTGCAGCCTGCCGTCTTCTTGCTGCAGCGTGCCCGGGCGCATAGGAACAGCTCGCGCAGCGCTTGGCGGAATCAATCTCCCTCGCTCACCGGTGTCCTCGGACCCGTCTACGCCTTTCAGGATTTGCAGTCCTCACACGTCAATATGCACGTTTCTTGCAAATCTCACAACACTATTTGGCCTTACATTTAGGCTAACGAAATAGCTTTGTCACATTGTATTGTGAAGGGAACGAAATGGAATTATGAATAAAAAAGATAAAATTCCACCGCAAAAGACGTGGATTGCATTGAATGCATCAACATTGCAACAATGAATGTATCAGGGGACAGTTTGTTTCCGGTTGCAGGATCTCGTCGCGTTTCGCACGGGCGCAGAGTTTTGACGGATCGTAAAACTGTACGGCATGGCACCGGTAGCCACTACCTACTCACCAGGCGCACTGCGCGCGCTCGGACTTCCGGTGGAACTTGTTTGGCCTGTTGTTCATGGCTCCATTCTCTCAAGAGTACGAGCCTCCACAACGTCCGGGGCAATTTAGTCATTGACTATTTTTGAACATAGACTAAAGTGAGTGTGAGTTCGCTGTTGGTTGGCCAGGGAACTCAAGCTGGCGGGACAGTCACCTCATCGATGACGAGTTCAGCTGCATCGGACAAGTCAGACGTATGCGGTCTTTTAGCGGCACCATTCTCAATGGATGGGAAGAAGCAGGAAGTTGAGAAAGCGTCGTGGTCCTAATAAGAAGTAGCCAACCACTTTGCCAAAAACGCAAAATAGGGGAAAAATGATGTTTTTAGCTAGACTTCTCACTGATTCAGCGGTCCTCACCAGGTTTGTGGTCGATGAAGAAAACCTCAACTCAAGCAACATTCCCATTCACTATAATACTTTGGAGGGAAACCAACCAAACACCTACGACAACAAATTTTTTGTGTGGCAAACAGATGGTTGGGAAGTCAACGGATCGCCTGACAATACGTTTCCAATCGACTCCGACCATGCCAGTGGCCCTATAACCTTTACTGATGTTGGACTAACTGACGCGAATTACTTGTTAGGCTACGCGGTAGGCAACGACCCGAAGGCTGTTGCGACCACATGTCGCTTAGAGACCCAAGGCGGGGGTAAATACAAGGTAATTACGCCGGAAGCGGATGAAGCGTTCTTGTTTGAGACGACCAATATCACTAGAACAACGGTAACGTACCGCTTCCGCATACCGACCGGGTATGGCGCGGAAGGTGCTGGGGATTGGGTCGGAGTATGGAAGGGGTCTACGGGATCGTACCTCTACGACGAAACGCGAGCGCCCATTACTTCCAAGAATGTAACAATTGATGAGCCCTCCGGGACCGTTCCGTTGGTCCTTTCTAATGGCCAGCAATTCGTGAGTGGCTCCAGCTACATGCTCGGCTACTTCAAGAGTGGGTACAATCGAACAAAGCCAGAAGATTCCAAGCGGACTACGCTCGCCGCTATTATCAAATTCAAGGGTCCCTAAGCACTGAGCAGCGCCCGGGCAGATAAAGGTACCCGGGCGCCCTCTCTTTTGCCCCTAAGCTCAGCTGCCAGGGGCAAATTAAAAATATATTTTTTAAATAAAAAATCAAAATAGGAGAAAAGTGATGGTGTCGCCAACTAAGCTTCTCACCAATCCCTCTTTTCTTACCGAGTTTAATGTCGATGAGGAAAATATCACCGCAACAAACATTCCCATTTGCTATGACACTCTAGAAGGAAACCAGCCAAAAACATACAAAAATACTGTCTACCTGTGGCAGGTAGACGGTTGGGAGGTTCCTCCATCGAGCCCGAATCTAATAAAAGAGCCTTTAATTAAAGACGACAGTCACAGCTCCTCTCAAATCTTTGAAGTTGAGTTGACTCTTGCGAATTATTTAATTGCCTACGCGGTGGACGAGGAAAAGGATGCCGTTGTGACCACGCAGCGCCTAGAGCCCTTAGGCGGCGGCAAATACAAGGTCATCACACCACCCGAGGAGGAAGCACTCTCGTTTAAGATGACCGATGTTAATCCGACAACAGTGTCATACAGCTTTCGCATGCCGAGTGGGACGAACGCGAAGGACGATGGGGATTGGATCGGAGTGTGGAAGGCCCCCAAGGTGTCGGACCTCTACGACAATATACACGAGCCTATTCACTTTTTGCCGATAGAAGTCGACGACAGCAATGAGGACAACTGTATTTTTACCCTTCCCCATGCCCGGCAATTCGAAATCGGCGTTAACTATATGCTCGGCTACTTCAAGAGCGGGTACAATACGCAAACACCCTTGCGGACCACGCTCGCTGCCGTTACCTCCTTCAAGGGCCCCCCAAAGCCTAGCCTCACCTGGTTCAGTGTCGATCCATGTAACATCGACGCGACCAAAATTGGCTTTCGCTATGAAACGCTGGACGGGAACCAGCCGAAGACATACCAAAATACCGTCTACCTCTGGCAGACAGAAGGTTGGACGGTCCCCTCAACGACGGACAAAAAGCATTCAATCACCTCCGACTCAGCCAAAGATTTTCAAAACTTTAACGTTGAATTAAAACAGGCGAATTACTTGATCGCCTACGCTGTGGGCCCAACAGTCAATGCTATTGTAACCACCCAGCGCCTAGAATACCAAGAGGACAGCAAGAACTACAAGATCATTCCGGCGCCCAGCGACGAGGCACTTTCGTTGAAGGTGACCCATGTTAATACGACAATGGTGTCGTACAGCTTCCGTACACCGGCGGGGACGAGCGCGAAAGCCAGTGGAGATTGGGTCGGGGTGTGGGAGGGTACTACGGTGTCGAAACTCTACGATAATACGCAAAAGCCCATTGGCTTGCAGCCGATATCAAAAGACGACAGCCACGGGGACGATAGTTTGACCCTTCCTGACGGCCAACAATTCGTGAGCAGCAAAAGCTACATGCTCGGCTACTTCAAGAGCGGATACGATCAAAACAAACCAAATGAACCCGCGCGGACCACGCTTGCCGCCATTGTCCGCTTCAAGGGCCCCTAAACGCCAAGCAGCATCCGGGTAGACCTTAACTAGGAGGCAATATGATAATAAGCCCAGGTAGGTTCCAATCTCAGCTCACTTCAATCACTGTCGAGTCGGAAGACATCAAGTCGACCATCATACCCTTTCGTTATGACACGCTGCCTGGGAATCAGCCGAAGGCAAACAAGAATATCGTCTACCTTTGGCAAACGAACGGGGAAGAAATCCCCTTCCATGAAGACCCGCAGCGAAAATCAATGCTCATCGATTCTAATCGGGCCGATAACTTCACCAACTTTGACGAGCTTTCGCTGGCTAAAGATTCGTATTTGATGGCCTACGCGGTAGCGAATAATGTGAACGCCGTTGTGACCACGCTACTCATCACGGGTGTGGGTGACGGCCGGTTTAACGTATCCCTCCCAGAAGATAAGCTGGCATTCTCGGTGGCCCAGATCGGCTCGACATCATTGTGCTATTACTTTTGCGTGCCGAGAGGAATGAGTCCGAAGGACGATGGCGATTGGGTTGGACTGTGGGAGGGTTCTACGGTGTCGGAACTCTACTACAAAAAACCCCTATTCTCCTCGCCTGTGTTAAGTGACATCAACAGCGGATACGGTGGACTAACGCTGCCTGAAGGCCAAAACCTCATGAGCGGCATCGAATACATCCTCGGTTACTTCAAGACCGGGTATAAGAAAGATAAGAAAGTCGATAAAGAAGGAAGCGTTAAAGAAGAAGTTAAGAAGAACAATCAAGAAGAGGGAAGTAAGGAAGACCCCTTGCAAACCACGCTAGCCGCCGTTACCATCTTTACTGGCCCATAAACGCCGGGCGGCATCCAGGCGGATGAAGGGACCCCGGCGGACGCCCGCGCCTGAGTTCAGCGGCGCCAGGTCAGTCAAAAGTATGCGGTCCTTTTTCTCAAACTAAGAGGGAAAAATGATGGACGAGCCCTCCTCCCAAGCAACTTCGATCACTCAGTTCACTGTCGAAGCGGAGGACATCAAGCCGAGAATCATCCCCTTGCGCTATGACACACTGCAAGGGAACCAGCCGAAGACTAACAAAAATACCGTCTATCTCTGGCAAACGAAGGGAGAGGATGTTCTCGTCAAAATCACGCCTTTCAGATCGCAGTCCATCAGTCGCAACGAACCTAACGCCTCGACCAACTTCATGGGGCTTTCGTTGAGTAAAGAGCCGTACTTAATGGCCTACGCGGTAAATGACAACGTTAGGGCTATTGTCGCCACGCTGCTCATCGAAGGTGTGGGCGACGGTCGATTCACGGTATCCTCCCCTACGGATAGCCTATCGTTTTCGGTAACTCAGATCGGACCGGCATCTTTGTCGTACTGGCTCTGCGTGCCAAGAGGGATGAATCCAAAGGACGACAACGATTGGATCGGACTGTGGGAAGGTTCTACAGTGTCTGAGCTTTACTACAAAAGACCTCGATGTTTCTCGCCGGTGCCAATCCACACCAACAAGGGAAACGGTGTGTTTGCCCTCCCTGAAGGTCAGAACGTTGAGAATGGCATCGAATATACGCTCGGCTACTTCAAAAGCGGGTATGACGAGCAAAATCCCTTGCAAACCACGCTCGCCGCCAGTACCACCTTTAAGTGGGAAGGGGGCGGGTAGTCCGTAGTGTCTACCTGCTCATCTTCAGCAAGACGAGTGTGGTAAACACTTACTCTTCATCTTCGCCACTCCACGCATAACAAATCGTTACACCATGGCAACCACACCTGCTCGAGTGGCCACGGAATCATGTGTAACAGCACGTCAGCCGCATGCGGTTCAACCTGCAGCGTCCAGCGCTTATTGGGCTGACGCGTCAGCATGCCGGGACGTTGCAGAAACAATTGCCGCACATCAGTCACACTGCAGCGGTGCAACCCTGGCAGGCGAGATGGCAACGCCGCGAGCCAACCGTTCAGTTGCGCCCTCACCGTTGGGTCAGGCTGCCAATCGGGTAACATAGCGTCCAGTGCCACACCGCACAGTAGTTTATTAACCGGTGTACGCCACTCGGCAACCGTGTCATCGCCCCAAGCCAGTTCATCAAGCCAACCCGCAGCAATCAACGGTGCGCTGGCATCGATAAAGTGATTGGCATCATCGAGTAGCGCAAGCGTGCGAAACAAGCCTGGCAACATCGGCCACAGCAGTACGAGACCCGCGCTTAAGACGGCAAACTCGGACGGTATGAACGCGGCGTTCCGGTCACGGCTTCTGTTTATACGATCAGGAGTATCTGGTAGCACGGGTGCATCTGGCCGAACGGTACGTTGTGCGGACACCGCCTCTGGAGCTGGCCGATTGGAACCTGCGATAGCATCCGGTAAACGTGTGGCGGATGAAATGTCTTGCGCCGCACGGGCTAGGCTATCCGCTTTAGCCGGTTCGGGGTGCTGAGCCTCGTAGGCAGCCCAGATATCTTTTAGCGCTGGTATCGCACACAGCTGCGCCAACCGGTGACGCACCGCTGGGCGCAACACCGGGTTCGCTTGTAGCCATTGTTGCAGACGGGTTCGTGCGGTATGTATGGCCTTCTCGGTGACCTGCATTGCGGAGGACGTTGGCATTACCGGATATGACTGAAAAGACTCCAACGCAGTCCACAGCAATGCATCATCAGTATCCGCCGCCGGTTTATTGCGTTCAAGCGCACGAAGCACGCCCGGCAACAGCGGCCAGAGCAACCCAAAACCAGCGCTCAAGCCAGCTAGTTCGTTTGGCACGATCGCGGGGTTCATCCGATAAGGCATATCCGGTGCGTGCTCAGATGCGTCTGGCCAGATGGCATCTTGTTGCGCGGGCACTGCCTCCGGAGCCGTCCGATTGGACTTTGCAATAGCGTCCGGCAGACGTGTGGCGAATGGAATGTCTTGCGCCGCACGGGCTAGACTATCTGCTTTAGCCGGTTTGGGGTGCTGAGCCTCGTAGGCAGTCCAGATATCTTTTAGCGCTGGTATCGCACACAGCTGCGCCAACCGGTGACGCACTGCTGGGCGCAACACCGGGTTCGCTTGTAGCCATTGTTGCAGACGGGTTCGTGCGGTATGTATGGCCTTCTCGGTGACCTGCATTGCGGAGGTTGTCGGCATTGCCGGATGTGACTGAAAAGACTCCAACGCAGTCCACAGCAATGCATCATCAGTATCCGCCGCCGGTTTATTGCGTTCAAGCGCACGAAGCACGCCCGGCAACAGCGGCCAGAGCAGCCCAAAACCAGCGCTCAAGCCAGCTAGTTCGTTTGGCACGATCGCGGGGTTCATCCGATAAGGCATATCCGGTGCGTGCTCAGATGCGTCTGGCCAGATGGCATCTTGTTGCGCGGACACTGCGTCCGAAGCCGGCCGAATGGACTCTGCAATAGCGTCCGGGGAATATGGGGTGAGTGGAATGCCTTGTGCCGCACGGGTTAAGCTATCTAGCTTAGCCTGTTCGGGATGCTGAGCCTCATAGGCAGCCCAGATATCTTGTAACGCCGGTATCGCACACAGCTGCGCCAACCGGCGACGCACTGCTGAGCGCAATACCGGGTTCATTTGCAACCATTGTTGCAGCCGGGTTCGTACAGTGCGCATAGCGCTCTCGGTGAGCTGCGTCACAGGTGCTGCCGGCATCGCCGGATGTGCCTGCATATTCATCGCGGAAAGAGACGGTGCAGCTGACGCTGTCCCAACGCCCGTGTGCAGCCAGTGCATCCAAGCCTCGGACTCATCATGCGGTGTCATCGAATCCTCATTAGCCCTGTTTTGCTCAGCACGTGCCAATTCCTCGATAAGCGCCTGCTCCAATCGCTGCAGCAAACGCGTTCGCCATTGCTCTTTCCAGCCGGACGCATCCAACACACCCAGATCAATCACCAGACGTTTGATGAGTCTGGGACGGGAGGTTCGCGTTGCTAAACGATGGATGAGCTGATCGAGATCAGCCAGCACACGCTGGTGAAACAACTGGCTGCATTCACGCAGCAACGCGTGGCCATCAAACTGCTCAGCCTTGAACGATAAGCGCAGTCGGTCAATCTTGGACACGGCTGCTCTCCAGTCAATTTTTTGGCGAACTGAAGGAGGCAATCGCTTTATTAATCGATTGCCCGGCTGTGCTTGACACCTCCCCTGATAAGGTCATCGCTTGCACCTGGTCGTGCTCGGCATCCTGCCGGTTACCGCCTGGTTCGTCCTTTGCCTGTGCAACCAGCAATGCCGCCCGCGCATAATGCCGCAAACGTGCAATGAGCAGCTCGCGCAGCGACACATCACCGTGCTCAGCAAACTTCAGCAGCCCTTCGGTCACGGCACCCGACAGTGCTGTGAGTAGCGCAGCGATCGACATGTCCCCCGTCAAGCGAGGTAACAGAAGGTTATCAATGGCTGTAAGCTGCACAGGCCGGTGAAGCAGGTTCGCCGTGGCCCGCGCGCCGGCCGCAGCATCGCTGCGCGCCAGCACACTGGCACAGCAAAATGTCACGTCCAGTTTATCCTCCAGCACCGCGCATTCCAGTGTGCTCGCGGGTTGTGCGCACACCGGTTCCGTGCGCGCGATCGCGAGCCCGCCCACCACGAGGTAAAACAACGCGTCACGTATTGTCGCTCGAACGGGCTCTGAAATGCCAGATCCCACCGCAGCCACGCTCAGTTCATCCAACGTACTCGAAGCCGGATACCGTAAGATAAGCGTATTCAAAGCCGCCTGCACAAAGGGATCGGATGTCCGGTATTGACCTTGAGGAGCATGCAACACCCAAGCGTCATTCTCCAACTCGAACCGGTAAGACCCACACAAAACGACGTGCAGCTTATCTATATGCATAGCCCGCAATGTGCGATCAATCGTCTGATGATCATGCACGAGCAAGCTTTCGCGAAACGGGCGGCCCGAGACGAGATCATTCACCTGCTCGTTCGCCAGTAACCGGTCGCCCGTCCACGCGCGGATTGCGGCTGCCCGCTCGGGAGCGCTCAACTCCGGCAGCATGGTGGTTAAGCGCGCCTCGCACAGAAACACCAGCCCTTTAGCCGCCTGCACGAATTCGCTGAATAGGCACGGTGCGTTGGTTGCGGCCAGATATTCATGCATCAAATACGGATCTGAGCGCTGCATCAAATCGTCGATGATGGCACATACTGCCGAACCATACATCGAATCGGGCGATGCATGCGTTCGTAAAAAGCTCAGCATTGCTCGCAACTGCTCGAGCTGCTGAGCGGGCTCCGCATCCGCTGAAATGTGCCACAACAACGCATCCCGAATCGCCTGCCGCTGCCGCCAACCCGGCAGCACGTTATAACTAACGTGCGCGATTCCGTCGGGGGCCAGATGCTGTTGGCAGATTTGCATAATCGCCGCACGCACCGCAGGCGGCACCCAGCTGTAGACACCGTGACAAATAATGTAATCGAATAGGCCTAATGTGCCAGGAAGCTCGAGCAAGTCGCGACATTCGAGGCGCACATTGCGCAAACCCGAGTAGGCAATGCGTTGTTGCCCATCCTCAATTTGGACCGGCGACAGATCGATACCCACGCACACCGACTCAGGAAATTCAGCGGCGAGCGGAATCAGATTTCCGCCAGCCGCGCAACCCAGCTCCAGAATCCGCGCGGTATGCACTGGCGGCGCGGTAAGTCCGAACAGTCCCGCGAGCGCAGCCAGTGCTCCTGGGTGTGTCTGCTCGAACGGATACGAAGTGTACGGCAAACGGTCATACGTCGAGACAAAGGGCGCAAGCGCTGTTGCCACGGTGTCTTGAACGGCTTCATCAGTTTGTAGTTGAGTTTCTAACATAAACTTTCCGAGATGTGAGACAACCTGCCATTTAGCCAGCTCATACAGGCTCCCTTTCAGGCGCGCGACGCAATCATCAAACTGTGATGTCACACGATAACTGAGCCTTTAAATACCATCCCTAAAAAGGGGGCCTCATTATTGGATGATTTGATTGCAACAAGATACTGTTCTTTTTGCCCTTCCGAGTTTTCAATTACTTTCATCGAGATGGACCGTGCGGAATAATCAAGCGTTTGCACTTTATCAATAGAAAGAGCAGAGGGATTTTCCCGTTTAATTCGATAAACCCCAATGACATCTTCCTCTATTGCGGCGAAATAATCTCCATTTTCACCGATGGCTAGCGCAGAATGAGGCAACTCACATTCGTGCTCTTTAGTCCAATTCTTTTCACCCGACTCTTTGAAAAAATATATTTTTTCTTCGTCCCCCACCGCTGCAAATTTTCCGTTTCCACTCAACGTTACACAGGTTGGAGCAACATGGAAAGGAAGAGCATCATTAGGGAAAAAATCGTTACTTTTTTCGTATTTTTTCTTTACGCTACCATCGCCTTCATCGTCACCGCCCTCATCACCGCCCTCATCACTAAAATAATATACATTGACATTTTCCTTATCGCCACCCAACAAGATTATTCGATCTCCATCCGAACTAAAGCATAGCGGCCCACTAAAATAAATTTTAGGACCAGATTTTGGTTCAAGTTGAAATATTTCATCCCTATAACGTGTAGTACTTACATCTATACAGTGAATTTCAGATTCTTCTTCGCATACACCAATGGCAACCAATTTATTGCCAATAATAACAACTGAACCCCCAACCTTCCCTTCAATATCCTTTCTCCCCTCCCGATCCAAAAACATTGATGATTTATTTTCGTCATTTTCATTAATAGCCAAAACAGAAAACCACCCGCTATTCGAGCGATAGTTATCGTAACGACTGCAGGCTGCATCAGCCCGTACAAAATCTTTAATTTCAGGTCCAAACGGCACACCATTTTCATCAAAAACAGAACGAAGTAAATTGTATATTTTTTTCAACGACTCTTTTCCGAGACCCTCAAAAACTTCCTTCGAAAATATATCACCTTGCTTTAAACAAAGCCCTTCTGAAAGGCTTTCAAAATGACTCTCGGCATCGAGTTTCAAGCTTAACCCGTTATTAAATTCTACGCCCCTTATCTTATCAAGCTGGACACTCAATTCGTTTTGATTACTCCCCTCATCCGGGATGACTAGCCCCTTTCCCTTAAGTATATCGAGCTGCAAGGTAGAGTCGATCTTGAATCCACTGTTCTCCTTGCACTTCAATCCCAGACCTTCTTGTTTATCTAAGGCTAATGCATCTTTGTTCTTAATTTTCAGTTTGACTTTTTTACCCTTACCACCTTCACCACCCTTTGTGACCTCAATCCCATAGCCCGCCTGCAGTGCAAGCGTTGTCACACCATTTTCATTTTCTTCGCCTTTCAACTCGTTACTAAAAATACATTTTAAACCGTTACTATCCGAACCGATTCCTCGATCTTTGTCCACCTTGACAGCCACACTACCCGTCTCGCTGGTCATTGACCGTTTTTCATCCAGGTACACAGATAATTGATAGTTATTGTTGGGTAATTTATTCAAATACAACCCATTCGCAGGCAACTCTGGCTTTCCCTCTGAATCGATACCAACAGCCTTAAAACATTTTGACAATCCATCCAAAATAGCTTCGAAGTGCTCCTGTCGTGGAACATGTTTGGCTTCAAAGCACGATTTCAGCTTTGACAGCGACCAGGGACCCTCTGTAGAGGAACCCCCTTCATCGACATTTTTTTTCGTATCGGGATCTTTATTTGATTCCATTACTCAATATTCGATCGAGTCCCGCTGATTCCACGTTGATACGAAGAAATTACTCCGTTATCTAAACTTAACGCTTTCATCAACTTTCGTCGAATCGCCCCATTTTCCATTAAAGATTAAAAGTAATACTCTACCGTTTTTTCACTACATGCAGCGCTCTCGTTCATTCTGTTGCATCACAAATCCTCCCGTGCAGCTTTGCATAGAAGCTGATAAATATCCTTCAAGGTCTGGCGGCCCTCTGGTTTTTCATCGAGCTTTCTAAAAGTGGCAACATCACAAAGCAACGTGTCTTCCTTTACGCGCAAAGCATTTTGGCCATTCTCTTCGACTTTTTCTATCACGTTACCTTTTTGAGAATTAAGCAACAAATCGACAGTATTTTCTTTAAAAATCAAACCACCATCTTTTGCCAGATTGATTTCGAGAGTTTTATCTTGATCATTCCACTGTAATCCCTCACCCAGCACAACCTCAAGTGGACCCTTATCGATCTTGATAGCAGGCCCACAATGGATTTGCACGCTGTCGCCTTTTGTGCTGTCAAACCTCAAACCTTTATCCTCTTGCAACTTCATCGCAAGGGTTTCTTTCCCCACGCTCCTTATAATTTCCAGTCCCGGCCCCGTTTGGATCTGAAGCAAACCCTTTCCCTCCAACTCCGAACTGAAAACAAGCTGAAGCTTTCCATCATCAGAAACCTGCAACGCGCCGTCCGGGTTCGTTTTCAGTTTCAGTGCCTTTGACCCTTCTTGCTCCGCGCCTAGCTCAGTTGTCTGGCCGTCACACTTAACGCTCAGCTTCAACGGACCGTCCAATTCTGTCGACGGCGGAGACAGCTGCAAACCAGCTCCCGGATTAAGATCCACTGCCCCAACTGCTTGACAGGCTTCTTGCAACAGGTCCAATAGTTCAGAAAAGTCAGCTTCAGTCGGGACCTGCCCCGCTTGAAAATATCCTTTTAGCTCTGCAATCCGGTCTCTCAGCGGGTTATTCCGAACGAGCGTATTCTGCGGCCTGCCGTTTTCATCGTCTAAACTCATGTCAACTCATCCTCCTCTTTTTCTTGACCTGCTTTCACTAAAATCCGCCATATCTCTTGACGCTGGGCAAGCGGCATCTTTTCGAACGTTTCAACTGAAACCAAAGCGCTCGGATCGAGCGCCAATTGGCCGCTGCCGTTCAATCGCAACGCGTTGTCTTCGACGGTATGCACATGGAGCCCGTTTGCATCGAGCGCCAACGCGGTGTCCTGAGCCAGCGCAACGTGCAGCCCGTCTTGGACACTCACACCGCCACCACAGACCACTGCCAGCCCCTCGCGGGTCGTCAGCCCGCTGCTGGCCACCGCCACCTTTAAACCCTGCACCGTGGCCTGAAGACCGCCCACGGGTTGGTTATTGCCTTGCCAAGTGCTTGGCACCACTTTTTTGACACCGTCCACCTTTTCGACCATCACGCCGCGCCCCGTTTGCACAGCCAGGCAGCCTTGGCCATCATGGAGCACGGGGTGGCACTTCACATCGATCCCTTTGTCATCAGCCACTAAACATGTGCTATCGTCAATATGGACCGTGAGGCACGATTGTTGATCGACACTCAACCCGCTTTTCTTATCTAGATTCAGCGCAAGACGGTCTTGCTCCAATCGCAGTCCATCACCCGGTACGACTTTCGTTAGATCCTGCGTCATACCCAGCGCGTCAAACAACGCTTCGAGCACATTGAACCATGACACGTAATGCTCGGGACACGGTAACTTTTCTGTCTGAAAAGCCTCCTTGAGTTGCACAATGACTGATGCTAAATCGCCCGTGACCGCCTGAGCCGGTTGCTCTGAAGCAGCTGGCACAAAATAAATTTTGGCCAGTTCAATTTTTTCCTGATCGTTGAGGATGCCACCCAAGTGCACATCTTCAGATTGACTCAAAATACGCAGTTTACCGATCGCGGGGGGTTGAGTAGTTGCTTCTAAAAGCTTCCATATCTCTTGACGCTCGGCGAATGACATTTTTTCAAACGTGCTAACCGAGACTTTTGGATTAAGCGTCAATTGACCCTTCTCGTCAATCTGCAGCGCATTGCCTTTGCCTGTACACACATGCAGACCATCGGCATCGAGCGCTAACGCTGTATCGTTAGCCAGCACGATCTGCAGCCCCTGCTCAGCGCTCATGCCTTTGCCGCACGTCAACGCCAGCCCCTCTTTGATAGTAAGCCCGCTACCGGCTGCCGCCACCCTTAAGCCGTCCTCCGTAGCCTGAATACCGCCCACGGGTTGATTCACGCCTTGCGGCACCACTTTTTCAATACCACCGACCTTTTCGACTCTCACGCCAAATCCCGCCTGCACAGACAAAGGGCCTTTACCATCATGAAGCACGGGGCGGCATTTAACATAGATACCGTTGTCATCGGCCGCTAAACATGTGCTGCCGTCGAAATCGGCAAACAGATACGGCGCCAATGCATTGATTTTTAACCCTCCCTTTGCCTCTAGATTTAGCGCGAGACGGTCTTGTTTCAACCGCAGTCCATCACCCGGCACAACTTTCGTTAGATCCTGCGCCATGTCCAGCGCATCACATAATGCCTCGAGCACGTTAAACAAGAGGACATAATCGCCTTCACTCGGTTTTCTGCCGGTCCCGAAACGCTTTTTCAAATCGGCAATCTTAACTTCCAAACGAGCATCCAATATTCGGCGCATGGCTTTTTGCAGCGTCATAAGCTCCTCGCCGGTAATATCAGCAACGTCGCGCTCAAATATCGCATGGTGGCTAGTACTGTTTATCTGTTAATATATACATCACTTCGTTTTTCTTGACGGCTTCTTCGTCTTGATAAGTCCCATCAGGATTGAGCTTTACATCTCCATCTGTTTTATACAGAGAGACCGTGCCAATGCCAGCCGGTTGATCCGGCAAGCGGCTCAGTGACAGGAGCTCGAGCAGTTGATATGCCTCATTGCCGAACGGACAACCGCTATTTTGCCAACCATTGTACGCATGTCCAAAGGAACGGAATGCGCTACGGTTCAACCAGTGGACAGTCGATTGGATATGACATGGAATTTCATCTCGTACAACCTGCTCGACCCACTCAATAATATCGCTGGGTTTAGAAGACGGAGAGAACCAATCGTTATCGCGATTCAACACGACGCCGATGCTAAATGAAAACTGGTCTATCAAGGGTAACGAACGCTCGATGTAGCAGCGCCGAAGTGTTTTGCCGTCTCCGTTGGTTCCTGGCCACTGGGCGCCATTGCCACATTTCGCTACAAATGTGCCCTGCGATATGTTCACCTGTTCAACCACCACGTTGATCGGATCACCCGGAATGTTTGGATTAGATGGAATATCGATCGTATCTCCGATCTGAATCGCTGTCGCGCTGGAGGCAATTTGGCAACGCTTTCGCTGATTACCGAGTAAGCCAGATTGATCAGCAGCATAGACGAGTGGGTAGTCGACGCCCCACATCCATTCACTCAATGTCTCGCAAGACAGCTGCCACGCTTTATTGGATACACCATCCACAATGTATTCAGCATCGACATACAGCTGGTTATTGTGTTGCAGATCGAACGATAGCGTAATAGACCTTCCTTCTTCCTTTACATTCGAAACAACCGCCCAAGGATAAGCACTAACATCAGGCGGTGGAGAACCACCTGTCACAGTCATTTTGAAAATTTGTCCGATTTTGGGAGCGTCTGCTCCCTTTACAAAGCTCAGAGCTAGTGCTTTTTTCTCCGTTTCCTGTTCGTCTAAAAATTCAATGACTGCCTTAAACGCAGCTCCCAACTGAATGGATTTTCTGGGTTGCGGCGGTAACAATAGCCAATATTCGATCAGGTAAAACGGTAGATTATTCAGCTTGCCGCCACGAGGCAGGGCAAAGAGTTCTGCGCCAATGCCCAGTCGAGCGGCAATTCGCTTCTGAAGATCGGAGATCTGACCGATTTGTACATTGGCACGGTTGTAGGTCAGCGTACAAAAATGTTCGAGGTAGCCTTGCTGAACCTGAATAAATTCATGAAGCCGCGCCTCATCACGCAACACGCCTAGACCTTCCCCAAAATACCCCAGTAGATAGCCGATAATCGCCAGTTCTTTGGCCCAATCCTCCGAGCGTTCAACCATACAATCGGTTAGGTCCTTTTTCCAGTGATCGAACAATTCATTCAAGTGAGAATCCGGCAAATAGGGCCACTGAAATCCCCATACGTTCCCTGGCGCAGCTTGCTTCAAGGTGTACCGGTCGAATGCCAATAATTTGGCAACATTGGCCGTTTGCGCTATGCCGTTCGCAATCCACTGCTCGAACGGCAAAAAGAATTGGTATTGGCGTTGCAGGCGTTCTTTTTCCTTATCCTCTTGAGATTTAAGATCATCCTGTAAGCCGTAGCACGGCGGGATGCGATTGCTCGCTGGTGCGTAGGTATCGCCACGCCAACGGCCAATCGGCACACCCGTAGGTGTGTCCGTGACGATGGCGGGTTGCGCATCTTGGATCGCTTGTTGGAGAGCGTTTGGGTTAATAGTTTGTAGTTTGCCTCGCTTAAATAAGCGGACTTTAGGTAAATCACCGGTTAACGAAGCAATCGGATCGTCCCCCCAGGCGACCGGATAGCATGCCAGGTCGATCACCGTTGTCCAGGATGGTATATCGCCAATTTGCAGCTTCATCAGCCTATCGACCCCGGCAAGCGCCAGTAGTGATTGAGCAAGTCCACTAATATCGACGGCACGGGACTGCATGTAGTCAACGGGGTCGGGTATTGAGGTAATCCAGCCGTTCTGTAATCGCGGACCATCGTAGACTGCCTCCGCCGGGATGCCTTGCTCGACGAGCTGCTGCGCCCCCGCTCGCCTCGTCGGTGAACTGATGCAAGCATCCACCTGCTGATAAAGAGCGGCCATTGTCTTGACCGGATCCTGCCACTCATCGTCGAGTTCGATATCGATTTGCACGTCCACATTTTGGGGCTTGAGCCAGATAACCCTACGCACCTGCTCACACAGATTGCGATTGTTTCGCAGACACCTTTGCAAGGCCTTCTTCGCTTTTTCTTCATCGATGCCACGCTGCTTCGCCACATACAAGTGGTATCCGCCTAACAAACAGAATTGGTTGGGCTCAAGCTGCGGGTGACCGGAAAGCCGATCGAAATCGAATCGGAAACGGCGATTGCCTTTATCGTACCGATAGCTATATATCTGTTCGAGATCGAAGGGCTCCCGTACCAGCTGCGCATCCATAAAGTAAAAGCCCTGCGATAGGGTCGCAACCTGCGTTGGCTCATCCGAGCGAAGATCCAAAACCGCGCGCCGATAGTCGTTGTCTGTGACCGGTGAACAGGTTAGTGCCCAATCTGGACCAAACGTCAATGGAAAAATCCGAGTCCGATTTTTTCCTTTACGCCACTGCACATCCTCGGGACTGAGCGTCAGCAAATCTTTTAGCGGATGTGTGTGCCGATAAGCTAGATCGGCCACGTTATAGGTGAGCGCCTGCAAAAACGTTACACCCGGATCATGCTCACCAAACTCGGTCCATTGTTGGCCGGCGAGCGTACGCAACGTATCCAGCGCCGTGGCCCACAAGCTATCAAAGTGAATCGCGTCGTACTCCTGCTCAGCGTCATCCATGCGATAAGCCCCAGTCGATAAAAGTGTCTGTTTCCTGGCGCGTAGACGGTGTGTACCGTCGAATCAACAGTGGACTCATATTGACTCTGCTGACCGGTGAAACAATAGGATTGAGTCTTGTTCGCCGCCCATCGCCAGTATTAAGCCATTGCCGCTTAAGCTTACACTTGTGCCGAACTCTGTTTCCGCCTCAAGCGTTTGCAACAAGGTGGGATCGGGACCATTCACACCAATCCAAATTTCAACCTGCTTGCCATCAGCAGCGCCGGCAGCCAGAACATAGCCGGTATCGCTCAGACTCACACTAGTCACCGGCTGAGCCAATGAGATTCCCTTACCGGCACGTTGCCAGATGCCGTTTTGTAGCTGATCAATAGTAATATCCGTTTGATACGCGCATGTGATCACCTGCGCGTTCCGGCTGAGAGTAGACACGGCACTTGATGTACTTCCCAATTGGACAGGCTTATCAGGATGATGGATCACGTCCGGGTACACATAAACGCCCGTACCGTCCTTGCAGCTTGCGACTAAGGGAAGCGTTCCGCCGCCATTGAGGTCAATTTGGCGATCTTTCCAATCCGGCAGCGTTATCGGGCTCCTCTGCCCTTCCTGATACGTATTGTTAGTGAGTGTCCAGAAACGAAGGTACCCTTCTTTCTGAGCCACAGCGATGAACTGCCCGTTGTCCTCAACGCTGAGATCCGTCACAGCACCTTCGTTTGTTCCCACCTTGAAGCTTGGGCCGATGCCAAACGGCTGGTTATTGAGCAGATCAAACTGCACGGCGGTACCGCGAAGATAGGCAATACCAGGGCAGGCATGCGGCCCAGTCAACTCAAATATGACCGCCTGCCCAGCATCTAGGTCAATCTGGCGCCATTGGCTGCCTGGTCCATAAATGGCAATGGCCGGCGTGTTAGGCGCCTTAGTCGCATCGACCGCCAGATACTGGCCGTCATGGCTAATGCGTACGCGATTGCCAACAAGGGTATAGTCTGCCGGAAGCTTCACCTGCTGAGGTTGTCCAAAAAGTGTTGACGTGCGCTCGCCAAACGTGAGCACCAACGCCTCTAGACCGTTTGCTGAAACGGTTCGCGCTTGTCCATCGAGCAATAGGCTTTTCACGCGCATCACGATCGGCAAGCGTTCAATAAAAGCAAGCATCGCATAGTAGTCGAGCGTTGCACCCGTATAAACTTCACCCGGGCTGGAGCCATTGGCCCACGGCATATACTGAGCGCTGAGCGCCTGGGCCACCAGCCGATAGCCCTGGTCAGGATTCGTGCTCGCAGTAAAGTCGATCGTATAAGCGAGCGGGACATCACGATAAGCTGGGTTGCCGATTTCAAGGTTAAGCCATAGCGTCGCTTTGTCGAGAATGAATTGTTTCATCTGTTTCAGCCGTGACGCATTGAATGCAGGACGCAACCGGTCACCGCTATCGGATTGATCAGGCTTTGGAATGACAACCAGGCGCTGAATTAAAGGATGAGCGTTCGGATCATCTTTGTCTTGCACTCGGGGGGCGGCCTCTCGTACGTCATGAATTTCCGTATAACGCTCCGTGAGCAATTGCCGAATATCGCCCCATGTCAATGCACGGCCGCGGTGATGCAGGCACTGGGCAATTCGTTGATAAAATCTTTCTGTATCTTCCACGGGTTGGCCACCCTCGGAAGGCCAGGGTTGTGTGATAGTTTGCAGACCCTCGATGGGCTCGACACTGCGCGTGACCGTATCAGCAGGCAGGGGCGTGGTCAGATGATCTGCGGCAATATGCTCAACATTGACAAGCGTAGCCGTCATGCAATTGACATTCAGGCCCAACAGCCACGGAAAATCGGAAGGCCGCACCGCATCGTCACTGACCGCAAAGTCATCCTGCTCCCCATCCTGATTCTGCTGGGCAGGCGGTTTGAACTGTGCGCGTACCCAATAGCGCCCTGCGGGCATGGCCGGGTCTTGGTGACTCGCATCGTGCGGCAAAGTTGTCCGCCATAAGCCGGACATTGACAATTTTCCTGTTTTATCATGCACCTGCATGTCCAGCGCTTGCCAGCAGCTCTTCTTATCCTTGTCCTGGGAAAGATAGTCCCAAGACAACAGCACATCGGGGTTGGCTGCTCGCACTTTCCAGTACAGCGTCAAATCTTGTCCCGGCTGTATCCCCGCGAAACCCAGCATTAATTGACGCGCTGGCTGGCTCAACTCGCGGGCCATTGGCGCATCGTCCGCACAATGACCAAATGGCGTAAGCCGGTATTGGGTGTCGAGTGCAGCCGTCGATAGTTTGTACGACACGGACAACGATGACCACTGCGGCGTATACGGGGGATGAAGCCGGATAATCGTAGGCGTATTCTTGTAGAGCGGTGCGTTCAGAGAACTTTGATAAACGGCATGCTCAAAGTCTTGGCCCGTCAGTTTGAAACGAAGGTACTGGTCCCACTGGCGCGGATCGGGATTTGCGATGATCTTGGCGGTCAGTGCATCAATCGCGTTAAAGGCTAACGAAGCGCCAATCGGTGACGAATCGTTTCCCGGCGATTTGTCTTTGAATAGCGAGAGCTTCCCGTCATCTGATGGATTGCCCGCCATCGCCAGTTGACGCTTTGCCACGGCCATTTCGACCATGAAAACCTGATTATTTACAGGTACGCAACCGCCATAAATGGCATAGCCAAACTTCTCATCCTGGCCATCAACGCTGTCCCATTCATACCAACGCTGGAAACTCTGCGTGGGCAATCCCACCCAATTTGGGTCCAGCGTGATGGTCAGTTTACAATCCGGCTTGTTGCACCAGTCCGGCGACATCAAATAAAAGCTGCTGTTGTCCAATGCTGGGGAATCACCAAATGGCTTATTTTCGTTATCTATTTCCGCCACACCACTATCGGTCGCCATGATCACGTGGGGAGAATTGTGCACGGTTACGTTGATCTGGGTAACACCTGGAACCTCAGCCGATGGATGTGTCATCTTGAGCAACGGCACAAGATCATCAAAGCCATCCAACCCAGCGGGCGCCACTACTGCGCCCTGACTGGCCTGTAATACAAATGAAGCCTTTTTATCATCATCGATCTTCTCGGTCTTCTGCAGGGAAATCCAACTTTGGTTCTCCCCACTCACCCATGCACACAGGTCCTCTCTTGCCCCGATAGAGGCATCAAATGTCACTTCGATCACACGCTGGCCGCCCGCAACAGCCAGCACCGGCGAAGCAATAGCACAACCTGGTTCAGACGGGAGTGGGTGCCGGATGGGCGGGTTCGTTGTCGATAACTCGTACAACACCGATAACGATGTCCACCGCGGTGTATAGGGAGGATGGAGTTCAATAATCGTAGGCGTCTTCTTATATTGCGGCGCGACAAGTGAATTCTGATAAGCAGCATGCCCAAAATCCTGACCCGTCAATTCGAAACGAAGATATTGTGTCCAGTCGTGTGGATCGGTACTTTCAATGATAGAGGCAGTGAGTGTCTCAATCTCGTTAAAAGCTAGCAAGGCGCCTATCGGCGGCGGAGCGTCTTCCGGCGATTGATTGTCGTATAACGGGACCGTTTCACCGTCTGATTGGCCATTTGCCACCGTCATTTTGACCGTGAACGCCTGATTATTCGCGGGTACGCCACCGCCATAAATGGCGTAACCAGACTCTCCACCCTGGCCGCCCACGCTGTCCCATTGGTACCAATCGTGGAAATTCTGCGTGGGCAATCCCGTCCACGCCGGATTCAGTGTGATGGTCAGCGTACAATCCGGCTTGTTGCACCAGTCCGGCGACATCAAATACAAGCTACTGCCCAATGTGGGAAATTCACCGAATGGCGTGCTCTTTTTACCTATTTCTGCCACACTGTCATCGGTCGCCATCATCACCTGAGTGGGGTTGCGCACCGTGACGTTAATCTGCTTAACACGTGGAATATCAGTCAATGGACACGTTATCTTGAGCAACGGCACGGAATCGTTAAAACCATCCAACCCCGCGGGCACCGCTATGGCGCCTTGATCGGCCTGTAATACAAACACCGCCTTCCAGCCATCAGGCGGCATACCGATGATAGGAAGCCTCTTTAGGGGAGCCCAACCTTTCTCCCCGCTTATCCATGCACTAAGATTCTGGTCTTCTTTCATCAGGCTGCCGGCACAATCAAACGTCACCTCGATCTCGCGCTCCCCTTGCGCAACAGCCAGCACCGGCGAAGCCACCACGCGCCCGGACACCACGGTCTGGTCCCTTTGAGGACCGTAACTAAATAACCGCACCCCTTCGTTTGGCCACACCGTGGCAGACTGACCAAGCGTATCAAGCACCACCCGCTTCGTGGCAGGATGCTGGATTTGAGGGTTATCGTTATGGTTTTCCGACTGATACCAGCACACGTCCGTGAGCATCGCCTGGTTCGCCCACACATCCTCATCAAGCCGATATTCCAATGGTGTCCCTGCACTATCCTGGCCCGCACTGAACCGTTCACCGGCCGGCAACATCAAGGTTGGCTGGCTTGGCGTGAATGACAGCAGCACCTGATCCGGCACGGCAGGGCTTTCCCGCACACCAAGCTCGTCCCGGTAATAAAGCGCGCGATGCCGAGCCGGTATTGTGTTAAACAGGTCTCGCGGCACGTTGAGTGAGGCTAAAAATGCGATCAGAAAGGCTTGTTGGGGAGGCAGCAAGCCATTGGGCTGAGCTACCGCCTTAAGTAGGGCCGCGACGGGGTCGACTGAATCAACGGCTTCATCGGACGGTAAAAAAAACTTCTTCCACGACTTATCGTCTTTATTAAAGCTGCCCGGTGTGGCAAACGGGTCATCAAATGGCAGCAAAGCTACATAGTCTCGCCAAGCCTTTAAGTGCCATGCCAAATCGCGTTGATCCAGTATGAACGACTCTTGAGGCGATAATGTCTTCTTCACTGTCATAATAGATTTTTTTAAGCTGATCGTAAGAGAACGTTCTATTTACCCGGCTTGGACTTCCTTCTCTAAGCACTGCTCTCATTGGCTCGCCGCGTGGTACGCATGCTCTACTGCATCACACTGGCTCAAGGGCGCCTTATCCGGCTATTCATTGTGCAAGCCATCCTCCCTGCGGACTGCTGATATTCAGCTTGCCACCGACATGTTGCACCGTATTGTTCAGGGGAATCCGGTAAGCAATATCGATATTGAGCGTCCACGGCGAATTGCTGTCCGGTCTGAAATCAATTGAGACTAGCGTGCCCCGGGGCTCGTAGGTTTGAACCGCGTCACTGATCATCTGGCGAATTGCGGTGCGCAGCCCATCGCTGATATTCTCAAACACAAAGGTCTGCAAATCACACCCATAGCCTGCGCGCATCACCCGTTCGTACGGCTGCGTACTAAACAGTACCTGCAGACTCTCTCTGATATTGTCCGCATCGCGTGACATCGTCACTTGCGCTGCTTTTGGCTTGTTGGAGACACATTCGAACTGCACTGGAAACTTCCAGCCGCATCCAAGCTGATCCTGAGGTCCGTTCACCATCCTGTCCTCCATTCATACGATTAACCCAAGTTGACCTGGCCGCCTTTGAGGTCAGCTTTGGCTGAGCCCTGCAGCGAAAGCGTTTGCGATTTGGCGCTTAGGGAGGTCCCTCCCATCTTCATCTCGGATTGACCATTTTTGAGGGTGAGACCTTCTTTGGCTTCTACGGTGATTTTTTTCGCATCAAGCGCGAACGCTTCTTCGCCATGCAAGCGCAGGCTTGTCTTGGACAGTACCAGCGCCGTCTTCTGCGCTTCCAACGTAAGCGTGCCACCGTCCTTGACATCAAAAAGCCACTGGAACTGCGTCTTGCCGTCTTTCGCCAAAACCAAGCCCTTTTGCTCGTTTTTCTCGCTCGGTTCGAACGGTGCCTTGTTTTTCGGGTTATGCACGGCGCTGACGATCACTGGAAAGCGCGGATCGTCACTCAGAAACGCCAGCATCACCTCGTCATCGGCCTCCGGATACAAGCATAAGCCGCTGCCCTTGCTGGCATAGGCCATGCCGGGCCGCACCCAGACCGACGGCTCCTGTCCTGGCTTGCCTCCCAGACCCGGCACGCGCACCGCCATACATCCCCAACCAGTCGGGTCCTTTTCGCGACCAGGCTTCACAACCACACCGGGTGCCATACCTTGGACCCTTGGCATCAAGGGCGCATCGATCTCCGGTATTTGAAGGCCGATCACGGCGTTAGGCCGGCCTGTCGTCACGATCGTCTTACCTAGGCCAGCACCGAACCATTGGTGCCGCACTTCGGCAATCAGCCCCTTGCCATCGAAAGTGCCATAGCCCGACAACTCTAGGGTTTGTCCAGGTGCCAGTTTAGCCGTTGCTTCACTCCAATCCACTGTGAACTCCGCCTGGGTACCGGCCAGTTGGCAACCTACCAAGCGGGCATCCGCGAAAGATTGCGCTTCCGTTTCGCTAAGCGGCAAGCCTGAGTTCAGTGTCCAGTGCATCGCATCGGACGCAGCATAGGTGAGCGGCTTGAACACGCCCGATCCGACTGCCGGAGGTTTTGCCTTCACAGACCGACTTTTCTGCTGCGCGACATCCCAGTAATTTACGCTCAATTGGCTCGGTAGTCTTCGGCTATCACGCCGGTACTTCATATCACGCAACTCGATCCCAGCATTCTGCTTCGCCGCTTTCAAGACGAGGCCTTGTGGCGCTTGCCCAATATCCGGTTTGAGAATCGACACCGATTGTTCGGGAGCACCGATCAACCAGACCGGATACGCGCTAATTCGGCTCATCAACCAGGCCCAGTCCGAGCAAGACCATTGAATCAGCTGTGCGTGAGAAACCGTCATGCCATCCATTTTTTTCACCTTGATGCCGTGCTCCTTGAACAGCTTTTGCAGAGCCTGAGCATCGGTGAGTTTTTCGCCTTTTTGGGTCAACACCTGACTGCGGTGGCTGTTGGCCATTTTCTGCAGCTCATGGACCACCTCGAGCTGGCACGTTAGTTGCCGTTGCGCATAGCTTGGGTTCAGTGGCCTGGCGACCATCCCATCAAAAATCGGGACACGCGTGCCTGTTTCATCCGTATAACTGATTTTGACGGGATGAGCTGGCTGCCATGCCTTATCTATCTGGCTTAACGATGCCCAGCTGTTAGCTGGATCTTCTATATCCACCAGGCACGTTAACCGGGCCATTGGAATCCGGTTAACTGCATACTGAACTTGCGCTTCAATCACCGTTAAACCAAGCTTAGACAGCGGCTGGCCTTGCACCTGGATGTCAAATCTTTTACTCGCAAAGGGAAGCGCCATCACGCCTCCCTAGAGCCAGGCACACGCAAAAATTGGCCAGGTGTCAAGGCGTCCAGGCTATCCAGATCATTTACACGGGCGTACGAGAGGTAATCGCTCGCCGTCGTTTGGCTCGGCACAGACCACGCCCCCTCGGCAATATGAGCCAATGCGGCACCATCTGGAACGGTCCCTCCCTCGTACAACATGCTGGCTTGCCGCGTACTACCACCGCTACCGCCTTGGCCACCTCCCTGCGACACGTTACCGCCGCTGCCCCCCTTGCCTCCCATATCTAGTTCCAACTCTTCAAGGAAGTTGACTGAGAGGTTGGCACGTTGAGGCGCGCCACTGCGGTCAAAGAGCGAACATGTCACCGTCATGTTCGTCATCCAACCGGTAAACTTCATTTGCCCCGCCCAGCCAAAATGGCCCCATTCGACCTTAACAATGTTGGGTGTACGCACCGCACCATTGATCCTAAAAAACGTGATGTACAGACTAGACAACTGCTCATCGACGCTTGTTTTGCTGTCTGGCAAACTGCTGTCTAGGATCAACTCCACCGCCAACGTGCTAGGTGTCACCGCGCCGAATTTGACGCGGGTATTGGAGCTATCGGCCAGCGACTCTTTCCGAAAATCCGCACCATACCCAATCGTCAATGATTCGGGGTTGTACAAAACTTCGAAGGGCCCGGCCAAGTTTTTGAGCGCGCCCCCCTTGTCCAGCGAATAGGGTGTCATTTTCAATTTCTGCAGCGACTGATTGTTCCCGCTCATACGCTACCTCCGTGGACATCACTACGCCATTCATCACGCAGCCGTTCAATGACCTGCCGCACAATCGCATCCACCCAACGCGCCTCACACTGCGTTGCTTCCTGAGAGGGTATGGGCGACGTAGCCGTACTCAGAGCGGTCGCCGGCACGCTCCATGTCCCTGGCGTACCGATGCGCGCCTCGATGATCAATTCATGAATTTCAATCATGCCACCAACCCCATCCACTGCACATCCCGGCAAGCAAGCTCCATCGTATTAAGCAAGACGGTGTTGCTATTGGCATCAAGTTCACCCCATTGCAGCTTCACAGGTAAAGCATCCATGCAGATCCAACTGCACAGCGGCAACGACGATGAATCAAGCAACAAGATAACCACCACCAGGTACCGGCTTTTGAATTGACGCATCGTGTCGATGAACATTGTCGTCAACGGCGATAATGTCGTGACCCCGCGCTCCAAAACAATGTTCTCCTGTATAAGTTCCTTCGGTAAGTGAATCTGGTTAATAGGATCACCGCCTTGATGAAACTTCTGTGTTTGGATCGTCCGGCCCAGTCCACTAATGCGTTGAAAACGAAAATCAACGACCGTTGGCAGTACATTGAGCGCTTGCAGATTACCCGTGAATCCCCAATTCTTCTTAGCAAAGATTTGGACTAGAAACCGGTGGCTATGCGCGTAAAAATCACCGGTGATCGGCGCCTTAGCCATCGCCTCGGCGGTTGATAAAATTGCACTGCTCATGATGTCGCTTTCTCCGTCGATTCCGTTAGCACAGCATCGCTGCCCGTTTGAAACAACACGCGCAGCTCGATAAATTCCGCCGGATATTGCATCGCAAGCTTCGCGATCAGAATTAACCGGCCCGATCGAATATCTTCTGTCGTCATGCTCTCGCCAAGTCCTAACAAGACCTGGAATGCATCGCCTTCCTGTGCTCCAACCAGTCCTCCCGCGAGCCATAGATCGCGTAGCCAAGCACGCGCTAAGCTTTTGAGCGTCGTCCACGTAATCGCGGTATTCGGCTCGAACATCGTATAACGGCCAATGTTCGTTAAAGTGGTCTCGATATAGGTCAGCGTGCGCCGTACCTGAATGTAGCGCCACCGGTCCGGCAACGGTGGGGCAACCAACGTGCGGCAGCCCCATACACGCACCCCGCGCCCAACGAAGCTTCGAATCAGATTAATGCTGATTTTATTTTCATCGAATAACGGCGGCTCAGAAAGCAATACATCGCGCCAGCTCCGATAGTTAGGCCGGGTCACTTGGGTTAATTCGACATTGGCCGGGGCCTTCCAAATACCACGATCGCGGTCGGTTTTACCGATCGCTGCAACCACAGCGCCTGAAGGTGGAACGACGATTTGGCGTCGAATACGCTGACGGCCGTCATCATAATCAACGTAATAGTTCGTTTGCAGACGCGGCCAATACACCGCACCGCGCGCGCGCAGTGCTTCATCCGTTGACTTCTCCAGCCCATCCAGACACTGGCGCACAAGCTTCGGATTGTCCGGCGCATCGAGTACTACAAAAACTTGCCGATGAGATTCGGTTGTTTCTAATAACTTCTTCCACACCGACGTCCAAAGCCCCGCATCTTCCTGCGGTACCTGCTGATCGCTCAACTGATCGCTGCCGTTTGCCTGATAGTACTGGGGCGCTGATAGCATCACCATATCGGGCACCGCCAGCAGCGTTGCATCTAGCGCCTGCTCAAGAAAATCATTCCAGTCAGTTCTGGTGATGCAATCGGCTATGTCTTGCCGTGCGTAATAGTCGTCCCCTTCTGGAAAATTCGCATAGCTTCCCAATGAAACACCATAGCACGCACTACCACCGTTATCGAAATAATGTCTCACGGTGTAATAGAAAGCGGCTTCCTGCGTCAACGGAACCCGTGGATTAGATGACGGAAAACCACCAAAAACCTGCGTAAAATCTTCAAACGTATTCAGCAAGACGGGGGACTTCGGGCACTTTGATGCTAGATCTTGTGATTCCGGATCTTTTTCTGTATAGCCAGCAAATAACGGCACCGTCGTATCGGCCGGTGTTGTCGTACGGGCTTCATCTTGAAAATTAAAACTGACACCAGGTTGCTCATGACGCACTGTTCGAACTCCAAGATTCGTCAATCTCAACGCATCTTAATGCCTCCAACCGGCACTCGGTGTGCCAAACTCAAGTGCTCACTCGTCTTGTTGTTTCTGTGAAAACTGCAAGATAATAAATTCGGCCGGGCGCACCGCAGCCATTCCAACCTTAACAATCAGTTTGCCCGCGCGAATATCGGCATCGGTCATCGTCACATTCTTGCCCACCTGCACGAAATACGCCTCTTCCGGTTTTGTGCCCTGCAAGCCGCCCTTACTCCATATCGCGTGTAGGTAAGCATCAATAGCCGCACGAACTTTTTCCCATGTCGGCTGACTGTTTGGCTCGAACACGACTTGCCTCATCGCGGCCTTGATATCCCGTTCAGCCGCATTAAATAATCGCCGCACTGGGATATACCGCCAACGCTTATCAGGATTGTCGTCGGTACCGTTCTGCGTCCGGGCTCCCCAGACTACATAAGCTTGTTGATTCGTGAAATATCGGATTGCATTGATGCCTACTGGATTTAGTTTCTCCTGAATCTCATCGGTAACCGTCACCGGCTGAGGTGCTTTCTGGATTACTCCCTGCGGTGTTGGGCAAGGCCACACCGTCCCTTTTACCGACGACAAAGTCACATTTGCCGGGGCCTTCCATACTCCACGCAATGCATCGGTACGCGCATAGACTCCCGCCATGACTCCACTTGCACGCAGGGGAATGGCTGACAACGACCTAATCTTTCCAATCAGTTCATCTTTATCCCTCTGTTCCGCATCATTTTTTGGCTTATAATCAATCAGCAATTTAAGTGTTGACGGCAAGGGTGTACCGGAAGATGAAAAACTTTTAAAACTTCCTTTTAATGTAATCTTATTATCATCAGGTATTGTCATCTGGTAGTTCATCTGCAATGCCGGATAGTAAATCGCAACCTGCTCCTTATTACCGAAATCGATATTCTTTACATTATCAAGATCGCTGTCCGTCAACACAAAATAGCCAAGATTTTTCTGCGGATCAATCAAGTTTTTGAAGGTAATTTTAACGTTTTCCGGCTCCGACGGTTGATTTCCACAATAACACAGCAGTGAGATGTCAGGGTAGGCCAGAATTGCACTTTCAATATCGGCTTGTGATGTTAATTGCTGAATTGATAAAATATAACATGGCCCGCCGCCATTTTCGAAATACGCCTGTATCGATACGGCGCTGGCGGAGTCGGGTACAACTTTACAATTACCTTGAATGATATCGTTATTCACGGTGAGCTGGGCTTCCTTTAAATCAAGCGCGCTAACAAACTGCTTAGTAAATTCAGCCCAGTTATTCACTCTGATGCAGACTACAGGGTCTGTAGTCACTAGTATTGGATCATCCCCTTGGTTCGCCCCGGGTTTAAAAAACTGTCCAACAAACACTGGAATGGCCGTTGCACCAGACAGCACACTCAGCGACAACGAATGGTCTTCTTCAATATAAACGCCGGGAACTTTATAAGGTCCACCCATGACTATCCTCACTATTTCTACATTCTTAATTTTTAGTACAGCCTATCCGCTCGATCACCCATCCGCATTACGCGGTGTGCATGTCCTGAGTGAAGCGCAAAATAATGAACTCCGCAGGAAACACGGGCGCCATGCCAATTTGGACAATCATTTTGCCTTCATCGATGTCGTCCTGCGTCATTGTCACCCCCAGCCCTAACCGCACAAAGTACGCCTCCTCCGGCTTCGTACCCATGAGCCCGCCCGCCTTCCAGATACCGTACAGATATGCATCGATTGCCGCCCGCACCTTCTCCCACGTCGGCTGGTTATTCGGTTCGAACACCGCAAACGCCATCGCCCGTTTGATATCTTTTTCCGCCGCACCGAATAGCCGCCGCACCGGCACGTATCGCCAACGCTCCTTCTCGCTGTCGCCTGCCAGCGTGCGCGCACCCCACACCAATGGCACGTCTGTCTGAAAGCAGCGAATGATGTTCAGGGGTTTGGTATATTGATTGTAGATCCCCTGGGTGGCATCGGATACAACAAACTTTGGCACGACCCCGCCTTGTAACGGAACATTGGCTGGCGCCTTCCACACGCCGCGGTCACGGTCAACAGCACAGTATGCGCCAGCAACCGCCGCACTCACCGGGATATCCTTTATGACCTGCGCATCCTTCCCTGTACCTTTATCCGTCGTGACATACGTTGCCCAGTTTGCCTGCAAAGGGGGATAGTAAGCAGCAGCATATGAGCTATTAGGATAATCCTTTGTCATGCTCTGACTGGGATCCGTGGCAAGCTTGATGGATGGACCATCCAGGATCGCAAAGCGCGATTTGCCCTCTGCACATAAACCTGTACCTGGCATAAAGACCGCGTCTGCCAACTTAGGCCCCCCCGCTTGAACAATTAACGTCACGTCATCCAGCTCGGGTACAGTCTTGATTAAGGTGTCGGTAGTATCACCTTTTCCGTTCGTTGGACACACATAGCAATAGCCACCGCCATTGTCGAAATAGGTTTTTAACGCAACATAGAGTGAGTAATCGACCAGATGCTTTGTAAGAGGATTTTTTGGATCTTTTGCCTCGTTCTCGGCCACGGTCTGAACATTGGGCAAATTTACGAACGCCATCCATGAATCGATACGGGTCGGCGCTGAGATTAATTCTTGATTACTCGCTTTAGTTTTATCTTTAGCATCGCCAAGGTCGTACGCAATCACCGGCACCGCGGTCGCCCCGCTGGTAATCGCCAAGGACAGACCTTTATCTTCTTCGACATAGACACCCGGCCAATCGTAAGCCATGTTCTTACCTCAATCGGGATAGGGCACTGGCGGCATGCGCCGCTGATCGCGCTTTCAGTGGAATGTTATCGTCAATCGATCGGCTACAAGCGTCAACTCCTCGATCGACACCTCATTGCTTGTCGCATCAAAGCTTGGCCCCGACAATTTGCTCGGGAATGCATCCGTCACATTCCACGTCACCAGCAACGCGGTGCCCGCCTCATCAGTCAGGCTAATTGAGAGGTCTCGTTTGTCAATCAAGTTCTTCGATATCTTGCTAATCCAGTCATACAGCTCGCTTTTACCCTTAATCACGCCCCGCCGCAATGTGATGTTTAACTCACTGGCCTGCCCGGGCATCCGGTACACATGTCCCGCTCCATCTTTATAGGTAATCGTCTCAAATCCCAAATCCAACCCCGAGACATTGCTAAATGCCATCTCGTCTTTGCCCATCATCACTTTGAACCGGTAAACCGGAATCGGGTAGGTTGTTGCGATTTGATCTGCCGTGGTTGCCATAACTTCTCCTTTATTGTGTATTAGGAAACCTTGCGTCCCGATTGCATCATGAGCCCGTGCCGTTTGACTAGCACATATTACGTACAGTGGACACGACGTTTACCGTGCCGTTCAGCGATATTTTGGTCCACTGACAGACGCGCCCAACTCATCGACGGTTATACGTCGCTTCATTGAGAGAATGGATTGACCGGCTAAGCTAGTCGAGCTTCAACGCTTCGAATATCGACACCCGCCCGCGGCTGAACAAGCGATAAAGGCTAACTCAGTGCTGTCATCTTCGTATCCTTTTTATGCTTCGTGATTTTGACAATTCACCCGATTCGCGCTGGACCTTCACCTCTCTGACTCGGTTGCTGCGCCAGCACCGCCCGAGTGATGCTTCGTTCTCAGTCGGCAGTGTATCGCCGTGGCTAAAAGTTTAGTCCAGTGTGAAAAATAGTTTAGTACAATCTATTCTTGTAGTAGATGACGGAGTTGGCCTCAGTTATTCGGACAATTTTAGTGATTTTTCGCCACATTCGTTCAACAAATACATTGTCGCGCCAACTTCTTTTGCCCATTATTAACACTCGAATGCTCCGGCCCAGCACGGCACGGCCTCAATGAACGCGTTCGCTGTGAGCTGCCTTGGTTTGTGTTCGCGGGTTTGGGCTGCCGTAGCGTGCGTACTCGTCCTCGAGCGCTTCGACAGCGTGCGTTGCTTCCAGCGTGATGGCGACCCGGTGCGCGAGTACCTTGCAGCTAACCCAGTCCACCACCGCCGTCAGATACACGAAGCCATGCATCATCGGAACATAGGTTGTACCCAGCGCCCACAACTGGTTGGCCCGCTCGATCTTCATGCTCCGCAGCAGATACGGCCAGACCTTGTGCTGGCTGCCGTCACGGTGAACAAGTCCAATACGGCGTTCGGGCGTTTATCGTCGTTTAACAGCGCGTATCGGTAAAGCAAAGACATTAACAGCCACCGCCCGGAAGATTGCAGTGCTGCGCTACAACGCGATGCGTTTCGGCATGACGTCCACGCCCCCCGGAGCAGACCGTTACGGACGGTGCTACAGGGAGCGAGTCATCAAACAATGACATCGGCGAGCGGCGGAATTCGGCGTCTCACCGCAACCTGCGCAAGGCATTTCTTAAAAATTCTCTTGCCTTCTTGCTCATTTCTTCAAAGTCTGTCCGATTGAGTAAGGCCATCTCCGGACGATTTTACCGAGCTTCGGTCAAAGCCCGGGCCATCTTGTTCTCCTCCTAGTTCGCCACGTTCATAATAATAAAGGGTGCGCGACATCCCCACTAAGCGGCACACACGCGCCAGACTCACGGTGAAATGCTGCCTTAAGTGATCGATTAACCTGCGACGCTTGTGTGTGCTGAGACTCTGCGCTCGAAGCGCCTCGCTCAGTACTTCACTATCGCGTTCAAGCGATTTCACACGCTGGCGCAACCGTGCGTTTTCCCGCGTCAGTGCGGTGATACGTTCAAATACAGGTGCACTCAGACCGTCATAACTTCTTTTTAATTGATAAAGCGTCGTTGCACTGATACCCCATCGGCAACAAACCTGAGGCACCGTCTCACCCTCACGAAGTGCTTGTAACACCGCTATGATTTCAGTCGCATTGAGCTTATGGTTCCTCACGTCATGTTATTCCTATCGTTGAACAGCATGAGAAAATGAATTGCGGCACACAATCGCATATCCTATCAGATGCTAACTGCTATCGAAATAAAGATCGATTCATTTTTATAGAAAAAAACATACCACATTAAAGTCTTATTTTCCCCATAAGGATTATCAAGGGAGTGCATGCGATTGTGCCAGCTGTTTCGCGCATGTTGCAAACCTGAATGGATGCTTGCTTTGATTCAGACGAAGTCCTCATGATGCTTAAGGAGAAAATGGTGTGGGAAGTGTTTTTTAGATAGATGAGCAACCTATGCCCTAGTTCGCTATCACATTGATATTGGGATTGGCCATCACGGTAGCCTTGCCTGAAACGGGTGGATGGGGTTGTGGAACAGGGGGCGTACCCGGTATTTGTGCCGGAACCGTGATGGTACATAATATGTCCCAACTGGGCGCAATAATGACAGGCAGCGGGCTCTTTGTTCGCTTGGCGGTTTCAGCCTGCGTGACCGTCAAAATAGCGACGCCTGGAATGGAAGCCGAAGCCGTCTGATAGCTAGTTGTCACGATGATTTTCTTTTCATCGCCCAGCTGACAAACCGGCCGCCCTTTTACCTTGGCAAAGCCGCTTCCCGACAGGGGCCGTGGAGGAATCGGGGGCACGAATAGTACATCCTGAATCTGAACCGGAAAAACCAGCATGGCACCCGTCACGACGATCAGCTTGCCCATTGATGATCTCCATTGCCTTCAGCTAAAAATCGACCGTTCCATTACCAAGCCCTTGCGAAATCTAAAATAAATCCTTTTCCCTATAGGGAAATCACAAAATCAGCGTATTTCGGTAAATGGCCATCGGATATCAATACGCGCAACGATTCGAACAACGCCTGTGCAGCAAGAAGCCAATCGAACAGGTCATGATGGATAGCCGGTAGATGGCGAGCCATTGCAGCGTAAGCTACCGACAGTTCTAAAAAGCCGCCAGCCTCAATTTCTGACACGAGCGGACTCACGTTAGCATCAAGCTTGCCTAGATTGGCCGCGAATACTCGCGCTGCTGACAAAACATCGTCTGCGTCGAGTCTCGCTGAAAGTGCATAACACACTTTAAGTTCATACTAGTCCATCCTAACTCGCCCAGTCAACGCTTTTTAAAAGCTGGCTCTCACATATCGTGTGACGTTTAGGGTCCAAGTTAGCGTAGGCAGCCTTGCAATCGGACATCCTGATAAGTGAAATGTCCGAGCCCTGAGCCGGCGATAATGCAGGCAAAGGATCCCAGGAAATGACGAAGAGAACGAGACGGAAGCACTCATCGGCGGTCAAGGCAAAGCTGGCAATGGCAGCGGTCAAGGGTGAGCGAGCGCTGGCAGGATTGGCGCACCCATTCAATGTGCGCCCGAATCAGGTCACGGAATGGAAGGGGCAGTTGCAGGAGCGTGCGACTTCACCGCCGCAGATTTTGCAGCGCCCCTGCAGCACGAAATCCCCGCGTTCAGTCCGACCACTAAAATCGACGATCGTCGTTACGTCGCGACACCGGGTACACCAGACGTTGGCGAAGAGTAACTGTTGCCTGTGGGAGGTGATTGCATTCCAAAACGCGCGGGCTGCTGCGTGACAGCATATATCGCCGAGACCTTGTACCGCGAGGGGCCGCTCAGCGTTGAGCAGATTGCGCAACAGCCGCACATTCCCAAGAGCACGCTCTATGCGTATATCTGCTATCGCACTGTCCCGGTGGGCAGACGCGCCGCGGCCCAGTGAGCCGGAGGGCTGGAGGGCCCCATGCCACACAGGATGATTCTCGCCGAGTCCATGATCGACTTGTCCCGGCAACTGGCGGCATCGCCACATTAATGCGACAGAACTTCTATGTGTTGGTCGGTATCCTTCCCTTTGGATATAGCACACTGCGGTCCCATCTACGTCGCTCCCATTGTGTAGAAGGCCCTGGCAATTTACAACCTTCTGGCAGGTTGCGCACTGGGACGCATGGGACGCGCATATTGCGCTCTTCATCATTGCTGACACCGTATGCCATAACGAGTGGCAAGCCAGGCTCTTGCGGACTTAAAGCGTGTTATGCACTTTCAGCGAGGTTCAGAATCGAATCGAGATGGAGAAACGCAGACCCTATCCGAGCGGCGTGACAGACGAAGCATGGCGCTTCGCTGCTCCGTATTTGACGTTGATGGAGCCAGACGCACCGCAAGATGGTATGAATTGCGCGAGTTGTGCAACGCGCTGAGTTGGCTGGCTCGTGCAGGCGCTGCATGGCGCATGCTGCCGGCGAACTTTCCGCCATGGGAGGCGTGGTGCATCAGCAAACTCAACGCTGGCTGCGAGCGGGTAGCTTCAAAGCGATGGTTCAAGATTTGCGTTCGGTGCTGCGTGTTGCGCAGGGCCGGCAAGCCCAGCCCAGTGCGGTGGTTCTGGACGGGCGTACGTTGCACTCGAGCTGCGAGAGTGGCCCACGCGCAAGCTACGACGGCGACAAGCGCAAACGGGCAAGCAAGGTGCATAGGGCCGTCGATACGCCCGGGCATTGGCTGGCGGTCCATGTCACGCCGGCCAATGAGCAAGCACGCGCACAGGTTCAGGTGTTGGCACAAGAGGTACAACATGTGAGCAGGCAGCGCGTGAAGCTTGCCTTTGCCGACCAAGGTTATACAGGAGAAGAGCCTGCGCAAGCCGCGTAAGATGAAGGCATCGAATTGCAGGTTATCAAACGGTCAGAGGCAACGAAGGGCTTTATCCTGCTGCCGCGCCGATGGGTCATCGAGCGCAGTCTTGGATGGCTTAATCGCTTTCGAAGACTCGCTCGTGACGACGAGCGTTTGCCCGAAACGCTCGTCGGCTTGCATTTCGCCGCTTTGCCATGCTCATGCTCGTTCATGCCGCGCCTATCTCGCAAAGTACATAACACGCTCTAGATAATTTTGATCCATCAGACATAACCTAGTCGATCGCCGCCAAAATAAATAGAGATCACCCAAATTATTCTACATTGAGGGTTTGACCGTTGATTGACAGTCCAAATGCTCTGTGCATTGCGCAAAGAAAGATGCCAATAAGGAAGAAGTTTGTTTTTCGATAATTTGGATATAGCTATACTTCAATAATTTTAATTAATTAAAATAGAGGGAAAATTATGCTTGGCCGCAAAGAGCTAAAAAATAATTCTACAAATCCTTCTAGGTCGTCCAGATCGGCGGAAGCACACGCTTCTGTTTCGAAAGGTCACCAAAGTTCTTTAAAAAATTCAAGATACTATACCCCTAAACTTCATCTTACTGGAGATCGTAGCGCTCCTGATATAAAAAATAATTCTGGCACTGCGCCTGCAGGGAAACCTGCAATTAAGATAGATTTAAACCCTCGATGGGCTGACAAAAAAACGCGACCAAGCTGCAAATATGCTCCCGTCACCGTATCAAGTGATAAAAATAAAAATTTTGAATACATGAAAGAAGTGTTAGAAAAAAGAATTGCCACATGTAAAGAACTCGCTTCTCAAGGCAATTATAAAGATAATCCAGCTGACTGGCTCTCATTCAGAAAAAGAGAGGGCACACAAGAACATAACGGGCAAGAATATGATCTGCAGTCAAATAAAGTGCCAATTATTGTTATAAGCGGCGGGAGCGCCAACAAAATTGCAGGCGACCTTAAAAGCAAAACAGGCGGTAGCCTCGCATGGCATCCAAAATATATGCGAGATGAATCAGTTTATTTGCTTGTTCATGAGACAGAGTTCAAATGCTATGAGGCTGCTCTTAACGAAATGATGGAGCAATATAAAAATTTGCACCTTGTCGGGTGGTACGGCGGTAGCTTGACCGGTTTCGGCGCTGCGCGCGCTGCAGCCTTGGCGTTTGCAGATACACTGCCATATCGTCCTCAGCAAATTATAATGATGGATCAGGACGTTGCTCTAACCGAAAATACTAGACACACCAATCCTGGTATAAAAACTCAATTGAACAATAAACATAAAAATACTCAAAAATCTATCATCGGACTTGGAGTTGGTTATCCTACACGCGAAGATCCTCCAAAACACTTTGGATTCAAAAAAAATGAATATTCACCCAAAAAACCGAAAGCCGCAAACGAGCGACCAGTTCTATCGCCAGCACAACAATACGTTTCTATAAAATCTCCATTTCGCAAAAAAGGGGAAGATGGAATCTATGCTGCGTATATGGTTGCAGGCGGAGAAGACATGCTTATGGGAATACAGCAAGGCTTAATCCAAAAATTTAAACAAAAATACGGTCGACCTATTGTCAAAAATATCGCTTTAATGGAAGGAAAAATTGTGAAGAAGGAACTCAAGGGCCAGGAGGATGAACTTAATCACTATTGGAAAAAAATGCGCCCCGAAACCCTTAAGAAGCTTTTTGAAGCAGAAAAGGATACCCAAGTTGAATTTGACGGGAAAACCATGAGCTTAAATAAACTCGTGGAGCATTTTAAAGATCAAGGATATATTGAGCAACACCCAAGCCCGGAATCACACAACGTCGCAGCATGTATTATAGAGCGCATTATATTAGATTATCATAAGCAAAAATCCTACGACAATCAATCTAATACAATTTTTAATACTTGGACCAAGAGCCCCCTTGAAGGAGCGACTTCAACCAAAGCTCCATCAGCAGTTTCAAAGTCCGACCCAATTAGTTCACCACTATCGGCTCTTCAAAAATCCGAGCGCCTCCGCGTTTCTGGGCGCTCTCGCTATTATTCGGAATAAACAATGATTTGACTAAATTTTAAACTGCGCTTTCAGCGCGCATAATCCAACAAAAACGTTTTTTGGATTAGAGCAAAATGCCACAACCGCATTAAGTTTGACAAAAGGTTTCGGCCGCGCAGGTAAATACTAAAACTTATATTTAACATGGAATAAATTATAGGACAAAACGCATAAACAAGTGAGGCCGCACGGGTGTAAGTGGGCTACTGAGAGAATGCACATCGACATTTATGCCGTGAGCTATCTGAGCGTTTATTTTTGACAAATATTTAAACAATATTTTTTGCACGACTGCCGGCTATTAAGCAGCGCAACCAGTCACCAATAAAATTCACACATTTTTACGTTTTGTTATTCTGAGCAGCACAGAAATTATGTACATGATCACCGATTAATCCACGGAAATTAAATTAACGTTTACATGCCGTAAAATTAATTTTTTCAGAAAAATACTTAAATAAAGCAAGCTTTCCAACATAAACTATCTGTCTTGATGAAATTTTCGCAAATTATGGCCAAATATCCAAAAAAGGTTTTTTCTATATTTTTAAAACAGCACTTCACTCTTTGAGCGGTCATGTGCTATTGCATCTATTGACAGTAAAAATACTATGAATCATTTTTTTGCAGTCATGCAATTTCAAGCTAAAGAACGCGTGCGCAGGTGTCTTGAAGCACTTGGTCAACGTCATCGTATCACCGGCTTGACATTGGATGCCAATGACGAGGCAGGGATCGAGCTAGCGTGGGGGGAGCGTTTGTACCTAAGGTTCAATGCTGAATCAAACAAACTGTATATATATGCACCCTTTGCTCCGTTGAATGATGCTCAGGATGGGCAAATTCTTGCCGATATGTTGCGTTTGAATTGTTTGGAGGTAGGCACGCGTGGCGGTGTAATTTCAGTTTCTGAGCCGATGGACGCATTCGTCTATCATCTCGGTTTGCCTGCCGAGACGCTTAAGCCCGATGCGCTTGAGCAAGCAATCGAAAAATTTATCGAAGAACGCCAGCGCCTCGCTCAACGGTTTCGACAAATCCGGCAACTTTGACGTCCTTTGAAAGTCCGGACACACTCTGCCACTTACAATAGCGGGTAGGCATAAGACTGTGAATACGAAGCAGCTGGAAGCCGGCGCGGCCATTCCTCGACCCAGTAACCAGCCGCCTATTCGGCGAGTGGACCCAATTCTGAACATCAACGCGGCCCTGAAACAACGCCTACCCTACGCTAACTCAGTTCCGCAACCGAACAGAACCACCCTCCATAGCCACTGTTGCCTGGACTCGCCCGTGGGTCAGCGCCCGAGAAATCCGTATGCCGGCATCGGCCGTTGTCCTAGCCACACCGAGTAGTCGGCAAACCGCTTTTACCAATCCCTCTTGCGACGTACCACCCTGTTGCATCAAGATATACATAGCCGCATTGCCCAATTCTTCGAGGCTAATCTCGTCGATACTGCGGCGCGTTTCGGGGTCACCGCCTGGTACCCGGATACCTTCCCAGGTGCTTGGGTTAGCATGCCCAGGCCAATAAAAAGTGATGTCGTTGTCCGTCGTACGGGTCACCTGCTTGGGCACCACTGCAATCAAATGAGCCTCGATGCGACTACCCACCCTAGACAACCCCCAAGCCCGCGTCACACGCTTGAACACTATCGCCTGCGATACCGGTCCTTCCGTTTCGATTACCTTAAGTAACTGCTCGACCAAAGTCGGCATTGAGCGGCTCTCGTAGAAGAGGTGGGGGTTGCCCCTGTCCAAGCGGGTCAGTTCGTATTCGAGCAACTGAGTCGCAGGCGCAATCGACTCGACGACCGATCCGGCCCGGGCATACAAAGCATGCGGCGCTTCTTCATCCTTCTCCTCTTCCGGCAGCTCAACGGGCGGTTCGCTCTCGGTCGGCACCGTCGCTACCAACTCTTCCAGTCGGGCCACAAGCTTTCGTATCGGCTCTTGCGGATTCAACCACCAGTCCGTGGACCATATACGATACAGTTCCCAACCCAGCCCTTCAAGGACATGCTGGCGGAGCCGGTCACGGTCGCGCGCAGTGGCGCCGGAGTGATACATGGCGCCATCGCATTCGACGCCCAGCAGATAGCGTCCCGGCGCACGCGGGTCGACCACGCCAATATCAACCCGGTATCCGGACACGCCGACCTGCGGGTGGACAGTCCAACCTTTCTCACGAAGTGCGGAAATCACCTGCTGCTCGAACGGGCTATCGGGCTCCCGTCCAGTCGGCACATTTTGCTCCACCAGGGCGCGTGGGCCTCGAATGGCGAACTCCAGGTAGTTCTTCAGGTCTCGTACGCCGGCAGCCCGGACACGCGACAGGTCAATCTGCTCGGGAAGCAATGTGCTAAAAATCACAACACCGACACGAGCACGTGATACGGCCACGTTGAGACGCCGATGGCCGCTCTCTAGATTCAACGGCCCAAAGTTGAGGCTGATCTTGCCCGATGCATCGGGGCCGTAGGTAATGGAGAAGAAGATGATGTCCCGCTCATCACCTTGGACGTTTTCCAGGTTCTTGATGAACAGCGGCTCCTGCGCCGCCTGTGCAATAGCCTGGTCTAGTTGCTGAGACGCTCGACGGCGCTCCTCCAGCATCCGCTCAATCAGGCTTTGCTGTGCCTGATTGAAGGTCACTACGCCGAGCGTCAGATGCCGCTTTGCCGAGTCCAGATAGTGCCGCTCAATTGCCCTGACGATGGCATCGGCTTCCGCCCGATTAGTTCGCGAACCGCCGCGATCATAGACACCCAGTACGCGTTCAAAGCGCACGCTCTGGTCATTTGTCATCGGCGACGGGAACGTGACCAATTCGTTATTGTAGTACGTGACATTGCTGAAGGTAATCAGCCCTTCATGCTTGCTTCGGTAGTGCCATTTCAACCGCAGTTCAGGCAGGCCGATACTGAGACACTCGTCCAAGATGCTCTCAAGGTCCTGAACATCGTCGCTATCCGCCCCGACTTCCGAGTCATCTGACCGGCAGAAGAAGCGGGTCGGCGGCAGTTGCTTCGGGTCGCCGACGCAGACGAGCTGCTTGCCGCGCGCCATTGCACCGACGGCGTCCCACACCGGAATCTGAGAGGCCTCGTCGAAGATGACCACATCAAACTGAGCGTGCGACGCGTCCAGATACTGGGCGACTGACAAGGGTGACATCAGCAGGCATGGCTTCAGCCGGGTCATCAGAGTCGGCAGGTTTTGCACCAGCTGCCGAATCGGCATGTGCTTGCGCTGCTTCTGTAATTCGCGCCGTAGCTTCCCCAGTTCAGAATCAGCACCGGGCACAACCTCGAGGCTCGCCGGAATCTGGCCCGCAAGTTTGGCCACAATATATTGCTGGGTCAGCTTCTGAAACCGCTCGTCAGCCTCGTTGAACTCAGCAATCTTGCGGTTATGCTCGGCACTCGAGAAGTTGCAGAGCACCGGCTCGCGGTCAATCGCTTTGCGCAGCCACCAGCTCTGGTAGCTGTATTCGAAGAACGTCGCCACAGCGGACAATGGCACCTCGCCAGCCTCCAGTGCATCCACAATACCCTGCAACCCGCTGTTGATTGCATTGGCGCGGGATTTCCGCCACAGGCACCACGGCTGCAGTTGCCGCGAAGCAGATTGCCATCTTTGAAGCAAGTTCAACAGCCGAGGAATCACACTGGCGGCAGTTGGATCGAGTCCGAAGTCAGCCTGACAGTGTCCAAGCTCAATGACCTGGCGGAGTTTAGTCATGACGTCCCGATAGCAATCGCGGTACGCCAACAAACTGGAGCCGAGAGGCATGCCTGCCTTCAGCATGCCCCGGTTGTCGGAAACAAACGGCTGCAGCTTTGCGCGGAGCGTCTGGGCCAGCTCGATGTCGTTGTCCGCGATTGCCGCTACCGCGTCCGCAAATGACGTCGCCCACCGCTCGGCCGACTCGACGGCGTTCCAGTCCGTCTTCGACGCAGCGAACGCTTCATGCAGCAATTGCAACGCGTCATGAGACATAGACTCGATGATCTTGTCCTCGGCATTGACAGCGGTCAATGCCGTAATGATGGACGGAACATCGCCACCTGGTGGGCGACGCTGGTCCTGTCGATACAGTCGCAATCGTCCGGTAACCGCACGCCGGGCAAATAGGCGTTTCGGCCACCAGGTATGGGTCGCCGCCGCCCACTGCAGTTTCAGCTCCGACGCATTTAGGGTGGCAACGTCTTCCACGTAGTGTTTGCTCAGCGGCTCCCATGCCTGATTGCGCGCGAGGCCATGGCGCCGCAGGTTGGCAAGTCGGTTGCGCGTGGATTCGTCATGCGCCGACCGGGCAACCTCGATAGGAACGGTGGGCGCGGCAGAGAGCACGTCGGCCAGTACATCCAATTGGCCCAGCCCATTCAGGGAAAAAGCAATTTTAGGAAGGCCCAATTGATCCAGCAGGTTCGATGCAGCCTCATCCAGCTTCTTGATTTGGGCTTCAAACGCCGAAACCGCGTCGAGAAACTCTTGCTGCCAGGACGCCATCCATTCGGTTTTGTGGACGGCTGCCAGAGGATGGTTCTGCAAACCGGTCAGCTGGCCAGCCAGAGCGCCCATCTGGCGACAGCTCTCACGCAGTGCCTCGAGCCGGACACGATCATGTACATCTGCATCCGCCCACGGCATTGCGCCAGGCCGCCACTGCGCATACTGCAGGCTGGTTCCGATGGCCTCGTAAATGGCCAGGTCGTTCGGATGGATGTGATGTAGTGCACGCGCGACACCATTGAGGTCTGCACGAAGCGTTAGAAGCCGTTCTGACTCCCGCTCCCAATCCTTCACCGTACGTGTGCTGGCAGCATCAAGCGCGACGCCAAGCTGCTTCAGAACCTCCCCTTTTTTAGCCTTGGACGAATGCAGCTCAAGACAAAATGGCCCCAAACCGAGGCTGCTGAGCCGACGATGTACTACCTCCAGCGCGGCCATCTTCTCCGAGACAAACAGCACGGTCTTCCCAGTCGCCAACAAGTGCGCAATCAGGTTCGAGATGGTCTGGCTCTTACCCGTACCTGGCGGACCCTCGATGACAAGATTCTTGCCTTCGGCAGCGACGCAAACGGCACGCAACTGCGACGAATCCGATAGCAACGGCGTAAATAGGTCTTGAGGTCGGAACTTCTCATCCAGGGTACTGGGCTCGAATCCAGTCGCACTGTCAGCAAATGCCTTGCCGGGATGGTTAATTAAATGAGCGACAACGCTGTTTTTCTGAAGCTGCTTTTGGCGGTCCTGGAGGTCCTTCCACATCAGATACTTCGTGAACGAAAAGATACCTAGATGCACCTGCTCCTTGACTTCCCATCCCTTCATTTCGCCCACATGCAGCCGGAAGATCTGCAGAATCCGGTTGACGTCGATACCACGATCATCAGTCAGTAAAACGTCGAATGACGGCAGACTCAGGCTGAAATCTTGCCGCAACTTTTGTAGCAGCGTCGGATTCACGAGCGCGTCGTCGTCGTGACGGGCCAGGCGGAAACCACTCCGGACGGATTGGCGGAACAACGTGACCGGGATGAGCAAAATAGGAGCTAGGTGGCTGGATTCGGCATCCTGGCTCTCTTGCCACTCCAACATTCCAAAAGCCAGAAACAGCGTATTGGCCCCGCCTTCTTCCATGCCCGTGCTGGCCGTTCGAAATATCTCGAGAAGCCTGCTTTCCAGCGCTTCCTCGTCGATGTCTGTGACGATTTCGTTGCGACCAAGCGCGTCGGTCGCTAGGTCATCCATTGCAGCCGTACCGTTCCGCCCGGTGTACACATCGGCATCGCGACCATCCGAACCGGACATCATCTTCGGTTTCGCACGAACGCGGAATGCGTTTCCGCCTGCCAGCCGGTCTTCTAGCGCACCCAGGTTAGGGCAGATGACGCGCAGCGTCGACTTGGTCGGCTTGAAATTCAGAAGCTTGTTTCGGAGCGTCAGGTCGAGCAGCTTGCTCTTCCATTTCGCCAGTCGGCCTTCGGGTGTATCGAATGTAACATTATCGTGCAGTGGAACGACGACCGGGTCCAGCGGCGGCAATTGCGGCATGTCCTCGATGATGGGCGTTTCGGTCTTGCCAATCGGGACAGCAGACGCATCGACCTGCGATGAGCGCGATGGCAGGGGACGAAGCTGGACTTCACGTGCGCGCCGAATATCTACTGCATACACGAACTCGTCCTCATCATTCAGGTGTTCCTGACCACGAGCGCAGGCCCAGCGAAGGGACGGTTTATGTCCGCCTGCTACGCTGGTGGTCTCAAAAACCATGAACTCGCCGGATTTCACCCGCTTGCGAACAGCCTGAACGTCGTCTACCAATGCGGTCGGGAAACTGGTCTCTATCAGCCAGACACCGATCCAGGCGTGACCTTCCTTGAACAGCACAACGGGATGCAGGCCCGCCTGCTCCAAGCAAGACGCAAACAGCATGGCGAGGTCTAGGCACGTCGCGAGCTTGCCATCCAGAATGCGTTCCGGCGTCCGGATTTTCTGACCGTCATTGCCGAACGACGCCGGCGGGTTGGAATATTGGATATCCTCAGCAACTATCGTGCTGTAGATAGCCGACACCTGTTTCCAGACCTTCTCACGATTCTTGGACTGGTATCCGTCCATGGACAGGTCGGCCGACGTCTGGCGCAACAACCCGGATACTCGTGCGAGAAGCTTGTCTACGACCCGCGAGTTCGGCATGCAAAACGCGGCAAGCAGTTCGGGTAGCGACCGTGTGCCGGCCCACTGGTCGTAGGCGAGCACATCAATGTTGTGCGTTGCCGTTACGAGTGCCGTTTTCCGAGCATGCAGCGTTGCTGTGATGACCGCTCGCTCAGATTCGTCGAGCTGGCTGAAATACTGATGATCAGGGCGTAGGTCGACCGGTGCAAGGCGACGGCTCTCTCCAGGCATCAATGCGTCGAAACGGAAACGGGCACTTTCAGCAAAAGCCGGCACACATTTGACCATTAGTTCAATATCAGAGAGCGTTGTTTCACCCTCATTTGTGACCCGAATTTCACGGATGACCGGAACATTGTTTTGAATCGCCGCATACCCTATCGTCAGGTTGGCAATCACCTGAACGTCAGGTAGCTTCACATCGGTATCGGTCGTCAGATCCTTAGCATTGTCTGCCTGTTCCTGCATCATCACCCCGTTCCCCCTACTGTGTTCAACCGAGTTCTCATTATTGCAGGCGCTAGATTGGACCTTGATTGCGCGATAACCTGCGAGTCTTTCGCAAAGATTTTATTCTCTCCTCGCCAATGCCGGGTGCGCGGAAATTTGTCCCCTTGATCAAGAACGGCAACCTGGAAGCGACATGCGTCACCGTACGGATGAACATGGCGATCATAGTCAGTTTCGCATCATTGTTCCGGCGGGCTTGCAAGTGCTGAGACCAGCGTTGGCGGCATCGCTTCTTTCGTCTCGCGGCAGAAGTGCGGCCGGTGGCGTAAGGAGCTTTCACGACAAGGTAATTCGCGTGGTTGTCGCCTGTCCTTACCCGTTGCTACGACTGCCGCGGGCGTCACACTGGCGGCATCCCTTCGAGCGCCCGGGCGGCATCCAATAGCCCGCCCAGTACCTTGTCGGCCACTTGCTGCGAAAAGCCTTGCGGCAGCTCCGCTTGCACTTGCGCGACTACCTCTGGCGTCCGAGCGACCAGTTCCTGAAGCAATGGCTCGGCGTTTCCTCCATAGCCGAGCTTTTGGGCCGTGCTATTGAAGTGCCGGCGCTGGATGGCGTGCATACGATAGTGCCGGTTCTTGCCTAGCAGCGCCATAGCAAGCTTAAGGTCCTGCTCGGCCCACTGGTTCGGTCCTTCGCCGATGACCGGATACGCAGACATCACGTCATACATCGGCGTGAGCCGGAACCGTCCAGCTGTCCCGGCCTGTAGTTGGATGCTGAAGTTCTTGGCATGCCCGTCCGGCGCGCGCAGCATCCAGAACAGGATTTGCGAAGCCATGAGGGCGCGCAGGTCACGCTCGGCATCCAGCGACTGCTGCACGAGGGGGAACAGTTGCTTGAGGCCTGGCCCGCCTTCGTTCTCGTACTTTACGAGCGGCGATGTTCCAGTGGCTTGGCAAAAATCTTCCTGTATGAGCCGGAACAACCGCGTGCCGTCGGACGACACCACGCGGTCGAATCGCTCGACAACGAGTACCCGCCGCTTGCCGAATGTGGCGATGTGAGCTTTTGCCGTGGATAGGCCATACGCCTTGAACAAGCGAAGACACAGCCACTCGTTGTCCACGGAGGTGCTGAAGTCGGCCTGCCGACCACCGACCAGGCCAAGCGGCAGCTTAAAGATGTGCGTGGTGGGCGTTGCGCCGCGCGGCTTCATCCACTTGTCATCCCACCACAGGAAAGCATCCTTCTCCTGAGCGCCGGCTAGCGAGAACCGGAAGTCGTCGTCAGGGTCCCTCGCACCGGCGAAGCGGTCCGGGGTTACGACTTCGAGCAGATGGCGTTCGATGGCTTCGTCGTCCACGACAACGCCGTCGATACGGTCAACACCAGAAGGTGTCTCGCCTTCCGGCAGGAGTTGTAGTGCGCCTACGCAATCGCGTCCGATGGCGGCCAACAGGTTGAAGGCTTCGGTAGACCCCGTCTTGAAGCGGGCTGCAACGCGCTTGCGGATGGCATCGCTATCAGGCAGCAGGCCTTCGAAGTAATGGGCAACGCGCTCGCCTTTCAACGGCTCGTTGTTGAGGTTAAAGGGCAGCGACAAAGATATTGGCCGTCCATGCGCAGAGGCAAGCCAGCCCCCATCGTATTGCAGCTCCATGTCGCCGCGGGCCGTGATAGTCCAGCGGCCTACGTAGTCGCCGTTGGCCCAAAGCGTCAGGGTTTGACTGTGCGAGCGCCGCCCCATCTCACCACTGCGTCTTGTTGGTCGATTCGAGGCGCTCGCGCTCGCGCTCGCCCAGCCGCAGTTCCAGGCCGACGGCCGCGCACCAGCCCAGCAACTGCTTGAAACTCAGTTGGTCCGGATGTTGTTCCAGATAGGAAACGCGGTTCTGGCTCAGCCCCAATCGGGCCGCCACCTCGGCCTGTGTCAGCTTGCTACGCTTGCGAGCCGCCTTCAGCAGTTGACCTAGCTGCAAAGCAGTCACAAGCAGTTGGAACGGCGGGGTGTGAGACATACGATTTGTACCCGAAAATCAGCTATTTTAATTTTAGCTGCAATCCGGATATTTGCAATATATCCGAAAAACGGATAACCTAAAAAATATCTGAAATTCAGATAAAATTGAGCCCTTCAGCACGCTGACGCCGCGTCAGATTCGCAATTACCCAGCTTTGCACCACCGATACCGCGCGCAACGTCCCAGCAGCACATTGGCAATACACCAATGCTTCGCTAAACGCTTCACCGATACGCCAGCCGCGGCCAGCACGCAAAAGGGCTGGTGTAGCGTGGGCTAGCCACCGCATCACTGAACCCACCACCTCGTCATAAAAAGCAAGCATTCCGTCTGTTTGTAAAAAGGTCGGACGCAAGCATTGCGACACACGGACACCGACGATATGCTGACCTGGTTTCCAACCTCGTCCAGACAAATCTGTCCATTTATTAATGGCTGCACCGAGGGTCCGCTTATCTGATATCGATAGCGATGTGGCCGTTTGTCACTGCAAGGTATGCGGCGCACCGACTGTTCTGGACGGGTACGCTGGTTTTTTGAAAAGCTGCGTCGATCCCGCAACGACGGGCACGCAAGCAAACCCACTGTCGATACCCTATATGCACTGCAGTCAACGCGGTCGGCTGTTTACGAACGCGTTTAATCATTTGAGCGACGGTTTGCATGTCGCATTCCACAGCCAGTCGCCGTGGCTACCAATTGGACCGCTTGTCTAGCATGTGAATCCCGAGATACCGCTTGAGCCAATGGGCTCGTCAGGAGAACCTGCATGAACAAGTTTGTAACGCTCGCGAGAGGCCTCGTGCTCATCCTGTTCGTCTTCGGTGGCCTTGCACAGGCTACGCCGATGCAATTGGATGTCACCGGCAATATTCAACGCACGAATGTGCCAGGTACTCACATGTACCGTTTCACGGAGCAGGAATGGCGGTCAATGCCGCGTGCCCAGTTCACCACGGCCACGAACTGGACGCCCTCGTCGCAGTTTTCCGGCGTGCTTTTAAGCGATGTGCTATCGAAGGTGGGCGCAAAGGGAACGACGCTCCGGGTGACAGCACACGATGGCTATGTATCGTATGCGGTCCCGATCAGCGACGCGCACCGGTACGGCGTGATTCTAGCCGACCAGATCAACGGCAAACAGCTGACGCTCAGGGACTTCGGCCCGCTGTTTCTTGTCTATCCCCGCGACCGGTTCCCAAAGGAGTTGAATCGCTCAGAGATCGCCGGGCGGTTCGTGTGGCAGGTGAAGTCGATTGAGGTCAGATGATACGTGTCAATGGCTTCGTTGGTCGCGGGCAGGCACCTTGTTGGGGGTGGCGCTCGCGCTGGTGATAGCGGCATGGGGCTATACGGCACTTCAATGGACCAGCACGGAACCCATGTCCGTGTACAAGCTAGCCGGTCCGCAGGAAAACTACTACTGGGCACCCGCTCAGTTCAAGTTCAATGCAGATCGCCTGGAAAACCTGCTTTTGCGGTATGCGAGCGGCGACAGCCAGGACCTGGATGAGATCCAGCGCTCCTATGAGATCCTGGTGTCAAAGTTCTCGCTTATTTCGAAGCCGTCGGATACTACCCAGGTACAGCTGAGCGTGCCGGACTACGTGCAGGCCATCGCGGCAATCCGACATTGCCTGCAAACGATCGATCCGCTCATCGTCGATCTGCAGCCAGGCGACAGGTCGACGGCACGCGTCATCGCCGGCCACCTGCACGCGCTGGACGAGTCAACACTTCGATTGGCGCAAGGCATCGGCGAAGCGGAAAACAAACGTCGCGACATTGCGTTGGAGGACTTCCGACACAAACGGCGAGTGCTGTGGGCGAGCTATATCAGTGCAGCTTCGTTGACGAGCACGCTATTGATCGTGTTGGCCATCGCCACATATCGTGGCATGCGCGCCGCCTGGCGGGAGCGAACCTGGAGAATCGCCGAGCAAAGCGCGACGGCGGCAGCCAATGCATCATTAAAAGCTAAGAGTGCGTTTCTAGGGGCGATCGGGCACGAGATCCGCACGCCACTACAAACCATATCGGCCGGTCTTTCGAGTCTCGCGGACGCCGAACTGTCGACAAGAAGTATGCGCGCTGTGTTGCGAATGGAGCAGGCGGCCGAACAGATCGACGCGCAACTGCGAGACCTGGCCGATTATGCAAGGCTTGACGCGGGCAAGCTCAAGTTGCGCATTGCGCCGGTGGATCTGATCGATATCGTGCAGCAGGTCGCCACACAGATGCGGCCGATGGCTGCGCTCAAGCGGCTGTCTGTACGAATCGACACGCGCGGCATCGTCTGGTTGATTCATTCCGATCAGCAACGGATACGGCAGATCCTGCTCAACCTGGTCGACAACGCAATCAAGTATTCGACCCAAGGCGACGTGCTGATCCGTGCGACGCAGCACATTGCTGCATCGGAATGCGTCACGCGGATCGCGGTGACCGACCACGGCATTGGCATCCCGGAGCAGGCCAAGGAAAAGCTGTTCGAGCCGTTCGTGCAGCTTGACGACGGCAACACGCGAAGCCACACGGGCATCGGCATGGGTCTGGCCATTGTCGACGGGCTGGTGCGACTGCTCGGCGGCCATATCACCGTTACGTCGACGCTCGGTGTTGGATCGACGTTCGAAGTCACGTTTCGCGAATCGACCGACTCGTTGATACGTCGCGCGCAGCCCGACGGCGACAGCCGAAGCGCGCTGCCGGACACGCCGCTGTGCGGCAAACAGGCGCTGGTGGTGGACGATCAGCCCCAGATGCGGGATGCGCTGGTCGCGCTCATGCGCAGCTTGGGCCTGGCCGTTACTGCCGTGGACTCGGCATGGGACGCCAGAGTCATGCTTAGCCAGCGGGAAGTGGATGTCGCGCTCATTGACCTGCAAATGCCGGGGGAAGACGGCGCTTCATTAGCGCGATGGATCCGGAAAACCGGCGCACCTCATTCGAAATTGATTGGCGTAAGCGCATCGGCACCGGAGCTACTCAGTGAAACGCAATTGGCCATGTTTGATGAACTTTTGATGAAGCCGGTCCGGATTGACGCGCTACGCGCCGCATTCGAAAACTTGCTGGATGGAGCGTCTTCATGAGCGTCGATAAGGTAGCACTGGTGACCGGTTCGGCCAAGCGGGCCGGCAGACAGATCCTGGAGCATCTCGCGAAGAATGGATATCGCGTGGCCGTACACGCGTGCACATCGCGCGATGAGGCGGAAACGGCCGCATTGGCGCTACAGCATGCCGGGTATGACGCACTGGCCTTCAGCGGTGACCTGCGGGACGCCGCGCAGATCGACCAGCTCATCCAGGATGTCTTCGCGCACTTCGGCCGGTTGGACCTGCTGGTCAACAACGCGGCGGTTTTCTGGCAAGACGATTTCGTCGACTTCTCCGTGCAGGCGCTGGATCAGGCATGGGCGGTGAACTGCAGGGCTCCGATTCTGCTAACGCGGGCCTTCCACGACTGCGCGAGAGCCACGGGTGCAACCGGCGCAGTGGTCAATGTTGTGGACCAGAAGGTGAAAGGCAACTTCCACCGCGACCACTTCACTTATACGGTCGGAAAGACAGCGCTGGGCAACCTAACGCAAATGCTTGCGATCTCGGCCGCGCCGGTCTTACGCATTAACGCGGTTTTTCCCGGGTTAATGTTGCCCAGCGACAGCCAGACTGATGCGGACTTTCATTACGCGGCCCGCCAGTCCAACTTGCTGGGTAGGGTGGCAGGCCCGGCCGATGTCGCAGCGGCGGTCCTGCTGCTGGCTTCCCCCGCCTACAACGGCACCGACTTCGTCATCGATAGCGGCCAGAACCTGATACCCGTGCAGCAGGACGTCATCTATCTGCATCGCGCCCCGCGGCCCTAGCCGGATGGCCCCCCGCCTTGAGCCGACGCGCCAGTTCCACGGCCACCCAATTCAGTCGCGCCGGCTTTTCAAAGGGTTTCACATCGTATTGCTGAATGACCCGCGCCACCTCATCCTCGTTCGCCTCGCCTGTCACCAGCTTGCCCGTGAGCAGCAAAATGGGTGCGTCGCCGTGACGCGACTGACGGATCGACTGGATAATCGCTTCGGCCGTGCCCGTCTCCAGTAGCCAGTCAACGATGAACCCGTCGAACACATTCTCCCCAAGCGCCGCGCGGAACGTGGCCTCCGTATTGTACGGCCGGGCAATATAGCCATGCGAATGGAAATACGAGCACATCTCTGCGGTCAATAGCGGATCGTCGTCCACTATCGCAATGACCGGGCTCGACTCAGGCGCGTCACGAGGGCGAATCAGAATCTGCTCCACCACGAAATAGTCGCCACCCGATGCCGACTCCACCGGATACACCTTCCAGCGACTGCCCTCCTTTAGCGCAACGAACTCCAGCCCCGATACGTCATGCGCCCTCTCTCCAATATCGGCTAGGCAACGATACTCAGCATCTCCCACATAAAACATCGCTTCTTGCATCTTCGCGGCCAGCGCCCCAACCGGCTCGCCTGAGTCCAGCCCATCGAGCAGCATCGCCGCAGATTCACCATACGCTTGCGCCACAGCCTTGACCTGCGCAATGGTCCACGGATTGGCGCCCTTCATCTTCCGGTGAGCCTGGGAATAACTTAGCCCAAGGATGCGCTGTACCTCCACCGCATGTTGGCGTTTGCCAACTCCATGGCGGTTCAGTAAATCATGAATTCGCATGGCAATCGCCAGCGACTCTTCTGAAACCTTGTCTTCGCTTGAAAACATGTAATGTCCGAATCGTTCTGCTCGGCCCCAACTTTAGGAGAAAACGCGCATCACATGCAATGTTCTTTTAAGAAACCCAGCAAAATATTGCTTGACATACGATGTTTAGCCGCTAATACTTGCATTCCGTACAACGATTTGACTTGCCATTGATGGGGTAAAGGGTATCCGCCATGAACGTAATAAATCCGACATGGTGCATAGGTTCGGGCAAACGCAATGGATTGAATGGCCTATGCCCGCGTCAATTCAGCGTTGCTTGTCGCGGACTCGATGAGCCGATATTGCAACGGTAAGACGTACGCCTGAACGGACTGGTCAGCCGGTTGCCCTCAATTGACGAATCCCATGCAGTTCAAACGATTGATAACGCAAAAGGCCATGCAATTCATTGCATGGCAGTAATCGCCGCATTGCGCCGCCGGGTTCATCCAAACCACGAGGCGCGTCTACGACATCGAACCGCTCCCGATGGCGCGCAGCCCTATCTGTACGGTTCGATCATGCTGGCCAATGTGAAGGCAAAAGCCACGTGGCCGTTTCCCTTAACGTGGAGGCAACAACGCTGACAATGAACGAGCGTAGTGCAGGCAGGCCTGGACAGCAGGCGACAGTACAGCAAGACACGAACGGACCGGTCCCACCTTTGCGGGTTAGGTGCCACGGGTGTCGAAGGCGGGACACAGCGGCATCGGAGGTGGCGGCATGAGCTTCGAGTCAGGTCCACGCGCGAACGCCGCCTTGGAACGGCCGTTGACACGTGACGAGCTCAGCCGCCATGCTGTCGCGTTCGAGGTGGCCAAATGGCTGCATATCGGCGCGGCGGCGGTCATCGTATTGCTGTGCATGATGATTATTTATCGCGCGCTGCAGGATATCGACGCAGGCCACGGCGGACAGTGGAAAATCGCCGCGGCGTTGTTGATCGGCCATCTGGCCGTGCTCTGGGCCATTTTGCGCGCGATGCGCAGCAATCGATATCGGCCGCTGGGCAAAGATGACGAACCGGCTGCCACGCTGCTGCTGGAGGGGATGCGGCACGACGCGCAAGTGCAGGCCTACTGCCAGGCCATCCAGGACGAGCCACGCGCATTGACGGGCCATGACATCGACGTCTTACAGCGCTATCGCCAATCCATGAGCGCAGGATCCGGCTAGTTCATCCGCGCTTGACACGCCGCCCGCACTCGCCGTAAAGTGAGCGCACAGATCTAGACAAGAGACTATCTGTAAGATGGTCTCTTGCGCGCATCGATCGCGTTGTCTGTTCAGGCCTCTTACAGAATCATGGGAATGGAGGCCGGCAGTGCAAGCCATCGCGATCAAGATTCGTGGCATTGAAGACATCATATCGTTCCTCGACTCACAGCCCCGCATCGCGGGCAGAGCCGGCCTCATCTGGTGGCTGTCGCTCGGTGGGTTGTTTCTCGACGCATTCTCGAATTCAGCGCTGAGCGCGGGCCTCGGGCCAATGACGCGCGATCTCCATCTGACGGCGGCGCAGGTGGCGCTCATGACGTCGTTCGCATCATGGGTGGCGATTGCATTCAATCCAATCGGCGGTTGGATGGCCGACCGCTGGGGCCGGATCCGCCCCCTAGTCATCGCGAAACTGCTGTCAGTGCTCGGCGCAGTGCTGGTGGTATTCGCGCCGCGCTTTGAAGTGATCCTGCTGGGGCGCTTCTTCGTTGGCATGGCGTATGGCATCGATTTCGCGATCGCCATGGCCATGCTGGCCGAGTTCACGCCAGCACGCTTGAAAAGCCGCCTGAACGCGTGGCAAGGCATGTGGTACACGGCGGTATGCACGAACTTGTTGTTGGCGTTGCTGTTCCACTCATGGAACGTTGGGGATTCGATCTGGCGCTACTCGGTTGCGGCCACTGCCGTATTTGGCGTCGCCATTTTGCTCATGCAGTTTGCATTCCTGATTGAGAGCCCGATCTGGCTCGCTCGCAGGGACAGACTGGATGACGCGGCCCGCGCGATGGCGCAAATCTATGGTCGACCATTCGTCGCTGCGCCGCTGCATGAGCGCGTGCCGCTGGTTAACCCGGCAACGCGCGGGCTGGCCAACGTGCTGTTGATCTTTCGCGGTGTGTACCTGCCGCGCACGGTCCTGGCGGCCACCGTGCAGATCGGACAATCGATCGAGTACTTCGCCATCGGCTGGTATTTGCCGCTGATCAGCGCGGCGCTGTTCGGCAAGGATTTCGTGTACGCGACGCTCGGTGCACTGGTGTTCAACGTATTTGGTATCGCGGGTGGCTTCACTTCGCCGCTGATCGCGCGCCGACTGGGCTTGCGGCATGCATCAGCCATGGGATTTGCAGCGGTCTTCGCGATGTTGCTGATACTAGGCCTGTTCCATGCCCAGATGCCGCTATGGGCATGCGTGGTTATTCCATCGTTGTTCATTCTGCTTCATTCCGGCGGGCCGGGAGCGAATGGCAAGAGTCTGTCGTCACTGTCGTTCCGCGGCGAACTGCGCGCCAGTGCCAACGGCGTTGTCGGCGCGCTCGGCTCGATCGGTGCGGCGCTGGGACTGCTCGTCTTCCCGCTGTTCCTGGAACGATACGGCCTGGAGCAGACCTTCCTGATCCTGGCCGTCGTGCCATTTGTCGCCAGTGTGATCTGCTTGACGATTCGCTGGGACCCCACGCGCACAACGATCACTCCGGATAACGAGCCGGACGCACCCCAGTTCAAGAATGCCCCGTCGTCCAAGCCGGCGTTGACGAACCCCGCCATCGAGAAGACCCAACCATGACCGCGCATCGAAACGCCATCCTTGCGATCGACGAAGGCACGTCTGGCACACGGGCCGCGCTAGTCGACGCCAGTGGACACGTATCCTGCCTCGAATATCTGCCGCTACACGTGGACAGTCCGCAACCAGGGGTCGTCGAGCAAGATGCGAATGCGATCCTGGACAAGACCATCGCGGTCTGCTACGCGACGCTGGCAAGGGCTGCACAGCAAAAGGTGCGGGTCGTCGCGGTGGCCATCGCCACCCAGCGGGCAACGGCCGTACTATGGGACACGCACACGGGACGGGCACTGGTCCCTGCGATGGTCTGGCAGGATACGCGTCATGCGGCCGATCTCGAGCGCCTGGCCGCCACCTGGGACCGCAGGTTGGTGGCAGGCGTAGGCCGACCCGCCGGCGTGCGCTCGCCGTATCTATGGGCGGCCCATCAACTACGCACGGTGCCGGCAGTCGCCGACGCGTTCCGCGCCCGCCGCCTCGCGTTCGGCACGATCGACACTTGGCTGCTATGGCACCTATCCACCGAGCGTACATGCGTGACCACGCCGACCAATGCGACTTCGGCGAGTGCCTATTTGCTGGGCGAGCATCGGTATTTCGACGCCTGGATCGATGCGCTGGGCTTTCCGCGTGAGCTGTTGCCGGCGTTGCGCGAGGACGCGGACACGTTCGGCCGCACCCGGCCCGAGTTACTCGGGATCGACGTGCCGATCCTGGCCTGCGCGGGCGACCAGCTTGCCGGCGCGATCGGACTCGGGTGCCTCGACCGTGGGCAATCGATGTGCGTACACGGCACGGGCAGCTTCGTCGACCTGCTGACGGGCCCGGCCTTACCGTGCACCACGCTCATGGATGAGCACCAGCACCAGCACCAGCACCAGCACCAGCACCAGCACCAGCACCAGCACCAGCACCAGCACCAGCACCCACCATCATACGGCGCAACGCTGGCCATAACAGCACGCCGCCATGGCGGCGTTTCACACTATTCGCTCGAAACCTTCGTCGCCACGACGGGCTGCGCACTGAATTGGGTTTGCGACACGTTGCGCTGGTTCGACCATCCGGCGCAGATCAGCGCCCTGGCCCGCACCGTGTCGTCGGCGCGCGACGTGCTGTTCGTCCCCGCATTGACCGGGTTGCGCGTGCCGCAAATGGAACCCTGCGCCCGCGCATCGCTATCCGGGATATCGATTGCGACCACGCGGGAAGAGGTCGCGTTCGCCCTCCTCGAGGGCATTGGCCATTCGGTGACATCATGCATGGAGGCGAACCAAGCGGTGGCACGTATCGACGTGCATGAGCTGGTGGTCGGCGGCGGCCTATCGGGCAGCGACGTGCTGCTGCAGATCCAGGCGGATCTGAGCGGCCTGCCGGTGCGGCGTATCCGCGAGAGCGACCGCGCGAGCCTGCGCGGTGCGGCGTTCCTGGCCGGCGCCTCGGGCCTGTTGTGGGACTCGCTGGATGCGGCACGCGCCACGCTGGTCACCGACGCGGTGTTCGAGCCGTCGCCCGACACCGGCTTGCGACAACAACGGCGCGCGAGATGGCACGCGCGCATCCAATCTGAACTTGCCCATGCGGCCGATTTCGATCACGGTTGAGTACGGAGATTCACCAGTATGATTTTCTTACCATCCAGACGGCCCAGGCAGGATCGGGCTGCGATGACGGCCACGTCGCCACTGCGCGTAGTGCGTGAGGAACAGCTCGCGCGCCTGGGCGGCGACACATTCGACATGTTGATCGTCGGCGGCGGCGTCACCGGCGCCTATGCGGCACTGGACGCGAGCCTGCGCGGCTACCGCGTCGCTTTGGTCGAGAAAAGTGACTTCGCGTCCGGGACGTCGTCCAAATCCTCGAAGATGGTTCATGGCGGCCTGCGCTACATCGAGCAGGGCAATCTCAGCCTGGTGCGCCACTCGCTGCTGGAGCGGCAGCGCCTGCGCCGCAATGCGCGCCACCTAGTGCAACGGCTGCCGTTCCTGTTCCCAGTGATGGAGCGCGACGGCGTATTCGACAAGCGCCTGGCGAAGGCCTTCGAGAGCCTGTTGTGGACGTATGACCTCGCCGGCGGCTGGCGCGAAGGCATCCTGCACCAGAAACTGACCAAGGCTGAAGTGCTGTCGCACTGCCCAACGTTCAACGAAGCGTACTTAACCGGCGGCTTCATGTATTTCGATGCGCGCGTGGACGATGCGCGGTTGACGCTGACGCTGGCGCGCACCGCGGCGTTCCACGGCGCGGCGCTGGCCAATCATGCGCGCGTGGCCGAGGTTACCCGTAATGCGCAAGGACGCGTCGATGGTGCAATCGTGCATGCCGACGGCCGCGAGATCCGCGTGCGCGCCGGCGTGGTAATCATGGCAACCGGCGTCTGGCTGCGCGACTGGGACGGGCGCCGCAAGGGGGATGCACCAGCGCTCCAGGTACGACCGGCCAAGGGCGTGCATGTGGCGATTCCGTGGTTGAAGATTCGCAACGACTGCACCGTCACGATCCCGGTGCCGGGCCGCAACCGGCGTGCGACGATCACCCGCTGGGGCAACGTCTCGTACCTGGGTACCACCGACGAAGACTACGACGGCAACCTGGACAACGTGTACTGCACACGGCAAGAACTTGATTTCCTGCTGGAAGGCGCCCGCTCGGCTTTGAAGACGGACCTGCAGCCGCACGACGTAGTGGGCAGCATCGCCGGCTGCCGGCCGCTGGTCGGCCCCCCCGGCGGCAAGACGATCGAGATGCGCCGCAACCATGAGATCCACATCGCGCCCGACGGCCTGGTGACGATTGTCGGCGGCAAGCTGACGACCTCCCGGCACATGGCGGAGCAGACCATCGACGCGGCGCAGACAGTCATCGGCAAACGCGCGCCATGCCGCACGAAATCGGCCTACCTGCTGGGCGCGGCCGGCTACGACCCGCAGGCGATCGTCGCCTCGGGCGGACTGGCCGCGCATCTGGGCGAGCGCTACGGCACCGAGGCACGTTTTGTCAGCGACCTGATCGATGCACGCCCGTCACTGCTCGCCCCGATCGTCGAGGGCTTGCCGTACAGCGAAGCGGAAGTGGTCTACGCTGCGCGCCATGAGTTGGCGCGCAGCGTAGACGACGTGCTGTCGCGGCGCACGCGCGCACGATTGATGGCGCGCGATGCGTCAGCCCGCGCCGCACCGCGCGTGGGTCAGATTCTAAAGGCGGAGCTCGGCTTGTCCGACGCGCTCGTCGCCAGCCAGGTGCGCGACTACGTCGCGGCCGTCCAATACGAGAAATCGGTCCTCATCGGAGATAACGGATGATCAGCAAGGAAGCCATTCAGCGCGGCTACAACCGCGGCAATTATGTCGTCGGCGCTCACACGCCGCCACCGTACTCGCTGAACCTGCCCAGTGTGCCGTACGACGCGCCGGCCGGCAGCATGCAACGCGCACCGGTGCAGGTCTCGGAGCGGCAATGCGACGCGCTGCGGGAAATCGCCGACGAGGTGATCACACAGCCGGCACAAGTGGTCGCGTGGACCCGTGACTGGTGGGCTGCCTCGATGGTCACGGAAACCGCCGGCCGGCCGGCCACGCCGCACGCCGTTGTCGTGCGCGTGTCCAGCGTCGCGCAGGTCCAGGCGGTAATGCGCATTGCGCATGCGGCGTCGATCCCAGTGACGGCGTCGGCCGGGCGCAGCAACGTCACCGGCGCGGCGCTGCCGGTGCGTGGCGGCATCGTGCTGGACTTATGCGGCCTAAACCGGCTACTCAGCGTAGATCAAGAAAGCCAGCTCGTCGAGGTGGAGGCGGGTATGTTCGGCGACGTGTTCGAGGCGTCGCTGCAGCGCGAGCACAAGTTGACGACGGGACACTGGCCGTCGTCGTTTGGTATCAGCACCGTGGGGGGGTGGATCGCCTGCCGAGGCGCCGGACAGCTGTCCACGCGCTACGGCAAGATCGAGGACATGGTATACGGCATGGACGTCGTGCTGGCCGACGGCTCGCTGATCAGCGTCGGCGGCTATCCGCGCGCAGCGGTCGGGCCGGACCTGCAGCAGCTGTTCATCGGCAGCGAAGGCACGCTGGGCATCATCGTGCGCGCACGATTGAAGCTGCACCGCCTACCGGACTACGGTCGGGCGATTGCCTATGGCTTCGACTCGTTCGCCGCCGGCCTGCACGCATGCCGCGAAATCATGCAGCGCGGCGCCCAACCAGCGGCGCTGCGTCTGTACGATGCGCTCGAAAGCGGCGTGCAGTTCGGCCTGCCAGACACGAATGTGCTGCTGATCGCCGACGAGGGCACGCGCGAGATTGTGGATGCGGGGATTGCGGTCTGCGAGCAGGTGTGCAAGCCGCAAGGGCAGCCGCTGGCCGGGGAAGCGATCTTTGAGAAGTGGCTCGACACGCGGTACCTGACCGGCAAAAGCGCGGAGGGCTTCAAACGCAGCCCGGGGTTCGTCGCCGACACGCTGGAGATGGCGGGGCGCTGGCGCGATCTGGCCGCGATCTATCGCGATGTGGTCGATGCGCTGCAATCGGTGCCGGGTACGTTGGCGGGCTCCGCGCATCAGTCGCATGCCTATGTGGACGGCGCATGCCTGTACTTCTCGTTGCGCGGCGAAGTGGCCATCGAGCAGCGCGCCGCGTGGTACCGCCGTGCGTGGGACGCGGCCAATGCCGTGCTGATCCAATACAATGCGACGCTGAGCCACCACCATGGTGTAGGTCTACTGCGCGCGCCCTACATGCGCGACTCGCTGGGCAGCGCGTTCCCCGTGCTACAAGCGCTCAAGCGTACGCTGGATCCGAAGAACATTCTCAACCCTGGTAAGCTCGGCCTGGATGACGACATCGTCCCGCCGGCAAGCTGATATTTCGATATGGACAAGTCCCTCGGAGCGCGTCTGGCCCGACATCCTGTGATTGCAACGCTGTATGGCACCGAGCAGCTTGACAGCTTCATCGGCAGCGCGGCCGAGGTCGGCATCGTGGCCAACGTCGAGCTGCGCAAGCTGCAGGCGGTCGTGGTCACGCTGACGCGGGCCGGCAAGTCCGTGATCGTCAATATCGACAGCTGCGATGGGCTGTCGCAGGACAAGGGCGGCGTCGAATATCTCGTCGATATTGGCGTCACCAGCTTAGTGTCCACGCGCGTGGCGACGGTGCAACGCGCCAACCGCGCCGGTCTGATGACAATGCAGAAGGTTTTCGTGACGGACCGCTCGACGTGGCCGCGCAGCATCAAGGCGATCGAGCAGAGCGATCCCAATTTGGTGCAGCTGATGCCGGCGCCGATGCTGCCGCACCTGCGTGAGCAAAACCGTGCGGCGCTGCCACCGATCGTCGCGTCGGGCTTCGTCTGCAATGAGCACGATGTGCGCCAGGCGCAGGCGCACGGCGCGGTGGCGGTGTCCACCAGCGACAGTCAATTGTGGAACCTGGATCGCCGCGCGGAACGCGCGACGAACCGTGGAAGAGGGAATCAACAGTGAAGCCGCCCTACTTGCAGGTCATTGCCCACTATTTCGCCAAGCCCGGGCAGAGTGAGCGCGTGCTAACGCTGCTCGACGCGCTCGCGCGCGCCACGCGCGATGAGCCGAAGAACCTGGACTACCAGTTCTTCCGCTCGCCGCACGATCCTGACCATTTTGTGATCCTCGAGCAGTATACCGATGCAACGGGGCTGGACGAGCATCGGCAAACGCCGCATTTTCAGCAGATCGGTTACGGTCAGATCATTCCGATGCTTGAACGCCGCGATGTCAGAAGCCACATGGTTCACGGAGCAAGCCAATGACCCCCTTGCTCTTTCAGACCGTGCCGACCGTGATCGTGGAGTTCGGCGCGGCACGCCGGCTCGGGGCATTGCTGCGCGAGCACTTCGGCACACTGAGCCGACTGTGCGTGGTCACCGACGCGTTCCTGCATCGCAGCGGACTGCTCGGGCCCGCGCTGGCGGACCTCACCGCGCAGGGCTGGCATGTCACTGTCATCGATGACGTGGTGGCCGATCCGCCCGAACAGGTGGTGCTCCACGCCGCCGCGCGTGCTTCGGCCGTCGGTGCCGAAATCGTGCTCGGACTCGGCGGCGGCTCGTCAATGGACGTGGCCAAACTGATCGCCATCCTGGTGGCCGGGCAGCAACCGCTGGCCGAGATGTACGGCGTAGGCAACGTACGCGGCACGCGCGTGCCACTGGTGCAAATGCCGACCACCGCGGGCACCGGCTCGGAAGTCACCGCGGTGTCGATCGTCACGCTCGGCAAGGCGCGCAAGATGGGCGTGGTCGCGCCACAGCTGTTCGCTGACGTCGCGATTCTGGACGCGGAACTCACGCTTGGCCTGCCGCGTGCGACGACCGCGGCCACCGGCATCGATGCCATGGTGCATGCGATCGAGGCGTACACGTCGGCACGCCTGAAGAACCCGCTGTCAGACAGACTCGCGCTGCAGGCGCTGGAGCTGTTGTCCCGCCACCTGCTGCCGGCGTGCGACAACGGGCAGGACCGCGCGGCGCGCGAGGCAATGCTACTCGGCGCGATGCTGGCCGGGCAGGCTTTCGCCAATGCACCGGTGGCCGCCGTGCACGCGCTCGCGTATCCGATCGGCGGCCTGTTTCACGTGCCCCACGGCTTGTCCAATGCACTCGTACTGCCCCACGTGCTGCGCTTCAACGCGAACACAGCCGCACAGCAGTATGCGCAGCTTGCGTCGATCGTCGCGCCCGACGCACGCGGCAGCGACGAAGCCAGGACCGCGGTATGGATTGCACGGATCGACGCGCTGATTGCCGCCACCGGGATCCCGAGGACGCTGCGCGAAGTCGGCGTCGGCCGGCACGATCTGCCGAGAATGGCCGCTGATGCGATGCTGCAGACCCGTCTGCTCGTGAACAATCCGCGTGAAGTCCGCGAAGCCGACGCCCTCGCCATCTACGAGCAGGCTTGGTAGGACGCCCACGTTTCGTGGACCTGGCCCACATGTCTTTCTTTGCGACCGTGGGCTCGGCCCGCACGCCTTTCTTTGCGATCTTGCCATAGGCCGACTTGGGCAGCGCGTTCCAGAACACGAATAAGCGCGGACCTGTGTAGCGCGCAGTCGGGCATGCCGAGTACCGCGACCTCATGCACGGCCGGGCTACGCACGCCAATCTCGTTTCATTAACACGCATACGTAGCGCAGCGCCGCCCGCGCAGCATCCGCTTGCGCACCACTCGACGGTCGATGTCACCGAGCTGCACCGGGAGTCGTTTCTGATATCGCCGCGCCAGACAGTGCCGTACCTTTACGATACGATCCTCACACATTACAAACGATGCGGCTTCACGCTGAAGATTCGGCCCGAAAACCGCTATTAGCAGACTATCATCAAGCTGGTCGGCCACGGGATTGGCGGGACGGCAGGGGCGCGCGCCCGGCGCAAAAGGGCTGTCGGAAAAGGCGGTGGACCAGGCCCATCCCCGAGCCGGCATCGAACTTGCGCACGACCATCGACGTCTGTCGAAGAAGGCCGAGGAGAGTCGATACCATGCATCCGACGATGCCCCCTGCCGACACGGCGCCGATATGGCCGTCACTGGCCGATCCGCGCCCGGCACATCATCCCCCAGCATTCGTCCATCCGGGGCCTCCGACATCGCCACGCATCGCTCAAGTGCTGACTCATCACAGCACGCACGAGCTACTCATCACGCTGCCGCCGGGCGCTAACTTCGCAACCGCACTGCACCGGACACTGGATGGCTTCACGCAGCGCAGCGGCTGTGCGCGCATCAGTGGCGGCGGCGTATGCGCGCACGTCGAATATCACGTCATCATTCGTGCCGCGCACGCTGGCCCACCGTACGTGTATGGCCCGCCAATCGTCTGTGACGGCGACGTCACGCTAGTGGATGCGACGATCACGATTGGTCGGTGCGAGGACGGCAGCCGCGTGCTGCATTGCCATGGCGGCATGATCGATGCCCGCGGCAGGCACCACGGCGGCCATTTGGACCTGCAGCGGACCGTGGTCGGCCATGAGCCGATGCGGGTCAGGGTATGCCTGTTCGACGAGTTGGAACTGGTCGTCTCCCATGATCCGGAAACCACCTACGACCTGTTGCAACCGATAAGGACACCGCTCGTATGAAAGACCACGTCATGATCGAATCGGGCCGCCTGGGGCGGCTGGTCGTCGCGCGCGTCAAACCTAACGAGGACCTGATCACGTCGCTGGAACACCTGTGCGACGCGCACGGGGTCGAGCGGGCGCTGGTACGCGGTGCGGTCGGCAGCCTACTCGGCGCGACACTGCTGCTGCCGCAGCGTAGTACGAGCGCGGCCATCACGGTCGAGGGTCCCGGGGTCGAAATCCTGAGCCTGTCCGGCGAAATATCGCGTATGGCCGCAACGGGCTGTGCGTCGTCGATCAGCGGCATGGTCGCGGACCCGAACGGGCGGATGTTCGCGGGACGCTTGCAACGAGGCGGCAACCGCTCGTTTATCACAATCGAGGTGTCGTTGCAGGAGTGGCTGGTCGACTCCATCATCGAAGGTCCCGCCACGCCGTGACGTTACGCTGCCGCATAGCGGGCTGAATGCCGCGCAAGCGCGACGAAGGCGGCCAGGTAGTCGGTATCGGCATCCGCCTCGCGCATACCCACGAAGATCTGCTTGTCGATGCCGTCGCGTCCCAGCCGCACCGGCTCGATCGGCATCTTGTCCGCATATTCCTGCACCAGCCAGCGCGGCAGCGCGGCAACGCCGCGGCCGCTGGCGACCATTTGCACCATGATGTCGGTGGTCTCGATCGTCTTGTGACGCTTCGGCCGCACGCCGGCCGGCACCAGGAATTGCGCATACACGTCGAGCCGGTCGATATCGACCGGATAGGTAATCAGCACTTCGCCGGCCAACTGCGCCGGCTCGACGTGCGTGCCACGTGTCAGTGCATGTCCGCGCTGGACCACCAGCACCTGCTCGTAGTCGAACACCGGCTCGAAGCGAAGGCCCGAGCGGTGCAACGGATCGGGCGTAACCAAGATGTCGATGTCATAGACGAACAACGCGCCAATGCCGCCGAACTGGAACTTCTGCTTCACGTCCACATCGACGTCCGGCCATTGTGCCAGGTACGGCGACACCACCTTAAGCAACCATTGGTAGCAGGGGTGGCATTCCATCCCGATGCGCAGCGTGCCACGCTCACCCTGCGCGTACTGCACCAGACGTGCCTGCGCGTGCTCCAGCTGCGGCAGTACGCGATTGGCGACCGATAACAGGTATTCGCCCGCCTGCGTCAGCCGCAGATTGCGGCCTTCGCGGCGCCAGACCGCCGTGCCCAGCATCTGCTCCATCTTCTTGACCGTGTGGCTCAGCGCCGATTGGGTCAAGCACAACACCTCGGCGGCAGCGGTCAATGAACCCCGCCGGTCAACCTCGCGCACGATCGCCAGGTGGATACGTTCGAGCATATTGAAATATGAAAATAACTAATGGGCCGATGAAATAATGCCACTTTTTTTCATGGATCCCAACCCCTATGATCGACGCACTCTTGACCCACCCTCTATCAAATTATGGCCATCACGCACAATCTGGGCTTTCCGCGCATCGGCGCGAAGCGGGAATTGAAATTCGCCCTCGAGTCTTACTGGAAGGGACAGTCCTCGCTAAATGAACTGAAGGCAGCGGGCGCTCAACTGCGCCAGCAGCACTGGGCCGACCAGGCGAAACTGGACTGGTCGCCGGTAGGTGATTTCGCGTTCTATGACCAGGTGCTCGACATGAGCTTCACGCTCGGCAACCTGCCGGAGCGAGTACGCGAACTGGACGGCGATTCGCTGGACAACTACTTCCGGATCGCGCGCGGGCGTTCGGCCACGGACGGCGCATGCAGCTGCGGCGTGCAGGCCGGCGAGATGACCAAGTGGTTCGATACCAACTATCACTACATCGTGCCGGAATTGAGCGCGTCCACGACCTTTTCGCTCGATGCATCGCGCCTGCTCGGTGAGTTCGAACAGGCACGTCGCCTTGGCGTGAAAGCCAAGCCGGTGATCATCGGGCCGCTGACGTACCTGTGGCTCGGCAAAGCCAAGGACGACTCGGACAAACTTGCGCTATTGCCAAGACTGCTGCCGGTCTATGCGCAATTGCTAGATGAACTCGCCGCGTGCGGTGCCGAGTGGGTGCAGATCGACGAACCGATCCTCGTCACCGAGCTCGATCCGCAGTGGCAGCAAGCGTTCGTGCGCGCCTACGACACGCTGCGCACCGATCGCGTTAAGCTGCTATTGGCTACCTACTTCGGCCAATTGCAGGAGAACCTGCCGCTTGCATGCCGATTGCCAGTGCAAGGCCTACACGTGGACACGCTCAATGCGCGCGATGAAGTCTGCGACGTCATCGCGGAGCTGCCGGCCGAGCGCGTGCTGTCGCTCGGCGTCGTCAACGGCCGCAATATCTGGAAAACCGATCTCGTCGCCACGCTCGACTGGCTCGAGCCGATCCACCGGCAACTCGGCCAGCGGCTCTGGCTCGCGCCGTCGTGCTCACTACTGCACGTGCCGGTGGATCTGGCCAGTGAGCGCGAACTCGACGCCGAGCTACGCTCATGGCTTGCTTTCGCACTGCAAAAACTGGACGAACTCAACGTGCTTGCTACGGCACTGAACAACGGTAGGCAGGCCGTAGAGGCTGACCTGCGGGACAATCAGGCCGCCATCGCGGCGCGCAAGGTATCGGCGCGCGTACATAACCCGGCCGTCAAGGCGGCGCTCGCGCGCATCGACGCCGACATGGAACGCCGCACCAGCCACTACCCGGAGCGCGCGCGCAAACAACACGAGCAGTTGCAACTGCCGCCGTATCCGACCACGACAATTGGCTCGTTTCCACAAACCGAAGACATCCGCCAGGCGCGCAGCCATTTCCGCCGCGGCGAACTGGACGAGGCGAGCTACCGCGCGGCCATGCGCGAGCAAATCGCGCGCAGCGTGCGCGAACAGGAAGCGCTGGGGCTTGACGTGCTCGTGCATGGTGAGGCCGAGCGCAACGACATGGTTGAGTATTTCGGCGAGCAGCTCGAAGGCTATGCGTTCAGCCAATTCGGCTGGGTGCAGTCGTATGGCTCGCGGTGCGTGAAACCGCCGATCATGTTCGGTGACATCCGCCGGCCAAAGCCGATGACGGTCGAATGGATCCAATATGCGCAATCGCTGACTCACAAGCCGATGAAAGGTATGTTGACCGGGCCCGTGACGATCCTGAACTGGTCATTCGTGCGTGACGACCAGCCGCGTGCCGTGTCGTGTCAGCAGCTTGCGCTGGCAATCCGCGAAGAGGTGCTTGATCTGGAGCGCGCGGGCGTGCGCGTGATTCAGATCGACGAAGCGGCCTTGCGCGAAGGCTTGCCGCTGCGCAAGTCGCAATGGCATGAGTACCTGCAGTGGGCGGTCGGCGCGTTCCGCATTGCGGCCAACGGCGTGCGCGACGACACGCAGATCCACACACACATGTGCTATTCGGAGTTCAACGACATCATCGCGTCGATTGCGGATATGGACGCAGACGTCATCACAATCGAAACATCGCGCTCCGACATGGAACTGCTCGATGCGTTCGATCACTTCAACTATCCGAATGAGATTGGACCGGGCGTGTACGACATCCATTCACCGAACATCCCGACGCAGGAGCACATCGTCCAGTTGATGCGCAAGGCGGCCGAGCGCATCCCAGCCGAACGCCTGTGGGTTAATCCGGACTGCGGGTTGAAGACACGCGCATGGACAGAAGTCATCCCGGCGCTGCGCAACATGGTGGCCGCCGCGCATACGTTGCGCGGCACTGCATAGCGCGCGCTCAACGGCCTCGGACCGCGAGGCGCCACAGCGACGTCACCTCGCGGGCCCGCGCCGCATGCAACGGATCCGCGACGTCCGACGCTTTGGGATGACGCGGCCGGATATCGGCGCGGTCGAGCACCTGTAAGCCGGCCGCGTCGATCATCGCGAGGAAAGCTTCGCGCGGGCGCAAGCCAAGATGCTCGGCCAAGTCCGACATGATCAGCCAACCCTCGCCGCCGGGTGTCAAATGCGCCGGCAGGCCGGCGAGGAATCCTCGTAACATGCGGCTGTCCGGATCGAACACGGCATGCTCGATCGATGCGCTCGGGCGCGCCGGTACCCACGGCGGATTGCAGACCACCAGCGGCGCGCGACGTGATAACGGAAAAAGATCTGCCTGCACGACCTCCACTTGCGCGGACAGCCCCAGCCGGGCGACATTCTCACGCGCGCAATCCAGCGCGCGAGAATCAACGTCCGTCGCGATCACGCGCCGCACGCCGCGCCGGGCCAGCAATGCAGCGATCACGCCGGTACCGGTGCCAATGTCGAAAACAAGCGCATCGGCACCCTCTGGCAACGGCGCCTGCGCTATCAGGTCCAGGTATTCGCCGCGTACGGGCGAAAACACGCCATAGTGCGGATGGATCCGGTCACCGCCGAGCGCGTCGATGACCACGCCCTTGCAATACCACTCGAACGCGCCGACTATCCCCAGCAACTCACGCAGCGAAACGACGCTTGCCGCATCGCCGCCGGGCGGCGGGCCGTATGCGTGCGCGCACGCCTCACTCAGGTCCGGGGCACGACGCAGCGGTATCCGGTAATGCCCATCGAGCGGCACCAGCAGCATCGCCAGCGTGCGGGCCCGTTGCGATTGCGCCAGCCGGTGCAGGTTGAACATTTCCTGTGGCGTCGCACCGCCCTTGGCCCGACGACGCTCAACACGCCGCGCGATGGCCTGCAGCAGCTGCCGCGCGTTATTGAAGTCGCCCCGCCACAGGATTGCGGTTCCCTCGCATGCCAGGCGATAAGCGTGATCGGCACTGAGCGTGTCATCGGCCGGTACGACGCGCCGCGGCGGCGGCAGCCCAGCGTGCGAGCGCCAGCGCGCATGGCGGGTCTGGCCGCCTTCAGTCCAGTTCAGCATCGGGCACTCAGGTTCGCTCATCGTGTCACCCGCGACAACAAACCGGTTGGCGCGGCGACTTCAATGCGCCGACGCCGAGGCAGGCCGAAGCTCGCACTGTACGTCCAGCTTGCCGGCAGCGCCGAAATCGAGCGTCAACGGAATCGTCGTGCCGACTTTCAGCGTGCTCTTGGGCTGTTCGAGCATCACGTGATAACCGCCCGGCGCAAACTGCAGCGTACCGTGGGCCGGCACGTCAACCGCATCAACATGGACCATCCGCGACGTACTGCCGTTGCTCTGCGTCTGGTGCATCATGACCATCCCGAAGGCCAGCGCATCGACGCCCAGCAGCGAAACCGGCTTGTCTGCGTTGTTTCTTATCGTGAAATAGGCGGATGACGGCAGGGTCGCCGGCATCGTGCGCACCCAGCAGCCGCTCACCTGCACCCCCGCCAGCCCAGCGGCCTGCGTGGTGGCCTGCGCGGCGGCGGGCACGCCAGCGCCCAGCATGGCAAACAGCGCCACAGTGGCGCCTATCAGAGACTTAACCTGCATTCCTACCTCCGAAATCGAACGGCGAACAATCGAACAGCATCGCAGCATTATGCCAACGTCACGGCCAGATAGACTGCATAGAGCACGCCGTTGAACAGCAGCGCCCAGATCGGCAGGCCGCGACCGCGCGACAGCGCGCGGCACCACGCTGCCGCGACCAGTGTGATCACGATACCAGTCAGCACCTCGATGCGCGGCTCCCATGGCGTGAGCATAATGCCCAGCGCCGGCAGCAGTGTGCCTTGGAACACCATCGCGCCGGTGAGGTTTCCAAATGCGAGCGTGTCCTTGCCGCGACGCACCCACAAGATGCTGTTGGTCTTCTCGGGTAACTCCGTGGCGATCGGGATAATCAGCAGCGACAACAGCAGCGGCGACACGCCCAGCAGCTGGGAGACTCCGTCCACGCCATGGATGAATCCCTTCGCGCCGCCGACCAGCAAAGCCAGCGCGAGACCCAGCTGCAGTACGATCGTCACGAGCCGGGTCGGGACACCAAAGCGCGACAGATGCATGACGTGTGGCGCCTCGGTGCCGTGTCCGCCAGCTACCAACGCTTGCGAGGCGTGCAACGTCGCATACACGTAGCGTAGATACACGCATACGAGCGCGGTGCTCAACCCTGCCCGCACCAGCACATTCGTATGCGGCACGTACATCGCAGCGGCCGATAACGCAAACGCAAACAGGAAATAGTTGAGATCGCGGTTGATGCCGCCGGTCTCCGGCCGTATCCGTCCGCAGAGCCCACGCTGGCGCAATACCGCAACGGTCATTAGACACGTGGACAGCGTCGCAAGCATCAGCGGCGCACCTAGGATCGCGCCCACGCCAATCTCCTCGTTGAGCCGCTCGCCGCGTCCCGACACAATGGCGATCAGCGGAATCGACGTCTCGGGCAGCGCAGTGCCAACCGCCGCGAACAATGAGCCGGTCACGCCCTCGGATAGTTTCATCCGCTCGCCCAGGTGTTCTAGCGCGTTCGTGAACAATTCGGCGGCGATCAGGATCACCGCGAGCATCAGCACGAGTTCGAGCACGAGCCAAGTCATGCGCACGCTCCCGTCGCAACGGGCGGCATGACCCAACGGGCAGGCGGGTAAGGGGAATGGGGATGTTGCACGATATCTCCACGGTCGGACACATGAACCATGACGCGGCGCAACGGTCCGACCGGGACGAGGCGCGGCGTCGATGGTCTGGCCAAACCCGGGTGGGCCGAGCGCGCCACGGCATGAGCCGGAGACTGTTGGCGCGATCTTCCTAGCGTACCGGCATCGGACTCACGCGACGCGGCCACCGGGCCGGCCGCCGCATCGCATCCGCGACCCGGCAACGCAGGAAAGGCTACTCCCCAAAGACTGGCGTATTCTAACCGACACGCAGCGGCTCGCATAGAATGAATGCTGCACAGCACCGCGTACCCGCTAGCCCTTATCCGAGACACTGCTGAACATGGCGCGCATCATTCCCGACGACTGGAAACACCTGGACGCAGCAGGCGCCGCCGCCCGCGAGCGCGAGACGTTGACCACGCTGGCCGAGCAACTGCCGGACGGCTACACGGTCTATCACGGCGTGCATTGGACCCGCGTGAACCAGGGCTTCTCAGTATTCGGCGAAGCGGACTTCGTCGTGGTGGGCCCGTCGGGGCGCCTGATGGTGATCGAGCAGAAGTCGGGATTCCTGCGCGAAACGTCTACGGGCCTAGTTAAGGTCTATCTGCAAAAGGAACGCAATGTCGCAGTCCAGTTGGCCCGCACGATCGAAGGCCTGCATCGACGCTTCACCGCGGCGTTCGGCGCCGGCACCTATTGCATCGAGGCGCTGCTGTATTGCCCGGACTATATCGTGCGCGACCCGGGCATTGCTGGCGTCGCCCCAGAGCGCATCGTCGATGCGACGCGTAAAAACCAACTCGCCGCGGTCATCCAGCGCGCGTTGCCGCCCGACGAGGCCCCCTTCGACTGTGCTGCCAAGCTGCATCATTTTCTGTCCGATCACCTTGCGCTGACGCCGGACGCCAGCGCACTGGTCGGGCAGGCAGACACGCTGGTCACGCGGCTCTCCGGCGGCCTAGCCGAATGGGCGCGGCGCCTGTCGTTCGAGCCGTTCAGGCTGCGCGTGACCGGCACGGCGGGCTCAGGCAAGACGCAATTGGCGATCCAGGTGATGAAGGACGCGCTCGCACAGGGCCGGCGCGCGCTGTACGTATGCTTCAACCGTCCACTGGCGGACCATATCGCGCGCGTCGCGCCGCCGGGCGTGAAGGTCGCGACCTACCACCAGCTGTGCGACTGGGTCGTGCGCGACAGCGGGCAAGAGCCAGACTTTGCCTCACCGGATGTCTTCGGTTGGCTCGACGCACGCTTTGCCGACGTACCCCCCGGTGAGGCGTGGCGCTTTGACGTGTTGATCGTCGACGAGGGACAGGACTTCCGCGCGCACTGGGTCGCCGCGCTGCAACGGCTACTGGCGCCGAGCGGCGCATGGTGGTGGCTGGAAGACCCGATGCAGAATTTGTATATGCGCGAACCAGTCCCGTTGCCAGGTTGGGTCACGTTGAATGCTAGCGTCAACTATCGCAGCCCACGCGAGATCTTCGACTACTTGCGTGAGGTGATCGGCCCGTCGTTCACCGTCGAAAGCGGCAGTCCCTTCGGTGGCTCGGACGTTTCCGTGTCGACCTATGACGGCGACGATCCCCTTGAGCCGACCAAGCGCGCTATCACTCAGGCATTGTCGCTGGGTTTTCGCAAACAGGATATCGCGCTGCTGTCGTTCCGCGGCCGTGAGAAATCACGCTTTGCCGCACTGGAACAGCTCGGGCCGCACCGGCTGCGCAGCTTCACCGGCCGTTACGATCTGTTCGGCAATCCCGAGTACCGCGACGGCGACGTGCTGTACGAATCGATCCACCGCTTCAAGGGCCAAGCCGCGCCCTGTGTCATCCTGACCGAGGTAGATTTTGATGCATTCGACGAGCGGGCCGCCCGCAAGCTTTTTGTCGGGGCAACCCGCGCCACGATGAAGCTGATCGTCGTGATGTCCGCCCGCGCTGCGGCGCGGCTGCCGCGACGCTAAACGCCCGCTTAGCCTTATCTGGCCGAATAATGCTCAAGAACACGCCCGCCCTCCCGACGACGGATGCATATGCCCAACGCCTGGCGTTGTTGGCGCAGCCCGCGCATCGCCCGTTGCTGGCGCAAGGTCTGCGTGGCGTCGAGAAGGAGAGCCTGCGGGTTCAGCACGATGGTACGCTGGCGCCCACGCCGCATCCGGCCGCATTGGGCTCGGCGCTCACGCACGAGCAACTGACGACCGATTATTCCGAAGCGTTGCTCGAGATCATCACGCCGGCCGGGCACGCCGCCGATGTAATGCTGGAGCAGCTCGATACGCTGCATCGCTACGTCTACGAATCGATTGGCGACGAGTTACTGTGGAACGCGTCGATGCCCTGCGTGCTGCCGCCCGAGGAACAAATCCCGATCGCGCAATACGGCACATCGAATATTGGCCGGCTCAAGCACGTTTATCGGCGCGGACTGGCGCTGCGTTATGGCAGGGCGATGCAGTGCATCGCCGGCATTCACTACAATTTTTCGTTGCACGAGGACATTTGGCGCCTGCTGCAACAGCACGAACGGGTCGACGGCTCGCCGCTCCAGTACCAGTCGGATGCCTACCTTGCGCTAATTCGCAATTTCCGCCGCAGCAGTTGGCTGCTGACGTTGCTATTCGGCGCCTCCCCAGCGCTGTCACGCAGCTTTGTACCCGCACGCGCGCATGCGCTGGATACGTTCGATGCCGACACGCTGTTCCTGCCGTACGCGACCAGTCTCCGAATGAGCGACCTGGGCTACCAGAACACATCCGCACAGGCGGCATTGCACGCAAACTACAACAGCCTGGACGGTTATCTACATAACTTAGCAAACGCGGTCAGCCAGCCCTATGCGCCGTATGAGCAGTTTGGCACCCAGCGCGACGGCGAGTGGTTGCAGATCAACACCAACGTACTGCAGATCGAAAACGAGTTCTACTCGACGATCCGCCCGAAGCGCGTCACGCGACCAGGCGAACGGCCGCTGCACGCGCTCGCGTCGCGCGGCGTGCAGTACATTGAGGTGCGCCTGCTGGACATCGATCCGTTCGAGGCCACCGGGATCTCGGCCACCACCGCGCGTTTTGTCGAAGCGTATTTGTTGTTTTGCGCGCTGGACGCAAGCCCCTTGCTCCATGAGGCGGAGTGCACCGAAGCAGGCAACAACTTCGCCCGTGTGGTGACGCAGGGGCGGCGTCCGGGACTTGAATTGTCCCGCGGCGGCCGCCCGGTGCCCTTGCGGGACTGGGCCGTCGAATTGCTCGAGCGGATTGGGCCGGCCGCGGCGTTGCTCGACGCACAGGAGGGCGGCAGCCGATATGGCGACGCACTGGCCGCGCAACGCGCGAAGGTCGAGGACTTCTCGCTGACCCCTTCGGCACGTGTATTGGAAGACATGCGCACGACCGGGCGCTCGTTCACACGCTTCGCGCTCGAGCACAGTGCGCAGCACGCTGCGCAGATGCGTGCCCGGCCGCTGCCGCGCGGGCTGCATGCCCATTATGCGGCCCTGGCAGCGCGCTCGCTGCAGCAACAAGCCGAGATCGAGCGCACCGAAGTCGGCCACTTCGATCAGTTCGTCGCAGCTTACCGCGCGTATACGCTGAACCGGATCAGCGTCTGATGCCCACCGCCGCGCGCGGCGACAGCTTCGGCGTCGGCCAGTCGTACAGCGGCCGATAAGCGATCGGCGTGGTGAACGCATTACGCATCGATGGGTTCCGCGCCGAGCGTTGCAGCGCGGACCGCGCCATCGCGCCGTTCCGCGTCGAGCAACGCCGCCTTGCGCTGCAGCCCCCACCGGTAGCCGGCCAACGCACCGCTTTTCTGAACCACGCGATGACAAGGAATGACCAATGCCACCGGATTCGCGGCACATGCGGCGGCGACCGCCCGCACCGCGTTCGGCACGCCAAGTTCAGCCGCGACCTCGGTATAGCTGCGCGTCTGTCCGTACGGAATCCGGCGCAGCGCGTCCCAGACGCGGCGCTGGAACGCAGTCGCCACCCCATCGAACGGCAAGTTCGTCGGATCGGCACGGCCGTCCAGGTAGGCGTCGATACGCTCGACGTAGTGCGCGAGGCGTTCAGGATCGCAGACCCGCTTCGCGTTGCGAAACTCGTCGTGCAATGCGTGTAACAGTGAGGCTTCGTCGTCACCGAACGCCACTTTGCACAGGCCGCGCCCGGTGGCCGCGATTAGTACCGGACCCAGCCGACTCGAGGCGATCGCATAGGCGATCGTCATGCCGGCGCCATGTTTGCGGTACGCCGACGGGGTCATGCCCAGATGCCCTCGTGCGGCATTGCGCAGCGGCGACGCAGATTCGAAGCCGGCGTCCAACGCCGCATCGGTCACGCTGCTGGCCGAACGCAGCGTTTCGCGCAGCCGCTCAGCGCGCAAATTCGCGTGATATTGGCGCGGCGAGATACCCATCATGCGACTGAAGACACGCTGTAAATGATAGGGACTCGTGTGGACCGCGTCGCCGAGCTGCGCCAGCGTGACGCGCTCATCGATCCGTTCGGCTAGCACCGAACAGGCCCGCGCGACCAATTCGACCTCGCGGGGAACACGTAGCGGCTGGCAGCGCTTGCACGCGCGGAAACCCGCCGCCATGGCCGCGTCGGCGGACGCGAAGAAGCGCACGTTTTCGCGCCGCGGCGGACGTGACTTGCACGACGGCCGACAGAACACGCCGGTCGTGCGGACCGCAAAGAAGAAATACCCATCGGCGCACGGGTCGTGCGCGCGTACCGCGTTCCAACGCGCATCATCGCTCGCGTAATCGCCCGGCGCGCCGCTGGATGGACTGGCTGTATCGTGCGTCATGACGATCGAATGATACGTCTTCGGCAGGGACGCGGGGGCGACCGCACGCGGTGAACCGGCCCGGTGTGCCGGATAAACTGGCATGGTGGCTCGATCACTCATAATGGACCTGACCTTTACTATGGATAGCGTGTGATTCACTTTATCGATGTCGCCGTACCCGGGCGCCACGTATCTTGCGCTGTCATTCGGCAGGACAAAGCGCTGGTTCGACACTATTAGGAACGGATCATCCGCCGATCGATAGAATGCTTACTCTAAAATTTCCACGCAAAGATGTTGCATTGCAGCACCCGAATCAGTATAGTGAGAACCGTCTCCTCCATGTCTCCTCCTGATATGGATTCAGCCCGCTTGATGAGCGGGTTTTTTTTATGTCGCTGTCACGCGCAGGACGCGAATCCGTCGTTCCAAGCCCTTCTCCGTCATGATGACGGCCTTGCCCAACATGGCGCTGTCCACGAACGAATCCAACGACCGCTTGCCGCCGTGCCAACCGCTGTCCGCGTCCCTGTCCAATACACCGATCAGTGCTGCTCGGTGGCATCGCCGTGTACTCGCGCTGGCGATACCGATCATTCTGGCAAACCTAACCCAGCCGATCCTTGGCGCGGTGGACACGGCCGTCGCGGGCCACCTATCGGACCCAGCGTATCTGGGGGCGGTCGCCGCTGCAGGCCTGTTCTTCAATTTCGTTTTCTGGGGCTTCGGCTTCCTTCGCATGGGCACCACCGGGCTCACGGCGCAGGCATTCGGCGCACGCGACACCGTCGCGTTGCGCGCGACGCTGCTGCGCGCATTGGCACTGGCGACCATAATTGGCCTAGTCGTGCTCGCGTCGCGCACGCCATTGATCAGTGCCGCGTTGCGCCTCATCGGCGGCAGCAACGCACTGCAGCAGTATGCGAGCGACTATTGCCACGCACGGATCTGGGCCGCCCCACTGGCACTGTGCAACTACGTGATACTGGGTTTCCTGCTGGGCTGCCAGCGTGTGCGCGTCGCGTTGTTCATTCAACTGTTGATCAATGCCGTCAATGTGGCGGCGGTACTGCTGTACGTCTATGTCTTCAACTGGAGCATCACCGGTATCGGTGCGGCTACCGCGACGGCCGACGCGTGCGGCTTCGCGCTGGGCGCGTGGCTGCTGTGGCGACAGCGGCCACGCGCGCTGCCGCCATTGCGCTGGGCCACGCTTGTGGATACCGGCGCGCTGCGGCGATTGGTTGCGCTCAATCGCGACCTCTTCGTGCGTACGCTGTGCCTGCTGACATGTTTCGGCTGGTTCGCGCACGCCGGCGCGGCACAGGGCGACCTGGTGCTGGCAGCCAACGCACTGTTGCTGAACTTCCAGACCTTCATGGCCTATGCGCTCGACGGATTCGCCCATGCCGCCGAGGCGCTGGTTGGGGCCGCCATCGGTGCGCGCCAACGCGATGCCTTCCGTCAGGCTGTGCGGACCACGATGGTGTGGGGCGGGCTCGGCGCACTGGTTTTTTCGCTGGTCTACGCGAGCGGCGGCACATGGATCATCGGCTGCCTGACCGATCAGCATGCGGTCCGCGATACGGCCGTGCGCTTTCTGCCGTGGGCCGTGGCGCTGCCGGTGATCTCCGTCTGGGGCTTTCTATTCGATGGCGTGTTCATTGGCGCGACGCGCACGCGGGACCTTATGTGGGCCATGGCAATATCGTTCGCCGTGTTCATACTGGGGACGGTGACGCTGCCCGGCCCGTTCGGCAACGATGGGCTATGGGCGTCACTGCTGCTGTTCATGGCGGCGCGCGGTATCACGCTGGCGTGCGTGTTGCCGCGCATCGACGCGCAGTTGGGCAGGATATCACCAAAGTGGTGCCACAGCCCGCTCGACAGGCCGATAGCATGAGACCGCGGCGGCCGCACGGTCGGCACTGCAGTGTCGAACGAATAGCGTTGTACGGCAGCTTGGCCACTTATGCGAAAAATCCTAGGGCTATGCGCAATCAAACGATCCAGTGCGCCACGGCGCACGGTGCGTCGGCGATAATCGGGTCACGCTCGACGCGCATCGCACAACAACGGAGGACACTTTCATGGGTAACGCTGTATCGATCGCGCTGATTGTCGGCGGTATCGTGCTGCTGTATTTCGGCGGCACATCACTGCACTCATTCAGCAATGACGTGTCACGCCTGTTCACCGGCACGCCGACCGAACGCACCATCACGCTGCTCGCCGCCGGCGCGGTGGCATTGGTTGCCGGTATCGTCGGGCTCGCGCTCAGCTCGCGGCGCTAAAGTACGCAGGACTGGCGCGTGAGCACGCGGTGGTGCACCCGGTCCGGATGCCACGCGTGCTCACCGCCCGTCAGCGCTCACAGCGGCACTTCCGGCTTGGCCGCCGAGCGCGTGCCCGGCACCGGTGCATTACTGACGCCATGGTAGGTGAAGACCAGCGAGAACTTGACGTCGTCAGTCAGGTTCTTGCCCGCCGAATGCAATGTGTTGCAGTGAAAGAACACTACGTCGCCCGGATTTAGCACCGGGGAAACCGCCGTGCTGATCAACGCTGCATTCTCGGGCACGTCCGCGCGAAAGAACTTCGCCTCGTCAAAACGCTCCGGGGCAAAATCTACCGCGTGTGATCCTGGCACGAACCACAGCGCGCCGTTTTCCACGGTCTCCGTACCGAGCGCGAGCCACACCGATACCAGATCCTCACGCTCGAATGCCCAATACCGGACGTCGCGGTGCCAGCCCGTCAGACTGCCGTATGTTGGGTGCTTGGTCATCATGCAATTATGATGCGCGCGCGAAAGCGACACGTGCTCGCCAAAATACAATTCCATCCAGTTGCGGATTGCCGTTGACGTGGCCCACTGTCGATACAATGCATCGCGCGCGTAGGCGTCCAGCAAACGGCGTACCGTATTGCCGCCGGGCGCGGCGTGCGATTGCGGTGCGCCGGGATAGCGCAGATCCGCCTCAAATTCCACCGGTCCCTGCGGCTGCGTAAGCTCGGCTCGCGCCGCCTGCTTGATCGCTTCGCAACGCTCGGCCGGCAACAATCCGGGCACGACGACAAAACCGTGCTGCCTCAGCAACTCGACCTGCCCTCTCTTTGAGAAATGCTCCGCCATCGCATATCCGGTTCAATGACTTCGATTCCAACGATTTTACGTGCAGTACGCGTGGCACGCTTCCAACCTGTGTTTTTACCCTTGAACCCACACGCGGCGGCGTAGTCCGTGCCACTGTTGGGTAAGCTATTTCGGGTGTAAGCTGAGTCCGTTACCGCTGCAAAATGGCGCTTCGGCGCTTTCAATATCGAGTCAATGATCATGTCAGCCCGTTTGTCTAAACGCATGTCCGCCACCGTCTGGCGTGCCGCTCACATCACGCGTATCGCACAACGGCGCGCCGCGCGTTCACTGCGCCATCATGTCGCGCGCACACGCGCGCTGGCCGCGCATTTGTCGCACACTATCGCGCAGCGCTGGAGCAGCAGCAGCGTACGCGCGTGGGCGCACTCGCTCGTCCATCTGCGTCTACACAGCATCTGGCGTGCCTCGCTGGGCCGCTCGGTGCGCGTTGCGCCGGCGCGAGCGCTGCGCCATCCGCGCCAAAGGCCCCGCCTTCATCTGGTGCGCGCGCCGCGCCGCCATGCCCCTCCATCCGGCCCCTGGTCGCCGTATTTCGGCAGCCGCTGAACCGTGCCGGCCCCGGACACCGGGGCCACGCCGGCAGCGCGCGACGCACGTGCCGTGCCCGCCGGCGACGCCTACCTGCAGTCGAGCCGTGCCGCGGCATCAGCTGCCGCAGATCTCGGAAGCAGCGGTCGGCGCCGCCACCGAGCCGGTTTCGATATCCAGTCGCGCAACGTCCCAGCCACCGCCGAGTGCCTTGATCAGTCCGACCGACGCAGTCATGCGTTGACCAGCCAGCGACTGCAATGTCTGCCGCGCGGATAGCAGGCTCGCCTGTGCGGTGAGCACCGACAGGTACGCGGCGGTACCGGCCTTGTATTGGTTGAGTACGATGTCCAGCGCCTGCTGAGCCGAATCGACGCTGGCTTGCTGCAGCATGATCTGCTGCTCCAGGATCCGCAAAGAACTCAGGTTGTCCTCGACATCTTGGAGCGCCGCCAGCACGGTCTGCCGGTACACCGCGACTTGCTCGTCGTAGGCAGCACGTGCCGCGTCGACTTTTGCGCTGCGCAAGCCTGCATCGAAGATCGTCGCGGCCAGCTCCGGGCCAAGTGACCAGAACCGCGACGGCGCCCGCAGCAACTGCGCCAGCACCGAACTGGAGAATCCTCCTTGTGCCGACAACGTCAGCGAGGGGAAGAACGCGGCCATCGCCACGCCGATCTGCTCGTTAGCCGCGGCAGCCTTGCGCTCGGCGGAGGCGACATCCGGGCGGCGCTCGAGCAGCGCGCTGGGCAACGATACCGGGATCGCCGGCGGGGTCACGCCAAGCGGTGCGGGTGGCAGCGAGAATGTCGAGGCGGGCTCGCCGACCAGCACGGCGATCGCATGCTCATAGTGTGCCCGGGCGATACCGTTGCCAAGCGCGGCGGATTGCGCCGACTGCAATTGTGTTTGCGCCTGAATCACGTCCGAGCGCGGCACGATACCTTGCCTGTATTGGTTTTGGGTCAACTCGAGCGTGCGCTGATACGCGGCCACGGTCTCGTCCAATATCTTTTGTTGGGCGTCCAACGTGCGCAGCAGGTAATAATTCTGCGCCAATGTCGCCTGCGCGGACAGTCGCGCATTGGCAAGATTGGCTGCAGCCGCCTGCTGCCCAGCCTTCTGTAACGCCACTGCGCGGGCAATTCCACCCCACAGGTCCGCCTCCCATGATGCGTCCAGCGACATACTGAAGTGGTTCGATACGCGCGAGCCGCCGGTCGCCACCCCGCTTGTCGTCGTGCCGCGCGACGCGCTGCCCGATCCGACACGGCTGCCGGAGGCCGACCCGCTGAGGGTCGGGAACCAGCTTGCGCGCGCCTCGGCAGTCAGCGCGCGCGCCTGCCGGTACGCCGCAGCGAACTGCGCGACGGTCTGGTTTGCGGCGTTGAGCCGGTCCATCAACGCGTCCAATTGCGTATCGCGATAAACAGCCCACCAATTGCCACGGTCCTGCTGATCGGCTGGTTGCGCCACTTTCCAGCCGGGCGCGGCCTCCTTGAAACTCGACGGTACTACGACGCCCGGACGCGTGTAGTTGGGACCCACCGCGCAGCCGCTAAGCAATAGTGCGAACGCCAGCGCATAGCGTAAAATGAAGGTACGGTCAGGCGTGGCGGTATCGCGTTGCGCCGCCGGAAAATCGCAAAAGTCCAAATGCATTGAAATTCCTATAACCGGACGCGGTGCTCGGCCCGTTGAACAGCCTGCCGCGCAATGCGAAGCATAAACCACCCAATACGCCGGCGCGTTGATGAACTTCATGGCAAAACGACCCTTGCAAAGCCGCTACCTCGCGGCCGGACTGATCAACACAGGGCCTCGATGGCGAAAACGAAAAACCAGCAGCGCCATTTTATTGCCTATGCAATCTTTTCTTCAAGGTAGCCTAGGCTATGTTTTCTCGCTGCATTGACCTACCTGCCTAGGTTTCAGCGCGCAAAGGTGATCGCGTATGTTGCGTCATCGATGCGGCGACCCAGCAGGTTTAACAACCCGGCCAGACTGCCGCGGGCCTCGCTCGTCGAACGGGCGGTGCCATTGAACAAGAAGCGCCCTTGCTGCCACTGCCCGGCGCCGTCCAGTTGCAGCGGGCCGCTCAGCGTCGCCAGTTGCAGCGCCGCCGCCGGGCCTTGCGCAAGCAACGTGGCACAATAGCTGCCGAGTGGCCGGACCGGCGATATGCGCGAGGCCATGTCGGTCAGCCACACGGTGAGCTGTCCATACGCCTGCTGGTTCAGCACGCGCATGTCGGTCCAGGACAACCGCACGTCACCTTGCAAATCCAGCGTATTGAACGGTGCGCCCAGCCCTTCGAGCAACGTGGCGGGCAACGCCAGTGAACCAGCACCGAGCACGGCCTGGCTGCGCGACGCGTCCAGCGTGACCGGCTGGTGCATGGCTTCGGTATGCTGCAGCGTCATGTGCAAGCGGCCGCCGAACAGCGGCCAAAAGGCAGTGTGCCATTCGACCCGGCCAGGCAGCAGCGTCGAATTGGCGCGATCGTTGCCGGGCGCCAGCAGCAGCGTGGCTGACCCGTGCCACAGCGAGCCAGCCGGATCCACCAAGTTCACCCGTCCGCCGGTGGCCCGCCCGAACTGCGGCGTGATCCACGCGGCGGGCGCGATGCATAGCAGCGTAATGAGCACCGCCAAGCCGCCCGCGACGATCCAAGGCAACGCGCGCGCGATCCGGTGCCAGAAAAAATTCATCGTGGGTCTCGTCGGATCATTTTGTATTAGCCGGCTGCAGCGTCGCGGTGACGTCCACCTGGCCGTCATCCTTCAATGCACTGACATGCGCCTGCGAAACCTTAACCTTGAACTGCCGGCGCACATCGTCCAGCCACGCAACCCAACTGCCGAACTGCCCGTTCTTCAATTGAAGCTGGACGTTGGGACCGGCCACGTTCAACTGCGTCGCCGCCAGCCCGCGTTGCGCGAGCGACGCGGCCAACGCCTCCTTAAGCGCATTGCCGGTAGGCGCACGGCCCTGCGCCTGTACGGCGAGTGAGCGGACCTCATTCGCGTCGGCCGTCATCTGCGCCAGGCGACGCTGCATCGCGGGCAAGTCAGCGCGCAGCTTTGCGCGGCCACTCAGTGCGGGGCCCAACGCCACCGAATACAGTACGACCAGTGCCAGCACGACGCCGCCAATCGTGATAAACTTCTTCTCGCGCGGCGCCCGCTCGCCCCAAAAATCGCTCAGAGCCGTCGCTACGGCGCTTTTCCCTTTCATCGTGCACTCCTGATCGTCCATTTGCCGGTGCTGGTATCTACCTCGCCGGCTACGCCATGGCGGGCCAGGCGTTGCGTCAGTCCGTTATCGACGGCGACCGACGGCTTGAACGTCACCTCCAGCGCGCGGTTGCGATAGTCCAGCTGCGCGATCGTATTGGACGGCACTGGCCCCAGCGAGCGGGCAAGCGCATCGGCCAGCGACAGAAAATCGTCTGGCGCCGGCTCGCCGACAGCCAGCCGCAACTGGTCCAGTTGCCGCGTCATCTGACCGGCCGGATCGAGCACGACCGTGGTTTTCGGAAAGGCGCTGAGCAACAACTCGGTCATTTGTGTATTGATTGCATCACGCTGCCGCGCCAACATCAGCCATTGCACGTTCACGCCAATCACCGCGGCGACGATCGACGCGAGCGCAAGCGCGATGGGCAAGCGCCAGCGCGCGAGCGTGGCGCTGGACAGGTTCCACAATTGCGGCGCGAACTCGAACTGGCATAGGTCGAAGTCCTGCGCCAGCGCGTTGTGTGCCAGCGTCTCGAACGTCAGCGGCAAGGCCTCAATATGCGTGGCCGGCGCCGCCGCGTCATTGCCATCAAGGCTGGCGTGCAGCTCGCTGCCCGGCACCCCGGTGAGCCGATAAAGGGTAACCGGCACATCGGCGGCCAGGGCAGCAAGCGTCGGCTCCAGCGCATCGACCGGCACCGCAAAGCCTTCGCCAAGCGCACCGCGCGCCAGCGCCAGCTCCCAATGCGGCCCAAATGCGCCAGCCAGCTCACCCGGTTCGCCGAGCAGCGTGGCCGGCTTCGTGCGCACGACATCGCCGAGGATCGCGGCGGCGATCGGCAAATGCGCAGGAACGCCGGCCTCATCACCCACCTCAGCATTAGACAGGTCCGCGCCGCCGCCGTCAGCCGCGACCCGGGGCCGTGCCGCGCCGGCGGCAGCCTGCGAGTCAACCTCGTCCAGTGCGTGCTGCACGGCGCCCGGTTGCGGCAGGCATCGCGTGACCGGCACCGCACGCAGCGATGTATGGCCAGCGCTGCGAAACGCATCACAGATAAAGCGGAACCAGCCGCGGTCAATCGCGGCGACCACGCGCTTGCCGTCGATCGGCTCGGCCGGATCGAGCGCGATGTGGCAGGTCTGCGCATCCTGGATCAGGTGATCCTCGATGACATTGGGTAGTGCCTGGCGCAAGCGCGGGCCCTTGAGCGGCGGCACTGTCGCGGCCAGCATCAGCAGGTCGCGCGCGGCTAGTATCAGCACGGTACGGGTGGCGCGTGGCAGCAACGCCAGCGACGCGCGGCCGGCGCGTTGGGTCCGGCCTTGCTTGTCGAGCAGCAGAAACGGCAGATCCGGCAGTTGCCATTCTTGCGACGGCACCGCCGGGTCGCGCGGCGGCAGTTGGACGATCAGCGTGGTCAAGAAGCAGTCCTCGTTCGATGACGGGGTTGAATTGCAAGGCAAGGAAGCGCGACGCGAGGCTGGCGCATCACTCGTCCCTCACACTGACGACGCGCGTGGTCTTGGTCAACGCGTCGCGGTATATCAAAGTCGTACGGATCAATTCGGCACGCTCATGCTGGACTTTGCCATGCACGATAAAGTAGTTCGTGTCGACGCCGATTGTGTTTAGGTCCCTCCCCACCGCGGGGATGCCAGCCGCCTGTAGCGCGAGCTGCACGTCGCCCGTATTGCGAAAGAACACCGTGCTGCGGCGCGCCACCAGCGCTTGCGCCGCACCGATTGACATACCCGGTATAGTGGCGGCGATCACTTCGGCGTTGGCGGTATTCATGTTGAGCACCGTGCTGGTTGGCAGCACGATCACAAACGGCTTAAGACGCGCGACCATCTCCGGCGTAAAACCGGCCACATCCAGCAGCGCGGTTGCATCAACCATCTGGATCGGCCGACGCGCGGCCGCATCGTCACCGCCTTCGAGTCCCGGCTTGTCGGTCAACTCGCCGCTGATCGCTGAGCCGGCCACTGCCTGCTGAACGGACGCGCCACTCGCGCCAAGCGACGCCTGTGCATTCGTCTGAAAGCGCGTCGCGGAGCCCGCCAGGCTGTCACGCACCGCACTGGCGACACGGCCGGCCAATTGTCCATCCAATCCCAGCGACGACAGCAGTCGCTGGAACGCCAGCAGTTGGTTCGAGTCGACCGCGATGACACCAGGGCGTGGAATGGTGACCAGGTTGCGCAAGTTAAAGCGCGCCTGCGCATCCTCGATCGAACCGGACAGGTACGTTGCGGCCCCTTCCTCGGCACGTACCTCGCCGATCTGGCCGAGAAAGTCGGACAGGCGCGTGCGTGCGATGGGCACGCCCCAGATACCACCCAGGTATGTAAAACTTGGCGTGGTATCGCCCTCACTGCGCAGGATCAGCCGCGTCCAATCGGTCGCACCGCGCGAAATCCAGCGCGCCTGTGCCAGCAACCGCTGGTTCTCGATCCGCCGGATCTGCACCTGCTGCCGCCACAGCATTGCGGAGACCAGCATGGCCGCAAGCGCGACCACGAATAGCGCCGTGACGATCGCGGCACCGCGCTCGGCGCGCGTGCGCCGTGGCGGCCGAGCGCAACGCAGAAGATCTGGACGGCGATGGGCGCACATCATCATTCCCCGATCAACAGGACGCGCGTGAGCGGCGCGCTGACCTGCGGCGCGCGCAGCGTCACCTCCAGCCCTGTGGCCGCGCGCAGCAGCGGCGCGGCGTTCAAGCCGGGTACCCTGAGGTTGTTCATGCTCTTCGCGATGGTCGCGTCAACATCGGCCATGGAACGGGTCCAACCGACTTGAGGCACAAACAGACGCATGCGCATCGCGCTAACACCGCCGATCAGCGACACCTCGCTCCAGCCATCCAAGCCGCCACGCAACGCACTGCGCAATTGTCCCCGCGTGGCGATCGGCGGCGACGCGAGACGGATGATCCGACCATTGTCGAGCCGGTAACGCACCACTTGCAACCGCGGCGCACTGTCCTGGGCGAACAGCAGACGCACGATGCGCAGCTCGCCATTACCGATCGCCACCGCCGCGGTGCCCGCCTGGTCATCGGTGGCCGCCTGTCGAGCGTCCGCGCGCATCTGATCGAACAGCTGCGCCAGGACGCGCTCGTCCTCCATTGAGCGGCTGATCGCCTCGCGACTGCGCGTGATCGAATCCAACCCGCGCCACGACAGCACGGCGATCACCGCCAGGATCGCAATCGCGACCAGCAGTTCGATCAGCGTGAAGCCACGCTGCTGGTCAGAGCGAGCGGCTGGTTTCATTGGCGATGACCGTAACCATTTGCACCAGGTAGCCCGGCTGCCCCGGGGTGGCGACAAACACCTCAACGCGCCGGAAGATCGGATTCGGGGTGGCCGATACTCGCTCCGTACAACTCAATGCGAGATTGCCCTGCGAACAGTCAAACGTGCGCGAGCCGATATTGGGCCACGCCTTCGTCAAATGCAGCCTGGCTAGTTCGTTGTCTGCACTCCAACCCGCATACATGCGCTTGTTCAACTCGCTGCTATTAACGGCCAGCACGCCGACCGCACGCAACGATGCAGCAAGCGCGATCGCAATGATCGCCAACGCAACCAGCACCTCGATCATCGTGAAACCACGTGTGCCGCGCCTCATCTCAATGCACCTCGAAGCGGCCATTGCCATTGCCGGCGATGCTGACCTGACCGATCGCCGAATAAAGCGTGACCTGCACCGGCGTGTCGATGCTCTCCAGCCCGAACACGATCCGGCTGGCCGTCTCGTCCGATCCTGGATAACGTATCGCCACCCCAGTCACTTCCGTGTCCCAGCGACGCGGCGCAAGCAGATCGTCACGCAGTGCACGCCAGCCATCCGCGGTACGCACCTCGAAGCGATAGCCGCCTGCTACCGGCACCCAGGCGATCGGCTGGGAACGCACCTGCGCCTCGTCGCCGGCCGACTCGAACAGCAACGCCAGACGCTGCGCCTGCTCGTTCAGATCCGTGCGCGGATTGCGCGTCATCGTCAGCGTCGCCATCGATACCAGGATGCCCGCGATCACCAGCACCACCAGCATTTCCAGCAGCGTGAAGCCGGCCGCCCCGCACGCGCCTCGGCACGGCTGCACACAGCCAGCGCCGCGCGCCGCGGCGCCACGGGCGATCATCGCCACGCCCATCACACGAGCCATGAGCTGCGCGCTGGCTCGCGCACTACTGCCACGAGCCGATGTCGGCGTCGTTGCCCTCACCGCCTGGCTTACCATCGGCGCCATAGCTAAACACGTCGATTTCGCCGTGCACGCCCGGGTTCAGGTACTGATACGGGTTACCCCAGGGATCATTCGGCAGCTTCTCGAGGTAGCCCCCTTCCTTCCAATTGTTTGGCACCGGATCCGTCGACGGCTTCTGGATCAACGCACGCAAACCTTGCTCCTGTGTCGGGTACCGGCCGTTGTCGAGCCGGTACAGCTTGAGCGCATCCATAATCGTATGGATGTCCTGGCTCGCCGCCACGCGGCGTGCCTGATCGGGACGACTCATAATCTTGGGCACTACCAGGGCGGCCAGGATCCCAAGGATCGCGATCACGACCATAATTTCAATCAGCGTAAAACCACGCTGGCGGCGCGCCGACGTGCCGGCCTGACGGCGAATCGTTGGTCTTGCGTATTGCATTCCTACCTCGTTACTCGAATTAACTGAAAAAAGCCGTCGTGATGCGCCAGTGCATCGGCGCTCATCGACCAGCCTCGTGCCGCAGCCATTTTAAGCCGCTGTCCGGGCGACCGGTCCGCACGGCCGCCGTTTTGCGCTCCCCCGTGGCGCCATGACGCACGCGCTCGCCATGCCGTCTGCTGTGATCTAACGCCATGCACTCTTCTCAATGTCATATAAGCTCGTACAATATCTGCCATGAACTTTCTGACTCAACGCCTTGCGGTGCGGCTTGCATCGCTCGCCTTGTTCGCCGTGCTGTGCGCGACCGTCACTTACTGGGTCGTCACGCTCGGCTCCCGCGACACCGCACCGCTTCCAGCCGCCGCGCCGGGCCGTCTGCCGGTCACCATCGACGCGGCGCAGACCCTGTTCGGCTCGCACGCCGGCGACACGCGTGCGGCCAACATCCACCTGTCCGGCATCCTCGCGCTGGCCGACGGCGCGGCCGCGATCGTGTCGTACGGCGCTGACCCGGCCCGCGCGATATCGCTAAACAGCCCGATTGCGCGGGGTGTGAAGCTCGTCGCCGTGCGGCAGCGCTCGATCGTCGTCGAACGCAATGGCGGGCGCTCAGAAATCTTCCTGCCCCCCAACGCACAAGGCCAACCAACGATCTACGTGCGCTGAACCACAGGCAATGAACCACGGCGCGGCGACCCCCGCCGCGTCGCGGCGCTCAGCCCACCATGCTGTTCAACTCGATGATCGGCAGCATCACCGCCAGCACGATCACCAGCACCACCCCGCCCATCGCGAGGATCAACAGCGGTTCCAGCAAGCTGGTCAGGAACATCGTGCGTCGCTCCAGTTCCAGCGCCTCGCCTTCCGATGCACGGTCGAGCATCGACGTCACGTCGCCCGTCGCTTCGCCGGAGCGAATGAGATGCACTAACACTGGCGGAAAGGTACGCGTGTTACCCAACGCGCGTGACAGCGAGGTTCCCTCGCGCACGCGTACGATCGCCTCATCCACCAGCGAACGCATGGCACGATTGTTCAATGTTTCCCCGGCGGCCTGAAGCGCGCGCAGAATCGGCACGCCGGCGGCGGTCAGGATCCCGAGCGTCGACGCGAAGCGCACCGTGTTATAGCCGCGCACCAGCTTGCCGGCGAGCGGCGCGCCGAGCAACCAGCGATCAAACGCCAGGCGCGGCCCGCTTTGCTGCAGGATGCGACGCACGAGCCAGATCGTGACCACCACGGTCAACAGAATCGCCCACCAGCCGTGCCGCACGAACGACGACAGCGACATCATCATCACCGTTAGCAGTGGCAATTGCTGTTTCGTGCTCGCGAACACGCTGACCACCTGCGGCACCACGTAGCTGAGCAGGAACGTCACAATGCTGAACGCCACCAGCGTGACAATGGCAGGGTACGTGAAGGCGAGTTGGATCTTCGAGCGCAGCGCGTTGCGCTGCTCGATATAGTCAGCCAGCCGGGACAGCACGAGCCCAAGCTTGCCGGTATGCTCGCCGGCCGACACCAGTGCGCGATAGATCTCTGGGAAATCGCGCGGATGCTGCGCCAGCGCGCCGGCCAGTGACTGACCGCCGAGCACTTCGGCACGGATGGCAGCAATCAACTCGCGGATGTACTCGCGCTCGGCCTGGTCCGTCAGCACACCGAGCGCTTCGTCCAACGGCAGCCCGGCGATCAACAAACTAGCCAGCTGGCGCGTAAAAAGTGCCTGCTCACGCTGCGACAGCTTGCGACCGAATACCAGCCGCTGGCTGCGCTCGCCACGCGCGCGGCTGCCAGCGGCCTCAACCAGTAGCGGCGTCAACCCTTGCGTGCGTAACTGCGCACGCGCGGCGCGCGCGCTGTCGGCCTCAACTACGCCGCGTTGCGACTTGCCTGTGGCGTCAATCGCCTCGAATCGGAAAGCGGGCATAAGCGGTCCGTGTTATTCCCCGCCGGTCACGCGCAGCACTTCCTCGAGCGAGGTCACGCCGGTGTCGAGCCAGCGCTGCGCATCCTCGCGCAAGGTACGCATGCCGCCCGCGCGTGCGCGCTGGAGCAGTTCGGCATCTGATGCATTGCGGTGAATCAGCGTGCGGATCGCGTCATCAATCACCAACAGCTCATAGACGCCACGGCGGCCGGTATAACCTGAGTGGCCACATTTGTCGCAACCGACCGGATGCCACTGCACGCGGCCATCATCAACGCTCTGTCGCTTACATACCGGACACAATTGGCGCACCAGACGTTGCGCGAGCACGCCCAGCAGGCTCGACGCAAGCAGATAGGGCTCCACGCCCATGTCGGTAAGCCGCGTCACCGCGGATGCCGCATCGTTGGTGTGCAACGTGGCCAGCACCAAATGCCCGGTCAGCGACGCCTGCACCGCGATCTGCGCCGTTTCTAGGTCGCGGATTTCTCCAATCATGATGATGTCCGGATCCTGCCGCAGGATTGAGCGCAGCGCGCGAGCAAAATTCATCCCGATGCGATCATTGACCTGCGTCTGCCCAATGCCGGACAAGTCGTACTCAATCGGATCCTCGACCGTCATGATGTTCGACGTCTCGGTCTCCAGCCGCGACAGCGCCGCATACAACGTCGTGGTCTTGCCCGAGCCAGTCGGGCCGGTCACCAGCACGATGCCGTGCGGGCGTCCAATCAGCTTGTCGAATTGCGCAAGCGTATCGGGGCCCATTCCCAGCCGCTCTAGGTTCAGTCGCTGCGCATCCTTCTCGAGCAGCCGCAGCACCGCGCGTTCACCGTGACCAGTGGGCAGCGTCGATACCCGGACATCAACCGGACGCCCGCCGACGCGCAACGTGATGCGCCCGTCCTGCGGCAAGCGCTTTTCGGCAATGTCCAGTTGCGCCATGATCTTGATGCGCGAGATCAGCGCGCCATGCAGCGCCTTTTTTGGCCGCACCACGTCGCGCAACGTGCCGTCCACGCGAAAACGCACGACCGACGTGTGCTCAAACGGCTCGATGTGGATATCCGACGCGCCTTCGCGCGCAGCTTGTGTGAGCAGCGCATTGATCATCCGAATAATCGGCGCGTCGTCCTCGGACTCGAGCAGATCCTCGACCTCCGGAATGTCCTGCATCAGCCGGGACAAGTCGACTTCGCCCTCGACCTCGCCGACCACTTGCGCAGCGCTGCCATCCTGCCGCGCGTACGCGCTGTTGATCGCCTGCGTCAATTCATCTGACGGCAAGCGGGTCAGCGTCAGCGCGCCGAAGTTGCGCGCCACCTCAGCCAGCGCCGCGGCACTGGTGCGCTCGCTGATCCAGACATCCAGTCCGCTGGCGTGCTGGTGCGCGATCAGGATCTGGCCGCTGCGCGAGAACGCGTAAGGCAGCAGCCGCGCGGCCAATGGCGACGGCGGCTCGCGGCCGACAACGGTTTCGTTCGAAGCAGTCACGGTACGCATCAACGGACCTGTCGTTACAGAAAGGGCGGGCGTCACGGACGCTGTTCGGGCGTCACCGTGGAATCGACCGGCGACGCGGGCGCCGGCAACGCGCCCACCGGTGCAGCAGCATCGTCGACGGACGCGTTGGTTGCACCGGGTGCACCCGGTGCAGTACCAACAGAGGGCGGTGCGCTCGCCGCTGCCGCGCCATTGTCGCGCGCATCAACTCCATTGCCATGGTACGGTCCGCCGCGGCCATATGTCGAGCGCAGGTCGAACACGTTGTTCGCTGCGGGCCCGCCTCCCTCGTTCGGCCCCAGCGGCGCGGGCGGCAGCAACGGCGTTTCGCGGTCCTTGATGATCCGGTTATCCGATTGGTATGCAGCCTGCTCAGCGCGCAAGTACTCGTAGCGGTCCAGCGCCAACTGGCTACTGGTGCTCTGGTCACGTACGATCACCGGACGCAGGAACACCATCAGGTTCGATTTCGTGCGCGCCTTCTGTTCGCTACGGAACAGGCTGCCGAGCACGGGGATATTGCCCAGCCACGGCACCTTCGAATTGCCGTTCATGTAGTTGTCCTGGATCAGGCCGCCGAGCACGATAATCTCGCCGTCGTCCGCGAGCACGGTGGACTGGATCGAGCGCTTGGTGATCGACACCCCACCAGGGTTGGACTGCGTGCCTTGCTGCACGGCGGAATCCTCCTGGTAGATTTGCAGCTTCAGCACACCGCCCTCGCTGATCTGCGGCTTGATATGCAGCGTGATCCCCACGTCCTGGCGATCGAACGTGTTGAACGCGCTGACCGACGTCGTCGTATTGGCGGTCGGCGTCGCGTACGAACCGGTCACCACCGGTACGTTTTGGCCGACCACGATCCGCGCCTCTTCATTGTCCAGCGTGATTAGGTTAGGCGTGGACAGGATGTTGGTATCGCTGCTCGTGGCCAGTGCCTGCAACAGGCCGCCCAGACCGAAGACCTTACCGAAGCGGTGCAACAGGCCGATGTTCAGGCCGTTGTTGAGCAAATTGTTCGGGCCAATCTGTGCAGCCGCGGTGGCCGGGTCCTGCGCGACGATGGCGCCGGTGGCGCTCAAGCCGACGATGCCCTGGCTGCCGTTTGCATTGAAGTTCGAGCCGCCATACAACCCATTGTTGCCGTTGTTCGACAACAGCGCGCCCTGCCATTGGATACCGAGGTTGGCACCGGTGGTCGCGTTCATGTCCACGATTACCGCTTCGATGTAGACCTGCGCCCGGCGCTGGTCGAGCTGGTCGATCACGTTGCGGATGTTCCGGTACAACGGCTCTGGCGCGGTGATGATGAGCGAATTGGTGGCTGGGTCGGCCTGCACGATGCCGCCCTGTGCATTGTCGTCGTTGCTAATTTCCTTGTCGCTGAAACTCTGGTCCCTCGACTGCCCGGAGCCGAATCCGCCGATGCCGCCACTGCCCGACAGCGGGTTGCGGCTCATCGCACTGGACGAGCCCGACGGCAGCGGTGGCAGCCCAGAGGCGCCAGTGGAGTTGCCAAGACCGCCGCCGAATGAATCGGATTTACCGCCGCTGCCTAGCGATTCCGAGCCCGTTGCGCCGCGGCTGCCCTGTCCGAGCATGCCGCGCAGCGTCTTGGCCAAGCGCACCGCTTCCGCGTTGCGCAGCGGCACCACATGGATATTGCCCGGTTGCGTCGTCGGCGCGTCCAGCGTCGCAATCAACGATTTCGCCGCCGCCAGCCTTGACGGGCTCACCGCGCGCAGCAGCACCGAATTGGTCCGCGGGTCGGCGTTCACGCTCACGCGCAGCGTCGCATCGGTGCCCCCGATTGCACCCGGGTCGAGCAGCTTGCCCAGTTGTTGCGCAACATCGACCGCGCTGGCGTTCTTCAACGGCACGATCTGCACTTGTGTCCCGGCCGACGTGTCGATGCCCTGGATGATCCGGCCGATACGGCGCACGTTGTCCGCGTAGTCGGTCACCACCAGCGTATTGTTCGCCGGATAGGCGGCAATTTGGTTATTTGGCGAGATCAATGGGCGCAACACCGGCAGCAGGTTGTTCGCTGACTCATTGCGCAGTTGGAACACCTGGGTGACCACTTGGTCGCCGCGGGCCGGCGTCGTGTTGCCGATATAGGTCGGCACGCCTTGCAGCTTCGCATCGGCTTCCGGCACGACCTTCAGCACCCCATGGTCCTGCACCAGCGCGAACCCCTGCATCCGCAACGCGGACTGCAGCGTCTTGAGCGCTTGATCCTGCGGCACCGGCTGCTCGGAAACGAGGTTCAATTGCCCCTTAACACGGGGGTCGACAATGATCGTCTTGTTGGTCGCCGCGCCGACTGCCTTGGCGACCTGGTCAATATCGGCATCGACGAAATTCAAGGTGACCTGCGCGCGAGCGGGCGACGCCCCGAGCACGGCGGCGATCAGACCCGCGACCAGCAGCGAACGCGCCATGCGCCGCGCAGGAAAACGATTCTGTGTCATTGGATAGTGGTGTTTGGCGCCGGCCGGGCGGTGCCCAGGCCGATCAATTATGCAAGTAGTTTGGTGTGATGCCGCAAAAGATGCCATGCGGGGTGCCAAAATTGCAACATTAACAGCTTTTTAACGCTGAACTATCACAAGAACGATCATTCGTCGAATTCGGACAAAAAGCTATCTCTAACCGATCCTTACTTGCGCACGCATTGCTCACCATGGCAAAAATGCCGGCGGCGGATTATTCCGCCTGCCGCCTCTGTGAGCAACCGCCTAGTTCCGCCGCCTATCGTGCCAGATAATGGGCCACGCGCGGCACAACTCGGTGGCGTGCCGCGCAGTGACGCGTGCCGGCGCGAAGCCACGCCCCAGACCGGGCATCCCAATGCGTTACCATGAGCGACGAAGTGGCACGAGGGTACACGTGCCGGCACGCGCCGGCCGTGCCGGAGTCGCATTGTACACGCCGGGTGCCGCCTTGAAACTGCTCCTGTCCGAAACGATGAAATTGAGATCCGTCACCTCGATCGCCTTTGCCGTCAGCCTGCTCGCGCTGACGTCACCGCGCGCGCATGCGGACTGCTTCGACAACGCGGCTGCCTATCATCACGTGAATCCACTGATCCTGCGCGCGATCGCGTGGCAGGAGTCGCACAACCGACCTGATGCGCTGCACAAGAACGCGAATGGCTCGACCGACTACGGCCTGATGCAGATCAACTCGATCCACCTACCCAAGCTTGCGTCGTACGGCATCTCGCACCAAACGCTCATGGAACCATGCAAAGCCGTCTACATCGCCGCCTGGCACTTACGGCGCCAAATGGACAAATACGGCAATACCTGGCAGGCGGTCGGTTCTTACCATTCCGAAACACCGGCGCTGCGCGACAAGTACGCTAAGCAAATCATGGCGATCCTGAACAAGTGGAACCTGCTCGCACAACGCTGAGCTAAGCGGCACAAGCGACGGCGGCGGCAGGCGTAGAATGTGACGATGACTTCCGCCCCCTCCCTGTCACCGTACTCTGCGGCTTTCTTGGCGCCGGCAAGACCACACTGCTCAATCCTATCCTCGCGAACCGCGCCGGCTTGCGCGTGGCCGTCATTGTCAATGATGTCGCGTCGATCAATATCGATGCGCAACTGGTACGCGGCGCGAGCGAGCTGTCGCACGTCGATGAGCGGCTCGTTGAGCTTTCGAATGGCTGCATCTGCTGCACGTTGCGCGACGCAATGGCAAGCAGGACAGGAGGACGCCGATCCGTCGGCATGGCAGGAATTCGCCGACCCGTTTCCGCAATGGAGCGAAGCGTTCGATCACGTCAGCGATGCCGATGACCCACCCAAGAACACGCCCGGGGTTGCCGGCGTTCGCTAGCCGATCAATGTACACCGCGGTGCCGCGCGCCACGTCCGGCGCGTTCGCCGGACGTGGCGCGGGGAAAGTGCACCCGCTCGCGGGCGGCGGGCGGCACGGCTGCCTGCGTCAGCGCTTACCGCTTGTTGACGGCATCCTTGAACGCCTTGCCGGCCGTGAACTTGACCGTCTTTGCAGCGGGAATCTTGATCGTCTCGCCGGTCTTCGGGTTACGGCCAGTGCGCGCTGCGCGCTTGCCCGAGCCGAAGCTGCCAAAGCCAATCAACTGGACGCTGTCGCCCTTGGACACAGCCTTCTTAATAACTTCGAGTAGCGTGTCGAGCGTCTCACCGGTTTGCGCCTTGCTGGCACCGGTCTGCGCGGCGACCGTGTCGATCAGTTCCTGTTTGTTCATACGTATCCTTCTAAAGTTGGTTGATTATGAACGCCACAAACGCGCCGATTATACGTGTGCGAGCCCTGGCGTCGAGTCCCGCGATCTTGCTGCAAGCGTTCCGCAAGCCACCTGCGACGATGCAACGTATAGCGTTGCCGCCTCCCATCTCGAACTGGTGCACCCCTACGTGCGTAGACGGTACTTGCTATGATAACCACGGCAAACCCTTTATTGACAAGGGTTCTGCAGAATTTACCTGCTCTTTCATGCGCTGTGCGCAGTTTATGCCGAAAAGGAACGCGATGTTCGCTCCCATCCCGATAAAAACCCGGCCAGCGTTGGTTTTTGCCAACGTTAGAGCCCAATGACTGGCCCGCTCATTGCCGCGCAGCTTGCATTGCGCGAGGACGGCACCCCTTATTCGCCGCTGTTCAATGATGTCTACCATAGCGCGATGGGAGGTATCGGCCAGGCGCTGCACGTATTCGTTACGGGAAACCGACTGCCCGCCAATTGGCAACACAAAGCGGTGTTTTCGATCGTGGAGACCGGCTTCGGGCTCGGCTTAAACTTTCTCGTCACATGGTCGCAATGGCGCGGCGACCCCTCGCGATGCGATCGGCTACATTTTGTTTCCGTCGAAAAACATCCGTTCAGCCGCGACGATCTTGACACGCTACTCACGCGCCTGCTCGATTCGCATGCCGAACTGGCAGGCCTTGCGCGCGAGCTAGTAAGCGCCTGGCCCATGCTCACGCCCGGCCTCCATCGGCTGGTGTTCGACAACGGACGCGTCACATTGACACTGGCACTGGGCGATGCAGCGCAAATGCTGCCCAAACTGGCCGTGCGCGCCGATGCGTTCTATCTCGACGGCTTCTCGCCGGCCAAGAACGACGCGCTATGGTCGCCCGCCATCTTCAAGGCGCTGGCCAGGATGGCCGAAGTCGGCGCCACGTTCGCCACTTATACCTCGGCCGGCAAGGTCAAAGCCGCGCTCACCGGCGCCGGTTTCGTGCACCGTAAGGCACAGGGCTACGGCGCCAAGCGCGACATGCTGGTCGGTGAATTTGCACCGGCCTACCGGGTCCGACGCCACGAACCGCCGCCGCGCGCTGCCTGGACGCACCGCCATGCGATCGTGGTCGGTGCGGGACTGGCCGGCTGCGCAGTAGCCGAGCGGCTGGCTGCGCGTGGCTGGGCGATCACACTGCTGGAACAGCGCGAAGCACCGGCGAGCGAAGCGTCAGGTAACCCGGCGGGCGTGTTCCATCCGATGATCGCGCGCACGGTGACACCCGCCACGCGGCTCTCGAGTGCGGGCTTTCTGTATGCGCTGCGAGCCTGGCAAACATTGGCCGACGCCGGCCATACGCTGCATTGGCACGCCGGCGGGCTGCTGCAGCTCGCGCAAGACGACGTCGAGGCCGCGGCGTTACGCAACGCCCTCGCCGCGGCCCGACTGCCGACTGGATTCGCCGTCGCGGTGGACCGCGATGCAGCCAGCGCCTACGCTGGCGTCACGCTTGAACGCGGCGGCGTCTGGTTTCCCTATGGCGGATGGATCGCGCCGCCATCGCTGTGCTGCGCCCAATTGGCCGCGGCCCGTACCGCGCTCGCCGCAAACGGCCAAAGCCCGGCGTGGCGCACGCTGTTCGGCGTGCGCGTTGAGCAACTCGTCCATGATGTGGAAGGCTGGCACGCGCTTGATGCAGCGGGCAGGCGGATCGCCACGGCACCCGTCGCGGTCATCGCCAACGCGCACGACGCGGTCCGTCTGTGCCATTTAGCACACGCGCCGGTGCGATCGGCCCGCGGGCAATTGACAATATTGCCACATGCCGCACCGACTTCGCTTCGTGTGCCCGTAATGGGCGATGGCTACGCACTAGCACTGGATAACGGCCGCCTGATGACCGGTGCCAGCTACGACATGGATGACACCGGCTTGGACGAGCGGCGCGCGTCACACGACGAGAATCTCGCCCGCCTGCGCGCGCTAATACCGGGAATTGCGCCGTCAATCGACTGGGCCAAGGTACAGGGGCGGGTGGGCCTACGCTGCGTGGTCAGTGACCGGCTACCCATGGTTGGTCCGCTAGCGGACGAAGCGAATCCGATGGCAGCCGGCGCCTCCCAGTCCGGCGCTCGGCTGCCGGATCTGCAACGGCGCTCTGGCCTGTACGGTGCATTCGCTTATGGTTCACGAGGACTCGTGTGGTCGGCGATAGGCGGCGAATTGCTCGCCAGCCAGATCAACGGCGAGCCTTGGCCCCTGGAGCGGGACCTGGCCGACGCATTGGATCCGGCGCGTTACCTGCTGCGGGCACTGCGCGCTGCAGCTCAGCGATAGAGCGGCGCAGTGACCTGACGCCCGTTCGCGGTTATCCACCTCGTGCTGTGGATAACCGTATGGGTTACTGACGCACGACATGTGGACCCATTCTGGGTAACAGCTGGCTGTGAACTTGCGGTCAGAAAGTTGTTCGGCGAAAGCAGTGCGCGCCACACATTTTTTCCGAAGACTTCTCAGTATGGCAAGTAGATGTTTACAAGAGGTTAACTTAGGTTATCCACAGGTAGAGCACCGCGTTGTTAACTGCTACTACGTTTACATATACGGTAAATCTTAAAACCAACACTCGGTCATGCCAAGTTAGACAAATGGGCGATATGTCAGGATCACCTACACAACACAGCCAGGTTTCGTCATGCATCAAGTCAACTAAATTCACTACTCGCTGTTCTTCGTACGCTGTAAGCAATTGGCCATTACACCCATGCAGTACGGTTTGCTAACCCAGCTGTCGCATGTACTAAGGGTGGTTTGATTACGTGGGAGTCAAGTGAACAAGACCCAGTGCCAATGCATCGAGCAGCTACTCGGGAACAGACGCACATCCGTCAAACTCCTCAAATAGCATCGCGAGTGGCATACATCGGTCAAAATCACCCATCACTCATGCCTAACCAATGCGTACCACGTTGTTTTTACCGACTCAGGCGTATCGATTTCGTTTGAAATCCACAAAGTTGCTTCGAGATAGCCGGGCTATGGCAAAATCGGGCACTTTCTACTCTGCTCGTATTTGCTCGGGCAGCCAATCCGGCTTATCCGGCATCGCACGGGACACATAGCTACAACGATCTGCGGTGCAACAGCGGACGCGCCCGTCAGGCGACGCAGCCGCCACCTTGACGGAACGTGCCCAACCGGTCGTATCAGGCTGTGGATTGCTTCACGCCGTGGTATTTCGATGCGGTGTTCGCACAGGGTATATCGCCACGCGTGCCGCCCGGCGGCCACGCGCAAACCGGCGACGATCGTAGATAATGAGCCAGCCGCGCCGGTGGTGCGCAACGACTGTCCTCTAGGCAAATACTTTGCAGAAACGCTGGATACTTGACAGGAGAAGGCATCACGATGAAGTCGGCGTTTTCTTTTTTTCCGAGCTGGCCGCTGGTTCCCGACGCGGTTTTCTATGCCGGCCTCATCTTACTGATCGCCGGGTTGTGCGGTGAAGCCTGTTGGCGGGCGTTTCGCTTACCGCGCATTACCGGCTATGCGATCATCGGCCTGGTGGCTTCGGGCACCGGTGCGCATGCGATTGATGCGACATTGGGTTTTTCGACACGCTTGTTAATGGACGTGGCACTCGGCTTATTGCTGTTTGAGCTTGGCAGCCGTGTCGACTTGCGTTGGTTGCGCAAGAATCCATGGCTGATCGTATCGAGCCTGGCCGAGGGGGCGTTGACGTTCATCGCGGTGTTTGGCGCATTGCTGTCGTTGAAGATGCCGGTCGTCGAGGCAACCGTGCTGGCGGCGATCGCGATCGCCACTTCGCCTGCGATGGTAATCCAGTTAAAGACCGAACTGCGTGCACAGGGGCAGGTCACGCAGCGTTTGCTGACCCTCGCGGCACTCAACAGCATGTACGCTGTCGTATTGGTGAAGCTGGTGTCTGGCTGGTTGCACCAGGAGTACTACGGCAACGCGTTCGCCACGATTGTGCAGCCGATTTACTTAATTGTCGGCTCGTCGGTGTTGGCCTATGGGCTTGCGCGCAGTTGTAATTTCCTGTACCGGCGTATCGGTTTGCAAGACGAGCATTCATTTGTCGCGATCTTTGGCCTCGTGCTCCTGGCGATCGCCATCGCGCATCTGTTCAAGTTGTCCACGGTTCTGGCCTTGCTCGCAGCGGGAATCATCTTCAAGAACTTGGATGAGCGCCCGCAGCTGTGGCCTGAGCATTTCGGCAGCGCCGGCTGGCTGCTAACCGTGATCCTGTTTGTGTTGACGCTACTTAGCTTCCAATGGTCGCAGATCGCCATGGGTGGATTGGCCGCGCTTGTGTTAATCGTCGCGCGCTTCGTCGCCAAGCTGGTGGGTGTACTGGCATTTGCTAAGCCCAGCGGTATCGACCTGCGTCAAGGTACTGCGCTGGGCGTGTCGCTTGCGCCGATGTCCGCGCTCGCGTACTTGCTGATGGACGACACCTATGCGTTGTATCCTGACTTCGACCCCGCGTTTCGAGCCGTGCTGATGTGCTCGATTGTCACGCTGCAACTGGCTGCGCCACTGCTCGTGTATTGGGGACTGGCGCGCGCGGGTGAACGGCGTCAATGACAATTGGTGCAGCCGCGATATGCGGCTGCGGCCAGGTGTACAACAAGCGAAGCATCCAGAGGCGTTGATTATGGCACTCGAACCCTTCATCAATTCGGAGCCGTTCACGTTCGGCATCGAGCTAGAGATCCAGGTCGTCAATACGCACGACTATGACCTGACCAAGGCCGCATCCGATCTGATGCGGCTGATCAAGGACCAAAAGGCCCCAGGCGTGGTCACACCCGAGATCACCGAAAGCATGATCGAACTGTCGACCGGCATTTGCCGCTCCCATGCACAGGCGCTGGACGAGCTTCGCGCGCTGCGTGACATGCTGGTTTGCGCGGCCGATCAACTCAATGTCGGGCTATGCGGCGGCGGCACGCATGCATTCCAGCAATGGAACGAGCGGCAGATCTTCGACATGCCGCGGTTCCAGTATCTATCGGAACTGTACGGCTATCTGGCCAAGCAATTCACCGTGTTCGGCCAGCATGTGCACGTCGGCTGCCCGGACGCGGACAGTGCATTGTTCCTATTGCATTCGATGTCGCGGTATATTCCGCATTTCATCGCGTTGTCAGCCTCATCGCCATACGTGCAAGGTGTGGATACGGGATTTCATTCGGCACGGCTAAATTCGGTATTTGCATTTCCGCTCTCGGGCCGCGCGCCGTACGAGCTGACGTGGAAAGGTTTCGAGACGTATTTCTCGAAAATGGTCAGCACCGGCGTGGTGAACAGCATGAAGGATTTCTACTGGGACATCCGGCCGAAGCCCGGCTACGGCACCATTGAGGTACGCGTGATGGATACGCCGCTGTCGATCGATCGGGCTGCGGCGATTGCGTCGTACATCCAGGCGCTCGCACGTTACTTGCTGCTCGAGCGGCCGCTGACGCTGTCCGAGGACGACTATCTCGTCTATACGTTCAACCGTTTTGAGGCATGCCGTTTCGGACTTTCCGGTGTATTTGTCAATCCACAGACCCGTGAGCGGCGCACGATCGGTGAAGATATCCTGGCAACGCTTGCTGCACTAGAGCCGCATGCACGCGCGCTGGGCTCGATCGGCGCGCTGACCGATATCGAGCGAATTGCGCGAGGCGGCGAGAATGATGCGACATGGCTGCGCAATGTCTTCAGCCTGGAACAGTCGTTACCCGAAGTGGTGCGGCAGCAGACGCTACGCTGGCGAGGCTGACACATTGCCGCGTTGCCACTATCGCTGTGCCGGCAATTGTTTCGTAATCCCGGCTGTATGGCGTGTGGTGGCCGCGCCCGGATCGACTTATTGAATAACGAATAGCCCCACGGAACCCCAGTAATTTATCGTTGTCCGCCATAATATGTAGGCATCCGGAAAGCTTGGTAAAGGTTCGAAATGTTTGCGCTTAATACGGTAGTGGGCTCGATTCGACATCCTCACCAAGATTATCAGAATTTTCGTATAGAACAATAATAGTCGTTAACAAAGGCGGGCCCACAGCGTGGAAAACTGCAGAAAACACTAGTACATCAATATGTTATGAAAATGATAACAATAGAGATTGCGGCGTTGCTACGTTGGATCGCGATGAACAGAGGTTAGCTTGCCGCTACCGTCGGACACTTATTCAGAATTGATGCACCATGATCGACGCCGTTTTTTCACGGGTTTATCCACCGTTTATGTTTGATTGCGACATGACCTATCATTCAGGATCGCATAGAATGGACACGTCGATCCGGTAACGTGGCCACAGAACATCGTGGTACGAACTTTCATTGTTGGCGTTCTGGCGCATGGCTGCGCGGCGCCAACAGTGAACCGGGCGGCGGGAGCCGCAGTGCATTGCTGCAGGTTCCCATCTTTATAATTATCTTGGATGGATTGCAAAACACGACTATGAGCGAAGGGGTCTACGGCGATAGGGTAACCGGTCGAATTACCCATGGGTTGCTGCGGCTGAGTACGGCAATGCGCAGTCAGGCCTGGGGCTGGGCAGAAGGCGTGGGCCTAACGCCGACCCAGGGAGAAATCCTGGTGTTGTTGATGCAGCGCAAGGGACCGATGCGTCTAGGCGAGATCGCGCGTGAAACGGCATTGACACCGGCCACCACCAGCGATGCAGTCAGTACCTTGGAGAGCAAGGGCTTGGTCGAGAAACGCCGCGCGCTGGACGATGGGCGGGCGCTCGCGGTGCGCCTGAGCGCGCGTGGCAAGACGGCTGCCAAAAAGGCGTTGCAATGGCCCGACTTCATCGGGCATGCACTCAGTGTGCTGCGCACGGAGGAACAATCGCACTTCTATCGCTCGTTGTTGAAGATGATCTGGCAGATGCAGGAGAAGGACCATATTCCACGTCATCGGATGTGTGTCTCATGTACTCATTTTGTGCCGAGCAAAACGCCGAAGAAGACACCGCACCGGTGCGAGTTGCTCGATCTGTCGATGGGCGACACAGACCTGCGGCTCGATTGTTCGGTCTTTGAAGAAGCCGACGTACCCACACAGAAGAGAACCTGGAAGATCTTCTCGCAAGCTGTCTGAGGGGGAGTGCCGCAACGTCGTCGGCTGCGCGACATGACGCTCGCGAACCGGATCGTCATGTCGCCGATGTGCCGGTATTCAGCGTTGCAGGGCCGGGCCGCAAACTGGCACATGATCAGTTTGGGCCAACTGGCGCTGTCCAGGGCCGGCATACTGGACCATCGAGGCGAGCGCGGTGGAACCGGCTGGCCGTATCACGCCAGCGGACCTCGGATTGTGAGACATGCGCGGTACGGCTCGTCGGTGCGATCCGCGATGCATTCGATGCGTGCCCGCGTTGAACAGCGCAATGGTGTGCGTGTACGATGCGGAGTTTCACAGTTGATTCTTCGGGGAAGGACGATTCGATGAGTTCACGCAGGATCGCCGTACGCCGCTCTGGAGTGCATGGCAAAGGCGTGTTCGCGACCAGCAGGATTGCGCCGGGCGAGCAGCTGATCGAATACAAAGGAGAGCGCATTTCCTGGAAGGAAGCGCTGCGTCGCCATCCGCACGATCCTGAGCAGCCGAACCATACATTTTATTTTGCGCTAGATGATGGCACAGTGATCGATGGTAAGGTTGACGGCAACAGTGCGCGCTGGATCAATCATTCGTGTGCGCCGAACTGCGAAGCGCAGGAGGTCGACGGGCGCGTATTCATCCATGCGATCCGTACGATCGAGCCGGATGAGGAGTTGTTCTACGACTATGGGCTGGTCATCGACGCACGACTGACAAAGAAGCTGAAGAAGGAATATGAATGCCGGTGCGGCGCGAAGAAGTGCCGCGGTACGATGCTCGCAACATCGTCGCCGGTGTCCGGCAGCGGCGGTAAAAAGCCGCGTGCCAGCAGCGGCGACGTGAAGCCGCGCAACAGCAGTCGCCAGCACGGCAATTTGGCCTCGGTGAAGAAAAAGCGCTGAACGCGGCGGGGCCCGTGCCGGCCAGGCCGGGTTGTATTCGTAGGCCGCGCCAGAGTTCAGTGGGCCGGTCCCGGCGGCGGATCATCGTGTCCAGGCTGGCGCAACGACGGCAGCGGCAGGCGCACGATAAATCGTGATCCGCCGCCTGGCGTGTCTTCATAGTGGATCGAGCCACCGTGCAGCGCGATGATGTCCCGCACGATGGCCAGCCCCAGGCCCGCGCCCATCGGCCCTTCGCTGCCGGTCTGCGCATCGCCGCGGAAAAAGCGCTTGAACAGGTCGGCATGCAGCGCCTTCGGCACACCGGGGCCGTTATCCTCGACAACCACTTTCGCCCAGCGGCGCAGGTTGGCGGGCGGCCGGGCTCCGGGGGCGCGCTCGGCTGATTCGACGGCCACAGTCGCGCGATCGTCGGCCGATTCGGCCTCGGAGAGCAGGACATCGACATGGCCGACCGTGACCGTGACGGTGCCGCCGCCGCTGGGCCGCGCCGGTGGTACATATTTGAGCGCGTTATCAATCAAGTTGCCGATGACCTCGCGTAGTAACACTGGATTACCCCGCACGATCAGCGGTTTGCTATCCGGTGGCGGATCGTAGTGAAAGCCCAGATCCAGTTGCGCGGCCAGCGCACGGGGCACCCATTCCGCGCCGGTGTCGAACGCAAGCTCGGTCAGGTCGATATCGACAAATCGCGCGTTTTGCTCCTCCGGTTCCGCACGGGCTAACGACAACAATTGGTTAGATAGGCGCACTGCGCGGTCTGCCGAGGTGCGCAGCTCGTGTAGCGCAAGCCGCAACGTCGTATTGTCCTTGGCCACGCTGGCCTGTTCGGCATGCAGCTTGACTGCGGTCAACGGCGTGCGCAGTTGGTGCGCGGCATCGGCAATGAACTTGCGCTGTGCGTCTAGCGCCGCTTTTAACCGATCGAGTAACGCGTTCAGTGCACTGGTCAATGGGCGGATTTCCAGTGGCACGTGTGTTTCATCCACGGGCTCCAGCGATCGGTGCGTCTGGCGGTTCAGCGAGTCAGCCAGGTCGGTGAGCGGATTCAATTGCTGGTTGACTACACGCCATACGATTGCCCAGCCGGCGAACAGCAAAATTAGCAGCGGTATCATGATCGCGACGAGGAATTCAGCGGCGATTTGGTAGCCGTGTGTGACGTGCTGGCCCACCTCGATGATGATTGCATCGCCGTTTACCTGTTCGACCCGTACCTGGGCCACCCGCACCAGGCTGTCGCCATAGCGGGCGTCGAACACGTACGCGTAGTGCATGTGGCGCACCCGCGTGCCGTGCAGCGGCAATGCCGGGTCGCCAGCGATCAGCTGATTGCCGCGGCTCACCCGGTAGATTAACTGCTGCACCGGATCGGAAAACATCGCATGCGTGAGCGGCGGCACGGTCCGCGGCGCGTCCGGCCCGGACAGCTCGACTTGCCGTGCAATCGCGCTGGCCAGGTCGATCATCGAACGGTCAACGACTCGCTCGGTGTATTCCCACGCGAGCCAGTACGCGATGAGTCCGCTCATCAACGCTAGCATTGACAACGGCGCCGCCAGCTTGCGCAGCAGCGAGCGGCGTAGACTCTTGGCAGCAATCACGGATTCTGGCGGATTTCCTGAAGCAGGTAGCCGAAGCCGCGCACGGTCACGATTTCAACGCGGCAATGCTCGAGCTTCTTGCGTACGCGGTGCACATAGACCTCGATCGCCGTGTCGCCGAGGTCGCCGCCGAAGTGCGTTAGGTGGTCCTGCAACTGCGCCTTGCTGACCACGCGCCCGTGGCGCAACAGCAGCATCTCAAGCACCGCGAACTCGCGCGGCGACAACTCGAGCGGTTTGTCGTCGTTGAAGATGCGCCGATCGACGCCGGATAGCCTCAGTCCGCCGAGGCTTACCTCCGGACGCGGCATGTCGCCATGCGACCCGCTGCGGCGCATGATCGCACGGATCCGGGCCTCGAGTTCGGCCGGCTCGAACGGTTTGATCATGTAGTCGTCGGCGCCGCTGTTCAAGCCCTGCACGCGGTCGTCCAATTCGTCGCGGGCGGTTAGCACGATGACCGGCGTATGGCGATTCGTCTGCCTGAATCGCGCCAGCAACGTCATGCCGTCGATGCCCGGCAAACCCAAATCGAGAATCACAAGTTCATGCCGGTTCTGTGTCAAGGCCTGTTCCGCAAAAATGCCGTCGTGGACCATGTCCACCGTAAAGCCCGCCTGCTCTAGGCTGCTCTGGATACCCCGTGCGATGGGGCGGTCATCTTCGATCAGGAGAAGTCGCATGAAAGTCGCTCAAGTACAATGGGTTGGACCGCCTGCCGGGGCGACAAGGCCCCGCGTTTTGCACAAGGGCCCGCGATGTCCAATATCTCGATTCACGAACTGGAAGCTGCAATCAACTACTGGCGTGCTCGCTCGCCGTCCACCGGTGATGAATTGCGCCTGGGCAACGAGGCGAGCGCGTTATCGAAACCTTATGCGCTTTTGATTGTAACGCGTCAGCACGCCATTCCGGAGGACGCGCTAGACCCCGTGGCGCGCGAGGCGTGGCAGGCTTACATACGGTTGAACGGGCGCTGACATTTGTGAAAGGCAGCGCCCGCGCGAGCCTTTAACAGCATGACGCGCCGACGATCGAATCGATGAAGCCGGCCAGCTCGACGTCACGCGTGGTGATGCCGCCTGCCTCGTGCGTGGCCAGTGTGATCTCGACCCGATTGTAGACATTGAACCATTCCGGATGATGGTTCATTTCCTGCGCCTTGATCGCCACACGAGTCATGAAGCCGAACGCCGCGTTGAAGTCGGCGAACTGCAACTTGCGCTGAATCGCGTCACGGCCGCTGACCGGCTGCCATGCGGGCAATGTCGAGCCGAGCTTCGAGCGCTCGTCGGCGCTGAGTTTCTGGATCATGTCGTCACTTGTTTCTGCAGCAGGTCAACATAGGCATGCGGCACGAGGTCTGTGTCGGATACACCCAGCTTGCCGAAGATATCGAGTGCTTCAGCTTCGCCACCCGCCTCCTCGTCATCCTGTGCGAGCACGACTTCAAGTTCGACGAAATCACCTAGGCCGTCGACACGATCCAGATGGATCCGGGTGCGGCCGGCCAGGTAGACGGTGCGCTCCTTTGTGACGATGCCGCTCGTGCCCAGTGCCGCAGCTAGGAGCGCATGCGTGGCGTGCGGATTCGCGACCGGACAGCGCTGGTAGAACGACACCTTTGGACCATCGCGGTCATCGCGTTGGTAGAAGATCAACTCGGCTGGCGTGCCATCCTCGAACTGTCGTAGTTTCAGCCTGCCGCGCGGCACATCGTAGAAGTGATCCTGCTGGCGGTACACCAACGGGGCGTCGCCGTTGGCGAGCGCCGCCGCGCGCTCGCGCAGCGCGTCGATGTTCGGAATCCGGGCCTTCATTTCGATGTTACGTGCCATTGATCTCTCCACGACGATGGGTGCGGTAAATGGCCGAACGGCGCTTGCCGCGCGGCTGCTCATGCAGCTTAGCGTATCATCGTGTCATTGTGCCCATTGTTGTTCGACTAGTCGCAGCGCAGCAGCAATCGCTGGCTCGTGGTGGCGCCGGCGAGTATGACTACATCATTGTGGGGGCGGGCACGCCATGCTGCATGCTGGCGAACCGGTTCTCGGTGGATCCGGGCATCCGGGCCGGGGGTCGAGCAGATGATCCAGACATGACATGTTTTCAAGCGAAGACAAGATTTCAGAAGAGTCGCTGGCGATTGCCATGCGAATTCATGATTTACTGAACCGCCATGGTGTTGGCAAACGCCAACATGCGGCGGAGGTACAGCGCATCCTTGGGCTAAGTTATTCGCAGGCTCACCGGAAGATGAAGGGCGCCAATCCATGGACCATTGCGCAGGTCAAGGCTGTGGCGCAAGCGTATGGTGAATCTGCGGCGATGCTGCTCGATGGGCTGGACTCAGGCGAGCCGGTTGGGGCGCTGGCCGCGAAGATGCAAGAAGCGGTGTTTTATGTGGGAGATGCTGAGTATCGTTGCCTAGCCGATATTGGAGAGAGGGCGCATGACGTATCGGGGCTGGAGTTCGTTGCGCTAAGGGAGGGCAGTCGCTGGAAGGTGTATCCGGTAGAGTCGGCACCGGGTGGCGACTATTTCGTGGTGGAGCAGATTCTGATTCGCCCTCGTGACGCGCCTGAGTCGAGCCCGGTCATTGCGATAGTGGACGACGATCCGCTATTGACCGCAGAGATGTGCTCGTATTTCCATTCGCATGGCTATATTGCCCGGCCGTACAATACGGAGGCCACGTTCCGCGCGGCGCTTGGGGAGAATGTGTTCGACGGGTTCATCGTTGACTGGCTACTGGAGACGGGCACGGCCGAAGCGATTATCCAGTCGATCCGTCAGTCGCGTCACGGCGACGCACCCATTTTGCTGCTCACGGGCAAGCTGGTGACAGGCGAGGCGAACGAGGATGAGGTGGCGCGGGTCATTCAGCAATACGATGTGAAACCCTTTGAAAAGCCGGCGCGATTGAATTGGGTAGCCGTGGAACTGGCGCGTCGGCTCAAGGTGGGGGGCCATCCATAACAAACGAGCCGCTGCGCAACAAACAGTGCCGGGGGAAAACCGCTTGCCGTGCAACACGGCAAGCGGCAGCGACGCCGCACGGAAATGGCGCGGCGATGAATTCGACCCGCACCTGGGGCACGGTTCCATTCATGCACTGATCGGACCCAACGGCACCGGCAAGACCACTTGTTTCAACGCTAACCCAATTTCGCTGGAAAGGGTGCATGGGAGCTTGCCTGTGCACGCCGCCCATCGCGGGCGACAGAGGACACAGAGGACGCCTGCGTGGCTGTATCGTGCGTTGCGACTGCAACAGCGGTGTGGCGTATCACGGCGATGCAATGGGGGCACCTATTTCGAGCGTCATGCACCACTAGGGTAAATGCTAGTTGTTACTGGGGAAGTGATTGTTTAATCTTCAAACCGTTCGACGCACCGCATTGCAGGTGGAGAACGAGGAGACAAGTGGCGTAAAGCGCCCGAAAACGAAAGCGCTGTTGGATAAGTGTCCAACAGCGCTTTTTATTTACACCGTCTATTAATATTTATTAGACAATTGCGCGGTCGCCGATTGTATGTCAGCCACGATTCAAGAGGCCGTGTCACGCGGTGTGACTGTTGCGTGTGCCGGGCGCGGTCACCATCATGATGACTGTTACGATCGTGCCCGGACTGCGCCTACCCTGCGCCGGCGGCCGCACCTGTCGTCACGATCGCGCTTGCCGCAGCCGCGTTGCACTGCCGCACTCGCTATGCAAAATTACATAACCGGCCGGTTGGGTATAGCGAGCCTGACGTGGACCAACTCGATTGTCTGATGCGCGGCAGCGGCGTGCGGGCGAAGTTGGTGTACGTCCGATCACTGTGCACGATGCGGTATTAGCGCAACGGGCGTATGGAGAATCGCGAAATGGAGGAAAGCGTGAGATCTGTTCGACTTAAAGGCGTGCACCGATTCGCCGTCTTTTCTGCGTCGTCGACGGACGATGCAATGTATGCGCAACATGCCCATTCGCCTGCTGAGTGTCGGGGAAACGACGCGCGGTTTTTCCGAAATAATATTAATAATTTAAATAAATAGTCAATCAACGGCATACGGGCGCGCATACGGAGCCGCGACTTTGCCGCTATAGGCCTATGCGACTGCGTTCCTGGCCATCCGCTATGGGATCTCGCCATGGATCGGCTTGGTGGCGGCGTCGCCATCACGGCGCTGGCCGCGCTGGCGATCGGCGCCCTCATGATGCGGCTGTCCGGGCACTTCCTGCCGCTGAGTACGATTGCTTGGGGCCTTTCGCTGTTCTGCCTGCTCGGCAATATGGAATTGCTGGTCAAGTACGACGGGATCAACGGTATCCCGGCGCTCGAGTTGTTCGGTTGGATACTGGATAGTGGCCGCAGCATCTACTACCTGATTTGGCGACCATCTGCATGGAACGACCGGCGTATGGCGCAGTATCACGAAAATTGAAACGCGCGGACGAGATGCGCTTGCGGGGTGAAGCGGCGATGCATATCAAGCGCGTGGGGCTGAAGAAGCAGATGTATGACGAAGCTGGCAGCCTCGCCCTGGCCAAAAACGGATTTTGAAAATTGCCGGCGCGTTGTGCTACAACCTAATGCGGCTGCTGGACGAGCCGGCAGCCGGGCTTGCAATATCAGAAAAAAACAGTAGTTTGCCGAGTTATTGCGTCGCCTCAAGACTGAAGACGTGAGCGTGTTACTGGTCGAGCACGGCATGGATTGCGTGATGAACTTGACCGACCATTGGGTCATCATGGAATTCGGGACGAAGATCGCAGTGGGATTGCCCAGCGAAGTGCAAGCGGACCCCGTAGTGCTCGAAGCGTATTTGGGGATAGAGTCCGAAGGCCACCGGTAACAATCCGGATAAAACCATCCTCGACGTGTCGCATTTGACGTGCACTATGCAAGATCGACGCGCTGCGCGATACGCACATCAAGGTGGGCGCGGGGCAGAACGTTACGGTCATCGGGCGGATGGCGCGGGCAAGTCCACGTTGCTAACGCTATCATGGGATCGTTGCCAAAAACGGGCCACGCTCAGGGCTTGATCCGCTATCTGGGCGAAGACGTCAACGGCATCGAGGTGGAGCGCCGCGTCGCGCGTAGCACGTGTTTGGTGCTGGAAAAGCGCGAGTTGTTTGTGTTGATGACGGACGAGGGTAACCTGTTGCTTGTGCCTATCGACGCAAGCGTGCCGGAGACGCCACTACCTGGATCAGACCGAGCCGGTTTTCAGCTTGTTCTTCCGGCTCAAGGAGCGGCGCAAGCAAGCCGCGGGCACGCTGTCCGGCGGGGGAGCGACAAATGTTGGCAGTGAGCCCGCGCGTTGATGGGCAAGCCCGATCTGTTGATGCTCGACGAGCCTAGCCTAGGATTGGCGCCGCTGATCACGAAGGAGTCTTGCATATCATCGCGAACCTGCGCAGGACCGGCGTGGCGACGTTGTTGATTGAGCAGAACGTGCACGCCGCGTTGCAGACGCCCGACTACGACTACATGACAGAGACTGGCGACTTGGTGTGGGAAGGCCCTGCGGTATCGCGTGCGTTGAATCCACGCATGATTGCGACCTACTTGGACTCTGCCAAGGAGACCGCAGCGTAGCGTTTCTTCGCGACCGGCTTCGCGGCTAGGGCCGGTGCGGCGGGGACGCAGAGAAGGGGATACGGGCTAACAAGGTCGCCGGAGTCGTCCGGTGGCTTTGTCGTTTTCGGCGCAAACCCTTGGGGCGCAATGCTGTGGGCATCCAGTCAGCGCCGCTTCGCCCAGGGTGAGGCGATAATTCATAGTTGTTTCACGTGAAACACGACGCTTTTTTCACGCATAGGTCGTGCGGGTTAATTCACTAGCGTGGCTGAGCCGCTATAATTCGCTGATTCCCTTATCTCTTTGCAGGGGCGCGCACGGTTGTTCGGCGCGTCATCATCATGCTTTACCCCACCGAATTTGATGTCATTGTGGTTGGCGGCGGACATGCCGGCACCGAAGCCGCGCTTGCTTCCGCCCGGATGGGCGCGAAGACGTTGCTGCTGACCCATAACATCGAGACGCTTGGCCAGATGAGTTGCAATCCCTCGATTGGGGGCATTGGGAAAGGACATCTGGTTAAGGAGGTCGATGCTTTAGGTGGAGCAATGGCGGCTGCCACCGATGAAGCCGGAATCCAATTCCGTATTCTCAATTCGTCCAAAGGCCCCGCCGTTCGAGCGACTCGCGCACAAGCCGACCGTATCTTGTACAAGGCGGCGATTCGACGCCGTTTGGAAAATCAACCGAACCTGTGGTTGTTCCAGCAATCCGTCGACGACTTGATTATAGAAGGCGACTGTGTAGCAGGCGCTGTCACGCAGGTCGGCATTCGCTTCCGTTCTCGTGCGGTTGTCTTGACTGCGGGCACCTTTCTGGACGGTAAAATCCATGTCGGCCTGAACAACTATACGGGCGGTCGCGCCGGCGATCCGGCCGCGGTGTCGCTGTCAGCGCGCCTGAAGGAACTGAAGCTACCACAGGGACGATTGAAGACCGGCACACCGCCCCGGATCGATGGCCGATCCATCGATTTCTCGAAGCTGGAAGAGCAGCCGGGTGATTTGGATCCAATCCCGGTATTCTCGTTTCTAGGTCGCGTCGATCAGCACCCGCGGCAAGTGCCGTGCTGGGTGACGCATACGAACGCGCGGACGCACGAGATCATCCGTAATGGTCTGGATCGCTCACCGATGTACGCTGGCGTGATCGAAGGTGTAGGCCCCCGCTATTGCCCCTCGATCGAGGACAAAATTCATCGATTTGCCACCAAGGACTCCCATCAAATTTTTTTGGAGCCGGAAGGGCTGACGACGAACGAGTTCTATCCGAATGGTGTCTCGACCAGCTTGCCGTTCGACGTGCAACTGGACCTGATTCGTTCGATGAAAGGTCTCGAGCACGCTCATATCCTGCGACCGGGCTATGCAATCGAATATGATTATTTCGATCCGCGGGCACTGAAGGCATCGCTGGAGACGAAGGCGATCACAGGATTGTTTTTTGCCGGACAAATTAACGGAACGACCGGGTATGAAGAAGCCGCCGCTCAGGGGCTACTGGCGGGCATCAATGCAGGGCGCTTTGTGCAACAGCGCGATGCATGGGTGCCCCGTCGCGACCAGGCGTACTTGGGTGTGCTCGTCGACGATCTTGTGACGCGGGGCGTCTCCGAGCCTTACCGCATGTTCACCAGCCGGGCTGAATACCGGTTGAGCCTGCGCGAAGACAACGCCGATATGCGGCTGACGGAAATCGGCCGGGAATTGGGTGTCGTCGACGACACGCGGTGGGAGGCATTCTCGCGTAAACGCGATGCTGTTTCACGTGAAACAGCCCGTTTGAAGTCGATATGGGTCAATCCTAAGACGTTGCCACAGGAGGACGCGATTGCGTTGCTGGGCAAGCCGATCGACCATGAATACAGCCTGGCGGATTTGTTGCGTCGTCCTGGAGTAGGCTACGACGGCTTGATGGCACTGCAAGCCAGCCGCTATACGCCACCCGACGTATTGGTCGACGATCCGGGGCTACTCGAGCAGGTCAAGTACCAGATCGAAATCGGGATCAAGTATCAAGGCTATATCGAGCGACAAGCAGGCGAAATCGAGCGAAACGAAGCGCATGAGAACACCCGGCTGCCGGCGAACTTGGATTACGCGCAGGTCCGCGGGTTGTCGTTCGAGGTCCGCCAGAAGCTGAATCATCATCGTCCTGAAACTATCGGCCAAGCCTCACGGATTTCCGGCGTGACACCCGCGGCCATTTCGCTGTTGATGGTTCATCTGAAGAAAGGTCTGGGTCGCTCGACACCGAAAAAAAGCGCGGTGGCGGCGAATACCCCTCTCACTGAATCGGAAGCCGTCGATGCCACAACGGGCGCTTCCTCCACTCGGTCTACCGCGCAATGATCCGTACCGGGAATGGAGCAGTTCGCAACACGCCCGAAGACTTCGCGGCGCAACGGCCCGAGCTTGAGCGATTGTTGCGTAGTGGTGCCACTGAGCTGGGCGTTCCGCTGTCGGAAGGGCAGATCGGCGGATTGTTGGACTATGTCGGCTTGTTGGCGAAATGGAATGCGGTCTACAACCTGACGGCGATCCGCGAGCCGCGCCAAATGGTGATCCAGCACCTGCTCGATTCGCTGGCGATCGTGCCGCATATCGCGTCCCGTTCGCCAGCGTCGTTGCTTGATGTCGGTTCGGGCGGTGGTCTGCCTGGGATCGTGATCGCGCTCGCTATGCCGTTCTGCGACGTAGTGACCAACGATATCGTGCACAAGAAAACCGCATTTCAGCAGCAAGCCAAGGGATGCTTGCGCTTGCCGAACCTGTCTATCGTGACCGGCCGCGTGCAGACGTTGCGTGCTGAGACTGACGTACCGGGTCGATTCAATGCGATCGTATCGCGCGCGTTCGCGGAGCTGGCCGATTTTGTTACGCTCGCTCGGCATTTGGTCACGCCAGGCGGCGCGTTGTGGGCCATGAAGGGCGTTCGTCCGGATGAGGAGATCGCTCGGTTGCCGGCCGGCGCGACAGTGCGCCAGGTCATTCGTTTGACTGTTCCGTCGCTCGATGCCGAGCGTCATCTTGTTGAAATAGCCGTGGAGCCTGAATGAGCGATGCTGACAACACCCTGGCCGAGTCGCGCGTGGTGAACGCGACCAGTCCCGCAGGCCAGCAAGCCGTGGCCAAAATCTTTTGTATCGCGAACCAGAAGGGCGGAGTTGGCAAGACTACGACGTCGGTTAACCTCGCCGCGAGCCTGGTGATGCAGGGACAGCGCGTGTTGCTGATCGATCTCGATCCACAAGGCAACGCGACGATGGGCAGTGGCGTGGACAAGGCCAATTGCGATAACACTGTCTATGAGGTATTGGTCGACGGCGTGGCGATCGCCGATGCCTGCACCCGCGCGCCGACGTCGGGATACGACGTGTTACCGGCAAATCGTGAGCTTGCGGGCGCCGAAGTCGAACTCGTGAGCGCGCCGCAACGCGAGCGACGACTCAAAGACGCGCTAGCTAAGGTCGCCGATGCTTACGACTTCGTGCTGATCGACTGCCCGCCGGCATTATCGTTGCTGACTCTGAATGGTTTGTGCGCAGCACATGGTGTAATCATCCCGATGCAGTGCGAGTACTTCGCGCTCGAGGGATTGTCCGACCTGGTCAATACCATCAAGCAGATTCACGCGAACCTGAATCGCGAGTTGACCGTGATTGGCCTGCTGCGGGTCATGTTCGATCCACGAATCACGCTGCAACAGCAGGTATCAGACCAATTGAAGCAGCATTTTGGCGACAAGGTATTCAATGCGGTGATTCCGCGCAATGTCCGGTTGGCCGAGGCGCCTAGCTATGGGATGCCGGGCATCGTATTCGATGGTGCCTCACGGGGCGCCCAGGCATACCTGCAATTCGGTGCAGAAATGATTGAGCGCGTGCGTGCGCTATAGGGCCTGTTTGCGCATGGACAGGTCGGGTGAAACAGGCGTCGCGGCGAAGCCGTGTCGTGAGGGACGATGATGAACGCAGCAGCAGTCAAGAAGAAGGGATTGGGCCGGGGCCTCGATGCACTGCTTGGGGGCAGTGCCGACATTACCGAGGCCGTCAAGCAGCAGGGCTTGCCGAGCGTGCTGCCGCTGGACCGGCTGCAACCCGGCAAATACCAGCCGCGCACGCAGATGGACGAAGGTGCATTACAGGAGCTTGCTGCGAGCATCCGCGCGCAGGGGTTGATGCAGCCAATTCTGGTGCGACCGGTGGCGGCGCAGCGCTACGAGATCATTGCCGGGGAGCGGCGCTTTCGCGCGGCACGGCTCGCTGGCCTCGACGAGGTGCCGGTGCTGGTCAAGCAGGTCGCGGACGAAGCGGCGGCCGCGATGGCGCTGATCGAGAATATTCAGCGCGAGGATCTTAATCCGCTCGAGGAGGCGCAGGGCATCCAGCGACTGCTCGACGAATTCAAGTTCACGCACGAGCAAGCAGCCGAGTCGCTCGGACGTTCGCGTAGCGCGGTGTCGAACCTGCTGCGGCTGCTCAATCTGGCACAGCCGGTTCAGACCATGCTGCTGGCGGGCGATCTCGACATGGGACATGCCCGGGCACTGTTGGCAGTGGATGGTGCGACTCAGATTACGTTGGCGAACCAGGTGGTCAACCACCGATTGTCGGTCCGTGAAACGGAGAAGCTGGTTGCGGCCACCGCCAAGGAGACACCGCCATCGGCCAAGCGGGCGAGCCAGGAGCGCAGCCGTGACATCATGCGGCTCGAAGAGGAGGTGTCTGACCTGGTCGCGGCCACGGTCAGGATTAAGATGGGCCGACGTGGCCGTGGGCAGCTGACAATCGACTTTGGCAGCCTCGATGCATTGGATGGCATCCTGGCACGCCTGCGTCGCGACGCGACTGCGTGAAGCTGCCTCACCAGGAGTCGTCGCGCCTCGTGCAACGCGAGCAGGGCGCTGGTTCCGCGCAGCCCGACGCTGTGCTACGCAGCACGGGCGCCGCCTATCGCCGGATCCGTCGCGTCATCGTGGCAGTGCGTCGCGGGTTTGCTAAGGAGCCCATACTGACGACGCTGGTCGCTGCGTTCGTACTATTGCAGTGCGTTCACCCGCAGCCCTGGCGCACCATGCCGGCCCAAGTCGACTGGCAAACCGTGATGACGCTGGCCGGTCTGCTGATGCTGGCCAAAGCGGTCGAATATTCAGGATTTCTGACATGGGCGTCGCATCGCCTGGTGCGTCGTATCCATAGTGAACGTGGCCTCGCGTTGTGGCTCGTGCTGCTCGCCGCCGGCTTGTCAACGCTGCTCACCAATGACGTTGCGTTATTTGTGGTTGTTCCTTTGATGCTGTCGCTGCATGCGCTCGTGCCGCTGCCCGTCGGCCGCCTGGTGGTCCTCGTGGCTTTGGCGGTCAATGCCGGCTCCATCCTGACGCCGTTCGGCAATCCGCAGAACCTGTTCCTGTGGCAGCGCAGCGGCGAGTCGTTCCTCGCGTTCATCGTCGCGCTTGCGCCGCTGTGCGCCGCGCTGATGGCCGTGCTGGTGGCATTGACGCTGGTGACCTGCCGCTCGCGGCCATTGGTCCTGTCGCGTGATCCATTGCCGGGCATGCTTGATTGGCCGTTGTTCTGCGCCGCCGCGGTCTCGTTTGCCGGCTTCGTGGCGCTGGCCGACGCACATCATGCCGGAATCGGTCTTGCGTTGGTGGCACTGGGCTTGGGGGCGTGGCGGCGCGACATCGTGATGCGCATCGACTGGCTGTTGCTACTGATCTTCGTGCTGATGTTCGTCGTGCTGCGCAGTGCCGCGTCGTTGCCGACCGTGCACCAGCTGCTAGCGGGCGCTGATCTCACGCGGCCGGGGCCAGCTTACCTTGCCGGCGCACTGGTGTCGCAGCTCGTTAGCAATGTGCCGGCTGCGATCATGCTCGCCGAGTTCTCGCAGAATTGGCGCGCGCTCGCATTCGGCGTCAGCGTTGGCGGCTTTGGCATCGCGATCGGTTCGCTGGCGAACCTCGTTGCGATGCGTTTGGTCGGTGCGCATGGCTGCTGGTGGCGCTTTCACGCGATTTCGCTGCCATTTTACGTGCTTGCGTTGCTGTTGGGCGGAGTATTGTTATAGCGCAGGCATGCCCCATGACGCCTGTCCGCGTTAGCGTGCAGTAAGGAAAAACCTGCGGCAAACGATGCAGTGCATCGCTGCACGCCAGGCCGGATGCGCGTGTGCCGGCGGCAATAAAGCCTTGAATACGCTGCAACAATCGCTTACAATCGCCCGGATTTATCAGCTTGCCTACCCTGAAAGGCGCGCGTAAGCGTGGTGGGGCTGCAGAGGATTTGTGATGACAACCGGCGTACCGGAAAACGAGCGTGATCCGGCCGTTGCGTCGGGTTCGACGCCATCGCCTTGCAAGCCATCAAACCGGCCCGCCACTGCGCGCAACGATCGGGACGACGAGCTGGAAGATAACGACATCGTTCCGCTCACCCGGGGCGAAGCCGAACGTATGTTCGGGCCGCAGGTGAGCCGTCCATCGCGTGTCACGCCGACAAAGGTCGTGGCAGCGCAAATGGTTGTATCCCTGGCAGCGGCGCTCGCGTGGTGGCTGTTTTCAAAGTCGCCGGGTCATGCTGCGCTGTCCGCGGTGTTGGGCGGGGCGATATGCTGGGTGCCGAGTGCGTTGTTCGCGGCACGCCTGAGGAGAAAGGGCAGCACCGAGAGCATTCTTGCCTGGGTGCTGGGCGAGGCGGTCAAGATCGCATCGACGGTCGCGATGTTTGTTGCGACCGCGATGCTGTATCGGAACGTCCACTGGCTGGCGCTGCTTGTCACCTACCTCATTGCGCTGAAAACGTACTGGCTCGCGCTGGCATGGCGCTGAGCGGTGCGGTACCCGACGAAGCAGGTTTTCGATTTATTGGATTGACACGTCATGGCCGCTAGCGCAGGAACGCATCTGGATCCGTCCGAGTATATCCAGCACCACTTACAGAATTTCGCGACGAAGCACCAGACTTCGATCGTTGACTTTTCGATCATCAACCTCGACACGTTGTTCTGGTCGATTGCGATGGGACTTGTCACGATCGTGATATTGGCGATGGCTGCGCGCGCCGCGACACCAGGTGTTCCGGGCCGTTTCCAATGCGCGATCGAAATGCTGGTCGAGATGGTCGAGGACCAGTCCAAGGCAATCGTCCATGGCAATCGTCGCTTTATCGCCCCGCTGGCGTTGACCGTGTTCGTCTGGGTTGCGTTGATGAATTCGCTGGACTTTATTCCGGTCGACCTGCCGGGCCGCATCATCGAATGGATCGGCCTGTCGAACACGATTTCACATCATCGGCTCGTGCCGACCGCCGACTTGAACGGCACGCTGGGTATCGCGCTCGGCGTGCTCGTGCTGATGTTGTATTACAACGTGAAGATCAAGGGGCCCGGCGGTTTTGTACGTGAGCTAGTGTCGGCGCCATTCGGCTCGAACCCGTTGCTTTGGTTGCCGAACCTGTTGCTTAACCTCATCGAGTTTCTCGCGAAGACCGTTTCGCTCGGCATGCGGTTGTTTGGGAACATGTACGCAGGCGAACTGCTGTTCTTGCTGATCGCGCTGCTAGGCAGTATCTGGAGCTTTGGTGCGGACACCACGGTGCTCGGCTTTGTCGGTCACGTGCTGGCTGGCAGCATCTGGGCGATTTTCCACATCCTGATCGTGCTGTTACAAGCCTTCATTTTCATGATGCTGACGTTGGTTTACCTCGGCCAGGCACATGACGCCCACTAAAGCGCCCCCGGCCTAACAAGTTCAGATTTTCAGTTCTCAAGTCTTTTAAAAAGGAGTGATCATGCAAGCTTTCATCGCCAACATCCAAGGTCTGACCGCCATCGGTATCGGCATCATCATTGGCCTGGGTGCGATCGGTGCCTGCCTCGGTATCGCGTTGATGGGTGGCAAGTACATCGAAGCGTGCGCGCGCCAGCCGGAATTGATGAACCCGCTGCAGACCAAAATGTTCCTGCTTGCAGGTCTGATCGACGCGGCGTTCCTGATCGGTGTCGGTGTGGCCATGCTGTTTGCGTTTGCGAACCCACTGCTGTCCAAGCTCGCTGGCTAAGGTTTTCGGTTACCACGCGCCGCATGATGCGCGGCGTATTGAAGAAACGGGCGCGAGCTTCGCTAGATCCTGCGAACGCGCCCGCTTTCCATTCCGGCAAAGCTATCGTTAAGGAAACACCGTGAATCTGAACGCAACTTTGATTGCGCAAATGGTCGTGTTCCTGGTCCTCGCGTGGTTCACGATGAAGTTCGTGTGGCCACCGCTGATCAGCGCGCTCGACGAACGTGCGAAGAAGATCGCCGATGGGCTGGCCGCCGCCGACAAGGGCAAGACGGAACTTGAGGCGGCACACAAGCGGATCGACCAGGAGTTGGCGAATGCGCGCAACGAAGGGCAGCAGCGCATTGCGGAGGCGGAAAAGCGCGCGCAGCTCATGGCCGACGAGGTCAAACGCAACGCCCAAGCTGAAGCGGCGCGGATCATCGCGCAAGCGAAGGCCGAAGCCGAGCAACAAGTGGTCAAGGTCCGCGACGCGTTGCGCGGCGATGTAGCCGCATTGGCGGTCAAGGGTGCTGAGCAGATCTTAAGGCGCGAAATCGACCAGAACGCGCACGCCGAACTGCTGAACCAACTGAAAGCCGAGCTCTGATCATGGCCGAACTAGCAACCATCGCCCGTCCGTACGCCGAGGCGCTGTTTGGCGTAGCGTCGACCGATCGAGCCGCCGATCTGGCCGCCTGGTCTGCACTGGTGCAGGAGTTGGCGCAGGTTGCGCGTCTTCCCGAGGTGCTGTCGATTGTATCGAGCCCGAAGGTGGGCCGCCAGCAAGTCGTCGACGTGCTACTTGCCGCGCTGAAGTCGCCGGCAAAGGACTCGTCTGCCGCGAAGAACTTTGTGCAGTTGCTGGTGGAAAACCACCGGATTCAGTTGCTGCCCGAAATCGCTGCCCAGTTCGATGCATTGAAGAATGCACACGAAGGTGCGGCCGACGTGACCATCGAGAGTGCGTTTGCGCTGGACGGGCAGTCGCTTGCCGATCTGGTCGCGGCGCTTGAGCGCAAGTTCCAGCGCAAGCTGAAGCCGGCGGTAAAGCTCGAGCCTGCACTGATCGGCGGCGTGCGGGTGACGGTCGGTGACGAAGTGCTCGATACCTCGGTCCGCGCGCGGCTCGCGGCGATGCAAACGGCGTTGACCGCATAACCGAATTGCGATCCGCCAGCGTCAAGCCAACGCGACGCGCAACAGAATTGAACATCAGGAGCGATTATGCAACTCAACCCCTCTGAAATCAGCGAGCTGATCAAGAGCCGGATCCAGGGACTGGAGGCCGACGCTGACGTCCGCAATCAGGGAACTGTGGTCTCCGTGACCGACGGTATCGTCCGCATCCACGGTCTGTCGGATGTGATGCAAGGCGAAATGCTGGAGTTTCCGGGCAACACGTTCGGCTTGGCGCTGAATCTGGAGCGCGACTCGGTCGGCGCGGTGATTCTCGGTGAATTCGAGCACATCTGCGAAGGCGACACGGTCAAGACGACGGGCCGCATCCTTGAGGTGCCGGTCGGTCCGGAACTGATCGGCCGCGTCGTCGATGCGCTGGGCAACCCAATCGATGGCAAGGGTCCGATCAACGCGAAGACCACCGATGCGATCGAAAAGATCGCGCCGGGCGTGATCTGGCGTAAGTCGGTGTCCGAGCCGGTGCAGACCGGCTTAAAGTCGATCGATTCGATGGTGCCCATCGGCCGTGGCCAGCGCGAGCTGATCATCGGCGACCGCCAGACCGGCAAGACCGCCGTGGCCGTTGACGCGATCATCAACCAAAAGGGCAAGAACCTGACGTGTATTTACGTCGCGATCGGCCAGAAAGCGTCCTCAATCATGAACGTCGTGCGCAAGCTCGAAGAGCATGGCGCGATGGACTACACAATCGTCGTGGCCGCCTCGGCATCCGACTCCGCCGCGATGCAATTCATCGCGCCGTACGCCGGCTGCACGATGGGCGAATACTTCCGCGATCGCGGCCAGGACGCGCTGATTATCTATGATGACCTGACCAAGCAAGCGTGGGCGTACCGCCAGATCTCGCTGCTGCTGCGTCGTCCGCCAGGCCGCGAAGCGTATCCTGGCGACGTGTTCTATCTGCACTCGCGTCTGCTTGAGCGGGCGGCCCGCGTGTCCGAAGAATATGTCGAGAAGTTGACGAACGGCGAAGTGAAGGGCAAGAGCGGCTCGCTGACCGCGCTGCCGGTGATCGAGACGCAGGCCGGTGACGTGACTGCGTTCGTGCCGACCAACGTCATCTCGATTACCGACGGCCAGATCTTCTTGGAAACCGATTTGTTCAATGCCGGTATTCGTCCCGCGATCAACGCCGGTATCTCGGTGTCACGCGTTGGTGGCGCGGCACAGACGAAGGTGATCAAGAAGCTGTCCGGCGGCATCCGTACTGACTTGGCACAGTACCGCGAGCTTGCGGCGTTCGCACAGTTTGCATCGGACCTGGACGAAGCGACCCGTAAGCAACTCGAGCGTGGCCGTCGCGTGACGGAACTGCTCAAGCAGCCGCAGTATCAGCCGCTACAGGTTTGGGAGCTGGCGGTCGCGCTGTTCGCCGCGAACAACGGCTACCTAGACGACCTGGAAGTGAAGCACGTGCTGCCGTTCGAAAAGGGCCTGGGCGAGTTTCTAAAAACCAGTCATGCCGCGCTGATTAAGCGTATCGAAGACAACAAGGACTTAGCGAAGGACGATGAAGCTGCGTTGCATGCGGCGATCAAGGACTTCAAAAAGTCCGGCGCTTACTGATCTCGGGAATGCGGACAGAATGCGGCCTGCATCGTGCGCCGTCACGACGGGCCGCGCCGCTTCGGACAAGGAGTAAGCAATGGCTGGCATGAAGGAAATCCGCGGCAAGATCAAGAGCGTGCAGAACACGCGCAAGATCACCAAGGCGATGGAGATGGTGGCCGCGTCGAAGATGCGACGCGCGCAGGAACGCATGCGGGCGGCTCGTCCGTACGCCGACAAGGTTCGCGATATTGCCGCGCATATGAGCGAGGCGAATCCGGAGTATCGTCATCCGTTCATGGTGAAGAACGTCGGCGCGAAGACGGCGGGCGTCATCGTGGTGACCACCGACAAGGGCTTGTGCGGCGGCATGAACACGAACGTGCTGCGTGCGCTGGTGCAGAAGTTCAAGGACCTCGACGCACAGGGTATCAAGACCGAGTCAACCGCAATCGGCGGCAAGGGCCTTGCCTTTTTGAACCGCTTCGGCGGCAAGGTCGTGTCGCAGGTCACGCATCTGGGTGATACCCCGCACTTGGAGAAGTTGATCGGCGCGATCAAGGTCCAGCTCGACCGGTATTCGCAAGGCGAGTTGTCGGCGGTGTACCTGGCTTACACACGTTTCGTCAATACGATGAAGCAGGAGCCGGTGATCGAGCAACTGCTGCCGTTGACCGACGAACGTTTCGATAAACGCGCAGAGGAGGGCCCGACGCCGAAGTCGTCGTGGGACTACCTCTACGAGCCCGATGCGCAGGCGGTGGTCGATGACCTGCTGGTGCGCTATGTGGAAGCGCTGGTGTACCAAGCTGTGGCCGAAAACATGGCGTCCGAGCAATCGGCACGGATGGTGGCGATGAAGGCGGCATCCGACAACGCGAAGACGGTGATCAACGACCTGCAGCTCGTCTACAACAAGAGCCGTCAGGCAGCGATCACGAAGGAACTGTCGGAGATCGTCGGCGGTGCGGCGGCGGTCTGAGCCACGCCTGGACAAAGCTCGGAACCACGCGCTGCGCGCGGGGAAAGAATCAAGTATCTAAAGGAAATGCGATGAGTACTACTGCTTTGGTAGAAGGCAAGATCGTACAGTGCATCGGCGCCGTTATCGACGTGGAGTTCCCGCGCGAGCAGATGCCGAAGATCTACGACGCACTGATTCTGGAAGGCAGCGATCTGACGCTCGAAGTCCAGCAGCAACTCGGCGACGGCGTCGTGCGTACGATCTGTTTGGGATCGTCCGAAGGCTTGCGCCGTGGGCTGACGGTAAAGAACACGGGCAACCCGATTACCGTGCCAGTCGGCACGCCGACGCTCGGCCGGATTATGGACGTGCTCGGCCGGCCGATCGATGAAGCGGGCCCGATCTCGCACGAGAACACGCGCTCGATCCATCAGAAGGCCCCGGCATTCGACGAACTGTCGCCATCGACGGAGCTGCTTGAAACGGGCATCAAGGTGATCGACCTGATTTGCCCGTTCGCAAAGGGCGGGAAGGTGGGTCTGTTCGGCGGCGCCGGCGTGGGCAAGACTGTGAACATGATGGAGTTAATCAACAACATCGCGAAGGAGCACGGCGGTTACTCCGTGTTTGCCGGTGTCGGTGAGCGGACCCGCGAAGGGAACGACTTCTATCATGAAATGAAGGACTCGAACGTCCTGGACAAGGTTGCGCTGGTGTACGGCCAGATGAACGAGCCGCCGGGCAACCGTCTGCGCGTGGCGTTGACGGGTCTGACGATGGCCGAGCACTTCCGTGACGAAGGCCGTGACGTGCTGTTCTTCGTCGACAACATCTACCGGTTTACGCTGGCGGGTACGGAAGTGTCGGCGCTGCTGGGCCGGATGCCATCCGCGGTGGGCTACCAGCCGACGCTCGCCGAGGAAATGGGCAAGCTGCAAGAGCGCATCACATCGACGAAGGCCGGCTCGATTACGTCGGTGCAGGCCGTGTATGTTCCAGCGGATGACTTGACCGATCCGTCGCCGGCGACCACGTTCGGCCACTTGGATGCCACCGTCGTGTTGTCGCGTGACATCGCGTCGCTCGGTATCTACCCGGCGGTCGACCCGCTCGATTCGACGTCGCGCCAGATTGACCCGAACGTGATTGGCGAGGAGCACTACAAGATCACGCGCAGCGTACAGCAGACGCTGCAACGCTTCAAGGAACTGCGCGACATCATCGCGATTCTCGGGATGGACGAACTGTCGCCGGAAGACAAGCTCACGGTGGCTCGTGCGCGTAAGATCCAGCGCTTCTTGTCACAGCCGTTCCACGTGGCAGAAGTGTTCACGGGCTCGCCTGGCAAATACGTGCCACTGAAGGAAACGATCCGCGGCTTCAAGATGATCGTCGATGGCGAATGCGATCATCTGCCGGAGCAGGCGTTCTATATGGTGGGTACGATCGACGAAGCCTTCGAGAAGGCAAAGAAGATCTAATCGGTCGGGTGTTCGTAGCGGGGAGGCGTCCTCTTGTTGAGGGCGCCGGGATAGTCAAAACTGACCGTTCTCACCCCAGCGATTCACGCTCAACCAGGAGTCGATATGGCAACCATCAAAGTAGACGTCGTCAGCGCCGAGGAAAGTATTTTCTCGGGACACGCGAGATTCGTCGCGCTGCCGGGCGAAGCGGGTGAACTGGGTATTTTGCCCGGTCACACGCCACTCATCACGCGTATCCGCCCGGGCTCTGTGCGTATCGAGGACGAGAATGGCGACGAGCAGTTCGTGTTCGTTGCCGGCGGCATCCTCGAAGTGCAGCCCGGCGCGGTGACGGTGCTCGCGGACACCGCGATCCGTGGCGCGGAACTGGACGAGGCGAAGGCCGAGCAGGCGCGCAAGCGTGCCGAAGAGGCCTTGCAAAACACCGACTCGAACCTCGAGTACGCTACGGCGCAAGCCGAGCTGGCCTATGCCACTGCTCAACTTGCGGCCATCGCGCAACTGCGTCGTCGTCGCGGACAGCATTGACCCAGACGTAGCTGCGGCAAGCGCGCGGCCACGCCAGTCTGAACGGACCCACATCGAACGATGTGGGTTTTTTTTCGCCTTTTTGAGCGTTGCAGTTGCGCCCGGGTTTCAATCGATGTCCAATGAGATATTGCACGGTCACAATCCGATTGAAAGTTTCCCAATACGTCAACGTTCCCCTGAACGAATCAGAGGATAAAACCGGAGACGATCATGGCCACTGCACTCGCCTTGCCGCCGGCGCAAATCGAGCCCAAGGACGGTTTGTCCTATGTTCGTGGCCGTACCGATGTCTCACTGTCCGGGGCGACGGTGGGCGAGTTCCTTGGGCTGACCGCGCACCGCTTCGCTGACCGTCTTGCCGTCGTGTTCCGGGAGCAGGGCGTGCGCTGGACGTGGCGCGAATTCTCCCAGGAGGTCGACGTGTTGGCTGCCGGGTTGGCGTCGCTGGGCATTGGCAAGGGGGACCGAGTCGGCATTTGGTCGCCGAACCGCGTCGAATGGCTGGTCACGCAGTTTGCGACCGCGCGCATCGGTGCGATTCTCGTCAACATTAACCCCGCTTATCGGCTGGCCGAACTCGACTATGCGTTGAACAAAGTTGGCTGCCGCGCGATTGTGGCCGCGGAGCAATTCAAGGCGTCGCGGTATCCCGAAATGCTGCAGACGCTTGCACCGGAACTTGCGCAGCACGCGCCGGGGGAACTGCAGGCAGCGCGCCTGCCCGAGCTGCGCCACGTGATCAAGATGGGCACTGGCCAGACGCCGGGCATGCTTCGCTACGACGATCTGGTGCAGCAAGGACGCAGTCGCCTAAACATGGCGCAGCTCGCCGCGATAAGCGGCAAGCTCGATGCGCATGAGCCGATCAATATTCAGTTCACCAGCGGCACCACCGGCAACCCGAAGGGCGCTACGTTGACCCATCACAACATCGTTAATAACGCGCGCTTTATTGCGATGTCGATGCGTCTGAGCGAACAAGACCGGTTGTGCATCCCGGTGCCGCTGTATCACTGTTTTGGCATGGTACTCGCGGTGCTCGCCTGTGTGTCCACCGGTGCCGTGATGGTATTCCCGGGGGAAGGATTCGATCCGGCGGCCACGCTTGCCGCAGTGGCGCTCGAGCGCTGCACGGCGCTGCATGGCGTGCCGACGATGTTCATTGCCGAGCTTGACCACCCCGATTTCGAGCAATATGACTTGAGCCAACTGCGCACTGGCATCATGGCTGGCTCACCGTGTCCAATCGAAACGATGAAGCGGGTTGTCGCACGCATGCACCTGGGCGAGCTTACGATTGCGTATGGGATGACCGAGACGAGCCCTGTGTCATTCCAGAGTTCGACGTCAGACCCGCTCGAAAAGCGCACCACGACAGTGGGCCGGATCCAGCCGCACCTGGAGGCGAAGATCATTGATGCGTTGGGCAATATCGTGCCGGTCGGGCAGACCGGTGAACTTTGCACCAAAGGCTATTCGGTGATGCAGGGCTATTGGGACGACGACAAAAAGACGCGCGAGTCGATCATCGACGGCTGGATGCATACGGGCGACCTGGCGACCCTGGACGCTCAAGGGTACTGCAGTATCGTAGGACGACTCAAGGACATGGTGATTCGTGGCGGCGAGAACATCTATCCGCGGGAGATCGAGGAGTTCTTATTTCGACATCCGAAGATACAGTCGGTGCAGGTCTTCGGGGTGCCGGACGCGCAATATGGCGAGGAGTTGTGCGCCTGGATCGTGTTGCGGCCCGGCGAGACGGCGACCGAACAGGACATCCGGGACTTTTGCCACGGCCAGATCGCTCACTATAAAATCCCGAAATACGTACGATTCGTGTCGGACTTGCCGATGACGGTAACGGGCAAGGTGCAGAAATTTGTGATGCGCGCCAAGATGATCGACGAATTGAAGCTATCGTCGGGAAAGAGCGCGTAGGCAGCCAGCGCGGACAAAAAAAAGCGGGCTCGGAGCCCGCTAAAAACCACACGCTACGGGGTTAGCGCGAGGAGACCATGGGTGGCGTTGCGTTACCGCGTCTGACGCGGCTCCAACAAGGATGCCCCTGTGCAGGAGGGCTTCGGCAGTGCCGACCGTTCTTCACGCGTCGTATCCGCTCATACGACACGTCAGACCACATCCGTGTTGGAACCCATTACAAACATTTTGGGCGAAACCCGCCATGCGTGGGGTAACAAAGTGTTTCAGGTTGTAACGTCCTTCCGATTGCCATTTGCAAGTGGGTTGTTTTCGTAATCCGACTGTCGCTGCGCGCGTGCGTTGCGGCCTTGTGTTACGGTCGTTCACGTTTTCCACAAGCATTACCCGAATCGTCGATGCGCGGCGCGCGTCCGTTAAAATGGTGCTTTTCCCAGGCAGAGCGCACCGTGCCCCACAATCTCGCCAACGACACTTTCCTGCGCGCACTGCGGTGCGAACCGACTGAGTACACGCCGATCTGGTTGATGCGTCAGGCGGGCCGCTATTTGCCCGAGTACAACGCCACACGCGCCCGTGCAGGCAGTTTTCTCGGTTTGGCCAAGCAGCCCGACTACGCGACTGAGGTGACGCTACAGCCACTCGATCGCTACGCGCTCGATGCGGCCATCTTATTCTCGGATATCCTGACGATCCCCGATGCGATGGGGCTGGGGCTCGAATTCACGCCCGGCGAGGGGCCGCGCTTCGCGCGCCCGGTGCGCACCGAGGCCGACGTCGCCCGGCTCGCAGTGCCTGACATCGATGCGACGTTACGCTACGTGACCGATGCGCTTGCGCAGATCCGTCGCGCGTTAACCGGTGCCGACGGCCGCCAGCGCGTGCCGCTGATCGGCTTTTCTGGGTCGCCGTGGACGCTGGCGTGCTACATGGTCGAGGGAGGTGGCAGTGACGACTTCCGTACCGTGAAGTCGATGCTGTATGCCAGGCCCGATCTGATGCATCGGATCCTGGAGGTCAATGCGCGCGCGGTCGCCGATTATCTGAACGCACAGATCGATGCCGGCGCGCAAGCGGTGATGATCTTCGATACCTGGGGCGGCGTGCTGGCCGACCGCATTTACCAGTCGTTTTCACTGCAGTACATGTCCCAGGTCGTCGCGGCGCTCAAGCGCGAACATGACGGCGAGCACGTCCCCGTGATTGCCTTTACCAAGGGCGGCGGGCAGTGGCTTGAGGCCATTGCCGCGAGCGGCGTCGATGCGGTGGGCTTGGACTGGACCGTTGATCTGGCGCGGGCGCGGACACGAGTGGGCGGCCGGGTTGCCTTGCAAGGCAATCTTGACCCGAACGTGTTGTTTGCCCCGCCCGAGGTGATTCGCGCGCAGGCCCGGCAGGTGCTGGACGCCTACGGCAATCACCCAGGGCACGTATTCAACCTCGGGCATGGCATTTCGCAATTCACGCCAGCGCAGGCGGTCACCGAACTGGTCGACGAAGTACACCAGTACAGCCGCGTGATGCGCGCCGGCGAATGACCGCCGGTCGTTGCGGCAATGCCATAGCGTGGGCGCTGAACGTCCGGGGCCCAGACTCGCGTAAACCGCGGTAGCCGCGACTTGTCAAGATCTGCCGACGGCCACTTATACACAGTTTTTCGCCACCTTTGCTACGCCGTGGATTTTGGTGTAGCACGGTAGCATCATGTGCAGCCTATTTGAATAAGTTGTTGATTTGTAAAGAACTCGAATCGAGCCGACACAATGCCCGATTTCGGTGAAAGGCGCGCCACTTGGTCGTTCCACGGCGATGGCTGCGGGTTTTTACACAAAGTTATCCACAGGGTGCCGAGCGACCATGAATTGTTATGATGAATCCATGGTTTAGCGGTGGTTGCGATGTTTTACTTTAACTTCACAATGCCCTGTCCCTTATTTTTGTGACGCTTCGCCGCGCCGGCTCGGACCGCTGTGGCTGCGCCGACACACGACCCATGCAACCGACGCTTTCTCGTTACGCCCGAGTCGCGCTGGACCATCCGCTTTCGGTTCTGTACGACTACCGCTGGACCCTGCCGTTGCAGCCGCTGCCCGGCATGCTCGTGCAAGTGCCATTTGGTCGCCGGCAGACAGTAGGACTGGTTATCGAGGTCGCGGATGAGACCGACGTGCCACAGGATCGATTGCGAGACGTCCAGAGCGCGTGCATCGATTGTCCGCCGCTGAGTGCGGACTGGCTTCAATTGATCGCGTTTGCCGCAGATTACTATCAGCGCGGCCGCGGCGAGGTGGCGTTGCCAGCGTTGCCGCAGGCGTTGCGCGATGCTACCCGTTGGCCACGGTTGTTCGCCCGCGAGCCGGCTTATCGGCTGACGGCGGCCGGGCGCAACAAGTTGCCTGACGCATTGCCGGCCCGTGCGGCAGCGCTGCGACGGCTTGCCCAAGCATTATTGCGGGCGGACACGCTGGGCGCCGATGAAGCCCGCGTGATACACCCGAAGGCCGTTGCGACGCTCGAGCAGTGGCAGGAGCACGGATGGGTCCACGTGCAATGGCGCGGTGCCGTCGAGGCACTGGAAATGAGCGGCGCGACGCAGCCACCGGGGCGGGCCGGGCATGATGTCTCGTCACAGCTGGACCGGTGCGCGGTGCCCGATCTCAATGCTGAACAGCGTGCGGCGGTCGCGGCGATCGATGCCGCCCGCGGCTTCGCACCGTTCGTACTGCATGGCGTGACCGGCAGTGGCAAAACCGAGGTGTACCTGCACGGCTTAGCTGCCTTGTTCGCCCGCCGGCCCGATGCGCAGGCGCTGGTGATGGTGCCGGAGATCAACCTGACGCCGCAATTCGAAGCGGTGTTCCGGGCGCGTTTTTCGCACTGGCCGGCCACCGCCTTGGTGACCTTGCACAGTGGTCTGGCGGACGGCGAGCGAGCGCGCAATTGGCTGGCGGCGCACGCCGCTGGTGCGCGGATCGTACTGGGCACGCGGATGGCGGTGCTCGCTTCGTTGCCGCGGCTGGCGCTGATTATCGTCGATGAAGAACACGAGCCTGCCTATAAGCAACAAGAAGGGCTGCGCTACTCTGCACGGGACCTGGCGGTGTGGCGAGCCAAACAGTTGGGCCTCCCCGTCGTGCTCGGCTCGGCTACGCCGTCGCTCGAAACATGGTGGCACGCGTGCCAGCGCCGCTATACGACATTGGCATTGTCGCGGCGCGCGGTAGCAGACGCGGCATTGCCCAGGGTCCGGTTAATCGACATGGAGGCGGAGAAACAGGCGGGGCGCCATCGCGCGGACGGGTTGTCGATGCCGCTCGTGAAAGCGTTGCAGGAGCGCTTGGCGCGCGGTGAACAAAGCTTGGTGTTCCTGAACCGCCGGGGCTACGCGCCGGTGCTGGCCTGCGACGCGTGCGGCTGGGTCGCAGGCTGCCCGCGCTGCAGCGCGTATATGGTGCTACACAAGCCCGAGCAGCGCATGCGATGCCATCACTGCGGTGGGGAAAGCCGCATCCCGCGGGCATGCCCGGCGTGTGGCAACGTCGACTTGGCGCCGTTCGGCCGCGGTACGCAGCGTATCGAGGAGGCGCTCGGTGCGGCGGTACCTGGTGCGCGGGTGTTGCGCATCGATGCGGACAGCACGCGGCGCAAGGGCAGTGCACAGACTTTGTTGTCAGGGGTGCACGCCGGCGATGTCGATATCCTGGTCGGCACGCAGATGATCGCGAAGGGACATGACTTCCAACGGGTCACGCTGGTCGGTGTGCTGAATGCGGACGCCGCGTTGTTCTCGCATGATTTTCGCGCGGGGGAGCGGCTGTTTGCGCAATTGATGCAAGTCTCGGGCCGGGCCGGTCGGAGCGGCGCCCACGGCGAGGTGCTGATCCAGACCGGGCATGCGCGGCACGCGTTATATGCGGCGCTGGCGCGCCACGATTACGTGGGCTTTGCCGAGACGACACTGGCCGAGCGACGCGACGCGCATCTGCCGCCCTTCGTTTTCCAGGCTTTGCTGCGCGCCGAAGCACGCAGCTTGGACGATGCGCTGCGGTTTCTCAATGAGGCCGCTGCGATACTCGACGCGGTACCCGGCGCCGAGTGCGTGACGCGCTATGATCCGGTGCCGCTGAACATCGTCAAGGTGATGCACGTGCACCGCGCACAACTGCTGCTCGAAAGCGCTTCGCGCGCCGCGCTGCAGCGCACGCTGCGCGCCTGGGTGCCGCGGCTGCGCGAACTTAAGGGGGCGCTACGCTGGAATGTGGAAGTCGATCCGCTAGATATCTAAGCGCGCCTAGCATGACGCCCTATCCTTCGGCGAAGCCGTCGCTTTGCGCGCCGCATCTGACTGGTTCAAATCGCGCGGCAGCGTCGCGACGGCACCTGCACTGGCCGCTCGAAACGGAAAGACAAAACCGCGGAACGCAGAGACAGAACCGGAAGACGGAGACGAGCCGCACCGTCAACGGAGTAGCCGGCTGCGTGCTGTCAGTGCACGTGTTCGGTAACTACTGGGCTGGCCAATGCGTTCCCCGGTGACGGGCGAGCGCCGCAGCGGCGTGTCCGTCGGCGAGCCGATGCGGGTGTACGGTAGTTGTGCCGATTGCCGGCACCGCGACGCCGACGCAAAAAGTCTCGAGCACATCATGGCAGGCCTCTCCGTATTCAGTTTGTGCTTCGATCCTGGCGTGGCCGATAGCCGCCGGCGCCGGTTCGATGATTAATTCGTGTCACCGCGCGACGGGTGCGATGCGCTCGCTCCGTCTTGCTGCGCCCTTCGTCTTGTTAACGGCGGGCGGCCCTATTCCGATGACTAGGGAAAACACCGATGCCCAGCCGCTCGATTCGTTGCGGGAGCAACTTAGTAAGTCATTGTAAATAAAACATTTTATGCAGACGCAACCATCGGCCGGAAAGGTTGCACCTTTTTAATGTACGAAGTAGGATCAGCCAGATTTTTCGAGTGGTCCGGCGGCGACGCCGATGGAAAGGAATCATGGCTAGCACCACCCTTGGCGTTAAGGTCGACGATTTGCTGCGGACCCGGCTCAAAGAAGCGGCCCTGCGCCTGGAGCGCACGCCGCACCCGTTCCTGGCATTTGCGCAGAACGTGCAGCCGCAGTCGATGCTGCGTGCGGCGATCACCGCGGCCTATCGGCGTGCGGAGCCAGAGTGCGTGCCGTTCCTAATCGGGCAGGCGCAGCTGGCGGTGCCGCTGGCCAGCGACGTGCAGGTGCTCGCCACGCGCTTGGTCGAGGCGTTGCGCGCCAAGCGTACCGGCGGTGGCGTCGAAGGATTGATCCATGAGTTCTCGCTATCGAGCCAGGAAGGCGTCGCGCTGATGTGTCTGGCCGAGGCGCTGCTGCGGATTCCGGACCGGGCCACGCGCGATGCGCTGATCCGTGACAAGATCAGCAAGGGCGACTGGAAATCGCACGTCGGCCATGCTCCGTCACTGTTCGTCAACGCCGTAACATGGGGCCTGATGATCACGGGCAAGCTGGTTGCGACCAACAGCGAGGCGGGCCTGTCGTGCGCACTCACGCGGATGATCGGCAAGGGCGGCGAGCCGTTGATTCGCAAAGGCGTGGACATGGCAATGCGGTTGATGGGCGAGCAATTCGTCACCGGCGAGACGATTTCCGAGGCGCTGGCGAACAGCCGAAAATACGAGGCGCGCGGCTTCCGCTATTCGTATGACATGCTCGGCGAGGCGGCAACGACCGAGGAAAACGCTCAGCACTACTATGCATTGTACGAGCAGACGATCCACGCGATTGGCAAGGCCGCCGGCGGGCGCGGCATCTACGACGGACCGGGGATCTCCATTAAGCTGTCGGCGTTGCATGCGCGATACTCGCGCGCGCAGTGCGACCGTGTAATGAGCGAGTTGCTGCCGCGGGTGCGGGCGCTGGCGCGCCTGGCGCGCCGCTACGATATTGGCCTGAACATCGATGCAGAGGAAGCGGACCGGCTGGAGATCTCACTGGATTTGCTCGAGGCGTTGTGCTTCGATCCGGAGCTGGCCGGCTGGAACGGTATCGGCTTTGTCGTGCAGGCGTACCAGAAACGCTGTCCGTTCGTCATCGACTACTTGATCGATTTGGCCCGCCGCAGCCGACATCGCCTGATGGTGCGGCTGGTCAAAGGCGCGTACTGGGACAGCGAGATCAAGCGGGCGCAGGTGGATGGGCTCGAAGGCTACCCCGTCTACACCCGCAAGGTCTACACCGACGTGTCCTATCTCGCTTGTGCCAAGAAACTGCTGGGTGTTCCCGATGCGGTGTACCCTCAATTCGCCACGCATAACGCCCACACGTTGTCGGCGATCTACCATTTGGCAGGTCAAAATTATTATCCGGGCCAGTACGAGTTCCAGTGCCTGCACGGGATGGGTGAGCCGCTGTATGAGGAAGTGACCGGCCGCGACAAGCTCAGTCGCCCATGCCGCGTGTACGCACCGGTTGGTACCCATGAGACACTGCTCGCGTACCTAGTGCGTCGGCTGCTGGAAAACGGTGCGAACACATCATTCGTGAACCGGATTGCCGATGAGTCGGTGTCGGTGGCCGAACTGGTGGCAGATCCTGTCGACGAGGCATTGCAGATCGTGCCGCTCGGTGCGCCGCACCCTAAGATCCCGTTGCCGCGCGCGTTGTATGGCAGCGAACGAGTCAATTCAATGGGGCTGGACCTGTCCAATGAGCATCGCCTCGCATCGCTGTCGTCGGCATTACTCGCGAGCACCAACGTGATGTGGCATGCCGCGCCGACGCTGCAGCCCGGCGAGGTGGTGAGCGGCACGCCGCGTGAGGTGCGCAACCCCGCCGATCATCGCGACGTAGTCGGCACGGTGGTAGACGCGACAGCAGAGCACGTGCAAGCCGCGCTCGCTCATGCACTCGCCACCGCGCCGATTTGGCAGGCCACTCCCGTGCAGGCGCGCGCCGACTGCCTAGCCCGTGCCGCCGACCTGCTCGAAGCGCAGATCCCTACGCTGATGGGGCTGGTCGTGCGCGAGGCGGGCAAGTCGCTGCCGAATGCGATTTCCGAGATCCGCGAGGCGATTGATTTCCTGCGCTACTACTCGACCCAGATCCGCAGCGAGTTTTCCAATGACACGCATCGTCCGCTCGGGCCGATCGTCTGTATCAGTCCATGGAATTTCCCGCTGGCGATTTTCATGGGCCAGGTGGCGGCGGCGCTGGCCGCCGGCAATACGGTGCTGGCGAAACCCGCTGAGCAGACGCCGCTAATCGCTGCGCAAGCAGTGCGCATCTTGCACGAGGCCGGCGTTCCAACTGGCGCTGTGCAATTGCTGCCCGGCGACGGGGAGACGGTGGGTGCTGCGCTGGTCGCCGATCCGCGTACCCGTGGCGTGATGTTTACCGGCTCCATCGAGGTCGCACGCCTCATCAACCGTACGCTATCCGAACGACTAGACCCGGACGGTAAGCCGATTGCGCTGATCGCCGAAACCGGCGGCCAGAATGCGATGATCGTCGATTCGTCGGCGCTGGCCGAGCAGGTCGTCGCGGACGTGCTGCAGTCGGCATTCGACTCGGCCGGCCAGCGTTGCTCGGCGCTACGCGTGCTGTGCCTGCAGGATGACGTGGCGCAGCGCACGTTGCAGATGCTGACCGGTGCAATGCGCGAATTGTCGGTTGGCAATCCAGAGCGTTTGTCCACCGATGTCGGTCCGGTTATCGATGCCCAAGCCAAGCGCGGCATCGAAGCGCATATCGCGGCGATGCGCGATAAGGGCCGCAAGGTGTTCCAATTGCCGCTGCCGGACGGCTGTCAGTATGGCATGTTCGTGCCGCCGACATTGATCGAGCTCGACAGCATTGACGAGCTGGCACGCGAGGTATTCGGGCCGGTGCTGCATGTAGTGCGCTACCGCCGCCATGCGCTGGAATCGCTGCTAGAGGCCATTCATGCGACCGGCTATGGGCTGACGCTAGGAATCCACACGCGGCTCGACGAGACGATCGACCATGTCATCGAACGCGCGCATGTGGGCAATATCTATGTGAACCGCAACATGATTGGCGCGGTGGTCGGCGTGCAGCCGTTCGGCGGAGAAGGGCTTTCGGGCACGGGGCCGAAGGCGGGCGGACCACTGTACCTGCAGCGGCTGCTGGCCAAGCGTCCGAATGGCATACCCGCGTTGCTGGCTAGATCGCTGAGCAAGAAGATGCCGGCCGGCGGCAGACCGGCGCTCACAGCGTATCGCGACTGGTTGATCGGCGAGCGTGATGCCCAACTCGCTGCCCGTTGCGACGGCTACCTGAACCAGATGCTCGTCGGCGCCACGGCCGCGCTGTCGGGCCCGACGGGGGAGTGCAATACCTATGCGCTCAGCGCACGTGGCACGGTACTCTGCATCGCGTCGACGGCCAGCGGCGCACGCGTACAGCTGGCGGCGGTGCTAGCCACCGGCAATCGCGCGCTGTTCATTGGCGCGAGCGGCGAGCAACTGGTCGGTGCGCTGCCGGCCGCGTTGCACAGCCACGCGGCGGTGAGCTGCGACGGTGACCTCGGCGTCGAGTATGATGCTGTGCTGTTCGAGGGTGACAGCGATGCGTTGCAATTGCTGATGCGGCAAATCGCCGCGCGCGGTGGCCCGATCGTCGGCGTGCAGGGCGTTGCGGCGGGCGCTTTCGACGATGGCTCCTCCGGCGACGACTATGTGCTTGAGCGGCTGTTGATCGAGCGCTCGGTGAGCGTCAACACGGCCGCCGCGGGCGGTAATGCCAGTTTGATGGCAATCGGCTAAACACCACTGGGTCACTTGACACGAAGCGAGGCGGGGCACGGCGGACTCCGGGCGACGCTTCACCCTTAAAGCCAAAAGGAGATGTCTCAATGGAGCACACGATGAAAAAGCTGACAGGCGCGACGTTGCTCGCCGCCTTGTCGGTCGCGGGGAGTGTAGCGTACGCGCAGCAGGCAGAGCAGGTGAAGGTGGGCTTTGCCGCACCGATGACCGGCGCTCAGGCCCACTATGGCAAGGATATGCAGAACGGCATCGTGCTTGCAATCGAGGACTTCAACGCAACCAAGCCGGTGATTGACGGCAAGCCGGTGCAAATCGTGCTGGACACCGGCGATGACCAGGCCGACCCGCGTACCGGTACGACCGTTGCGCAAAAGCTTGTCGACGACGGTATCAAAGGCATGCTCGGCCATTTCAACTCGGGGACGACGATACCGGCATCGCGCATTTATGCGAACGCCGGGATTGCGCAGATCGCGATGGCAACCGCGCCGGAATACACGCAGCAGGGCTACAAAACGACGTTCCGGATGATGACCTCTGACACGCAGCAAGGCTTGGTGGCCGGCACGTTCGCGGCGAAGACGCTGAAACTAAAAAAGATTGTGATCATCGACGACCGAACTGCGTATGGTCAGGGCCTGGCTGATCAGTTCGAAAAGGCCGCGAAGTCTTCGGGCGCGAAGATTCTTGACCGCGAGTACACGAACGACAAGGCGGTCGACTTCAAGGCGATCCTGACCAAGGTGAAGTCGATGATGCCGGATCTAGTCTACTACGGCGGCGCGGACGCGCAAGCCGGCCCGATGGTCAAGCAAATGAAGGCGCTGGGTATCAAGGCGCCGCTGATGGCTGGCGAAATGGTCAAGACCGACACGTTCCTGAAGCTCGCGAGCGACGCCGCCAACGGTACGATCGCGTCGCTGGCAGGCCTGCCGCTGGGAGAAATGCCAGGTGGCAAGGACTACGTCGCAAAGTACAAGAAGCGTTTCGGCGAAGATGTGCAAACCTATTCACCGTATGCGTACGATGGCGCGATGGCCATGTTCGAAGCGATGAAGAAGGCCAACTCGACCGATCCGGCGAAGTACCTGCCAGCGCTGGCGAAGACCGATATGTCGGGCGTCACGGCCAAGCACGTCGCGTATGACGCGAAGGGCGATTTGAAGAACGGCGGCATCACGCTGTACAAGGTCGTCAATGGCCAATGGACCCCGCTGCAAAGCGTAGGCGGTAAGTAAGTCGCCGCTTCATGGCGGCACACGTTGGTGCGAATCCGGCCGGGCACGTCGTATGTGCGCCCAGTACCGCCAGAAATCTCTCTTCAGGCATGCAGAATATTCAATCGGCGCCGTATGTGAGCAGGGCATCCGCGTACCGTGTCAGCATTCGACAATGTTCACGGCGAGACCGCCGCGGGACGTCTCCTTGTACTTCGTTTTCATGTCGGCGCCGGTCTCGAGCATCGTCTTGATCACCGAATCGAGCGACACGTAGTGCAAGCCGTCGCCGCGCAGTGCCATCCGCGCGGCATTGACGGCCTTAACCGATGCCATCGCATTGCGCTCGATGCAGGGGATTTGCACCATGCCGCCCACCGGGTCGCAAGTCAATCCCAGGTTGTGCTCCATGCCGATCTCCGCGGCATTCTCGACTTGCGCGGGCGTGGCCCCCATGACCGCGGCCAGCGCGCCAGCCGCCATCGAGCAAGCGACCCCGACCTCACCCTGGCAACCGACCTCGGCGCCGGAGATCGATGCATTGAGCTTGTACAGGATGCCGATCGCGCCGGCGGTCAACAGGAAATCGATGACGCCCGCGTCATTTGCGCCGGGCACGAACCGTGTGTAGTAATGCAGTACGGCTGGGATGATGCCGGCTGCGCCGTTCGTTGGCGCTGTCACCACGCGGGCTCCGGCTGCGTTTTCCTCGTTGACCGCGATCGCGTACAAATTGATCCAATCCACCATCGACAGCGGATCGCGCAATGCCACCTCCGGCTTGCCCGACAGGTCGCGATATAATTGCGGTGCTCGCCGGCGCACTTGGAACGGCCCCGGCAGGTTGCCGTCCGCCGCAGGATTGCCGATGCCACAACCGCGCGCGACGCATGACTGCATCACATTCCAAATACGCAGCAGATCAGCACGGATCGCGTCGTCGCTGCGCCATACCCGCTCGTTTTCAAACATCAGTTGCGCGATGGTGCGACCAGTCTGCGTACATCGCTGCAACAGCTCACTGCCGGTCGAGAACGGGTGCGGCAGCTGCTCGTACGCATTAAGCACGCGTGTGTTGGACGCACCGGCTGTGACCACGAAGCCGCCCCCCACGGACAGATAGGTCGACTCGCACAGCACGCTGCCGGCGGCGTCGAGCGCCCGCAGCTTCAGGCCGTTCGGATGCTCAGGCAACGCCTGACGGTAGAACACGATGTGCTCCTTCGGCAGGAACGGGATTGGGTGCGTGCCAAGCAGCGCAAGCGTGCGCGACGAGGCGACGTGCTCGAGCTTGTCTGCGATCGTCTCGGCCTGCACGGTGTCCGGCGCTTCGCCAAGCAGGCCGAGCATGACGCCGCGGTCGGTGCCATGGCCCTTGCCGGTCGCGCCGAGCGAGCCATAGAGTTCGACCTTGACCGATGCGACGGCTGGCAGCAAGTGGTCGTGCTGCAGGCCTTGCGCGAACAGCAGTGCGGCGCGCATCGGGCCGACCGTGTGCGAGCTCGACGGGCCAATGCCAATTTTGAACAAATCGAATACGCTGACGGCCATGACGGCTCCAGATGTGTCACGCCACGCCCGCGGCTGGGCCAGCGGGGTAGGCGGTTGCAATGTCGATGTTGCGCTCGCGTCGTTTCATCGCTCGCTCGAGCGCGCGGGCAGCGGCAGGCAGGCGGCGAGCCATGGCGGCGGCATTGGCGCCAGGTGCAGCGCCACGGGCTGGTACCGTCCGTTTAGCCGCGCGGCGAGATGGAACAGCTCTGTTGCGCGACTAGGATCCCACGCACCACTGAAGCCGCGCAGTCCGGCGGCGCGACGTGTTTCATCGAACGGCACGCGGCTGTGGACGAACTCCTCATGGCTTGTGCGGCCGAGCGCATACGGGACGAGCCAATCGAGCGCGTGCTCCAATGTCGCACCGGAGGCGCTGCGCTCGCGCAGCCAGTTGCGGTTATGCCGGCGCGCGGCCAGTGCGGCCATCACCAGCGGCTGCAAATCATAGGTCACGTAGTGCAGCGCGTCGCGCTCGTCAAAATCCCATGTTGTGCCATCCGAGGCAATGTTTGTGCTGACCTGTTCCACGAATAACCGCTGCGCGGCAGCGATTAACTTGCGATCATCCAGCGTGAACGCAGCCATCGCGATCAGCTTGACGCGATGGCTTTGCCAGTTGTTCGCGAACGTATGCCGAAGTGGCCGGGGTTGGCTGTCGATGCGCTCGACATAGCCGCGCGCCAGTTTGCGTAGGAACGCGATCGTCGCGGTGCGAGTCTTGACCGGCAGTGCGCTGGCGGTCAGGTCGTACGCGAGAATCAAGCCATCGAGTTTCGTCTCGTCGATCGGATTGAAACTTGGCTGGTAAGTCGTGACCCACGCGTCGAGCAGGCGTGCAACATAACGCAGGAAGCGCTCGTTGCCGGTTGCGCGCCACGCGAGCGCGGCGTTGCGCATCAGCGCGAAATCCTTTTGCGCGTCGACACTTTGATCGTAGATGCCCTGGTGGGGCAGCGTGCCTTCGGTATGCAATCGATCCACCGCGCGTGGCGCGTTGCTGAGCCCCACCAAGCTCTGTTGCACCAGCGCTTGCACCCCGGGGTCGGCATGGGTGCGCTCGCTGCTCTGCAGCGCTGGCGCCGCGCAAAAGTTCATCGCTGCGCGCACCGGCACCGCGCAGAGCAGGCCCAACAGGCCCGCTATCGCGACGAGCGCGATCGTGGCGCATGCGGCGGCACGGCGGCGTGTTGGATCAGATCGAAACGCGTCCACTATGCGGGGCTCCACTGTCTCGGCTGCGGTCAGATCGAGATGTTAGCCTTTCTTCGCGGATGGCTCACGCAAACGATGCGGTGCTGTGCGCTGAACTGTGCCGAGTCTCGGTCGCGACGGCGCCGCGTGCAAGGTCCATGTGTTCGTGAAGCAACTGGACGAGTGAACAACCCACGCGGGAACATGAACGACACATGCGTGGGGCTCGTTCAGCGCTAACATGACAGTGCCGCGCTACGCATAGTCGGAGACTGGCACGCACGAGCAAAATAGATTGCGATCGCCGTACGCGTTGTCGGCGCGGCCCACGGGCGGCCAGTACTTGCCGGCCGCCAGCGACGGGACCGGATACGCAGCCTGTTCGCGCCCGTAGGCATGAGACCAAGTGTCGGCACCAATGACCGCGGCTGTGTGCGGGGCATATTTGAGCGGGTTGTCGTCCCGGTCCGCGCGGCCTTGCTCGACCGCGCGGATTTCATCGCGGATCGTGATCATCGCGTCGATGAAACGGTCCAGCTCCGCCTTCGATTCCGACTCGGTCGGCTCGATCATCAACGTGCCGGGCACCGGGAAGCTCATCGTCGGAGCGTGGAAACCGTAGTCGATCAGCCGCTTTGCGACGTCCTCGACGGTCACGCCGCTTGCGTCCTTGATCGGCCGTAGGTCCAGGATGCATTCATGCGCGATCAGGCCGCCGGCTCCCGAATACAGCACCGGGTAGTGCGGGGCGAGACGCTTGGCGATGTAGTTCGCGTTTAGGATCGCCGTCTCGGTCGCTGACTTGAGGCCGCACGCACCCATCATTGCAATATACATCCACGAGATCGGCAGAATGGCAGCTGAGCCGTACGGCGCCGACGAGATCGCGCCGATCCCGTCCGGATTGCCAGCCGGCGTCGCTGCGTCTTCGCGCACATAGCCTACCGAACGCTGGTTCGGTAGGAAGCGCGCCAGATGGGCGGCCACCGCCACCGGCCCGACGCCGGGGCCACCGCCGCCATGCGGGATACAAAAAGTTTTATGCAGATTCAGATGTGACACGTCGCCGCCGAACTGGCCGGGCGCGGTCAGGCCCACCATGGCGTTCATGTTCGCGCCGTCGACGTACACCTGGCCCCCGTGCGCGTGGACGATCTCGCAGATCTCCCGCACGTTTTGCTCGAACACGCCATGCGTGGACGGGTACGTGATCATGATCGCCGCCAGCTTGTCTGCATGGCGCGCGGCCTTGGTCTTCAGGTCCTCGACGTCGACATTGCCCTGCGCATCGCACGCGACGACCACGACTTGCATGCCGGCCATCTGGGCGGATGCCGGATTAGTGCCGTGCGCGGAAGCCGGGATCAAGCAAACGTTGCGATGTCCTTCGCCGCGCGACGCGTGGTACGCGTGGATGATCAGCAACCCGGCGTACTCGCCCTGCGAGCCGGCATTCGGTTGCAGCGACACTGCGGCATAGCCCGTGCATGCCACCAGCATCTGCTCGAGCTGCTCGATCATCTTGCGATAGCCGACGGTTTGCGACGCGGGCGCGAACGGATGGATCTGCGCGAACTCGGGCCACGTGACGGGCAGCATCTCCGACGTGGCGTTCAGTTTCATCGTGCACGAACCGAGCGGGATCATCGCGCGATCCAGCGCAAGGTCCTTGTCGGCGAGCCGGCGCAGGTAGCGCAGCATTTCCGTCTCGGAGTGGTGGCGGTTGAACACCGGATGCGTCAGGTACGCACTGCGGCGCAACAGCGCGTTAGGCAGCGCGTCTTCGACGCTGGCGTCCAGCGCGTCGATGTCCAACGTCGGCGCGCCGTCTTGTGTGTGCACGGTGCTCGGCTGCACGCTGGCGAGCGCGGGCGCCTCATTAGCCGCTTCGGCGAACAGCGCGAGCAAATCGGCCAGATCCGAACGCGTCGTCGTCTCATCGACCGATACGCCCACGCGCGCGCCGTCGATCCGGCGCAGGTTGATCCGCCGCGCGCACGCAGCCTCGTGCAGCGCTTCGGTGCGCGTGTCCGACTCGATCGTCAGCGTGTCGAAGAACGTGTCATTGGCGAGCGCGTAACCGAGCTGCTGCACGCCGGCCGCCAGAATTGCCGCGGTGCGGTGCACGCGCTCGGCGATCTGCCGCAGGCCTCGCGGACCGTGGTAGACCGCGTACATGCTGGCCATGATGGCCAGCAATGCCTGTGCGGTGCACACGTTCGAGGTCGCCTTCTCGCGACGGATATGCTGTTCGCGGGTTTGCAATGCCAGCCGCAACGCGGGCTTGCCTTGTGCATCGATGGTCACGCCGACGAGCCGCCCCGGCATCTGCCGCTTGAACGCGTCGCGCACGGCAAGATACGCGGCGTGCGGACCGCCAAACGCGAGCGGCACGCCAAAGCGTTGCGAGGTGCCTACCGCGACATCCGCGCCCCATTCGCCAGGTGGCGTCAACAGCGTCAGCGCCAACAGATCGGCAGCGGCTACCACGTGCGCGCCGGCTTCATGGATCGCGGCAGCCAGGTCACGATAGTCACGCACGTCGCCGTTGACGCCCGGATACTGCAGCAGCACGCCGAACGCGCCGGCTTGCGCCGCCGCTGCGGCAGGGCCGACCCGCACGTCGATGCCCACCGGCTGCGCGCGCGTGCGGACCACCTCGATCGTCTGCGGTAGCACGTCGTCGGCCACGTAGAACACGTTCGAGCGCGGCTTGCCCACGCGCTGCAGCAGCGTCATGGCCTCGGCTGCTGCCGTGCCTTCGTCGAGCAGCGACGCATTGGCGGTGTCCAGCCCGGTCAGGTCAATCACCATCTGCTGGAAATTGAGCAGTGCCTCGAGCCGGCCTTGCGAGATTTCGGGCTGGTACGGCGTATAGGCGGTGTACCACGCTGGGTTCTCGAGCACGTTGCGCAGAATCACTGCGGGCGTGTGTGTGCCATAGTAGCCCTGGCCAATGTAGCTGCGGAACACTTCGTTTTGGCACGCCAGTTCGCGCAGCCGCGCGAGCGCTTCGGCCTCGCTGCGCGGCGCGGTGAATTCGCCAAGCGGCAGGCTGTCGCGACGCCGGATGCTCGGCGGAATCACCGCGTCGATTAGCGCGTCGCGGTGATCGAAGCCAAGCACCGCCAGCATCTGCCGCTGATCGTCGGCGTTAGGCCCGATGTGACGTTCGGCGAAAGCGTCGTGTCGTTCAAGCTCGGCGAACGTGGGGCGGTTGGCGCGAGTCATCAGGTGATCCGGGTGTTCTGGCTTCATATCGAAATCCTGTCGGTCCACACCGCCGCGACGTGCGGGGCCGGCGTGGACCCGTTGGGGTCAATCAGGCGCCGATCGCCTGGCCGTACGCGGCCGCGTCGAGCAGTTGCTCTATCGCAGCGGTATCCGCGGGCTTGATACGGAACAACCAGGACTCGTACGGCGCGCCGTTGACCTGGTCTGGCGCACTGATCAGTGCGTCATTGGACTCGACGATCTCGCCAGCAACCGGCGCATAGATGTCGGAGGCCGCCTTGACTGACTCAATCACTGCGATCGCGTCGCCGGCCTCGACCTGCTTGCCGGCTTCCGGAAGTTCGAGAAACACGACGTCGCCCAGTGCTTCCTGCGCGTGGTCGGTGATGCCAACGGTCAGCGTGCCGTCGTCTTCCTTGCGAATCCACTCATGGGATTCGGTGTATTTGAGTTCGGCCGGGATGGTCATGGATGACTCCTGATATCGTTGAGGTCGTGAATCGGTGCGCCGGCGCGGCGCGGGCGCACCGTGCCCGGCGCGCGGCGGTGGCGGCGCGCCGCCGTCAGACGAGCGGCTTACCGTGGCGCACGAACGGCAGTTTAACCACCCGCGCGGGCAACGCCTTGTCGCGGATCACGACCCGTACTGTATCGCCGGCCGACACAGCCGTCGGTACGCGCGCCAATGCGATGGATTGCTGCAACGACGGTGAGAACGTGCCGCTGGTGACCTCGCCGTCGCCGTGTGTAGTGAGCACCTTCTGGTGTGCGCGCAGGATACCCGCCGGCTTGCCCTGCGGGTCTTTGTCTAGCACCAGGCCCACGAACGTCGCGCGCTGACCCTGTGCGCGCAGCGCAGCGCTGCCGACAAAATCCCGCTCGCCCGACAAGTCGACGGTCCACGCGAGGCCGGCGTCAAGCGGCGACACGTTTTCGTCCATGTCCTGCCCGTACAGATTCATGCCGGCCTCCAGCCGCAGCGTATCGCGTGCGCCCAGGCCGCATGGCTTAACGCCCTGCGCGGCGAGCGCCTGCCATAATGCTTGCACGTGCGCGGCCTCGACAATGAGCTCGAAGCCGTCCTCGCCGGTATAGCCGGTGCGAGCGACCATTAGTGCGCCGAACGGCGTGCCGTCCACGCGCGCGGCGTTAAAGGGCTTGAGCGCTTCGCCCGACTGTTGCACCGCCGGCACGGCCTGCCCGACCTTCACTCGCGCATTCGGGCCTTGCACAGCAAGGATTGCCAGGTCCCGGCGCGGCGTCAGCGTGACGCCGAAGCCGCCTTCCGCGTTGAGTTGACCGAGCCAGCCGATGTCCTTATCCGCGGTACCGGCGTTGACTACGACGCGGAACGCATCGTCGGCGAAGTAGTACACGATCAAATCATCGACCACCCCGCCGCTCGCATTCAGCATGCACGAGTACAGTGCTCGGCCCGGCGTTTGCAGCTTGTCGACATTGTTGGCCAATGCCATGCGCAGGAACGCCCGTGCGCCAGCGCCGGCGATATCCACGACGCACATGTGTGACACGTCGAACATGCCGGCGTCACTGCGTACCGCGCGGTGCTCGTCAATCTGTGAGCCATAGTTCACCGGCATGTCCCAGCCGCCGAAATCGACCATGCGTGCATGGAGCGCACGATGGACCGCGTTGAGCGGGGTGGTCTTGAGTTGAGTCATGAAAGCTCTCGATAGCGCGAACACAAAAAGGCGCACGAGCATCCGAGCAGCGGTGGATGCATGCATGACCCCTCTGTCCTCGGTACCTGAGAGATTGCGCCGCGCGGCTTGCTTGCCACGCATCGGCGCGCGCCCCTTCGGTGGGTAGCTTGCGCCGCTGCGTTTGCACGCGCACGGCTGCTACTACCGCTCTCCAGAGTGCGGTGCCGCCCATTGGCGCACACGCGCCAATGGGCGGCGCGGCGTGCGACGACGAGTCGGCGGTCCGGCGCGCACGGTCCTTTTGCCTGAGAGTTTGTGGGTTGCCCCTTCGGCGGCACCGGCTTGCGATTCGTCGCATGAAGCCGGTGCGCTCTCCCGGCGCGCGTGGCGATTGTGCGCGCCGCGCGCCGCTGTGTCAATCGGCTCGCGCGTGCGGCATGCGGTGTCCGCGCCGATCCGGATCGGGACGCGCCAGTCGTGGTGGCCGACGGCGGCGAACCCGCACGGGCTTTCATTGTGCGAAGCCCACGCGCCGTCCGGTTGCCGCGCTTTCACGCGCCTTTTCGATGATTGCCAGGCCGTCGGCCGCATCACGGGCGCTGACTGGCAGCGGCGTGCCGTGCCGTGCCGTACCGTACCGGACCGCGTCCGCTGCGCGGCGTGACGGTATTCAGCCTGGCTGTTTCTGCAGCAAGGCCTTCAGGCTCGCCAGCCGGTCCTTGGGCGTCATCGGCGCTTCGTCCTGCGTGGGCGGCGGCGCATCGTCCAGACGCATTTCCGCAATAAAGCGGGACGGCTCGCACACGAGCGTCTCCCTCGCGCGCTTTCGCTTCTTGCAATAGTTCAGATGCAAGCTGCGCTGTGCACGCGTGATCGCGACATACATCAGGCGGCGCTCCTCCTCGATCCGCGCGTCGTCGATCGGCTCATCATCGGCGCCACCTCGGTGCGGAAGAATGCCTTCCTCGACGCCCACCAAAAATACGTGTGGATACTCGAGGCCCTTCGACGCATGGATGGTGGACAGGCGTACCGCGTCCGGATCCTCGTCCTTGCCATCGAGCATCGACATCAGTGCGACGGTCTGAATCAAACCCAGCAGGTTCTTGCCGGTATCGGCCAGTCCGTCCGCATTATCGTAGCCGTATGCATGTTGTTCGTCATCGTCGTCGGCATCCTCGCCGCCCGGCTTGTCGGCTCCGCCGAGCGTGGCGTCGCGCTCCGGTTTCGTGCCTTTCTTCTTGAGCCATTCGAGGAACTCGAGCACGTTCGTCCACTTGGTCTGCGCCTGGCGCTCGTCGAATGCGTCATACAGGTACGCTTCGTAATGGATGGCTTCCATCAGGTCATCCAGCAGCGTCGTTGCCGGGTCGGTGCCGGCCCGTGCCGCGATGCGCTGAATGAAATCGCAGAACACCCGCAGCGGCTCGACCTGACGTGGCGACAGCCGCGCCTCAATGCCGCCCATATAGACTGCCTCGAACAGTGACACCTTCGCCTGGCCGGCAAACGAACCGAGCGCCTCTAGCGTCGTGTTGCCCACACCGCGGCGCGGCGTGGTAATCGCGCGGATGAACGCCGGATCGTCGTCGTGATTAGCGATCAGCCGGAGATAGGCGCAGATGTCCTTGATTTCGGCGCGATCGAAGAACGACTGTCCGCCGGACAACACGTACGGGATACGCTCGCGGCGCAGCACCTGCTCGAAGATCCGGGCCTGGAAGTTGCCCCGGTATAGGATCGCATAGTCGCGGAACTGCGCGCGGCGTTCGAACTTGTGCGCCGATAGGCGGAACACCACCGATTCCGCTTCGTGCTCTTCGTCATTGCATGGCGTCACGGTAATCGTGTCACCCATGCCATGTTCGGACCACAGCTTCTTCTCGAACAGTTTCGGGTTTTGTGCGATCACGCTGTTCGCGGCGTTCAGGATGCGCACCGTCGAGCGGTAATTTTGCTCGAGTTTGATGACCTTCAGACGAGGGAAGTCCACTTGCAATTGCGCAAGATTCTCCAATGTCGCGCCGCGCCAGCCGTAGATCGCCTGGTCATCGTCGCCGACTGCCGTGAACGCCGCGCGCGGGCCGGCGATCAGCTTCAGCAGCTCGTACTGACACGCGTTGGTGTCCTGGTACTCGTCCACCAGCAGGTAGCGCAGCCGGTTCTGCCATTTGTCGCGCACCGGCTCATTGTCGCGGAACAATTCCGTGGGCAGCCGGATCAAGTCGTCGAAGTCTACCGCCTGATACGCGTGCAGCGTTGCCGCGTAATTGCGGAATACGATTGCCGCCTGCATCTCGTCCTCATTCTGCGCGAGCACACTGGCTTGCTCCGGCGTGACCATGCCGTTTTTCCACAGCGAAATGATCGACTGGATCCTGCGAATCAGTCCCTTATCCGTCGTGCCGACCTGCTCCTGGATCATGGCGAAGCAATCGTCCGCGTCCATGATCGAGAATTGCGGCTTCAAACCGACATGTGCTGCTTCCTGACGCAGGATCTGCACGCCTAGTGAATGGAACGTGCATACCGTCAGCTGATTAACGGGCACTTTGCGGCCTTCCTTGCCAGGCGTCGTCAGCGTTTTGCCCTCGAGCAGCTTGCCAACCCGTTCGCGCATTTCGGCTGCCGCCTTGTTCGTGAAGGTGACCGCTGCAATGTGACGTGGCTCGAAACCTTTTGCCTCGATCAGATAAGCGATCTTCTGCGTGATGACACGCGTCTTACCGCTACCGGCACCGGCAAGCACGAGGCAGGGGCCGTCGAGATAGGTGACGGCGGCACTTTGCGCGGGGTTTAGGCCATACATGGAGCGTAGCGGAGGGCGACGACGCGCGCTGCACGGATGCGTCGCGTCGAACGATGTGGTTCGCTGGGACCGGGATGTTAACACAGCGGCGCTAACACAGCGGCGCGCCGTGGACAGCCGACGCGCCGCGCGGGCCTAAAGTTCGCAGACGGGTTGACTGCGCCGCTTCGTGCCGATCCGGCTATTTGGCTGCGCCTACCATATAGTCAACGGCCGCCTTCACGTCGGCATCGGAAGCGTTCGAGCCGCCTTTGGGCGGCATCGCACCTTTGCCGTGCAGCGCGTAGTGGTAGACAGTGTCCATCGACTCCTTTAGCCGTGGCGCCCAGGCCGCCTTGTCACCGAGCTTCGGTGCGCCGGCTATGCCGGCGGCATGACACGCTTGGCAGACCTGCTGGTACAGTGCCTTGCCAGCCTGCGTGGCGTCCGCGCTTGCGGACGTGGCGGCGCTGCCGGACGGCGGCGCCGAAGAAATCGCGGCGATTGCGGCGGCTGCAGCTTGCGCGCTGCTGCTACTTGCCGCCGCGGCGGATTGCGTTGCGGCGGCCGATGTGTCGGACGCGCGTTGGCCTTCGCCTAGGGTGCTCGCGTCGCGGATCTCCACGCGGGCTACGGGTGCAATACGGCGGGAAACCTGCTCGTGCGACAAACCGTCGGTGCCGGCACCGGTGCGGGTGGCGTTGTCCACATAACTGACGAGCAGCGCAATGATGATGACCGGGAGCGCAAAGCTGGCAATGACCAGCGCGATGAGCTGCTTCGGATTTTTGATCGGGGCTTCGTGTGCTTCGCTCATGCTGTCTCGTCTCTCTAACAATGGATTCGGTAAAGCGTGGTAGCGAACGACAGGACCTGCCAAAACGACTGCCGATAACAACCGTCGATCGATTATAGACGCAAAGAAACGGGACGTGACGGAGCTTCCCGTGCGATCAAGCGGGTGTTTACCCAATCAAAGCCCGAATGTACCGGTGCCAATCTTTACCCCGTGTCATCACCTACTGAGAGCTTGGTAAGCCGGGGACGTCTATGTACGGGAATCGTTGCGGGACCCGCGATGGCTGGGGGCTGGTATTTCCCCCCATATCGGATGGACGACACAGTCGAGTTGCGTTATACTTTTGGACTGCTTTAGCGTCCGTTTTCCTCGGATGCCCTTCAATATGATGCGCCCGTAGCTCAATGGATAGAGTACTGCCCTCCGAAGGCAGGGGTTGCTGGTTCGATCCCAGCCGGGCGCGCCAAGCCTGATAAGGCTTCCAGCGGTTTCGCTACAGCACCGTTACCTCCCACTACAGTGAAATTACAGTTAGCCGGCGGCGGTTAGCCGTGTTTCTGTCGTTGCTGACGATGTTGCCTGCGGTAACTCGATACCCTGAGCGGCCGGTAGGTGTGGCCGTACCCACTGCGCCAGGTGAGCGGCCGACAGGTGCGCGTAGCGCTGCACCATTTCGAGCGTTTCCCATCCACCCAACTCCTTGAGCACCTGCAACGGCGTGCCGCGCTGTACGTGCCAACTCGCCCACGTGTGCCGCAGATCGTGCCAGCGGAAATCGCGGATGCCGGCGCGCTTCAGAGCCTTTCGCCAAGCAGCCGTCACCGTCTGGTAGACCGGCTTACCGTGGTACACGAACACGCTGTCCACGAACTTGGGCGAACGCTTCTTCGGGAGTTGGCGCCGCAATACGGCGATTGCCATATCGGACAGCGGCACCGTAATCGCCTTTTTCGCCTTCGCCTGGTCCGGATGAATCCACGCGACGCGGCGCACGATGTCAACCTGCGACCATTGCAGCCCGGTCACGTTCGAGCGCCGCAGGCCCGTTTCGAGGCTGAAGTGCGCCATGTCGGCAAGATGTTCGGGCAGCTCGGCGAGCAACCGTTCGGCTTCCGTCGGCGTGAGCCAGCGGATCCGCTTTTGCACGACCTTCGCGCACTTCGTTATCGGTGCGCGATCCAACCATTCCCATTCGACGGCAGCGTTCAACACGGCCTTCAGCACGCCGATGACGCGGCGCACCGTGCCGGCGCTGACCGTCCTGTCGGTTGTCACGATGCCGCGCTTCGTTCGTACTACGCGGGGTTCCCGCCGCTTTGCCAGCGCGATCGCGTCGATGCGGCTGCGGTCGATATCCACCAGGGCGACGCCGGATAGGTGTTGGTCAAGCCAGCGCAGGTGCGTTTTCGATGTTTCCAGGCTCGGCAACCCCTCGCGTTCGCCGACATACCGGATGACTGCATCGTTCCAGGTATAGCGCGGCTTGTGGCCGAGCTTCACCTGATTCCACAACTCGACCTTCAGGCGGTCGTAGAACTCCTGGGCCTGCGTTTTGTTGCTGGTGCCAGTGCTGCCTTGTACGACCGGACCGCCGCCAGGCGGGGCGAGGCGGTAATACCAGTTGGGACTGTTACTGCGTTTATAGAGCGACATTTTCTAACTTCCTCCTGCTGATCGCCCTGCACAACTCGCGGAATCCATTCTCCGGCGAGGTAGCGCTGCAGAGCAACTGTCGAAAACATCCAGCGTTTGCCGACCTTCCGACCGGGCAACGTGCCGGCCTTGGCTTTCAGGCGTACGGTTTCGGGATGCGCGCCCAGCATGGCGGCAGCGCCGAGCAAATCAACCGTTGCCGCCTGGGGGGCGGCCGAACTTCGCGCGGCGGGAGCACACGCAGCGCAACTCGTGGATTGATGGATTGCGTCCTGAATTCTCATAAATAATTGATTTTTAACAATTTGTTGTGCCATCAATTGCCATCATTTAGGCATGGCAAGGGTCAAAAACTCGTGGCCTAAAAAATAGGCAGCGTTCGTCACTCATGGCAAAACGCACATGACTCGTGGCAGCGCGTTGGGGCTGATTTCTTGCCTTCTTTGTATCCTTTCTTCTTATTTTTCAATAATTTAGAGAGAGATAAGATAGGGGTGGGGAGGGCCGGCACAAAAACCAGACTCGTGGCAAAAAAGGCCCAACTCGTGGCAAATCGAGCATGACCCATGGCGGTACTCTTCTCAAGAATCAAGGACTTACGAGCGCACCCCCCCAAAAACCACGACTCGCATGCGCTACCTGGGCGGTTCCCGCGTGGCAAAACCCGTGTGCGGCCCTGCGCCCGCGCCGCTCGCGACGTTGCCCGGCCGTTTCGGCTCGCTAGGGAGTGGGGCGAAGTGAACTGAGTAGCGCAATCTATGACCGCTATGCGATTGGATGAAATGAAGGAAGCGGCTACTGCCGCACGGTGGTTGCAAGGGCTGAAAGCGGTTCATACGTGCCCCCTTGCAAGCGCGTCGGTTGCCAAGTCTTCACGAATGGACACATGCAGGCCGAAGCCGGTTAAGCGTTCGAGTGAGATCGGTGTGAGATACGGCACACGACGGGTATAGATGCGACGCTCCACTTCCTTGTCGCCGACGACGACACCGGCGTGCTTGAGCTGCGCTTTGAATACGCGGTCGGACTTTACCGGCAGGCCGTTCCACTTATCACGTAGGCTGCTCGTGTGCGCGATGTGGTCCATCACGTGACCGGTGCGCAGCAGCAGACAGAACTCACCATCGACAGTGTCGAACGTGAACGGATGCTTGTAATTGCCGCCGTCGATCTCGGACAGCACGGTTTCCATGATCCAGACCCATGGCTCGCGGTCGGCGCTCGTCTCGGCGATGTGGCCGTTCATCTCGGTGAGCAGGTCGCGCGGGAAGTCGCCTTCGCTCGGGTCCATGCCGGCGAACTCGGTCAGGTAGCGCCAGGCGAGCGCGACGGCCGCGTAGTTACCGGCCATGCGCTTGGCGCCGTCGTCCTCGCCGCTCGCGCGGCAATGGGCCAGCGCCATGTCGCGCAGCTTCGCGTATTGCTCAAGCACAGCCTGCTTGTTCAGGCTGGCGAGGAATTCGAGCCATTGCCGGACCGGAAAGCGCGGCAGATTGTCGGGCAGCAGCGGGCCACGTTTGCCGGTCAGCGTCGTGCGCACGAGTTTGCCGAGCAGACTGCGTACCGGTACGTCCTCGCCGGCCAGCATCACCGGTGCGCACAGCAGGTATTCGGTCATATCGGTGCCGCGGCGCGTGACGGTGTACTGGTAATTCTCTTGCAGCAGCCCAACCGCCTTATCGATCACGTCCTGCCGGCGCGCGGACAGCTCTTCCCATCCGACCGGGTGGCTCGTGTGGCTAATGCTGGTCAGCAGGCGAAATTCCGTTTGCAGCGACTGCCCGGAGAACATTGTGAATGCAAGCGAGCGTTCGAGCCGCTTGATCAGCGTTGACTTACCTGCACCCTTGTTCGCCTGGATCGTGATATGTGGCCAGAAGCCGAGCAGTGCTTTTAGATGGCCGCCCAGCGACCACACAAGCGGGATTGTCGCGGCGTTCTGTTTAAACGTCGTTTGGTAGGCGGTGATGACGCGGCGCGCGTCGCTGACTGGGCCGCTTGGGAACGTCAGATTGTGATACGGACATTGTTTGTCTGCTTCGGTGAAATAGCAGTCTGGGCCTTCGTTGACGATTAGTCGGCCGTCGCGCCATGCGAGCCCGACGAAGTTTGCCGCCTGGCGCGCGCCGAGGTTGGCGCCGCGCTCCAGGATGTTGACCATGCGCTTGAACGGCGCTGGCGCCCAGATCGGGCCGAACTTGCCCCACTGGTCGACGTTGTGCAGCTGGTCGTCAAGCATCACGCGGCGGATCAGCTGCGCGCCGTGCCGTGGCGCCTGCACGGACACGGCGAAGTAGACGGTCGGCGCTTGGTCGGCGTCGCCCGTCATCGTTGACGTTGCGCTTGCGACCGACACGCGGCTGATACCGGCGATGCGAAAGCCGCACAGATCCGTCATCACGGGCGTTTCAACGCCGGATTCCTCGTTGCGGTCCATTTTTGTGATGTAGCTGGTGAAGTCCGGGCGTACGCGAAAGCGCCAGTATTGCGCGAAGTCGTGCGACGGCAGAAAGATGCGTGGCCGGCCGCGGCGCGTGGCGTCGCCGGCCAGGCCTGCGATCAGCCAGGGCTCGATCTGCTCAAGCGCGCGCGCTAGCTCGGTCGGGCCGCGCAGTTGCAGGTAGTCGTTCACATCATTGATCGGTTTGCGTGTCGTCTCGCCGTCCGCGAGGTCAGCGAGCCAGCCGGCCTGGTCAACGAGCACGGCACTGATATTTAGGCTCGTGAGCCGCTCGTAGAGTGCCCACGCAGCTTCAGGCCCCGGCCGGTGGCCGGCGCGCGGGTGGTCGTCCGAGAACGGCTCGTCGTTGTCCAGGCAAATGACGACTTGTTTGCCGCGCAGGAACGCGAAGTCGATGTCGTTGACGTTAGCGAGGCCGCGCAGCGCGAGCGCGGCGGTACCGGACATTGCGCAGGTATCGACCGACAGCGCATTGATCGCGCTTTCGACGATGAACACGCGCTTCGCCTTGTCGAGCTGGCGAGGATCAGCGCTCCAGCCGTAACCGGCTTTGTCGCCCTGCGTCTGCGTCTTAACGCCACCGTTGAGTGTGGGATCGACATAGCGCATATCGACGGCGACGACGCGGCCGTCGCCCGGCGCGCGCACGATGAACGCGGCGGCCGGGCCGGCGTGGCCGACCTCGCCGGCGGCGACCTTCGAGCTCGTCCAGGTGTTGAAGCCCAGGGTGCGCGCGGCGATCGCCGTGTCCATCGCCGCGGCGCAGATACCGCGGCCACTGAGGTAGCCGCGCACGCGATCGCGTTCGGCCAAGCACCGATCGGCGATGTATTCGACGGTCGATTTCTCGCGGTGCTCGGCGTGCGTTGGCCGGTCCAGTGGGATACCGTAGGCATCGTGCAGGTAGCGCACGGCGTCGGCGACGGTGCCGCCACGGGCGTGGATCACCAAGTCGATGCACGAGCCGCCGGCGTCGGCGCTGTGGTCGCGCCAGCCGGTGCCGTGCTTCGGATGGTTCACATAGATCGACAGGGACGGGCTCTTGTCCTCGTGCTGCGGGGAGTGATAGAGCGCCTTGTCGCCGCCGCGACCGCGCCTTAGGCCGAGCCGGTCGGCGAGGTCGTGCAGGTCGATGCGTTGTTTCAGTTCGTCGATCGAGGCCATCGTGATGGATGTTGCTTAGGTAGTTGCATGGGATAGCGGCTCGGATGGAATGGCTCGCCATGGCGGGGGGCCAAGCCACGTGCACAGCGCGTTGGCAAGCTGCTCACATGGCGTAGCGAGGCGAGCGCGTGGCGTCGCGTCGCACGGCGCCGCGCCGGTCAGACGTTCATGCGCGAGCCTGCACCGAAGGGGCAAGCCGGTTGCGCTCGATGGGATACGCCGCGCGTTGCAGATTGGCACGCGCAGCGCTCGCCTCATCGAGCATGTGCCGCAATCGGCGACGGTTACGTTCGAGGTGGGTTGCCTGCGCGTGGCACACCGCGATTGGCACGCTGCGTACACAGCGTCGAATGCGTCCAGCGGTTAGGGCAGGGACCGCCTCGCAGGCGTCGCGGTCGCCGTATTCAATGAGCAGAAACTGCGCTGGGTGTTTCAGTCCCGCGAGATACTCATCCGTGACGGTGTTGAAGGTAAAGGACCTTTTCATGGCGTCACCTCGCGATGGGACCGACCATGCCAGCGCAACAATGAGCGCGCAGAGCGTAAAGATGCTGACGGCGAATGCGGTGGCTGGCCCCAATAGCGGATCGAGGTGACGCAGGACGCTATGGAGTGCGAGATACAGCCCGGTCAATGAAAAGAACAGCATGAACAGCACTGTCGTGCAGAAAACGTAGTATTTCATGGCGTGGTTCCTTGTGAGTGCGCCGGCGGCCGGCGCGGTTGTGTTACTCGTCTTGGTCCTTGGCGGTTGTGCGTCGGCGGTGGACAGTAGGCCGCTTGCGGTCCGTCGAGCGAGCCCGCATGGCACGCGCGGCGCTTTCCACTACACGACGAACAGCGGTGTGGCGCATGGCGGTATCGAAGTCCCCGACCATGCGAAGGCGCTGCCATGCGCGTCGCAGCTCGCTGTCTGAGATAGACGTATGCATCGGTATCAATGCAGCGTGGCCACCATTGGCAGCAAAACGGGCATGCCGGCAGCGATGTCCCATTTGCAATGGATCACATAGCCGAGCCTGCGCGCGGTACCTGCGAACACGAACGGGTCGATGTCGGCATCCCAAAGGGTGCGCAGGTACTGCCGGCGCTGCTCCATGGGCAGCGAGGCTGGATCGAAGGGAAGAACGAGCGGAGCAGAAGCGAGGGTGGCCATGCGGATCTCCTTTTTGTAGGTGACCTGCCCCCTTCAGTAGGGCCAACGGGCTTCTAGCAAAGTCCTTTTATACCAGCTCCTGGAAAGCGGCAGGAGCATCCGCTGTTGCCCGGTGTTTCGCCGCAAACTGTGCGGGCGAAAGGTAATTCAGTGCGCTGTGCGGCCGTTGCTCGTTGTAGTCCTGGCGCCACGCGGCGATGAGCGCGCGAGCGTGCGCGAGACTCGTGAACCAGTGCTCGTTGAGGCACTCATCGCGGAACTTGCCGTTGAACGATTCGATGTAAGCATTCTGTGTCGGCTTGCCCGGCTGAATCAATTTCAAGCTCACGCCGTTAGCATACGCCCATTGGTCAAGCGCTCGGCCCGTAAATTCCGGTCCCTGGTCCGTTCGCAGTGCTTTCGGATAGCCTCGGAAACGCGCGGCTCGCTCCAACGCTCGCGCGACATACAAGCCGCACATGCCGTGGTCCACCACGATATCCACGGCCTCCTTGGTGAAATCGTCGACGATGGTCAGGCACTTCAGACGCCGCCCATTGGACAGCGCGTCCATCACAAAATCGATTGACCACACCTCGTTCGGCCCGCTTGGCAACGCCAACTGCTCGCGCTCAATCATGACGCCGTGGCGCCGCCGACGGCGCCGTACGGCAAGCCCCGCTTCACGATAAAGGCGATGCACACGCTTATGGTTCGCCTGGATACCCTCGCGCTTCATCATTGCGTGTAATCGCCGATAACCGAACCGCCGACGCTCGTGCGCCAGTTCCACCAGACGCGCCTTCAGCGCATCATTGTCGTGGTCCAGCTTCGCCTCGTAATGCAACACGCTGCGAGAAAGCCCGACAAGCCGGCAGGCGCGGCGCTCCGAGATGTTTACCTTCTCCCGAATCACCGCCACTGCTTCGCGCTTGGCTTGCGGGCTCAGGGCTTTCCCTTGACGACAACCTTCAACGCTTGCATATCGAGCATCGCCTCGGCCAGCAGCTTCTTCAGCCGCGCGTTCTCGGTTTCCAGTTCCTTGAGCCGGCGTGCTTCCGACACCTCCATGCCGCCAAACTTCGCGCGCCACGTGTAGAACGACGCGTCACTGAACCCGTGCTGCCTGCACAACTCTTTGACCGGCCTGCCGGCCTCGGCTTCCTTCAGAAACCCGATGATCTGTTCTTCCGTAAAGCGCTTTTTCATGTTCGTCTTCTTCTCCGAAAACGAACTTTACTAGGTTCTGGCTGGCCCTGCTTGCAGGGGGCAGGTCAATCGCATCACGCAGACCGGCGTATTCGAGCCATTTGCCGATCGCGGCTTTCGTCTCGTAGGGAGTGCCGTTGATGTGGACAATCTGGGAAAGATTAATATCGCTCCATTGAAGAGACTGGAGGGAGAGGAGGACATGAGAGACCTCCTGTGAATTTGTTGAATTTGCCTCTGTTCAAAGAGGCGGCCGGGCGCTTCAACACGGTCACAGGGCCGCCCGCAGATTTCCCCTTGCGGGTCTTGTATAGCTGCGCGCCACCCGGCCATAAGCAAGCGACCATCGTAGCGATGGCAGCGCAAAACCTATGGGCGTAAAAAATCCGCTTGACTGACAGGAGCGGCTTCCGCCTGTGATGGTGTGTTGAGCACCTCACGATAGGTTGCCATCGATTCGGAAGAGCGTCAACTTTATAAGGCGGATATAGGGACTTCCTGTGAATTTATTCAATTTTGCCTCCTGTTCAGAGAGGCGGCCGGGCACTTGAACACGGTCACAGGGCCGCCCGCAGATTTCCCCTTGCGGATCTTGTATAGCTGCGCGCTACCCGGCCATAAAAGAGTGTTGCCTACGTAGCTAGGACAACACGGAGCCTATGGACGCAAAAGCCGCTTGACTGAGGGGAGCAGTTTTCCGCCTGTGAAGACCTATTTCATCCCATTGAAAGGGTTGAAGAGAAGGGGTGCACGCGGCCATATTAGCTTCCTACGAATCGTTCAGTTTCGCCTCCTGTTCAGAGAGGCGGCCGGGCACTTGAACACGGTCGTAGGGCCGCCCACAGATTTCCCCTTACGGGTCTTGTATAGCTGTGCGTCACCCGGCCATAAGTAAGTGCTGCCAGCGTAACTAGGACAACACGGAACCTATGGACACAAAAAAGCCGCTTGACTGACGGGAGCGGTTTTCCGTCTACGAAAAGGTGTGTTTAGCACCTTAAATTAGCTTGCCATCGATTCGGAAGAGCGTCAACTTTTGATATTTGCGAGTAACCTTTCCTTGCCTGCCCGCTTCGCTTAACAGCGTGGTTAACCTGTTTGCCCGGCTCGCCACCCTTGTGGCGTGGGTTTCCGAGCGTTTTCCGGTGTACGGGAATCGTGCGTTTTCATGCACGGCATCGCGCCACAATGCACCTATTTGGCGATGGTAAGGACATACATAGTCTGGCACTAGGAAACATCCTTTGTTATGGTTTGCCTTATGGAGCCCTTGGCAGTACGCCGACGTACATCATCCAGCGCCGCGCCGAACCCTTGGGCTTTTTTGCGTGCCGGGGTCTAAAAACAGAGGCGGGGGATGTGGGTAAAACCCCGAAGGCAGTGTTCGCTTGATATACGCGCGCGAACAACTACGCTGCGTGGCGCACGTTAGCTACCAGGGCATCGAGGAAAAAACTGCGCGGCGACCGGTTGAGAAGATGCCCACGCGAGCACGTTGATGTCGGCTCGTTTCGGAGTCGTACTTTGGCGCCCCAATCGTCGAACCCCTTTTCTAGTGCAACTTGGAATGATGCGCCACACCAAAACGTGCCGACAAATCGGCAAGGCGCTTGTCCAGTGTCCATAGTTGCGCGCCTGGCGTGATCAACGTTGAAGCGAGCAATGCCACGTCAACTAGCCCGCAGCCAAGCCCATGCAGCTTTTCGTGTTCGATGAACGCCATCACTTCTGTCAAGGTCGCTTGATTGGCGGGTTGCAACAACCCGATATTGTTGAGTGTCTGGGTACGTGGAGCCGGGGGTGTCCCGCAGGCAAGCTCAATCAAGACCATAGGGTGAGTCAGTGCCAAGTCGGCTTCGATCAAGTCGATCAAAGCATTGTTGCGGCTCCTGAAGTGGCTCACCCATACCGAAGTATCGACGAGTACGCTCATCTTTCGCCTGGCTCCGTACGGCGACGTGGCACGTCTTGTATATCTGTCATCGTACCGCCCAGCGCAGCTAAACGCTTGGCTGCTTGTACCCTCACGAAAGTCTTGATGGCTTCACGAAAGATGTCCGATTTGTCCATGTTGGGATCGGCGATTTCCAGCGCCTTTTGGTAAAGAGCATCGTCAATGGTGACAGTGGTTCGCATGAAGACTTTTCCTCTAATTTTGATGCAATTTAGCATCAATTTTAGCATCTTTTCAATCTCAGCGCTTCCTCCACCCTACGTCGCCCCTCGCGGGGGGCTTGACCGTATGCCGGTGACCGCGTCATTCAGCTTTCGGTGCGCCCGGTGTCGGCCCGCAGTTGGTCGAGTGGGTATTCCGACTCAACGTGACCGAGCATTCCGGTTCATCGCGAGCATGGGTGCGCCGGGCTCATGACAACCGAGGCCACTTCTGGCTTTGTTACAATGCCGACGACAGGCGGGGCTAATCGGCTAAGCCAGCGTGTGCCAAAAATGAACCGAGCTGTGCCAGGATTGTGCCGAGTTATATAGTATTTCAGGCCGCTTTTCGCTTCTTGGGAGGCCGCGGAGCCTTGTCAGACAAGGGTGTGGTTCTTGCGGTACGTTTTGAAAATCCGCGTGTCGGTGGTTCGATTCCGCCCCAGGCCACCACCGATTGATTGACAAAAACCCAAGAGCCGAAAAGTTCTTGGGTTTTTGTTTATTGATTGCCTGTTCATGGAGGCGAGGCTTGCACTGTCGGTGCGTGCGACGCTCCAGGTAACGCGGACAGGCGAGGAATCCTACGAATCATGCAACACGACAAGTATGCGGCGCGCGAGGCCGAGGTCACGCGCACCCGCATCGCATTCCATATCCACCATTTTGGACTTGGCGGGACCGAGACCGCACTGATGGGATGGTTGCATGCGCTGGATCGTGGCGCGTTCGACGTCGACTTGATCGTCGGGTTTCCGACTGAGGAGTTCGAACAGCATTTCCGGGCGCAGCTGCCTGGCGACGTGCGCGTGCACTTTCTCGCCGACCGGCCGTGGCAGTATCGGCTCGAGACGCTGCGGCTGCAACGCCGGCTCAGCCGAATTGGCCGTATCGTGCAACAACTGTTATTGCGACCGTACTTGCGACAGGTGTTCGCGCGCCGGATTCGCGCCCTTGCGGCTCACTACGACTTGATCTGCGACTTCGATCTGTCGCTGCGCCAGCACGCGGGCGCCGGCGGCAAGCCATGGATCGGCATCAGCCACTTCAGCCTCGCGGCCCGGCTCGGCAATCGGCCGGCCAAGGTCAAGCGGCTCGCACGTCAATACGCGCGCTACGCAGCAGTCGCGGCACTCAACACGGGCATGGCGCGCGAGGCGCGGCAGATGTTTGGTGCGCGATTGCGCGACGTCATCGAATTGCCGAACGTCATCGACCCTGCAGTGATCCGGGCACAGTCTGAAGCATTGGTCGAGTTGCCGACACGTCCGTATATCGTATCGGTTGCGCGACTCGACGGTGATCAAAAAGATCACGAAACGTTGTTGGACGCCTATGCATGCACGCTCGCGCGCGGGCGCATGGGGGGTACGAGGCTGGTGCTGGTGGGCGATGGACCTCACCGTCCGGTACTGGAAGCGCAGGTTCGGCACCTCGGATTGACGGACCACGTGATATTCGCCGGATTCCAGCCGAATCCTTTCCCATTTATGCGACATGCACGAGTGATGGTATTAAGCAGTCGATATGAAGGCTTGCCGATGGTGCTAATTGAGGCGATGGCGCTGGGCACGCCGGTGGTGGCGACGGACTGTCCGACCGGTCCGCGTGCGCTGCTTGCGGACGATGCGGGACTGCTAGTGCCAGTGGGCGATGCCGCCGCGATGGCCGGCGCGCTTGAGCAGGTGCTGACGCATCACGCATTGCGCGAGCGTCTTGTGGCACGAGGCTTGGCGCGCGTGGACGAATACGCCCCGCAGGCAGCGAACCGGCGTATGACGGCACTCGCCACGCGGCTGCGCGCGCAGGGGCCGCGCCGCTGAACGTGCCTGCGCCCAGCAGGTCCGCATGATAAAATCCATTGTTTTGCGCCGCCCTCCGGCAGGCCGATGACCGGTAAACACTCGTGCGCAGTGGCCCGCGCGGCGCCGGCCTATACTGCCTGCATCTGATCGAAGGAGTGCCACGGTGACTCGGACAGACGCTCAACGCGGCGCGCTCGTATTGTTTTCCGGTGGACAGGACTCGGCCACCTGCGTGGCATGGGCGCTTTCACGCTACGATCGCGTCGAAACCATCGGCTTCGACTACGGGCAGCGGCACCGCGTCGAGCTGGAATGCCGCGAGAGGTTCCGCGATGCGTTGATCCGCGCGTTCCCTCAATGGAAGCCGGCGCTTGGCGACGACCATCGCGTTGACCTGTCGGTGCTGGGGGCGATCAGCGACACAGCAATGACGCGCGAGATCCAGATCGAGACCCAGGCTAACGGGTTGCCGAACACATTTGTGCCAGGCCGCAACTTGATGTTCATGACGATCGCGGCAGCGGTTGCGTACCGGCGCGGGCTCGATGTGCTGGTGGGCGGCATGTGCGAAACTGATTTTTCCGGATATCCAGATTGTCGCGATGACACGATGAAGGCGCTGCAAGTGGCGCTGAATCTGGGCATGGACCAGCGTTTCGTGCTCGAAACCCCACTGATGTGGCTGGACAAGGCGGACACTTGGCGGCTTGCAGAATCGACTGGCGGCGAAGCGCTGGTCGAGCTGATCCGCGTCGAGACGCATACATGCTATGTCGGCGAGCGGGCTCAATTGCACGATTGGGGCTTTGGTTGCGGCGAGTGTCCGGCATGCAGGTTGCGCGCACGCGGCTACCACGCATTCCGGCATGGCGGGCGCGTTGATCCCGCGTCGCTTTGACGCTTCAGGGGTAGGCAGTGAGATGACGTACGCGGTCAAAGAAATCTTCTACACGTTGCAGGGAGAGGGCGCCAATGCCGGTCGACCGGCGGTGTTTTGCCGCTTTGCGGGCTGCAACCTGTGGTCGGGCCGCGAACAGGACCGCGCGGATGCGGTGTGCCGCTTTTGCGACACCGATTTTGTCGGCACCGACGGCGAGAACGGCGGCAAATATCGCGATGCCGATGCGCTGGCGGCGAAGATCGCGTCGCTGTGGCCGCCTGGCGAGGTTGCGGCACAATACCGTTTTGTCGTTTGTACCGGCGGCGAGCCGATGTTGCAGCTCGATGCGGCGTTGATCGACGCGCTGCACCGTGAACGATTTGTCATCGCGATCGAGACCAACGGCACCCTGCCGGTGCTTCCCGGCATCGATTGGGTCTGCGTAAGCCCGAAGGCTGGTTCGTCCCTCGTGGTGACGCGCGGCAACGAACTGAAGGTCGTGATCCCGCAGGACAACCAGCAGTTGTCGGAATACGCGCGGCTGGATTTCGAGCACTTTCTCGTGCAACCGATGGATGGTCCATCGCGCGAACTGAACACGAAGCTGGCCGTGGATTGGTGCAAGCGGCATCCCCAATGGCGCCTGTCGATGCAGACGCATAAGTACTTGAATATTCCCTGAACCAGGCGCTGGACCACCGTGCTGACTATCACGCGCAAACTCGCATTCGACGCAGGCCACCGTATCCCGGATCACCGCAGCCAGTGCAGGAACCTGCACGGCCATCGGTATGTGCTGGAAATCACCTTGCAAGGCGAACTCGTCGATACGGAAGGCGCGCCGGATCGCGGCATGGTGATGGACTTTGCCGACGTGAAGCGGCTGGCGATGGAGCACTTGGTGAACGTGTGGGATCACGCGTTCATCGTCTATGAGCAGGACGTGATGGTCCGTTCTTTCCTCGATACGCTGCCCGAGCACAAGACGGTCGTGCTGGACCGGATCCCGACTGTCGAGAATTTGGCTGCTAAGGCGTTCGAGATCCTGGCCCACGTCTATGATGCGCATTACGGCATCAACCTGCGGCTGGCCAACGTACGCCTGTACGAGACGCCCAACTGCTGGGCCGATATCAGCCGCGACTGAACGCCGCCAGGGCCGGGCACCGACGCGCCGTCGTCAGCTTTGCATCAGGCGTTTTTGTCGCGCCACGCTCATGATCATCCCGGTCGCGATGCCCAATGTGATCAGCGCGGTGCCGCCGTAGCTCATGAATGGCAGCGGTACGCCTACTACGGGCAGAATACCGCTGACCATGCCGATATTAACGAATGCGTACATGAAGAAGGACAGCGCCAGCGCCCCGGCCAGCAATCGGCCGAACAGCGTGGCGCCGTTGGCCGCGATGTACAGGCCACGCGCGACGAGCAGCAGGTACAGGAACAGCAGCATGAGCCCGCCGGCCAGGCCGAACTCTTCGGAGAACACGGCGAAAATGAAGTCCGTATGTTTTTCCGGAATGAACTCCAGGTGCGCCTGCGTTCCCTTGAGCCAGCCTTTGCCGAAGGCCCCGCCGGAGCCGATCGCGATGACCGCCTGAATCGTATGAAATCCTTTGCCAAGCGGGTCTGAACTCGGATCGAGCAGCGTGCAGACGCGGTGCTTCTGGTAGTCGTGCAGCAGAACCCATTGCACGTCCGGTTGACAAATCCGGTCCTCGGTTGCGATCAACGAGCCGACGCCGATCACCAGCGCCAGCAACAGCGGTACGATTAGCTTGAAGCTCAGGCCCGCGAAGTAGATCACGAACAGTCCCGTGGACAGCACCAGGATCGCAGTACCCAAGTCGGGCTGTTTGGCGATCAGCCCGACCGGCACTGCCAGGATGATCAGGCCGATCAGGTAGTCGTACCACCGTATCACGCCCTCGCGTCGCTGGTAGTACCACGCGAGCATCAGCGGCATGGCGATTTTCAGGATTTCAGATGGCTGAATCACGACGCCGACATTGATCCAACGCTTGGCGCCTTTCTTAGTCAAGCCGAACAGCGCCACGGCGATGAGCAGTGCCACGCCGAACGAGTAGGCGGGCACGGCAAAACGCATCAGCGTCTGCGGCGGTACGTTCGCGATCGCCCACATCAGCACGAACGTGAGCAAGATATTGCGGACCTGGTCCTCGACGCGTCCGGGTACGTCCATGCTGGCGCTGTACAGCGTAAGCAGACCCACGCATAGCAACAAGAAGACGATCAACGCAAGTGGCTTGTCGAAGCCGGCGAACATCCGTTTTGCGCGTCCAATCAGCACGCGGGGCTCGATGGGCATGGCGATTCCTAGTGCGCCGGGGTAGCGCCATGCGCGCCCCCGGATCGATTCAACGTGGCTGGCGTGTCGGCCGGCGCACGCGGCCCCTGTTCCGACGGGGGCTCGTATGGACCGGGTATCGGTTGTTGGGCGGGGGGCATATCGTCGCCGCTGCCGGTGTCCGGGGTGGCGGTACCACCGCCCGCGGCGCCTGCCGCTGACGCGCTCACAGTGCCCGCAGCGCCCACAGCGCCGCGTGGCGGATCGCTGCGAGTACTCTTGCGCGCCGCATCCGCGAGCACCGACGCAGACGTCACCGCCGCTGCGACGGCCGGGTTCGATGCCGCCTGTGGCGCGAAGGCGGCGCTGCTGCTGACCACCGACGCCGGCAGCGCGGCTTGTATTGGGGTTTGCGCGCCGCCGATCACCGGCGTGCCGCCGAGGTCGGTCGCCGACGCTGCCATCGCGACGGAGGCGGCTTCGGCACCGGGCTTGACGCGGTCGATCAGGTAATAGTCAAGCACTTTGCGGGCAATTGGGCCGGCCGCCCGGGCTCCCCAGCCGCCATTCTCGACGATCAATGCGAGCGCGATCTGCGGGCGCTCGACCGGCGCGAAAGCGATGAACAGCGCGTGGTCACGCAGGTGCTCGGCCAGCGCATGCGCACGGTATTTCTGGCCCTGCAGCGAAAACACCTGCGCCGTACCAGTCTTGCCGGCCGACGTATAGGGTGCGTTACCAAAGATTTTGTACGCGGTGCCTGAAGGGCTGTCCATCACGCTTTTCATCGCGTGCTTGACGACGTCGAGGTCCGCCTGCGTGATGCCTTGGATGCGGCCACTGGGTTTGGGCACCGTCAGCCGGAATTCGCGCGTGATCGGGTTCTCGACATCCTTGACCAAGTGAGGCTTCATGACCACACCGTTGTTCGCCAGCGTCGCGACAGCGTGCGCGAGTTGCAGGATCGTATACGAATTGTAGCCTTGGCCGATGCCGAGACTGATCGTCTCGCCTTCGTACCAGCGCTGCTGCTCGGGCTTGCGATAGGCGCGTTTCTTCCAGTCGGTGGACGGCAGCACACCGCGTGCTTCGCCCTCGACGTCGATGCCGGTCTGCTGGCCGAACCCCCACTGCTTCATAAAACTCGCAATCGTGTTGACGCCCAGATCGTGTGCGAGCATGTAGTAATACGTGTCGTTGGACACGACGATCGAACGGTACATGTCGACCCAGCCCTGTCCCTGTGGCACGTCGTTGCGGAATGTGTGGCCGCCGAACGTGTACGAGCCAGGATCCTGGAAGCTCCAATTCGGCGTACGCTTGTGCGTGGCGAGCGCGGCCAGCGCCATGAACGGCTTGTATGTCGAGCCAGGCGGATAGGTGCCGCGTAGCGGCCGGTTCAGCAGCGGCCGGTCGGGTGACGTATTCAACTCATCCCAGGTTGGCTGATCGATGCCATCGACGAACAGGTTTGGATCGAAGCTGGGCGACGACACGAACGCAAGCACGTCGCCCGTCGACGGTTCGATGGCGACCAACGCGCCGCGCTTGCCTGCAAATGCCTGCTCCGCGCTTTGCTGCAGGCCGATATCGAGTGACAGCCGCAGATTGTTGCCGGGCTTGGCCTGGGTGCGCGACAGCGTGCGCACCGGGCGGCCACCCGCGGTCACCTCGACTTCTTCGAAGCCCGTCACGCCGTGCAACTCGGTCTCGTAGCTCTGCTCGACGCCGATCTTGCCGATATAGTCGGTGCCGTTGTAGTTGTTCGCATCGAGTCGCGGATCGTAGTGCTCCGGGTCACTGTCGTTTTTTTCGCTGGCCGCGTCGATGCGCTCCTGGTCGCGCTGTGAAATACGGCCGATGTAGCCGATCACGTGCGCCGCGGTCGTACCGAGCGGGTATTGCCGGAACAGCCGCGCGCGCACTTCCACACCCGGAAACCGATAGCGCTGCGCGGTGAAGCGGGCCACTTCGTCGTCGGTCAATCGCGTGCGAATCGGTAGACTCTCAAAGTTTTTCGAGTCCTCCTGCAGTTTCTTGAAGCGACGGCGGTCGCGCGCATCGATATTGACCACGTCCGACAGCTGCTCGATGACCTCATCCAGTGTGCCGTCGATCTTCGATGGCGTGATCTCCAACGTGTAGGCCGAGTAGTTCTTCGCAAGCACCACGCCGTTGCGGTCGATGATGATGCCGCGATTCGGCACGATCGGCGCGACCGAGATGCGATTTTCGTTAGCCTGAAGCGAGTATTTGTTGTAGTTCCAGACTTGCAGATACAGAAAGCGACAGCCGATCAGCGCGAAGCACGCGAGCACGAACACGCCCGCGGCGGCCACACGAAGCTTGAAGCGCGCCAGTGCCTGCCGGGGATGGTTGAACTGCGTCATCTGCGAGCGGGCCCCGGTCAAATCGGTCGCGTGTCGTCGTGGTCGGCCGCGCGTTTCTGCGGCAACAGCAGTAGCACGCTGGCAACCGGCCACAGCAGCGCGCCGACGAAGCCGTCCAGCAAGTAGCCCCAGCCCGGGAATGCACCGCCGGCAATCAGCCGAATCGCGAACGGCACGGCCTGCGCGAGCATCAGCAGCGGCATCACGACGAAGACCTGCGCACCCAGCGATAGCCACAGCACGCGCCGGTGCACCATGATTGCCCCGTACGACAGCAGTGTGTAGGCGAGCGCGTGCTCGCCGAATAGGCTCGCATCGTGCACGTCGATTAGCAGCCCAAGCAGGAACGCGATGCCCATGCCGACCTTGCGCGGTTGATGCACGTTCCAAAACAGCAGCACGATCGCGACGAAATCGGGCACGCCGATCCACTTGCCCCATGGCAGCAGATTCAAAAAAAACGCCGCGGCCAGGCTGAACGCAATGAAGTACGGATTGACCGGCAGCAAGATGTGATGAGGTCGATTCATTGCCGTGCTCTGGTTACCGTGGCCGACGCGGCTCGGGCAGATAATGCCGGCGAGCCGGTGCCCGTCGCAGCCGGTGTCGCGGCGTTCTTGCCGGCGGCTGCCTTCGCGCCTTTCCTGGCCTTTGCCTTGCCGGCATCCTTGGCCGCGCCGGTGTCCGTGTCGGTGGGATGCGGCGGCGTGCGCGCATCGTAGCGCAGTACCAACAACTGGCGGGCGCCCCGCACCGGCGCGAGCGGCTCGCAGACCACCCGGGCGAATGTGGTGTCCGCTTGGCGGTCGACGCGAATAACCTTGGCCACCGGCAGTCCCGGCGGGTAGACGCCGTCCAGCCCATTTGTCACCAGTTCGTCGCCGGTCTTCACATCAGCGCTGGTCGGCACGAACCTTAGATCCAGTACGTCGCCCTTAGGGGTGCCGTAGATGACGCTGCGAATGCCGGTGCGTACCACCTGCACTGGCACCGCCTGGTCCTTGTCGGTCAGCAGCGTGACCTCAGATTGCAACGGGAAGACGCGTGTGACTTGCCCGATTACGCCTTTTTCGTTCACCACCGGTGCGCCTGCCTGCACATCCTGCTGGCTGCCGCCGGCGATGATGACCTTCTGCGTGAACGGGTCGCGCGTGTCGTACTGAATCTCGGTGGGCGTTGTCTGTATCGTTGAATGCTGCTGTAACTGCAGCAGCCGGCGCAGATGTTCATTCTCGGCCAGCAGTTGGGCCGCTTGCGACGCACGTACCGACAACTGCAGGTTCTTGTCGCGCAGCGTCTGGTTCTCGCTGCGCAACGAATGGATCGTGACGAATAGGTCGGTGCCGCCGACGATTAGATCGCGTGGCACCAGCGCCGCGCGTTGTAAAGGATAGAGCCCCGTGCCGATCACTTCGCGCACGACTTCGAGCGTTTGGAAACGCGCGTCGGTAATCAACAGTACGAGCGCGAGACCGACAAACGTGAACAGACGCGCGAGCGCCGAAGGACCTTGCTTGAACAGGGGCGGCGGACTGTATTCCATGGTCGACGCCCGAAACCGCATTTACTTCAGCCGGATCATTCGTACGAGAAGATGCTGCCGAGCTTGTCCATCCGCTCGAGCGCCATGCCGGAGCCGCGCACCACGCACGTGAGCGGATCCTCGGCTACCAGCACCGGCAGCCCCGTTTCCTCCGCGAGCAGCCGATCCAGGTCGCGCAGCAGTGCGCCGCCGCCGGTCAGCATCATGCCGCGCTCGGCGATATCGGCGCCCAGTTCCGGCGGCGTCTGTTCCAGGGCGATCTTGACCGACGAGACGATCTGGTTCAACGGGTCCGTTAGCGCTTCCAAGATCTCGTTGCTCGAGATCGTGAAGCTGCGCGGGATCCCTTCGGACAGGTTACGGCCCTTGACCTCCATTTCTTTCACTTCGGAGCCGGGGAACGCCGAGCCAATCTCCTTCTTGATCGCCTCGGCGGTCTGCTCGCCGATCAACATGCCGTAGTTGCGGCGGATGTAGTTGACGATCGCTTCATCGAACTTGTCGCCGCCGACCCGTACCGAGCCCTTATATACGATGCCGCCGAGCGAAATCACGCCCACTTCGGTGGTGCCGCCGCCGATGTCCACGACCATCGAGCCGGTCGCCTCCGACACTGGCAGGCCGGCGCCAATCGCCGCGGCCATCGGTTCCTCGATCAGGTAGACTTGCGATGCGCCGGCGCCGAGCGCGGCTTCACGGATTGCCCGGCGCTCGACCTGTGTCGAGCCGCACGGCACGCAGATGATGATTCGCGGCGACGGCGAGAACATTCTCGATTCGTGCGCGGTCTTGATGAACTGCTTGATCATCTGCTCGGTGACGCGGAAGTCGGCGATCACGCCATCCTTCATCGGGCGGATCGCCTCAATGTTGCCCGGCACCTTGCCGAGCATCTGCTTAGCTTCTCTGCCCACGGCCTGGATCGTCTTTTTTCCGTTGGGCCCGCCTTCTTGGCGGATTGATACAACCGACGGCTCGTCGAGCACGATACCCTTGCCGCGCATGTAGATCAGTGTGTTGGCGGTGCCTAGATCAATCGCCAGATCGTTCGAGAAATAGCTGCGGAGAAAACCGAACATTAAAAATCCTGTCTCGCGGATGCCGGTCGCGGGAAATGTGCGTATGCGCCGGCGGCGGGTAAAACAACAGCTTCGGCAGAGGTCCGGAAGGCGGCCGCCGCGCAGTCACGAAGCTGCGGGAACAAAAATTTTACCGGCGCAGGCGGTGCACGCATCTGGGCAACGCGAATGCCGCAGCCGCGGGAGTATGCGCGTGCGGAGGACATTGCTGAAAGATGACGGTAAGGCCGGCCGGGTTTAGGGCGAACGCGTAATGATACCTTATAATTCCAGCTCATTCGAAGAAAAGCGGGGGACGTTTTTGCCCGCTTTTTCCCCTCCATCCTTGGTGACCGCATGGCCTTGACCCCCACTGACGTAAACCGCATTGCGCACCTGGCGCGCATTGAGCTCGGGCAACGCGAGGCCGAGCCCATACTCGAGCAATTGAACCAGTTTTTTGGCCTGGTCGAGCAGATGCAGGCCGTGGACACGACTAGCATCGCGCCACTCGCGCATCCAATCGAGCAGATCGAGGACGTCGCGCTGAGGCTGCGCGAGGACGCCGTGACCGAGCACGTGCGGCGCGAGGACAACCAGCGCTGCGCGCCGGCGGTGCAGGACGGCCTGTATCTGGTACCGCAAGTGATCGAATAACGCGACGCAGGAAAACCGCACGATGCATCAGAAAAGCCTTACTGAATTGCGCGCCGCGCTCGATACAAAGCAGGTATCGGCGCTCGAGCTTGCGCAGCACTTCCTGCAGCGTATCGAGGCCGCACGCGAGCTGAACGCGTTCATCGACGTGAATCCGCCACTGACGCTGGACGCGGCGCGCGCGGCCGACCAGCGGCTCGCGCGCGGCGAGCGTGGGCCGCTGCTTGGCCTGCCGGTGGCGCACAAGGATGTATTCGTGACCCGCGGCTGGAAGTCCAGCGCCGGCTCCCGGATGCTGGCCGACTACGTGAGTCCGTTCGACGCGACGGTCGTCGAGCGGCTGACGGCGGCGGGCATGGTCACGCTGGGCAAGACCAACATGGACGAGTTCGCGATGGGCTCGTCCAACGAGAATTCGTTCTTCGGCCCGGTACGCAACCCGTGGGACCGGAATACGGTGCCGGGCGGCTCGTCGGGCGGCTCGGCCGCGGCGGTGGCCGCTGCACTGGCGCCGGTGGCCACCGGCACCGACACCGGCGGCTCGATTCGCCAGCCGGCGTCGCTGACTGGGATTACCGGCATCAAGCCGACCTACGGCCGCGTCTCCCGCTACGGGATGATCGCGTTCGCGTCGTCGCTCGACCAGGGAGGGCCGATGGCGCGCTCGGCCGCCGATTGCGCGCTCGTGCTAGGTGCAATGAGCGGTTTTGACCCGCGCGATTCGACGAGCTTGCCACGCGACGCGGAAGACTACACGCGCTGGCTTGGCAAGCCGTGGCAGGATGCCGGCGCGCTCGCCGGCCGCCCGCTCGCCGGGCTGCGCATCGGGTTGCCGCGCGAGTACTTCGGCGCGGGGCTGTCGGGCGACGTGCGCGCGGCGATCGATGCGGCACTGCGGCAATACGAGGAACTTGGCGCGACACTGGTGGACGTATCGCTGCCTAAGACGGAGCTGTCGATCCCAGTCTACTATGTGATCGCGCCGGCCGAGGCGTCGTCGAATTTGTCACGTTTTGACGGCGTGCGCTACGGCCATCGCGCGGCCGAGTACCGCGACCTGCTCGACATGTATAAGAAGACACGCTCGGAGGGCTTTGGCGCCGAGGTCAAGCGCCGCATCCTAGTCGGCACGTACGTACTGTCACACGGCTACTACGACGCGTACTACCTGCAGGCCCAAAAGATTCGTCGGATCATCGCGCAGGACTTCCAGAACGCGTTCGAGCAATGCGACATGATCATGGGCCCGGTGTCGCCGAGCGTCGCGTGGAACCTGGGCGAGAAGGCCGACGATCCGCTGCAGATGTATCTGGCGGACATCTATACGCTGTCCACGAGCCTAGCCGGATTGCCGGGCATGAGCGTGCCATGCGGCTTTGGCACTGGCGCCCATGCGGCGCGGCCGGTCGGCCTACAGATCATCGGCAACTATTTCAACGAAGCGCGGATGCTGCAAGTCGCCGATGCGTTCCAACGCGTCACCGATTGGCATCGGCAAGTGCCCGCGGGAGTCTGACTATGCAGTGGGAAGTGGTAATCGGGCTGGAGACACACGCGCAGCTGTCGACCCAGTCGAAGATTTTTTCCGGGGCCTCGACGCGGTTCGGTGCCGAGCCAAACACGCAGGCCTGCGCAGTTGATCTGGCCTTGCCCGGGGCGCTGCCCATCGCAAACCGGGGCGCCGTCGAGCGGGCTATACGCTTCGGGTTGGCGATCGGCGCGACGATCGCGCCGCGCAGCGTGTTTGCGCGCAAGAATTACTTCTATCCGGATTTGCCCAAGGGCTACCAGATCAGTCAGTACGAGTTGCCGGTTGTGCAAGGCGGCTCGATCACGATCCAGGTGGAGGCGAACGAAAAGGCTGGCCGCGATGCGTACGAGAAGACGATCAGATTGACTCGAGCGCACTTGGAGGAGGACGCCGGCAAGTCGTTGCACGAGGATTTCGCCGGGATGACCGGCATCGACCTGAACCGCGCTGGCACACCGCTGCTAGAGATTGTGACCGAGCCGGACATGCGCAGCGCCGCCGAGGCGGTGGCTTATGCAAAGGCGTTGCATTCGCTGGTCGTCTGGCTAGGTATTTGCGACGGGAACATGCAGGAAGGCTCGTTTCGCTGCGACGCGAACGTGTCGGTGCGCCGGCTCGGCGAGCAGGCATTGGGCACACGCGCCGAAATCAAGAACTTAAACTCGTTCCGCTTTCTGGAAGAGGCGATCCAATACGAGGTGCACCGCCAGATCGAGCTGATCGAGGACGGTGGCACCGTTGTGCAGGAAACCCGGCTGTACGACCCGGACCGTGGCGAGACGCGCTCGATGCGCAGCAAGGAAGACGCGCATGACTATCGCTACTTCCCTGACCCGGACCTGATGCCGCTCGTGATCGACAGCGAGTGGATCACCGAGGTCCGCCGCGCGCTGCCGGAATTGCCGGACGCGATGAAGCGTCGCTTTGCCGAACAGTACGGCTTGCCCGGCTATGACGCGGGTGTGCTCACAACGTCACAGGCGCTTGCCGCGTACTACGAGGCAGTGGTGTCCAAGGTGGGCGTTGCGAATGCGAAGATGGCGGCGAACTGGGTAATGGGCGAGCTTGCGTCGCAGCTGAACCGCGATGGGCTGGACATCGGGCAGTCGCCGGTATCGGCCGCGCAATTGGCGCTAGTTCTCGTGCGGATCGCTGACGGTACGATCTCGAACAAGATCGGCAAGGAGATTTTTGGCGCGATCTGGGACGAGAAGGCCACCGACGACGCGGCGGCAGACCGCATCATCGACGCCAAGGGACTCAAGCAGATCTCCGACAGCGGCGCGCTCGAGGCGATTCTGGACGAGGTGCTTGCCGCCAATCCGAAGTCCGTCGACGAATACCGCGCGGGCAAGGACAAGGCATTCAACGCGCTGGTCGGTCAGGCGATGAAGGCCACGAAGGGGCGGGCCAACCCGCAGCAGGTCAACGAGCTGTTAAAGAAAAAGCTGTCCTGATCGTGCGCGCTGGTACATCGTGCCAGCGGACTCGAAGACTCATCGCAACCTGATGGTCGCCGAGCTATTGTTGCGGCGGCTGGCGGGGTTGGACCTGCGTTATCCACCGGCCAAGGCCTCGCTCAACGGTATCGTTGTCAAGTAATCCGTAGAGGCTGGCGCGTGCCGCCAGCTTCCACGATCATCCGTCAACAAGGAAACAACACACCATGCTGCGAGTCATCACCGCCAATCTGAACGGCATACGTTCCGCCGCGAAGAAAGGCTTTTTCGACTGGTTCGGCAAACAGAACGCCGACATCGTCTGCGTGCAGGAAATCAAGTGCTCGCAGGATGACATGACGCCCGAATTCCTCGCGCCGCACGGCTTCACCGGCTATTTCCAGCATGCGCAGAAGAAGGGGTACAGCGGCGCCGGGCTCTATACGAGGCATGAACCGGACGAGTTCATCGCCGGCTTCGGCAGCAAGGCGTTCGACCACGAGGGACGCTATGTCGAGCTGCGCTACGGCGACCTGTCGCTGGTGTCGGTCTATGTGCCGTCGGGTTCGAGCGGCGAGGAGCGGCAGGCGGTCAAGTACCGCTTCATGGATGATTTCTATGTGCACCTGGACGAGCTTCGGCGCGAGCGCGAAGTGATTTTCTGCGGCGACGTCAACATCGTGCACAAGGAAATCGACATCAAGAATTGGAAAGGCAACCAGAAAAACTCCGGGTGCTTGCCCGAAGAGCGCGCATGGTTAAGCAAGGTATTCGACGAGCTTGGCTATGTGGACGTTTTTCGCACGCTGGATCCGCGGCCCGAGCAGTACACGTGGTGGAGCAACCGCGGCCAAGCCTATGCGAAAAACGTCGGGTGGCGAATCGACTACCAGATCGCGACAGCCGGCATTGCCTCGACGGCCAGGCGCACGTCGATCTTTCGCGATATTAAGTTCAGTGATCACGCGCCGCTAACAATCGACTATGACTACACGCTGCGCCGCCGCGCGGCGTGATATGGCCGGCGCTCGCCGCGTCCGCTGCGGCGTCGCCACGTGGCTTAACGGTTGTGTCGGTAGCGCGGCAATGCGTCGGTAGTCGTGCCGAGCGCCTTTGCATACAGTGGCAGCATGTCGGACAATCGCTTGCGCAGGTCAGCGGCGCGCTGCGGCGTCATCGGATGGGCCGCGATGAAACTCGTCTTGCTGGCGCCCGGCAGGGCGGCGGCCCGGCTCCATACCGTCAGCGCGGCTCTTGGGTCAAAACCGGCGCGCGATGCGATCTCATCGCCGATCACGTCAGCCTCAGTCTCGTCGGCTGCATCGTAGCGTAAGTGCGCGAGGTGCGTGCCGATGTCCAGCGGCGTGGACCCGAGATCGGCCAGCCCAAACAACTGCGGGATCGTGCCGGCGCCCAATTGCGTGGCCTGTTGCCGGCCCAGGCGTTCGCGCGCGTGTTCGCGCAACGCGTGAGCCACCATGTGGCCCATCAGCATCGCCAGTTCATTGTCGTTCGGGCGCAGACGCGTGAGTAGCGCGCTGTTGATCAGCAGTTTGCCGCCGGGCAGGCAGCGGATCATCATGTGCGGCGAGCGTACCACATAGGCTTCCCATTGCCACCGTTTCGCGCGTTCATTCCATTTCAGCGCATACGGGATGAGCCTTTGCAGAATCGCGCGAACCCGTTTGACCTGCGGGTCGCCATCGGGCAGCAATTGTCCTCGCTGCTGGGCGCTGTGCACCCATTGCCGGTATTCGCCGCTGGCCTGTTGTTCAAGCATCGACGGCGAAATCAGGTGGCGGAACGCCGCCGCGTTGCCGAAGCGCACCGCCTGAGCCGGATCATATGACCCGGCGTTGCCGGTCCTCGGCTGCGCGCCGGACGGCGGCGCGATGGCACCGCCGATCAGCAGCGCCACGCCAGCCAGTCGTCTGGCGAGCGCCAGGACGCCTGCCCGAGGCGGCCGCGGGCACCGAGCGCGTCCAGGACGCCAACTGACATACGGGCGCCGCATCAGCGTGCTCTCCATGGTGCAACCCGCGGCAGCAGCAGCATGCCCGGGATCGCCAGCACGGCGCACAGCAGAAAGAACTCAAACCAGCCGGTCTGCGCGACGATATAGCCGGCGCCGGCATTGGCGAATGTGCGAGGCATCGACGCGAGACTGGTGAACAACGCAAACTGCGTTGCGGTATAGCGTGGGTCAGTAGTGCTGGCGATGTATGTGGTGAACGCGGCCGTACCCAGGCCTGTGGCGAACGCCTCGAGGCTGATGACCACGGCTAGTCCAGGCAGCGTATGGCCCGTGCGGGCAAGCGCTGCGAAGCCAAGCACTGCGACCATCTGCGCGACGCCGAAAATCCACAAGCTGCGCGCCGTGCCGATGCGCATTAGCCATATGCCGCCGAGAATGCCGCCGGCAATACTCGCCCAAAAGTTGCTGGTCTTGGCCACCAGTCCGATCTCAGTTTTCGTAAAGCCGATGTCCAGGTAGAACGACGTTGCCAGCGACGTCGCCATGTTGTCGCCGAGCTTGTACAGGAAAACGAACGCCAACACGATCAGCGCCTGCTTCGCACCGTCGCGCGCGACGAATTCGCGAAATGGCATCACCACGGCTTCCTCCAGCGTGCGTGGCAGTGTGCCCTGCACCTGCGGCTCGCGCACCACGAGCGCCGTCATCACGCCAGGCAGCATGAACGCCGCGGTGACCGCAAAGACCGTCGACCACGCGAAGTGGTCTGCAAGGATCAGTGACAGCGAACCGGGCACAAGGGCGGCTAGCTTGTACGCGTTCACGTGGATTGCCGTGCCGAGGCCCTGCTCGGTGTCTTTCAGCAACTCGCGTCGGTACGCGTCGAGCACGATGTCCAGGCTTGCGCTGGCGAATGCAAGGGCGGCTGCGAGCACGGCCACCGTGCGGATTGAGTTGCTCGGCGACACGAAGCCCATGGTGGCGACCAGCGACAGCACGCCGAGTTGAGTCAGCAACATCCAGCCACGCCGTCGCCCAGGGCGCCAGCGGCCGAACCCGGGCACGAAGCGGTCCATTAACGGCGCCCACACGAATTTCCACGTATAGGGAAACTGCAACAATGCAAACAGGCCAATGGTTTTGATATCGACGCCGCCGCTGCGCAGCCACGCCTGCACCAGAACCAGCAGCGTAAACAGCGGCAGTCCCGAGGTGAATCCAAGGAACACGCAGATCAACATGCGTGTATTGAAGTAGGCGCGCCAGCCTGAGTGGGGATCGCGTGCGGCCAGTGTGCGGGCTTCGTGAGGTGGAGTGGACATGGATCTGCGGTCAACGAAAGGGACGGTCAAATTTTCTTGACGCGATAGACCGCAAGACTACCACGCCAGTTCGTTCCCCACCGGATCGCGCGGCCGCCGTGCAGTACGGCTCGCTCCAGAATCCGGATGCCGACCTCCGGAGCGAGTGTTTCGAAGTCGCGGATCGTCAGCACGCGCACGTTCGGCGTGTTGTGCCATTGGTAGGGCAGTGATTGGGAGACCGGCATGCGGCCGTGGAGCACCGCGAGCCGATGCCGCCAGTAGCCAAAATTGGGAAACGACACGATGCATTCCTTGCCGACCCGCACGGTCTCGCGCAGGATCGCCGCGGTCTGGTGGAGGGTCTGCAGCGTCTGAGACAGGATCACGAAATCGAAGCTCTGATCCTCAAACAGCCGCAGGCCGTCCTCCAGATTTTGCTGGATGACGTTGACGCCCTTTTGTGCGCAGCCAAGCACGCCCGCATCGTTGATCTCGATCCCGTAGCCGTGCACGTCCAATTCCTCAGCGAGGATGGCCAGCAGCGAGCCATCCGCGCAGCCGGCATCGAGTACGCTTGCGCGCGGCTCGACCCAGCGCGCGATCATGCGGAAATCGGCGCGGGTGGACAGGGTATCGAAGGCTTGCTGGTTCATGCGCCGATCTCCGTGGCGATGCGTTCGTAGTAGGCGCGCACCAGATTGTGATAGCGCGCGTCGTCGAGCAAGAATGCGTCGTGGCCGTGCGGCGCATCGATTTCGCCATAGGTCACGTTGCGCTTGTGGTCGAGCAGCGCCTTGACGATTTCGCGCGAGCGCGCCGGCGCAAAACGCCAATCTGTTGAAAAGCTGACTACGAGGTAGTTGGCCTGTGTCTGCGCGAGCGCCGCGGTCAGGTCGCCATCGTATGCCTTGGCGGGGTCGAAGTAGTCCAATGCGCGCGTGATTAGCAGGTAGGTATTGGCGTCGAAATAGTCGGCGAACTTGTCGCCCTGGTACCGCAGGTACGACTCGACTTCGAATTCGACGTCGAAATTGAAGTTGTAGGCATCCATCGCTCCGTCTGCGCGGCGCAGCGCGCGGCCGAACTTCGCGGCCATATCGTCGTCGGACAGGTACGTGATGTGCCCGATCATACGCGCGACCCTGAGGCCGCGGCGCGGTTTGACGCCGTGCGCATAGTAGTCACCGCCATGGAAATCCGGATCGGACAGGATCGCTGAGCGGGCGACCTCGTTGAACGCGATGTTTTGCGCCGACAGCTTGGGCGTCGAGGCGATAACCACACAATGTGCGACGCGTTGCGGATACAGGATGCTCCAGGCGAGCGCCTGCATGCCACCGAGCGAGCCGCCCATCACCGCGGCAAAACGCTCGATGCCGAAATGATCGGCGACGCGCGCCTGCGCATTGACCCAGTCCTCTACGGTGACCACTGGAAAGCGCGCGCCATAGGGCAGGCCGGTGGCCGGATCGATGCTCATCGGACCGGTGGAGCCGAAGCACGAGCCGAGATTGTTCACGCCGATCACGAAGAAGCGGTCCGTGTCGAGTGGCTTGCCTGGGCCCACCATGTTGTCCCACCAGCCGAGGTTCTTGGGCTCATGTTCATATACTCCGGCCACGTGGTGTGACGCGTTCAGCGCGTGACAGACGAGCACCGCGTTGGAGCGCGCAGCGTTGAGCGTGCCATAGGCTTCAATCGTCAGATCGTAGCCGGCGAGTGACAAGCCGCTTTGCAGGTGCAGCGGTGTGGTGAAGTGGAGCGTTTGTGGAACGACGATGCCGATCGAACTCATACCCTTGCCTGTGTTGTTGTCCGCTTGCGCGGGCGTTCGGATAACAAGTCGGCAAAGGGTCAAAGGTGCTGCGTGTATGGGCGCACGCATGGACCGCTGATGACCGCTTTAGCCGGATTTGTACTGAACCGCTTGGGTTCGCGCGCCCGCAATCGAGTCAGCAAATCGGCGCGCAGAGGAAAGCTTGTGACCGACAAGTATAAACGAAATTGTTCCGCTGACGTAGGCGGCGCAGGTATGGCCGCTATTGCAGCAACAGCCGCAGCTGTGCAGCGGCGTGCTCAAACGGCTTTTGTGAAAGCCGCTGCGCGCATAGTGGTGCCAGCGCCCCAGCACGTAGCGGATGATAAGGTCCGCGCGCAACGCCGGATCGTAGCCGCACGGCAACGTATCGGCATGCTCGGCGCACGCCAGCCTCAGGCGCTGGCGCAGCGAAGCTTGCAGGCGCTCGGTGAGTTGGCTCATGCGTGCGGTCAGCCGCGCGTGCGGCCCGGCGCCGTTCGTGGACGATGGCGTGGCGCTGTCGGTCAGTGCGCACGGCGATTCGGGCGCCGTGCCGGGGCGTCTGGATGGCTGCCGCATGGTGCCCTCCGCGATGCGTTTAGAGGCTTGAGTCGTAACGATTTTATCGAACGTATGCGGCAGTCGATATAGTGCGCACGTCCAGTGCCCGCCAGCGCTGGCGGGCCGCTCGAAGCCTTGGGCACGGGGGGTAAGTGCCCAACCATCCATACAGTGCGCAGTCCCAGGCGCTTGTAGCGTTTCAAATGCGAGCGGGTATCCTCGACCAGCGTTGCGTCGCGCGCCCGCACTCGCGCGCGGCGCAATGTGCGGCGCAGCATGCCGGCATCGGGTTTGGCGTGCCAGCGGCCGCGGTACCGCATCTGCTCGATGGCGATCACTTGTTCGAACAGCTCAGTGATGCCCAGCGCGTCGAGCACGGCCTGCGCGTAGCGGCGCGGGCCGTTGGTCAGCAGGATCCGGCGCCCCGGCAGCGCGCGCAACAGCCGGGCGAGCCCGCGCTCGGCGCGCAGCATCGAATGCAGATCGTGGAATCGGTGGACCTGCGCGAGGAAATCGTCAGGATCGAGTGGATGGTGCCGCGCGAGTCCCAGCAGTGTCGCACCGTAGCGCCGCGTGTAGTGCACGCGTAGCCGATCCGCTTCGTCCCGGCTGACCTGCAGCGCACGCTCGATGTAGTCGGTCATCGCCCGATTGATTTGCGGGAACACCGCATGCGACGCGTGGTGCAGCGTATCGTCCAGGTCGAACAACCAGACCGGGCCGCGCGGGTGGGCAATGCGCCGCCGGCGCGCGCGCGTGGCCATGGTCAGTGCGACCGGATCATCGTGCCAAACGGCTGCTCGGTCAGGATCTCGAGCAGCACCGAGTGCTCGATGCGTCCATCGATGATGTGCACGGAGCGCACACCGCTCCTGGCCGCGTCTAGGGCTGACGAGATTTTCGGCAGCATGCCACCGGAGATCGTGCCGTCGGCGAATAATGCATCGATCTCGCGCGCCGACAGATCCGTGAGCAATGTGCCGCTCTTGTCCATCACGCCCGGGATGTTCGTCATCATCACCAGCTTTTCCGCGTTCAGCACGACCGCCAGCTTGCCCGCGACCAGGTCCGCGTTGATGTTGTACGCGAGCCCATCCTCGCCGAAGCCGATCGGCGAAATGACTGGGATGAACGCATCGTCTTGCAGCGCCCGCACGACCGCGGGATTGATCGAGTCGACCTCGCCGACCTGGCCGATGTCGAGAAATTCACCCGGCTTTTCCCGGTCCGGCATCAGCAGCTTGCGTGCATGGATCAGTCCGCCGTCCTTGCCCGTTAAGCCGACCGCGTGGCCACCAACATGGTTGATTAGCGTGACGATGTCTTGTTGCACCTCGCCGCCGAGCACCCACTCGACAACCTCCATCGTTTCCTCGTCCGTCACGCGCATGCCTTGTATGAACGTGCCCTGCTTGCCGATTTTCTTTAGCGCCTGGTCGATCTGCGGGCCGCCACCATGGACGATGACCGGATTGATGCCCACCAGCTTCAGCAGTACAACGTCGCGTGCGAAGCCTTGCTTCAGGCGCTCCTGCGTCATCGCGTTGCCACCGTACTTGATCACGACCGTCTTGCCGTGGTACTGGCGGATGTAAGGCAGCGCTTCCGCGAGGATTTCGGCCTTCAGCGCGGGTGAGATGGCAGGCAAATCGTTGGTGTCGGACATGGTGCGAGCGGACTGAGCAGGCAAACAACCGCGAATTGTACAGGACTGAAGTGTCGGCACGATGCCGCTCGCCGGGCTTTTTTGACGTGTCTTGTCGTCCTGGCGTGCTGCCGATAAAAGACGCGCAGACATTGGGAACCCCATCATCGAGCGTGCCGATAGTGTGGTGCTGTGACGCGGCCGGCACGAAGTGTCGCCCGCCTGTCGTAGCGCGTACGCCACGCTGCTGCAGTGCCCGACTGCAGCGCGCTGGCACTTGCGTCATAGTGTCGCGAGCGTGATCGAGCTTGAGTTGACTGCGGGGTCGTGCCACGTCAAACCGGTAAACTTGTCGCATGACACCGTATGCAAATCCCGGCCGGGTCAATCTCGGCCATATGTTCTGGCTCCGTTGCCTGGCGATCATTGGCCAACTGGTCACTATCGCCGTCGTGCAGATCGCCTATGGTGTGCATTTGCCGCTCACCGCGATGCTCATCGTCATCGCGTTGGAAGTGATCTTTAACATTCTGACGTGGATCCGCGTGGCCCAAGCCAAGCCGGAAACGCACATCGAGCTGATGGGGCAGCTGTGGGTCGACCTCGGTGCGCTGTCCGCGCTGCTGTTTCTATCGGGTGGCACGACCAATCCGTTCGTGTCGCTGTACTTGCCTTCGCTGGCGATTGCGGCGGCGGTGTTGCCGTGGCGTCTGGCCGCATGGCTCGCGGCGTTCGCAGTCGCCTGCTATTGGTTGCTCGGCTTCGATTCAGTGCCGTTGAACATGGACAACCCGGCCAACCTGTTCGATTACTACCGGGCCGGCATGTGGGTAAACTTCATGGTCAGCGTCGGGCTGATCTCGTGGTTTGTCTCGCGCATGTCGTCCGCGTTGCGCAAGGGGGATGCGGCATTGGGCGAGGCGCAGGAGCGGCTGTTGCGCGACGAGCGGGTGGTGGCGTTGGGCGCGCAGGCCGCCAGCGTCGCGCACGAGATCGGCACGCCACTGTCGACGATCGCGATGGTGGCCGAAGAGTTGCGCGACCTGTCCCATACCGACCAGGCGCTTGCGCCCTATCAGGCCGATTTCGACCTGCTCGAGCAACAGCTGGCGTTGTGCCGTTCAGCGCTCGCCCGGCTGCGCACACGGGCAGCGCTGCCCACCGGCCAACAACCGGTGGGCAGTTGGCTCGACGCATTCATCGAACAGTGGCGGCTGCGTCACCCGCATGTGAATTTCTCGCGGATCGGCACGGCGCCCGCCGACGTGTTGGTCGCCGATACCGTGGCGGTCGGGCAGATCTTGACCATCTTGCTGGACAATGCGGCCCGGGCCTGCCGCGAATCGGTGACGTTGGAGGCGGCGTGTGACGGCGACATGCTGGTCTTCGACATTCGCGACCGCGGTCCTGGCATTGCGCCTGAACGGCGCGCCAAACTCGGGCAGGCACCGGTCGAAAGCACACAAGGGGGCCACGGCGTTGGCTTGTATCTCGCGTTTACGACGGCGGCGCGGCTGGGCGGCTCGATCGAGCTGACCGAGTTGCCGCAGCCGGCCACCACGGGCACCCGTGCGATGCTGCGCCTGCCCGCGATCCAAGCGCATTCAAATGGAGAAGTACAATGAGCGAAATGAATTTTCTGGTGATTGACGATGACGAGGTATTTGCTGGCATCCTCGCGCGCGGCCTGACCCGGCGCGGCTATACCGTTCACCAGGCGCACGAGCGCGACAGCGCACTGAAGCTCGCTGATGCGCTGCCGTTCGGCCAAATCACGGTCGACCTGAATCTGGGCAATGATTCGGGGCTGCATTTGATCGCACCACTGCGTAAGCTACAGCCCGAGGCGCGAATCCTCGTGCTGACCGGCTATGCGAGCATTGCGACGGCGGTGCAGGCCGTCAAGGACGGTGCGGACAATTATCTGGCCAAGCCGGCCAACGTGGAGACGATCCTGGCGGCGTTGCGCGTGGACGCAAGCGAGTCACAAGCCGACGAGGCGCTCGAGAATCCGATACCGCTGTCGGTGGCACGGCTCGAATGGGAGCACATCCAGCGCGTGCTGTCCGACAACGGCGGCAATATTTCGGCGACCGCGCGTGCGCTGAACATGCACCGCCGCACGCTGCAACGCAAGCTGGCGAAACGGCCCGTGAAGCAATGAGCGGTGCACGCACGGCGGCGAGCCGCGTTACAACACGTAGCGTGACAGGTCTTCGTTTTGCGACACGTCGTTCAGTGCACTGTCCACGTACGCAGCGTCGATCTTGACCGATTGGCCCGAATGGTTGCCGGCCGAGAACGAAATTTCTTCGAGCAGCTTTTCGATCACCGTGTACAGCCGCCTCGCGCCGATGTTTTCAGTCTTTTCATTAACCGAAAAGGCGATTTCTGCCAGGCGCTTGATGCCGTCGTCGGCAAACTCCAGGTGTACGTCTTCGGTTGCGAGCAGTGCCTGGTATTGCTTGACCAGGCTCGCGTCGGTGCGTACTAGGATCGATTCGAAGTCACCGACCGACAGCGAATCGAGTTCGACGCGGATTGGAAACCGTCCTTGCAGTTCGGGAATCAGATCGCTCGGTTTGGCCAGGTGAAACGCCCCGCTGGCAATGAACAGGATGTGGTCGGTCTTCACCATGCCGTACTTGGTGTTGATCGTCGTGCCTTCCACAAGCGGCAGTAGGTCGCGCTGTACGCCCTGGCGTGACACCTCGCCACCGCCGGCTTCCTGACGCGACGCAATCTTGTCGATCTCGTCGAGAAAGACGATGCCGTTCTGTTCGGCGTTCTGTACCGCGCGGGTCTTGATATCTTCTTCGTTGACCATTTTGGCGGCTTCCTCATCGGTCAACAGCTTCAAGGCTTCTTTGATCTTGACCTTGCGGTGCTGCTTCTTGCCGCCGCCGAGATTGGCGAACATCGAACGGATCTGCTCCGTCATTTCCTCCATGCCGGGCGGACCCATGATGTCCATGCCGACCTGTGGCGCCACGATGTCGAGCTCGATTTCCTTGTCGTCGAGCTGGCCTTCGCGCAGTCGCTTGCGCAATGTCTGGCGCGTCGCGCTCTCGCGCTCGCTCTCCTCGCTGGTCGGGCTGAAGCCGACGGGCCGTGCCTGCGGCAACAGGATGTCCAGGATGCGGTCCTCCGCCAGGTCCTGTGCCTTCGTGCGGACCTTGTGCATTTCCGATTCGCGTGTCTGCTTGACCGAGATATCGATTAGGTCGCGCACGATGCTATCGACATCGCGTCCAACGTAGCCGACTTCTGTGAACTTCGTGGCCTCGATTTTGATGAACGGCGCGTCGGCGAGCTTGGCCAGGCGTCGCGCGATTTCGGTCTTGCCCACGCCAGTCGGTCCGATCATCAAAATGTTCTTCGGGGTGATTTCCTGGCGCAACGGCTCTGGCACCTGCAGACGGCGCCAGCGGTTGCGCAGCGCGACCGCGACGGCGCGCTTGGCGCGGCCCTGGCCGATAATATGCTTGTCTAGTTCGGAGACGATTTCAGCGGGAGTCATGGTAGTCATGTTCGACATCCTTCAGGTGGCGCCGGGCCTGAATCGGCCCGCAAGCCGCGATGCGTGGGCACAATGGGCCGCGCAAGGTTGCCCGGCACCCGGCTTCATTTATTCGATGGTTTCGATGACGCGGTTGTGATTCGTGTAGATACACATGTCGCCGGCAATCGTGAGCGCCTTTTCGACAATGTCGCGCGCGCTCAACTCAGTGTTCTGCGCGAGCGCGCGGGCCGCAGCCTGCGCGTATGCGCCGCCCGAGCCGATGGCGCAAATGCCGCCTTCCGGATCCAGCACGTCGCCGTTGCCGGTAATCACCAGCGTCGTTTCCGCGTCCGCAGCGATGAGCATCGCTTCCAGGCGGCGCAGCATGCGGTCAGTGCGCCAGTCCTTGGCCAGTTCGACGGCGGCGCGGGTCAGGTTGCCCTGGTGCTTTTCCAGCTTGCCTTCAAAGCGGTCCAGCAGCGAGAATGCGTCCGCGGTGCCGCCGGCGAAACCCACCAGCACCTTGCCACCGTAGATGCGCCGCACTTTCTTGGCGCCGCCCTTCATGACGATGTTGCCCAGCGTCACCTGACCGTCGCCGCCTAATGCAACGCTGTTGCCTCGCCGTACCGAGACGATGGTTGTGCCGTGATATTGCTCCATGTGGAATTCCTTTAAAGCGGGGTCGCGCGCCAGCGGCGCGGGACAGGACTTAAGTCGCGCGTTCCCGCCTATTTTAGGGCGGCTGGCGCAATATCAAGGCGTGCGCACGCGGGGCGGTGCCGATATGACGCAACGCGCGCGCACAATGCTCGCGCAAGAAGCGCGCCACAAATAAAAAAGGCACGCCTATCGCGTGCCTTCCGACAGGAGCCGGCTGGACCGTACCGCGCGCCATGCGGCGCACTACGCTTTAGTCGCCGAACAACTTCTGGCGCAGTTCGCGGCGCTCCTGCGCCTCGAGCGATAGCGTCGCGGTCGGCCGCGCGAGCAGGCGCGGAATGCCGATCGGTTCACCCGTTTCCTCGCACCAGCCATATTCACCGGTTTCGATTCGCGCGAGCGATTGCTGCACCTTCTTCAGCAGCTTGCGTTCGCGGTCGCGTGTGCGAAGCTCAAGCGCGTGCTCTTCTTCGATCGTCGCGCGATCGGCCGGATCGGGCACGATCACGGTTTCCCGGAGATTTTCCGTCGTCTGCCCGGCATTGCGCAGGATTTCCGCCTGCAACTGTTCGAGCCTGTGCTTGAAGAAAGCGAGCTGATCCTCGTTCATGTAATCCTTGTCGCTCATCTTCAGGATTTCGGCTTCGGTCAAAAGTCGTGTCGTCGTCATCTGGCTTACTGTCTTCATTGTGAGGCGATGCATCAAGCATTACCCGCACTTACCATTGCCCGCAATTGTGGCGGCCGAGTGCCTTGCGGCGGCCACGCCGGATTCGTCGTGGCAGGTGCGGCGGCCGTTGCGGGGCCGAACTCCTTCTAGCGCCGCGTCGTTATCATTCTCCAGTGGGCACGTATTGTAACTGAACCACAATCGGTGCCAATAGCGGCGGAAAACCCTGTCCGAAACGGTATTTCTCGGTCCGACAGAGAACTTCCGGCGTTGTTGCGAATGCCTCAATATACGCCAAAAGAAATGAACTCTCGACTAAGCCACCCCTTATTTACCAATGCGAGATACCGCCGCCACACCCAGGTAGAGAGGTCGGCGCGCTATCTCGTGCGTTGCCGTGACCTGGTGCACGACGTCGTCACGCCAGGCATGCGTCCAGGCCGTCGGTAATCAGGTCCCGGGGCAGGTCCACGCCAATGAACACCATCTTACTGGTCTTCTTCTCAGCCGGTAGCCAGCGCACGGCCAAGTCGCTGCCCATCATCTGGTGCACGCCCTGGAATACCACCTTGCGGTCGATTCCCTTCATGAACAGCACGCCTTTGTAGCGTAATAAGCGCTCACCGTAGATTTGTAGGATCCCGCCGAGAAAGTCCTCCAATTTTTGGGGATCGAACGCCCGGTCGCTACGGTACACGAACGATTTAATCTTGTCATCGTGATGCGTATGGTGGTGACCGTGCGCGCAATGTCCATGCTCATGGTCACAATGCTCGTGCTCGTGCTCGTGCTCGTGCTCGTGCTCGTGCTCGTGGTGGTGCGCGTGATCGTGTCCGTCTTCGGCGAGGAAGTCCGGATCAATTTCAAGCTTCGCGTTCAGGTTGAACCCGCGCAGGTCAAAAATCTCCTTGATATCGGCGTTGCCGAAATTGACCACTTGAATCGGCGCCTTCGGGTTCATCTGCAGCAGTCGATGGCGTAGATCGGCGAGCGTCGCCTTGTCCACCAGATCGGCCTTCGTGATGAACAAGCGGTCGGCAAAGCCCACTTGCCGTTGCACGACCTCGTGCTCGTCAAGTTGCTGGTTGGCGTGCTTCGCGTCGATCAGCGTGATCACCGCGTCGAGCAGGAATTCGTCAGCGATCGACTCATCGATAAAGAACGTCTGCGCGACCGGTCCCGGATTGGCCAAGCCCGTGGTCTCGATCACTACCCGGTCGAACTTGAGCTTACCTCCGCGCTTTTGCTCGGATAAGTCCGACAACGCACGGGATAGGTCGCCGCGGATCGTACAGCAGATGCAGCCGTTGCTCATCTGCACGATTTGTTCCGCCGACTCCTGCACGAGGATGTCATTATCGATGTTCTCTTCGCCGAATTCGTTTTCGATCACGGCGATTTTCATGCCATGCGGCTCGTTTAGGATACGCTTGAGCAGCGTGGTCTTACCGCTGCCGAGAAAGCCGGTCAGGATGGTGACGGGAATCATGTTCATCGCCTGCCTTTACTTAAGTTCCGTGGAAGTTGCGAGACGGTCCGCGCGAGCGCAGCGCGAAATATTCTATTGAAGCACAAATGCGGCGGCAGGGTTGTGACCATTATCCGGGCGCCGACGATGCGGTGCGTCAACGGGTGCATTAAAAGGTACATTGACGGGCGCGGTATCTGGCCCGCCCGACGTGGGGCGCACTAGGGTTTTTGCAACCACAGTCCCTTCAAGTATTCACCTTCCGGGAAGCTGGTCAGCATCGGATGATCGACGCCGGCCGACAGTCGGCGCAGAATCCGTGCATCGACGCCGGCGTCGGCCGCGGCGCTCGCGACGATCTTTTGAAATAGGTCCATGTCGATCGCGCCCGAGCACGAGTAGGTCGCGAGTAGCCCGCCCGGGCGCAGCAGCTTGAAGCCGCTCAGGTTGATATCCTTGTACGCGCGCGCTGCCCGATCGACGTGCTCGCGCGACGGGGCGAATTTCGGCGGATCGAGCACGATCAGGTCAAAGCGCTCGCCCGCATCGTACAACTGCCGCAGTGTCTTGAATGCGTCGGCGTCGTGCCACTGGGCCCGCGCCGGATCGAAGTCGTTGGCGGCCAAGTTCGCGCGCGCGACCTGCAGCGCTTCGCCGGATGAATCGATCGACACGACCCGCGCGGCGGCGCCCCGTAGCGCAGCCAGCGAAAAGCCGCCGGTATAGCAGAAGCAATTCAATACGTCGCGCCCAGCCGCATGTTGTTGCACAAGCAACCGATTGTCCCGCTGGTCGATGTAAAAGCCGGTCTTGTGGCCGCGCTGCACATCGACCCGATATCGTACGCCATTTTCCTCAACCATCAGGGCCTGCGGCGGTGCTTGGCCGGCGAGCACGCCCGTGGTCTGCTCAAGTCCCTCTTTCTCGCGGATCGACACGTCCGAGCGTTCGTAGACATTGGCGCAGCCGGTCACGCCGAGCAGGGCCTGCACGATCGCCGGCTTCCATGCGTCGACGCCGGCCGCCATGAACTGACAGACGAGTTGCTCGTGCGGCGTGCCGCCGTCGCCATTCCATCCGCTGTAGTGATCGACGATCAGTCCGGGCAGGCCGTCGGCCTCGCCGAATACGAGCCGTACCGCGCCGGTACCGGACACGAACGCGCGACGATACGCGAGCGCGTTCTGGATGCGCCGCTTGAAGAACGCGTGGTCGATCGGTTCGGTTTCGTCGAAACTCCACATCCGCAGACGAATCGCCGAGTGCGGACTGTAGGCGGCACGCGCGAGAAACCGCCCGTCGGCTGCACGCACCACGACCGTCGCGCCGGATGCGGGCCGACCGTCAACGCGCTCGATCGCGTTCGCATAGATCCACGAGTGGCGTCGCAGTAGCAGTTTTTCCTTGCCTGGTTTCAGCGTGACAGTGTTCATTGCAATAGTCAGTATAGGGGCGGTCGCGTCCGCGCAGCACGGCGATTTGCCGATGTCGGCGTGCCAGACGGCTATTGCTGTCCTGGATCGCGCTTTTTCGCGCGCGGATGGGCTTGGTCGTAGATGCGCGCAAGATGCTGGAAGTCCAACGACGTATAGACCTGCGTGGCCGCGACGCTCGCGTGGCCAAGCAATTCCTGGACCGCACGCAAGTCGCCGCTCGATTGCAGCAGATGCGTCGCGAACGAATGCCGAAGCACGTGCGGATGCACGTGGGATGGCACGCCCGCGGCGAGCGCGGCCCGCCTGACCCGCTCGCGCACGACGCCGGCAGACATGCGCATGCCGCGCGCCGACAAGAACAGCGGATGCGGATCGTGCTTGAGCAGTTGATCGCGCACGGCAAGCCAGCGATGCAACGCGTCAAGCGCCTTGCTGCCGATCGGTACCGTGCGCCGCTTGCCCCCTTTGCCGAGCACGGTAACGTCGGCCGTGCCTAGTTCGATCCAGCCCGCCGAGCGATATTGCGCGGTGTTGACAAAGGCGATGTCCAAGCCGATCAACTCGGCCAAGCGCAACCCGCACGAGTAAAGCAGCTCCAGCATCGCCCGGTCGCGCAACGCGTCAGGTGTTTCGATGCTCGAGGCTTCCATCAGCGTGACAGCGTCGTCGACCGACAGCGCCTTGGGCAGCGTTTTCGCCCGCTTCGGCGCGCGCACGCCAGCGACCGGATTCATGGTCAGAGGTTGATGTAGCGCGAGCCAGCGATAGAAGCTGCGCCACACTGACAGACGATGCGCGATCGAGCGGGGCGAGAGTCCACCCGAATGCGCTCGCGATACCGCGCCTCGTACGTCGACGGGCGTCAGTTGCGCCAGCTCGCGAGTGCCAGCTAACTGGCGCAGCATGTCCAACTCGTGCGCGTAGCCGCGCAGCGTGTGCGCCGAGAGTCGGCGCTCGTGGGCGAGGCTGTCTAGGTAGCGCGCGATGGGGTCGGTGGAGGGTGGCATCGGGCAGGCTGCGGTGACAACATGTCGCACTAGTGCGCACGCAGCCGGCTCAGCGCAGCGCTGGTGATCGCGCCGATCTGCGATAGGAAGTCGGTGGCCATGCCGTCGTGGAAGCGGCGCGGGTCTGGGGAGCCAAGCACCAGCAAGCCGAATACGTTTTCCGCATCGGCCTGCTGCGCATCGCGCAGCGGGACTAGCGCGATCGATGCGGTCTGCTGCGACGCGCTGATGTCGTTTTCCGCCGTGCTGCCCGGCTGCGCATCGGCACACGGTGCGTCCGCGTCACTGTTCGCCCTGTCCGGCGACGTGACGGCGAGCGACAGGCCCGTTGCCGCGCCCCCTTGCGGGGCGGGGGCGGCGCTGAGCCACTGCGCGGCTTCGAATCCGGCGTTCGCGCCGCAGTAAGGCGCGACGAGACTGCTGGCAAAAATGCGGACTTCCTCGCCGACGCTGCGGGCAAATTGCGCTTGCGCATAGGCGCTCGCGACATCCCAGACGCGCAGCGCCGCCTGCGGCACGTCGAAGATCTCGCGCAAGCCCGAGGTGATGGTGGCGGGTAGCGCATGTGGATCGCGTTCGGCGATCACGCGCAGTGTCCAGCGCTGGAACTTCGCGGCCAGGCTGTCGTTCTCGTGACCATGGCGCAGTAGTTCCGCCAGCTTGCGCTCGAGTTGCTTGTACTTGTCGCGCAGTAGCTCCATTTGTCGTTCCTGCAGCGACACCGCCGCTTTGCCGTGCGGATTGGACAGCCGGATTGTGGCAAGCAACTCGGCGTGACGGCCGAAGAACTGCGGGTTGGCCAGTAGGTAATCGGCGACTTCGCGATCATTCATGATTGTTTTCAGCTTGAGCTCAAAAGGGCGGCGCGCGTCGGGTAGGCGGGCCGGAAGGGGCGGCGCCGCGGATACCACACAGTAAAGGTTGCGCCGCATCGGGGTCAATTGGCCGGACGGCCTAGGGCGGTGATCGCGCTCACGCGAGCAACTCGTCGGGTACGTCGATTTCGCCCTCGAACACAGTGGTTGCCGGACCGGCCATTATGACCGGGGCGTTGCTGTTGCGCTGGCCGTCCCACGAGATGGTCAGCGTGCCGCCGCGCGCACGTACGCGCACCGGCGAGTCCAGTACCCCCCGGCGGATGCCGGCCACGACCGCCGCGCAAGCGCCGGAGCCGCATGCGAGCGTCTCGCCCGCGCCGCGCTCATAGACCCGCAGTTTGATTTCATGCCGCGAGACGATTTGCATAAATCCCGCGTTCACGCGGTTTGGGAAGCGCGCGTGCGACTCGATTACCGGCCCGTCCCTGAGCACCGGCGCGACGTCGGCGTCATCGACAATCTGCACCGCGTGGGGATTGCCCATCGAGACCACCGAGATCCATTGCGTCGAGCCATTCACGTCCAGCGGCCACAGTAGGTCGTCACCATCGCGCGCTGGTGTCAGTGCCGACGTGTCGAACGGCACTTGTGGCGTGGCCAGTGCTGGTGCACCCATGTCAACGAGCACTTCACCGTTGTCCTGCACGCTCAACGTGATCACGCCGTGCTGCACCTGCACGCGAATCGTGCGCGCCTGGCTCAGGCCGGTGTCGCGCACGAACTTCACGAAGCAGCGCGCGCCATTGCCGCAGTGCTCGACTTCTTTGCCGTCACAGTTGAAGATCCGGTACTTAAAATCGACGCCATCGAGCGTGGGCCGCTCGACCAGCAGCAACTGGTCCGCGCCGACGCCGAAGTGGCGGTCGGCGAGGTAGCGCACTAACGCGAGCGTGGGCGAGATCACGTTGCGCACGCCGTCAAGGACCACGAAGTCATTGCCGGCGCCATGCATCTTGGTGAATTTGAGCTTCATGGCACCGTATTGTAGTCGAGCGTCAGTAAAAGCCCGCTTCGCCCAGTGGGCGCGTTTTGAAGCGCTTGTGTATCCAGTAGTATTGCTCTGGGACGCGCGGAATTTCCTGCTCCAGCCACGCATTCATGCGGCGCGCGTCCGCCATGTCGTCGCCGCTCGGATAGTCTTGCCACGGCGCGAAAATTTTGAGTCGATAGCCCTTGTAATTGGGCAGCACCTCGCAGATGAACGGCGCCAATTGGGCACGTCCTGCCTTCGCGAGCCGGCCCACCGCGGTCAGCGTGCACGCCGGTACGCCGAAGAACGGCACGAACGCCGAGTTGCGCATGCCGTAGTCCATGTCTGCGCCGAGCATGACCGGCTTGCGCTCGCGCAGCCAACGCAACACGATACGCGCACTGTCGGCGCGACTGGCCATGTCCGCGCCGAAGCGCGCGCGCGCGGCGACCGCGACCTTGTCCAGCAGCGGGTTGGATATCGGCTGGTACAGCGCGCCGCATTGCCGGCGCAACTGATAGTTTAGGAAAATCGAGCCGGCTTCAATACCGACAAAATGCGCTCCGAGGAACAAGGTCGGCGGCAAGTTCGGGTCGCGCAGGTCGATCGCGCTGTCGAGTTGGATCAGCTTCTCCAACTTGCGTGCCGAGCCGAACCACTGCACGCTGCGCTCGACGTAGCTGCGAATGGCATGGCGGAAATGCTGCTCGGCGACCTGCTCGCGCCGCGCTTCGCACCACTGTGGAAAGCAGAGCCTGAGGTTGGTGTGGACCACGCGACGGCGACTGTTCGGAATCCGATACAGTAACCAGCCCATCGCATCGCCGAAGCGGGCGATCCAACCATAGGGTAATAGTGCAAACAGCCTTAGCAGCAGGATGGCGAGCTGGGTTCCGGCGCGGCCTAGCATCGTGGATCTCGCGATGTTCTCAGCGGCTGGTAGGGTGAAGCAAACGGCAATTCGGCCTCTACTCTATGAAAAATGACAGAAATCGATATAATACGGGCATCGCCGAGTTAATGGGACAACTTGCGGGGCGATATTGGGCGCGGCATCTAGTGAAGCGGCGCCCGAACCATGTAATCCGCTAAAGCGTCGCCGCTTCGATCCGAAGCCGGCAACGTGAAAACGCGACCGACTTCACTTACTGGGAGCTAACGAAGTGGCGAACAACTATCTCTTTACGTCCGAATCCGTATCTGAAGGCCATCCGGACAAGGTGGCTGACCAAATCTCCGACGCGATTCTCGACGCAATCCTGACGCAGGACCGGTATTCGCGTGTAGCGGCCGAGACGTTATGCAACACCGGCCTGGTGGTGCTGGCCGGCGAAATCACGACGCATGCAAACGTCGACTATATCCAGATTGCGCGCGACACGATCCGGCGCATCGGCTACGACAATACCGATTTCGGCATTGACTACCGCGGCTGTGCGGTGCTGGTCGCTTACGACAAGCAGTCGCCGGATATCGCGCAGGGCGTGGACAATGCGCACGACGACAATCTGGATCAGGGCGCGGGTGACCAGGGTCTGATGTTCGGCTATGCGTGCGACGAAACGCCCGAATTGATGCCGTTGCCGATTTATTTGTCGCACCGGCTCGTCGAGCGGCAAGCCGATCTGCGGCGTGATGGTCGTCTTCCGTGGCTGCGTCCGGACGCGAAGTCGCAAGTGACGGTGCGCTATGTTGACGGGCGTCCGGATTCGATCGACACGGTCGTGCTCTCCACGCAGCATGCGCCGGATATTGATCTGTCCACGTTGCGCGAGGCGGTGATTGAGGACGTCATCAAGCCGGTGCTGCCGAACGAGCTGATCAAGGGCGACTTGAAGTTCCTCGTCAATCCGACCGGGCGGTTCGTGATCGGCGGTCCTCAAGGCGATTGTGGACTCACTGGCCGCAAAATCATCGTCGATACGTACGGCGGGGCCGCGCCGCACGGCGGCGGTGCGTTCTCGGGCAAAGATCCGACCAAGGTGGATCGTTCCGCCGCGTATGCCGGCCGCTATGTCGCGAAAAACATTGTCGCCGCGGGCCTTGCGTCGCGCTGCCTGGTCCAGGTCTCCTATGCAATCGGTGTCGCGCGTCCGACGTCGGTGATGGTTAACACCTTCGGGACCGGCCGGGTGCCGGATTCGATGATTACCGAGCTTGTCCAGCAGCACTTCGACCTGCGCCCGAAGGGCATCATTCAGATGTTGGACCTGCTGCGGCCGATCTACGAAAAGACCGCTGCATATGGCCACTTTGGTCGCGAGGAACCTGAATTCTCGTGGGAAGCAACCGACAAGGCCATTGTGCTGGCCGACGCGGCTGGCATCAAGCCGATTGCCGCCGTCGCCTGACAGCACAGGCATGACTGCGCTGACGTGCCGGAGCTGCCGGCACACCACAAAACCCTCGGCCTAGTCGGGGGTTTTGTGGCTGGGCTTGCTCATCCCCGCTTAGCGCGGGGCGCAGGCAGCGCTCAACGTGTGATAAACACGTCCCGATAGCCGACGTAGACTGACAAGAATAACAAAGGTAGTACGATCAGCCAGCCGAGCAGAAACGGGAGTGCACCGACCACCAGCATCACGAGCAGCAACAGCGCATAGACAATGCCCGCCCGCCAGTTTCGCATCACGCCCTTGAAGCTTGCCCGCATCGCACGAATGGGCGCCACGTCATGCAGTATCACTAGCGCGGGCGCGAACCATGCAGCGGCTACCGCCACCGTGACGATCGCGATATAGATCAGCAGCCCGACGAGGCTCGATGCCCCCAATTGGGGTGGGTTGCCTGGCTGGTGCGAGACCAACTGAGCAAATGTGTCGAAGCCGATGATCGACGCGAGCACCACGACACCGATAATCACGATCGCGAACGTGAGCGCGCCGACCAACGCTAGCGGGCCCAGCTTGCGCGTGAACCCGGTGAATAGGCCGCCGATGCGCACGTCGCCGTCGGCACGGAACTGCTCGCACGTGAACATCAACCCGCCCAGCAGTATCGGCGTGACCAACATCGACAGCAGGTTGAACACCGGCGCGAATGACAGCGCGCACTCGATCACCATGTACAACAGGGCCAGGCCGATCCACTGCAGCGGACGGCGCTTGAACAGCGTCCATGCGTCTGTGATCCAGCGCAAGCCTTCTGCCGCAGTGACCGTGCGTCCGTCTAGATTCAACGTTTCGACGGATGGCGCCGAGCCGTCTGGAGCGAGCGGAGGGTTCAGCGTGTCGTCGTTCATGAGGCCCTTTTCACAAAATTCTGTAGAGCATCCGTCGCAGGCGGCCTGTGCGCCGCCGTATCGCCGGGTGCGGTCGGCATCATAACTGGACGCCCGGCTGGGGCACGCGAAACAGGGCGTATCCAGGCACAATGCGGTCCGCCGCGAGCGCTATCCGTGCTCGGGGTTCAAAGCGAGCTTCGCATATCGCCGTGAATAACCGAAGTACACGGCCAGTCCTAGTGCCAGCCATGCCACGAATGCGACCCACGTCATCGCCTGCAAATGGGCCATCAGAAACACGCAGGATGCGACCGCGAGCATCGGCACGAGTGGCACGCCTGGGCACCGGAATGCGCGCGGCAGCGTCGGATGCGTGCGGCGTAGAATCAGCACGGCGACAGAGACCATCGAAAACGCGGCGAGCGTGCCAATATTGATCAACTCCGCCAATACGTCCAGTGGCACCAGCGCGCCGATTAACGCGAAAAAGATGCCGACCAACCAGGTGGTGATTAGCGGCGTCTGGAAGCGCGGGTGGATGCGCGAGAGCGCGGCGGGCAGCAAGCCGTCCCGGGACATCGCAAAGATGATGCGTGTCTGGCCGTACATCATCACTAAGATCACCGTCAGCATGCCGAGCACCGCACCTAGATCGACGAAGCCGGCAACCCAGTCCGCACCGATCCTCTGCAGCACGTAGGACACCGGATGCGACACGTTCGCGAACTCACCGTACGGCACGATGCCGGTGACTACGGCGGCGACCGTCACATAGAGCGCCGCGCAGACGGCGAGCGACGCAATGATGCCGATCGGCAAGTCGCGTTTCGGGTTCTTGACCTCTTCTGCCGCGGATGACACCGAGTCAAACCCGATGAAGGCGAAAAACATCACCGCGGCGGCCCCGAACATGCCGGACCAGCCCATCGGCATGAACGGGTGCCAGTTCGTGGGCCGGACATGGAACGCGCCGACCGCGATCACCAGCAGCACGACGGCTACCTTAATTGCGACCATCACATTGTTGACCCGGGTGGATTCACGCACACCGATCGATAACAGGAATGTGATGGCCATCATCACGAGGAACGCTGGCAGGTTGAACCACGTTGTGTGGCCGGGTACGGTGCCAGGCGCCGCAGTGAGTACTTGCGGCAGCGTGATGCCGAAGCCGGACAGTAACGATTGCAGGTAGCCGGACCATCCAACCGACACCGCCGACGTCGCGAGCCCGTATTCAAGCATTAAATCCCAGCCGATGATCCAAGCGGCAAGCTCGCCGAGCGTCGCATACGAATAAGTATAGATTGAGCCGGCGACCGGAATCGTCGATGAGAATTCGGCGTAGGCAAGCGCCGCGAAGCAGCACGCGATCGCCGCAATGACGAAGGACAGCGTCAGGGCGGGGCCGGCGATCACCGCGCCGGTTCCTGTCAGCACGAAGATGCCTGTACCGATGATCGCTCCGATGCCCAAAAGCGTGAGATCCAGTGGGCCCAGTGCCCTGTGCAAGCTGTTGTCAGCATTGCGGCGGGCCAGCATATGACCAATATCTTTCTTTCGAAACAATGACATAAGGGGTATTCGGCAGCCGTGGAGCGGCGCAACCGACTTCGGTAAAACCGGTTATTCTAGCTGACTGGTGCAAACGGTCCGCCCTGGGTTGCGCTGATTGGTCGTACGCTGCGGGCACGATGAGGCAATCGGTGCGTGCCAGCGGGCGGCGAGCACCGGCGTGTCAAATTCGGCACAATGGCAGCAGGCGTCGGCGGGACCGGGACGGTGGCTGGTCGCTGCGACGCGTGTCGTTGTATAGAGGTGATGGATCAGTCGCAATTGGGCTGTTCCATATTTCCATTTCGGGCTTCGCAGGATGCGCATCGCCGACACAATGCCTGTCGGACGGGCCAACATCAAAAGGGGGAAATCATGAAGGTAGGTTCAATCGTGCGTTCCAGCCATATCGCAGTGCCGCGCGACGCGCGCGGCATCGTATTGCGCATCCTGGGCGACATGGCGATGGTGACATGGTTCGAGGGCGAGCCGGGGCAATCCAAGCCGCTCAACACCGAGCCGTTCTTCTTGGTGGATTTGATCGAGACCGGCGAGGTGGTACGCCCGGCGGACGCACCGTTGCACTAATGTAGCCTGGATGCGGCTGGCGGGGGCTGCCTCTCGCGCTGGTGCGGGTGCTGGCGGGGCTGCCGCGGGTGTTGGCACGGGCGCTGGCGAGGGTCTGCCTCGCGCACTGGCGCGGGTGCTGGCGGAGAACTGCTGCGGATAATGCCACGAACAGGACTGCGTCTCGTCCCCGTCCGCGTGCGGCGATGCTCGGGCCGTGCGCCGCTCAGGCACAATGGCGGGATGGAACCCAATGATCGCAGCTTCAACAATCCGCCGCGCGCCGATGCCGGCGCCCTGGCTCCCTACGCGGGCCTGACGCCCGAGCGCGTGCTCGACGCGCTTGATGCCGTGTTAGCGCGCGGCGGTCGCCGTACCGACGGACGGTTGCTTGCACTGAACAGTTATGAAAACCGCGTTTATCAGGTCGGCATCGAAGACGCCGCGCCGCTGGTAGCGAAGTTCTACCGGCCCGGGCGTTGGAGCGATGAGGCAATCTTAGAGGAGCATGCGTTCGTCGCGCAGCTGGCCGAGCATGAGATCCCGGCCGTGCCGGCGATCATGCTCGACGACCATACGCTGCATGAGATCGACGGTTTCCGCTTCGCGTTGTTCGAGCGGCGTGGCGGCCGAGCACCGGAGTTGGAGGACAGCGCTACGCTGCAATGGCTGGGACGCTTCATCGGCCGCATCCACTCGATCGGTCGGCAGCGCGACTACGTCGCTCGCGGGCCGCTGGATATCGACACGTTCGGCCGTGAGCCGCTTGCGTACCTGCTCGCCAGCGGCTTCGTGCCGCTCGAGTTGCGTCAGGCCTACGAGACGATCAGCCAACTGGCGCTGGACGCGGTGCAAGCCTCGTTCGAACGCGCCGGCGATGTACGCGCGTTACGCGTGCACGGTGACTGCCATCAAGGCAACGTGCTGTGGACCGATGCCGGCCCCCATTTCGTCGACTTCGACGACAGCCGGATGGCACCGGCGATTCAGGATCTATGGCTGCTGCTACCGGGCGAGCGCGCGCAGGCGAGCCGTGCGCTGGGTCACGTGTTGGCGGGCTACGAGGACTTTTGCGAGTTCGATTCACGCGAGCTTCACTTAATCGAAGCGTTCCGCACGTTGCGCTTGATCCACTATGCGGCATGGCTTGCGCGTCGGTGGGACGATCCGGCGTTTCCTGTCGCATTTCCGTGGTTCAACACGCACCGGTACTGGGAGGATCGTATCTTGGAATTGCGTGAGCAGGTCGGGGCGTTACAGGAGCCGCCGCTGTGGCCTGTGTGAGGTGGGCTGCCGATATTGACTGTCCGCCATGCGTCAGTTGAAAAAAGACGTCATACATGTAATGATAACGATTCGCATTTCAGTGTGATGCGGGATATGCGAACACGAGCCGCCAGCCCACCACGCTCACCCGTGCCGTGACAACGGTAAGGGAGCGGCGTAAGCCAGCCGACAATCAAGACATGCCGCAGGGCGCTTTGCCGTGCGGGCGACGTCATGCGAGCGCGAGGGCGTGAGCGTCGCCATTTCGCAGGACATACCGACAATGACGAAGATGACGCCGCTCGCCACGACGCTGGTGGCCGCTTTTACCGTGCCGATGCCGGCGCTTGCACAGTCCGCTCAACCCGATTCCAATTCACAAGACACGCAACATGGCGCCGTGGCTCGTGCCGCGCTGCCCGCCGTACGGGTCACCGGCGATGCGGATCGGGCCGATTTCCAGGTAACGCGCGCCTCCGTCGGTGCAAAACGCCCCACCACGCTGCGGGACATCCCGCAGGAGGTAGTGGTGATCAACAAGGCCTTGATGCAATCGCAAGGCGTCGCGTCGTTTGCCGACGCGCTGCGCAACGTTCCGGGCATCACGATTGGCGGGGCCGAGGGTGGGCAGATCGGCAATAACATCAATCTGCGCGGCTTCACGGCCCGCACCGATATCTATCTGGATGGCTTCCGCGATCGCGGGCAATACTATCGCGACACCTTCAACCTCGAATCGATCGACGTGCTGTATGGGCCGTCGTCGATGTTGTTCGGACGCGGCTCCACCGGCGGCGTGATCAACCAGGCCAGCAAGAAGGCGAATCTGACGCGTTCGGCCGAGGTAAGCGGTACTGTCGGCACGGGCGACGACTACCGGACCACGGTCGACGTGAACCAGCCGATCTCCGATACTGCGGCGGTGCGGGTCAACGCATTTGGCCAGAGCGTGGGCACCACGCGCGATGCGATGCGCAACAAGGATTTCGGTATTGCGCCGCAGGTGCGCTTGGGTATTGGAACACCTACCGAGATTACCCTCTCGGCGCTGATCCAGCATAACCGCGACATGCCGGACTATGGTGTGCCGGCGGTCAATGGGCACCCGGTGCCGGTGGGCCGCGAGCGCTTTTACGGCTACACGGGCGATCGCACGGTGCAAGACGTGCAGACGTTGTCGGCGCGCATCGAGCATCGGTTCAGTGATGAACTGAAGCTGCGCAACCAAACGCAGTTTAGCCACTACGCGACCGATGCGCGCGCAACCAACGCTGCCAGTGTGGTGACTGGGCCGCTCGCCGGTTCGCGTGCGCTGTCCAACGGCAGCTACACGTCGCTGCCGCTATCGAACTTGTACGTGAAGCTGATGGGCAAGGATAGAGTGATCAACGATCACTCGCTTTATAACGCGACGGACGTCGAATGGAAGGTCGCGACCGGGGCACTGAAGCACGACTTGATCGCCGGTATCGAGCTTGGGCACGAGACATACAATAACCAGTCCTATACCGCAACCGGCGCCGGCATGCCGAGCAACGTGATCGGCGTGGTACCTCTGACCGGTGCAGCTTACGTGCCACGGCCAGCCGATGTGGTGCGGGGCATCGGCAACCTGGCTAGGTCCAGCGCGAACTCAATTGGTGTATATGTGAATGACACGGTGTCGCTGACGCGGCAGTGGAAGGTGGTTGGCGGCGTGCGCTGGGACCACTATCAGGCCCATATCGCAAACTCGATGAATGCTCCGTCCTATGCCGCGCAGACGAACAGCTACACGAGCGTGCGCGGTGGCGTGATCTACCAGCCGGACGATGCACAGTCGTACTACTTATCATATGGTACGTCGTTCAATCCGTCACTCGAGGCGCTGACGCTGACCAATGGCACGCAAAATCTGAAGCCCGAAACGAACCGCTCATACGAGGTGGGCAACAAATGGGACTTGCTGGGCGGCACATTGTCGATTTCGCAATCGCTGTTCAACATCGACAAATCCAACGCACGCACGCAGGATGCGACCGGCGCGTATTCGATCGACGGTGACGTGCGGGTGCGAGGTTACCAGTTTGGTGCGTCGGGCCGGATCACGGACAAGTGGCAGCTATACGGCGGCTATACGTACTTGAACAGCCGCATCACGGGCGCGAAGGACGGCACGCAGGGCAACACGCCGGCAAATACGCCGCGCAACATGTTGACGCTGTGGACGACATATGAATTCATGCCGCACTGGCAGGCGGGCGGTGGCCTGAATTACATGAGCACGCGCTATGCGGCGAACAACAACCGAGTGTCTGTTGGCGGCTATACGCGCTGGGATGCCATGATCGCGTATCACGCCAAGCAGTACGACATGCAGCTGAACTTGCTGAACGTGACGGACAAGCGCTACTACGATGCACTGATTCCGTCCGACGGCGGGCGCGCGGTGCCGGGACTGGGCCGCACGTTGCTGGCGACGTTCAATTACCGGATCTAACCATGCAGCTGACAGCCGGCGACGTGAGATGATCGTGTCCATACCGAACGTATTGTCGCCGCAGCAATTGCAGGCGATACGCGCCGCCCTGGACGCGGCCGGCCACGCGTGGGTCGATGGTCGCGCCACGGCCGGCTACCAGGGCGCGCCGCTCAAGCACAATCAGCAAATCGACGAGCGCGCGCCGGTTGCGCGCGAGCTGGGGGACGTGATCCTGGCCGAGCTGGAGCGGCATCCGCTGTTCATTAGCGCGGTGTTGCCCAACCGCGTGTATCCGCCGCTGTTCAATCGCTATGGCGCCGGGATGGCGTTCGGCGACCACGTCGACGGTTCGATCCGGATCGTGCCTGGACATGACGCGAAGCTGCGCACCGACGTGTCGGCGACGCTGTTTTTGGCCGGGCCCGACGAATATGATGGCGGTGAACTGGTGATCGAGGACACCTATGGCGCGCACGAGGTCAAGTTGGCCGCCGGTGACATGGTTGTTTATCCGGCGACCAGCGTTCACCGGGTCGCGCCGGTCACCCGCGGCGTGCGGCTCGCCAGCTTTTTCTGGATCGAGAGCCTGGTGCGCGACGACGCCAGGCGCGCGCTGTTGTTCGACCTGGATACGGCGATCCAGCGCCTGAACCGCGATCATGCCGATGACGTCGCGCGGCGGCAGCTAATCGGGTGTTATCACAATCTTCTGCGCATGTGGGGCGAGACATGACGCGCCGCTCGACGTTCCTCAAATGGCTGCGCAACGTGCACGGCTGGATTGGCCTGTGGGGCGCGGTGCTGGGATTGATGTTCGGCGTGACCGGCTTCCTGCTGAATCACCGCGGCGGGCCGATGAAAATCTCGCCGGGTGAGCCGCAAGTGTCGCAAATGCGGCTGCCGCTGCCCAATTCCGCTCCGGATTCCCCGCAAGCACTCGCCGAGTGGGTCGGCCGTGAACTGCGCTTTGATGGCCGTATTGGACGCATGCAGCGCGAGCCGGCGCACAAGGTCGCGTGGGGCAATCGCAGCGTGATGCAGCCGGAGCGCTGGAGCGCAATGCTGGCCGGCCCGAAGACGTCGATTCTAATCGAATACTGGCAAGGCAATCCGACCGTATCGGTCAAGCGCACCGAAGGGACGTTGCTCGCCATGTTGAACAATATGCACCGTGGTGGCGGCATGGGTATTGGTTGGACCTTGCTCGTCGATACGATCGCCGGCAGTCTGGTGCTGCTGTCGTTGACCGGCGTATTGCTGTGGACCGAACTGAACCGGCGCAAAACAATCGGCGTCGCGATTTTCGTCGTGTCGCTCGTCGCGATGGTCGTGTGCGGCATCGTGTGATGTGCGCCCGTTCGCCGCATCACCGTTGAGCATCATCGTCGCGAACGGCAGGCTGGCCGGTTATAGGGGCGCAGCGAGCCGGTGAGGCTAACCCAAAAAAACTGGGCCATTCAAAAGTAGAAAACTTCGGCATGATGCAACCCTGACAAGCAAAAGGTCATGTCGTGAAGATGAGCCAATACACTGAAGTACAGATTGCATTCGCGTTGAAGCAGGCAGGGCTGGGCACGCCAGTGGCTGAGGTGGGCTGCAAGAGGAGCATCAGCAATGCGACGTTTTACAACTGGCGGCACAAGTATGGGGGGCTGGGCTCGTCGGAGCTGCGTCGCCTGAAGCAACTCGAAGAAGAAAACGCGAAGCTTAATTGGCGGGTGGCAGACTTGTCGCTGGACAAAGCCATGTTGCGGGATGAGCTGTCAAAAAAGCTCTGACGCCTTCCCGGCTGTGTGGACTTACCGCGGATCGCAACGCTTTGGCGCAAGCCAGTGCCAAGCCTGTAGGGTACTGAAGCTGTCGCGTTCGGTGTACAGCTATCAGTCAATCGCACGGGATTCGAGTGCGATCGTGCTGCGCATCAAGCAGATCACGCAAACACGCGTGCACTCCGGTTATCGCTGGGTGCATATGATGCTGCGTCGGCAAGGCTGGGGCGACAACAAACGAGTTTATTGGCTCTATCGCGAGCAGGAGCTGTCATTGCGGCATAAGAAGCCGCGGCGGAACAAGGCGGCGCGCCTGAAGCAGCTAAAGCAGATAATGACCGTGATCAACGAGATCTGGAGCGTGGATTTGTCGCTGACGCACTGTATGACGGCCGGCGTTTGCGCACGCTGACAATTGTCGATCATGATACGCGCGAATGTTTGGTCATCAAGGTGGGCGCCACGCTACGTGGTGAAGACGTCGTGGCGGCGCTGGATCGCATCGCTGCGGGCCGGCCGTTACCTCGCTTTATCTAGGCGGACAATGGTGGGGTCGTGAAGCTGAGCTAGCCGGCATGCGTGCGTCATTTTAAGCAAACCTTGCCATCTCTCAATCCAAAAATGCGGCTTTGAGCGCGAGAAACGGCTCCTGTTATTATTTCGTACGTAGAAATAGAATGAGAAAGCTAAGGATCTGGTGCGCATTATGGCAAACGGCGCGATACAGCTGTTTGAGTCTGAGAATAAGGTAAGCGATAAAGCGTAATCGGCGTGTATATCGTCCGTAGGCTGCTGTGTCAAGTCCAATCGAGCTAGTGAGTTATCGTTTCACGTTTATCTCCTCTGCTCGACGTGAGCGTGTGGTTGTTTAATTTAATGTTGATCAATTTGTATGGTAGACGTGCTGAGCCCGTTCTACAGAACATCGCCATATAGGCAAGTGATTCAGCCACTATCATAAGCGGCACAGCACTTGCTCATTCTTCAAGCGAAATTTTTTCAAAGACCTTGGCATGGCATAGGTGACGTGCATCCGTGATGTGCCATGGATGTCACATCCAAACCAATGAGGTTCAACATGGCTTTTTGCAAGCGATGTTAACCGCCCTATATTTAATTTTTAATTGGTATGTAATTAACTTGTGTATTTAAACCTGGGCTGCTGTGGCCTGGATTGGAGCTAACATGTCGTTGAACGCTACGTCCGTTACCTATCCGTTATCCGTTGCCCAAACAGAAATTTGGCTCGCACAGCAGCTCCATCTAGACAGCCCGGTCTACAACATTGCGCAGTACACCGTCATCGAGGGCGCTATTGATGTGGCCGTTTTTGAAGCAGCATTGCGTCAAGTCATCGATGAGGCGGATACCCTGCGCCTGCAATTTGTTGACAGCGACGATGGGCTCCGGCAGAAGATCGGTTCACCCGCATGGTCGGTGCCGGTGCTGGACTTCACTGCAGAAGCAAATCCGCAGGCGGCTGCCCAAGCGTGGATGCGTGCCGATTATGACCAGCCGGTGGACTTGACGCAAGGACCGCTTTTTTACTATGCATTGTTGAAAATCTCGCCCGCGCAATGGATTTGGTACCAGCGCTATCACCATATCGTGATGGATGGGTATGGCGGCGTACTCATCGCGCAGCGCGTCGCGCACGTGTATAGTGCGCTATGCACGGGTACTGCGCCAGAGCCATGTGCTTTTGGCTCCGTTCTGAAGCTGTTGGAAAGCGATGCGCAGTACCAAGCGTCTACTCAACGGGCGCGGGATGAAACCTATTGGCTCCAGCACTGCGCCAATTGGCCCGAGCCCGCAACGCTGGCAAGCTGATCTGCTTTAGGAATTCTGGACCGACTCGGAAGCGAGTTTTTCGGCAAACTTGACCCTGAACCAGGAGGTGGTTTGTCATGAAACGCAAGCGTTTTTCGATCGAACAAATTGTGGCTGTGCTCAAGCAAGCGGAACTGGGGATGCCGGTGGCGGACTTGATCCGCCAGATCGGCATTTCCGAGCAGACGTTCTATCGGTGGAAGAAGCAATACGCTGGGATGCAGTCGGACCCAGTGCGTGAGCTCAAGCAATTGCAGGATGAGAATGCACGGCTCAAGAAGCTCGTTGCTGAACTGAGCCTGGACAAGGCTATCTTACAAGATGTTGCCTCAAAAAAGTGGCCCGGCCCGCGCTGAGGAGAACCGTAGTGGATTACGTGGTAAGCCACTACGGATTGACGATGAGGCAGGCCTGCCGGCTCGTAAAGCAACCGCGCAGCGTTCAATACTACCGCAGCGTCAAGGACCCTCGTGTTGAGCTTCGCGCGCGCATGCGCGAGATTGCCTACACACGCGTGCGCTACGGCTATCGGCATGTCCACGTGCTATTGCGCCGCGAAGGCTGGCAGTTGGGCAAGAATCAGGCGTACCGGCTGTATTGCGAAGAAAAGTTGCAGCTGCGCTCGAAGCTGCCGAAGCGACGAAAGATGGTGGTGACACGGGTGGCCAAGATCATGCCGGCCAAACCGAACGACGCCTGGAGTATGGATTTCGTGGCCGACCAGCTGGCTGATGGTTCAAAATTCCGAACCTTGACGATCGTGGATGTCTTCACGAAGGAAGCACTGGCCATCGAAGTCGGACAACGATTAAAAGGCGAACACGTAGTGTCAGCACTGAATCGAATCGCAGCCAGACGCGGCGCTCCACGGCACCTGTTCGTGGACAATGGCAGCGAATTTTCCGCACGTCTGCTTGATATGTGGGCATATCATCATCGCGCAAAAGTGGACTTTAGCCGGCCGGGTAAGCCGACGGACAATTGCCACATCGAGACGTTTAATGGATCATTCCGTGACGAGTGCTTGAACTTACATTGGTTCGAGACGTTGAGCGAAGCAAAAGCGATCGTCCAGGCGTGGCGCCGGGATTACAACGAGAGCCGTCCTCACTCTGCTCTCAAAGAGTTGGCGCCAGCTGAATTTGCCCGTCAGCTGGCGCTTTTGCCGGGTCCGGCTGGACCCGAAACGCCGGAAAACTCGCTCTAGATCTGGTCTAGAAAACCCAAGCGGATCATGCATTTTATGAAAAACCACCTCGTTCAGGGCCAAGTTTGCCGCAAAACTCGCTTTCAAATCGGTCCAAAACTCCTACAGCAGATCAATATCAACGATGCGGTGGCTTCACACTTAACAGCATCTGACGAGTTTTGCTGCCCCAAGCAGTCTCAGCTAAAGCGTGTCAAGCCTTGCTGATAGATCGGCACAGTGGCGAACCGCAATGGCTTGCCTTCCGCTTTTTATTGAAAATTTTGGCTTTATCGTTTCATTTGTTCAAGATCTGTCGTTTTAAGCAAAGATAATGGGCTTGAGTGCATCATGGTGAGTGCGTTACAGTCTTTCAACCAGGCGCTAAGCGTTGCAATTACTTGAATCTGTGTAGCAGCTCCTGATAGCTGGGTAAAGTGATTGCAAGACTTCAAGCAGTTAACGGCGGGCTGATTAGTCAGCGAACGGGTGTATTGCCGTAGCCGTATGGCTAAGCAAAGTGATGTCTGGAGGGAAAAATGAAGAAGTAAACCAGTATTGGACCCAATGACGCCGTGCCTGTGCGACGCACTGGCTTGCCCTGTTCTTTTTGACTGTTTTGCTTGACCGACTGTAATGCCAATTTGCGCGCAGCGTCACGCGCGTTATGCCTAGTATTTTTGCTAAAGCTTGGCATAAATTGGTCGTGGTGTGATCACTGGCCGGCCAAGTCGCACGAGGAGCGCACTGACGCGTGCCGATGAGTGGCCTTGATCGCTGTAGTGAATGGTTAAGGATTGCACGCGATGTGTCATAAAAGCCGTAGTATTTCCCGAAGAACAACGAGAGATTTTGAGTGCGGCATTAATATTGATTTGCACATCTATTAATTAATAGGGCGATCGGTTTCCTGAGTCGGAGCTTTGTTACGGATGCTACTAGCATCACGCCCGTTACACAACCGTTATCCAGTGCGCACTGCAGTCATGGAGCAATGCTCAAGCCGGAATCGACGGCCTTCATTGGTCCCATCCTAGCCCGCAAGCTAAATGAATTGGAGAATCAATAAGCTCAAGGCCAGACAAATGCGGTACGATAAACTTTGTAGTGCAGAAACGTTCAATAACCTTAAGCGCGAATTTGATCGCGCTAACCGAGAATGGTCATGGTTAGCCTGCCCGATAACGAGAATGCCGCACGTGAGCTGAACGATGTGTTGCAATGGTTCGACGCGGACCGCGGCGAATTCGTGTGGCTTGAGCAGCTGATCGCGCAGCACCCAGCCGCGTTTTTTGCAAGCAACCGTTTCAAGCCAGGTGGTGCGCATCCCGATGCCGAAACGACGTTCTCGATGGTCGATTTCCCCGAGACAGCGGCGTTGCCTGACGCACACGCCGCACACTTGCTCGACGACGTGTTTAGTCGCGTCATGCCGGTTGCGTCGTCGACCTTCGTTGGGCACATGACTTCGTCGCTGCCGTCGTTTTTACCCTCGCTCGCGAAGGTGCTGACCGCGCTAAACCAAAATGTCGTGAAGCTAGAAACCTCTGCTGCGATGACGGCGCTTGAGCGTCAGGTCATCGGGATGCTGCACAAGCTGGTTTTTGGTCAGGACGATGCATTTTATCGAAGTTGGCTGCATAGCGGCGATCATGCGCTCGGTGTATTCTGCTCGGGTGGCACGGTGGCCAATCTCACCGCACTATGGGCAAGCCGCAATAATCTACTGCGCTCCCGGGCTGGCTTCGCCGGGGTCAACCGCGTCGGGCTCATGCAGGCGCTTCGCCATTACGGCTACGACGGGCTCGCTATTCTTGTATCGGAGCGCGGGCATTATTCGCTGCGCAAGGCCGCGGATGTGCTTGGGATCGGTTGCGATCACCTGGTCCGGATTCCTGTGGATGCAGCGGACCGAATCCGCATTGACGCATTGCGCGCGGCCGTGCGTGACCTGCAGCGCTGCAATATTTGTCCGATGGCGATCGTGGGTATTGCGGGAACTACCGAGACGGGCGCTATTGATCCGCTCGATGCGCTCGCCGATGTGGCGCGCGAGGCCAACTGTCATTTCCACGTCGACGCAGCCTGGGGTGGTGCAAGTCTGATGTCGGAGCGTCACCGTCATCGATTGGCCGGTATCGAGAGCGCCGATTCCATTGTCATCGACGCGCATAAGCAACTGTATGTACCGATGGGGTCAGGCGTGGTACTGTTCAGACAGCCGACGTGGACGGCCGAGATCCGCCAGCACGCCAACTACATCGTGCGCAAGGGTTCGAAAGATCTCGGCTGTCATACGCTTGAGGGATCGCGCGGCGCGGCGTCGGTGATGCTGTACACGAATCTACGCTTGCTCGGACGCCGGGGGTACGCTCGGCTGATCGATCTGAGTATCGACAATGCGCGATATTTCGCGTCGCTGATCGAACGCCAGCGGGATTTTGAGCTTGTCACTGCGCCGCAGCTTTGCATTTTGACTTATCGTTACGTGCCAGAGTCGGTGCGCGAGGCATTAACCAACGGCCCCGCGTCATTGCAGTCCGCTATTCAAGATGCGCTTGATGCGCTGACTGTTAGCATACAGGAAATGCAGCGTGACGCAGGCCGCTCGTTTGTGTCCAGAACACGCATCACCTCCGAGCGGTGGCAGGGCAGGGCAATCGTCGTATTTCGCGTGGTCCTCGCAAACCCGACGACCACGCGCGCGATGTTAGACGACATTCTGGCCGAGCAGCGCATGTTGGCAAGCGTGAGCTCGCGCCTACCGGATTTGATGGCGCTAGTATGCGGTTAAGGCACGCATGCAAGCGCGTTAAACAGAAGCCGGGTGGCTGGTTCGGCTTGTGGTTGGCGTTTTTTGAACTTGCGCTTTACAGTTATAAAAAACGGTTACCTTAAGCGTTAGCGTCCTTGGCATCGACAAGAAGGGCATAGGCAGCGACCTGTTTTCGGGCTTTCAGACATCGTGCAACAGCACAACCCAGTAAAAGTCGCCCTAGCCCACATCCCTGGTAAGAAGCATGGACGGCGAGGCGCCCCATACGAAAGCAGGGCACCGGATAGCGTGGGAGCTTTTGCCGTGCGACATCGTTTAACTGGGCGACGTCGACTTGAGCTGCACTCAAACTGTAATGGCCCAGAATAGTAGTAGGGGCATCGGTATTGACCAACACTCGTACAACAGCAACGCCTTTTTGCTTTGTTGAGTAAGCGCGCAGAAATGGACGTCTACAGCGTGCGCATTGACTTAGGTTTTTTGCTGCCCAAGCAGTCTCAGCTAAAAGTGTGTCAAACCTTGCTGGTAGGTTGGCACAGTGGCGAACTGCAATGGCTTGCCTTCCGCTGTCTGTTGCAAATTTCGGTTTTATCGTTTCATTTGTTCAAGACCTGTCGTTTTAAGCAAAGATAAAAGGCTTGAGTGCATTATGGCGAGTGCGTTACAGTCTTTTAATTAGGCGCTAAGTGACGCGATGACCTGAATCTGCGTAGTGGCTCCTGACAGCTGGGTACAGTGATTGCAAGACGTCAAGCAGTTAACGTTGTGCTGATTAGTCAGCAAACGGGTGCGTTGCTGTAGCCGTATGGCTAAAAAAGTGATGTCTGGAGAGAAAAATGAAGAAGTACCCCAGTGCCGAACCCAATGACGCCACGCCTGTGCGACGTACTGGTTTTAACTGTCTTGCTTGGCCGAGTGAAACGCCAATTCACGCGCAGCGTCACGCCCGTTATGCTAGGTGTGTACGCTAAAGTTTGACATCAATTGACCGTGGCGTGATCACTGGTCGGCCAAGTGATACGAACGGCGCACTGATGCGTGCCGATGAGTGGCCCTGATCGCCGCATTGAATGGCTAAAGATTGCACAAAAGGTGTCGTAAAAGCCGTAGTAGTTCCCGAAAAACAACGAGAGATTCTGAGTGCGTCATTATATTAATTTGTATACCTATTAAATATCAGGCCGCTCGGTCACCTGAATCGGAGCTTTGTTATGGATGCTAGCATCACGCCCGTTACGTATGCATTAACCACTGCCCAAACGGAGATCTGGCTCGCGCAGCAACTGCATCCAGACAGCCCTGTCTACAACATTGCGCAGTACACGGTGATCGAAGGCACGATTGATGCGGCCGCCTTTGAAGCGGCATTGCGTCAAGTCATCGATGAGGCCGACACCCTACGCTTGCAATTTGTCGATAGCGATGACGGGCTGCGGCAGAGAATCGGTACACCCGCATGGTCAATGCCGGTGTTGGACCTTACGGCACAAGCTGATCCTCATGCCGCGGCCCAGGCGTGGATGCAGGCCGATTATCAGCAACCGGTCAATCTGACGCAGGGACCGCTTTTTGGCTATGCGTTGCTGAAAGTGGCGCCTGCGCAATGGATTTGGTATCAGCGCTATCACCATATCATGATGGATGGATATGGCCAGTACCTGATCAACCAGCGCGTCGCACATGTGTATAGCGCGCTGTGCGCGGGCGTAGCGCCAGAGCCGTGCACTTTCGGCTCCGTCCTGGAGCTATTAGAGAGCGATGCGCAATACCAGGCATCCGACCAACGGGTGCAAGACGAAGCGTATTGGCTCAAGCACTGCGCCCATTGGCCTGAGCCTGCGACGCTAGCAAGCCGCGCCGCCCCCGCCTTACAGCAGCGGCTGCGTCAGACGACTTATCTGGCCGCCCAGGTGCTGGGCGACACTGCGTCGGATGCTCGCCGGCTAGCACAGTTTATGACGGCGGCGATGGCCGCGTATCTTTATCGATTCACGGGTGAACAAGACGTCGTATTGGGTCTTCCGGTCAAGGCCCGCTTTGGTGCCGACCGGCATATTCCTGGTATGAAATCCAACATACTGCCCCTGCGGCTCACTATACGACCAGGAATGAACCTGTCGTCATTCATGCCGCAGGCCGCGCAGGCGATGCAAAGCGGACTGCAGCACCAACGCTACCCGAGCGAAGCGCTGCGGCGTCAACTTTGGCTATCGTCCGGACAACGGTTGTTTGGTACGACAGTCAACATGATGCCGTTTTACCATGATCTGTCGTTTGGTGGGTATTCGTCGACAAGACATAGTTTGCTTAGTGGTCCGGTCGAGGATTTGATGCTATGTGTCTATTGGATTCCAGGCAGCCATCAATTACGGATCGACCTTAACGCCAATCCTGCCTGCTACACCGCAGAGGCGCTCGGCGCACATCAGCGCCGGTTTATCCGGTTCGTGCAAGTGTTAGCTGCCGATGCCACGCAACCGATTGATAGCATCGATCTGCTCGACACTGAAGAGCGGCATCGGCTGCTGGTCGAGTGGAATGCAACGCAGCGTGATTATCCAGCGCATCTGTGTGTCCACCAATTGTTTGAAGCGCAAGTTGAGCGCACGCCCAAGGCCACGGCATTGGTCTATGAAGATCAAACACTGAACTATACGCAACTGAATGCCCAGGCCAACCGTTTGGCACACCAGCTCATCGAGTTGGGCGTTAAGCCCGATGCGCGCGTGGCGATCTGTGCCGAGCGTTCACCGGCGCTGGTCGTCGGCCTGCTGGCGATTTTGAAGGCCGGCGGCGCGTATGTGCCGCTCGACCCGAGCTATCCGGGCGAGCGGCTCGCGCATATTTTACAGGATGCCGCGCCGATGATTGTGCTGGTCCAGGCTTCGACACGGGAATTGATTGGCAAGCAACTAATGCCGGTCATCGATTTGGACGCCGGCGCTGAACAGAACTACCCGGAGCATAATTTACGAGTGCCGTCTTTGACACCGCACCATCTAGCTTATGTGATTTATACCTCTGGCTCTACGGGCCAGCCCAAAGGGGTTGGAGCAACCATTGGTGGACTGACTAACCGCCTGCTGTGGTTCACTCAAAATGTGCTAGAGGAACCTCCGGTCACTGCATTGAAGACGAGTATCGGCTTTGTGGATTCGATCACCGAGACGCTCGGGGCGTTGCTCGCAGGTGGCATGCTAGTCGTATTTGACAACACCACCGTTAAAGATGTGTCTTTGTTCGCGCAACGCTTGCGGCAGACTGGCGTTTCCCACCTAGTTATCGTGCCGTCATTGCTTAAATGCTTTTTGGAAGGAGAAAAGAACCAACTTGACAGACTGCGAGTGCTCATATGCAGCGGTGAGCGGTTAGCACCCGAGTTAGCGCGACAGGTTATTGCCACATGGCCGAGTATTCAGCTGTTCAATTTTTATGGGTCGTCGGAAGTTAATGGTGACGTCACGAGTTATCAATACGGCAGCGTAGACCAAATATTGCCACAAGAAGTTATCGGCCGCCCAATTGCAAACACACGCATTTATCTGCTCGATGCGCAGGGTCAGCCGGTGCCGCTGGGCGCGGTGGGCGAATTGTATATTGGCGGCGTGGGTGTGGCGCGTGGTTACCTAAACCGCCCGGAGCTGAGCGCTGAGCGCTTCGTGCGCGATCCATTTTCTCAAGAGCCCTATGCGCGGATGTACAAGACGGGCGATCTAGCCCGTTACTTACCGGACGGCAACCTGGAGTTCCTGGGCCGCAACGATGATCAGGTTAAGATCCGCGGCTTTCGCATTGAGCCGGGCGAGATCGAAGCATGCCTCACCCAGCATTCGCAAGTGCGTGACGCGGTGGTGCTCGTGCGAGGCGAAGGCAACGACAGGCGTCTGGTTGCGTATGTGGTCGCTGAGGCCGACGAGCACTTGGCCAGCACGCTGCGCGCGCATGTGGCGGCAAGCTTGCCTGAATACATGGTGCCCAGTGCTTTTGTGCGGCTTGACGCGCTCCCTTTGACGCCCAATGGCAAGCTAGACCGGCGTGCGTTGCCCACCCCAAGCGCTGACGCGTTCGCGCATCACGCGTACGAGGCACCGCAAGGCGAGTTCGAGACCACGCTGGCTCAAATCTGGGCCGAGCTGCTAGGCGTCGAGCGTGTCAGCCGGCATGATAGCTTCTTTGCGCTCGGTGGCCATTCGCTGCTCGCGGTGCGATTGATTGAGCGCTTGCGCCTACTAGGCTTGGACTTGTCCGTGCGCGCGCTATTTGACACCCCGGTGCTCAGTGCGCTGGTGCAAACGCTGAGCCAGCATCATGACGTAGTGGTGCCACCCAACGTCATTACGCCCGAGACGACGGCGCTCACGCCTTCGATGCTGCCGCTCATTGAGCTCACGCAGGCTGATATTGACCACATTGTCGAGCAGGTGCCCGGTGGCGTCGCGAATATCCAGGATATCTATGCGCTGTCGCCGCTGCAGGACGGAATTCTCTTTCACCATCTGCTCGCCAGCGACGGTGATCCGTATCTGCTGATCACGCAGCTAGCCTTTGATACGCGAGCGCGGCTCGATCAGTATCTGGATGCGGTCCAGCAAATCGTGAATCGCCACGACATTTTGCGCACTGCGTTTATCTGGAAAGGCTTGTCCACGCCCGCGCAGGTGGTCTGGCGTGATGCGCCGCTGTCGACCACTGAGCTTACTCTGGATCCTGCCGACGGGCCGATTGCCGAGCAGTTGGTGCAGCGTTTCGATTCTCGCCACACTCGGCTGGATCTAACGCAAGCGCCGCTGCTGCGTTTCGCGATTGCTCAGAACACTGATGGCCGCTGGTTGCTGGTACGGCTACTGCACCATCTGATTGGCGATCGCTCGACTGCTGAAATGATGCACGCGGAGGTGCAAGCGTTCATTGCAGGTCAAGGCCGGACGCTGCCTGCTGCACAGCCGTTCCGTAATCTAGTCGCGCAAACGCGCCTGGGTATAAGCCAAGCCGCACACGAGCACTTTTTTACTGACATGCTTGCCGACATCGAGGAGCCAACGCTGCCGTTCGGCTTGGCGCAGGTGCATCGTGACGGCGCACATGTGCGTGAAGCGCACCGCAGGCTGCCGCAGGCACTAAACGATAGGCTGCGTGCGCATGCGAAGCGCCTAAACGTGAGTGTCGCGAGCCTGTGTCATCTGGCGTGGGCACAGGTGCTCTCATGCGCTAGTGGCCAACAGTCGGTTGTGTTTGGTACGGTGCTGTTTGGACGGATGCGCGCTGGCGACGGTGCCGATTGCGCGATGGGGCTCTTTATCAATACGCTGCCGCTGCGCGTGGACTTAGAGGGCAGTGTGGCGGCAGCGGTGCGTGCCACACATGCGCGGCTAGCGGCGCTGCTTGAGCATGAGCATGCGTCGCTGGCGCTCGCGCAGCGCTGCAGCGGCGTGCCGGCGGGCACGCCGCTCTTTAGTGCGCTGCTCAATTACCGGCACAATGCGATGGACTCAAACGAGCGCAGCATCCTCCCCGGTGTGGAGCTACTGTACGCCGAAGAGCGTGACAATTATCCGATCGGGCTGTCGATTGAAGATTTTGGACAGGCATTGGGACTAATTGCGCAAATCGTTGAGCCACTGGACCCCGATCGGCTGTGCGGGTATATGCAGCAGGCGCTGGAAAGCCTGGCCGATGCGCTTGAGGGAACGCCCGTCCAGTCGATTGGGCAGCTGCAGGTACTGCCCAGCGAGGAGCGGACTTTATTGCTTCAAACGTGGAACGCAACGCAGCAGGACTCTCCACTGCATCAGTGCATCCACCAGTTGTTTGAAGCACAGGTGGCACGCACACCGGATGCGGTGGCGTTGGTCTGTGAGGATCAGACACTGAACTATGCGCAACTCAATGCGCAGGCCAACCGCTTGGCACATCAGCTCATCGAGTTAGGTGTTGTGCCTGATACACGGGTGGCATTATGCGCTCAGCGCAGCCCGGAAACGGTCGTGGGCATGCTCGCCACGCTCAAGGCCGGCGGCGCGTATGTGCCGCTCGATCCCAACTATCCGCCAGAGCGCCTGGCTTATATGGTGACGGATAGTGCGCCCACTGTATTGCTCAGCATGGGAATACCGCCTGCCGCAGTGACGCAAAGCTTAGGCGCTGGTGTGCCGGTACTGGATCTGTATGCTGATGCAGGGCAGTGGGCGCATCAAAGCACGCACAATCCTGACGCGTGCAAGTTGTCGCTGAATGCACAGCATTTGGCCTATGTGATTTATACGTCAGGCTCTACAGGCCAGCCCAAAGGGGTTATGGTTCCCCACCAAGGCATTGCCAATCTTGTCACCGCGATCGCGCGAGCGCTTGGCATCACGACGCAGGACAGGATGTTGCAATTTGCGCCGCTGTCTTTTGATACGTCGGTCGAGGAAATTTTTACGCCGTTGACACAGGGGGCGGCAGTGGTGCTGCGCACGGATGCATGGTTGAGCGGGGCCGAACCATTTTGGGCGCTTTGTGAACGTCACCAGGTGAGCGTGGTGGATTTACCCGTGCAGTTTTGGACACAGTTGGCGCAAGACGCAGCGCCCGTTGCCAGCCGGATACGTGCCATTCTCATTGGGGGAGAGGCGTTAAGCGCGTCAGCACGTGATGCCTGGTTTGCAGGTGATGGACACCGGCCGCGTTTGTTGAACGTTTATGGCCCAACCGAGACAACGGTGACCGCGACTGTGTATGAGGTCACCGATGACGAAAGTAGCTGGCGCACAATTGGCCGTCCAATTGATAACACCCGGCTCTATATCCTAGATCGCCACGGCCAGCCGGTGCCGCTGGGCGCAGTCGGCGAGTTGTATATTGGCGGCGCGGGCGTCGCGCGCGGTTACTTAAACCGACCGGAACTGACCACTGAGTGTTTTGTGCGCGATCCGTTCTCGGTTGAGCCCGACGCGCGGATGTACAAAACGGGCGACTTGGCTCGTTATTTGTTTGATAGCAATGTTGAGTTTTTGGGCCGCAACGATGATCAAGTCAAAATTCGTGGCTTTCGCATTGAGCTGGGGGAGATAGAAGCGTGTCTCACGCAACACCCGCAAGTGCGCGATGCGGTGGTGCTGGCAACAGGTAACGACCAGAACAAGCGCTTGATCGCCTATGTGATTAGCCAGGCTGATGAATCACTAGCCAGCACGTTGCGCGCGCATGTGGCTTCAGCGTTGCCCGAGTATATGGTGCCTAGCGCGTTCGTGCGGCTCGATGCGTGGCCACTGACGCCTAACGGCAAGCTGGATCGGCGTGCGCTGCCCGCGCCAAGCGCTGACGCTCTTGCGCATCAAGCATATGAAGCGCCGCAAGGCGAACTCGAGACCACACTGGCGCAAATCTGGGCTGAGCTGCTGGGCGTCGAACAGGTGGGCCGCCATGATAGCTTTTTCGCACTTGGCGGCCATTCACTGCTCGCGGTACGTTTGATGAATCGGGTGGCCGCACTCGGTATGCCATTGCCGCTCGCGGCGCTGTTTGCCGCGCCTACGCTGGCTGGGCTGGCTGCCGTGCTCAGTGCGCAATGCACGTCAGACAGTAGCGTATCGTCGGCGATTACGCCCGTATCGCGTGACGGAGCATTGCCGCTGTCGTTTGCGCAGCAACGGCTATGGTTCCTCGCGCAACTCGACGGGGCGAGCGACGCCTATCATATACCGCTTGCGCTGCGCGTGCGGGGGCCGCTAAATCGGGGCGCATGGCAGCAGGCGCTGAATGCGCTCTTGGCGCGCCACGAAGCGCTGCGCTCGGTGTTCGTCAGCGTTGACGGTCAGCCGCAGGTGCAGCTGCTGCCCGCCGAGACGGGCGTGCCGATAACCTGGCATGACCTGCGCGGCGTGCCCGATAGGGAAGCCCGGTTAGCGCAATTCCGTGCTGAGGCGGCCCAAGCGCCGTTCGACCTGACCCGTGGTCCGCTGATGCGAGCCTGCGGGATTCAATTGGCTGATGACGAGCACATGGTGCTGCTCGTGCAGCATCATATTGTCTCGGATGGCTGGTCGATCGAGGTGCTGGTGCGCGAACTCAATGCGCTGTACCGCGCAGCTTGTGACGGACAGACGGATCCATTGCCGCCTCTAGCGATTCAGTATCCGGATTATGCGGCCTGGCAGCGACAGTGGCTCTCGGGCGAGCGGCTCAAGGCGCAAAGCGAGTACTGGCGCACGCAGCTCGCCGATGCTCCGGTATTGCTGGCGCTGCCGACTGACCGGCCTCGTCCGGCGCAGCAATCGTTTGCCGGCGCGCAGGTGCCGATTCGTATCGATGCCCACACCACGGGGGCGCTGAAGCGCGTGAGCCAAGCGCACGGCGCAACGCTGTTCATGACGGTGCTCGCGGCGTGGAGCGCGGTGCTCGCGCGGCTGTCGGGGCAGGATGATCTGGTCATTGGCATACCGAGCGCCAATCGCAACCACTATCAACTCGAGCCGTTAATTGGCTTCTTTGTCAATACGCTCGCACTGCGCGTGGATTTGTCCGGCGAGCCCAGTGTGACACAGTTGCTCGAGCGGGTGCGGCGTACAACGCTGGACGCGCAAGCGTATCAGGATTTGCCATTCGAACAAGTGGTGGAGATCGTGCAGCCGCCGCGCCGGCTCGAGCATACGCCGCTGTTTCAGGTGATGTTCGCGTGGCAGGACAGTGAGATCGCGGCTTGGGACTTGCCCGGCCTGACTGTGCAACCGATGGAGCTGGACTACGACGTCGCCAAGTTTGATCTGGAGTTAGGTCTGTACGAGGCGGGCGAGGAAATTGTCGGCAGCCTGGGCTATGCGACCGCGTTGTTTGAGCGCGCGACAATTGAGCGGCATGTCGGGTATCTGCAGACGATGTTGCAGGCGATAGCCGTGGATGGGCAGCAACCCGTCACGCATGTCGAGTTGTTGGCGTCAGCTGAGCGAACTTTGTTGCTTGACACGTGGAACGCGACGCAGCGGGACTATCCAGCGCACCTATGCATCCACCAGTTGTTCGAAGCGCAAGTAATACGCACGCCGGAGGCAACGGCACTGGTGTACGAAGACCAAACACTGAGCTATGCGCAACTGAATACACAGGCTAATCGTTTAGCACATCAGTTGATCGAGTTAGGCGTTGGACCCGATGCGCGGGTGGCCCTATGCGCTCAGCGCAGCCCGGAAACGGTCGTGAGCATGCTCGCCACGCTCAAGGCCGGTGGCACGTATGTGCCGCTGGATCCCACCTATCCGGCAGAACGCCTGGCTTATATGGTGGCAGATAGTGCGCCCACCGTATTACTCAGCGTGGGAACACCGCCTGCCGCAGTGACGCAAAGCTTAGGCGCGGGTGTGCCGGTACTGGATCTACACGCTGATGCAGCGCCGTGGGCGCACCAAAGCGCGCACAATCCTGATGTATGCGAGTTGTCGCTGAATGCGCAGCACTCGGCCTATGTGATTTATACGTCAGGTTCCACAGGTCAGCCCAAAGGGGTCATGGTTTCACACCGCAGCTTGGTCAACTTGGTGACAGCGATGGTGCGTAGCCTGGGCTTAACTGCGCAAGACCGGATGCTGCAATGTTCGTCTTTATCCTTTGATGCGTCGGTTGGGGAAATGTTTGTCACGCTCACTCAGGGTGCGACATTAGTGCTACGCACCGATGCCTGGTTAGCCGGGGCTCAGTCATTCTGGGCGCTTTGCCAGGCTAACCGTGTCAGTGTGACGGATTTACCAACTCAATTTTGGGCTCAATTGGTCCAAGAAAAAGTTCCCCTTCCAGACAGTGTACGTGTGGTCATGATTAGTGGAGACGCGTTAAGCGCGTCAGCACGTGAGGGCTGGTTTGCAGGCGATGGGCACCGGCCGCGGTTGTTGAACGTTTATGGCCCGACCGAGACGACGGTGACCGCGACTGTGTATGAGGTCACCGACGACAAAAGTAACTGGCGCACAATTGGTCGGCCCATTGACAACACTCGGCTCTATATCCTGGATGCACATGGCCAGCCGGTGCCGCTGGGTGCGGTCGGTGAGCTGTATATTGGTGGTGCGGGCGTCGCGCGCGGTTACCTGAACCGGCCTGAGATGACCGCCGAGCGCTTCATGCGCGATCCATTTTCTCGAGAAGCCGACGCGCGGATGTACAAAACGGGCGACTTGGCTCGTTATTTGGCTGACGGCAATATTGAGTTTTTGGGCCGCAACGATGATCAAGTCAAGATTCGCGGCTTTCGCATTGAGCCCGGTGAGATCGAGGCGTGCCTGGTGCAACACTCGCAGGTGCATGAGGCGGTGGTGCTGGCCGTGGGAGAAAGCCAAGCTAAGCGCTTGGTGGCGTATGTGGTGGCCGAGCCCGATGACGCGTTAGCCAGCACGTTGCGCACGCATGTGGCGTCAGTGTTGCCTGAGTATATGGTGCCCAGTGCGTTTGTGCGGCTGGACGCGTGGCCGCTGACACCGAACGGCAAGCTCGATCGGCGTGCATTGCCGGCGCCGGACGCGGAGGCATTCGCGCATCAGGCGTATGAGGCGCCGCGAGGCGAGCTCGAAACCTCGCTAGCTGAGATTTGGTCCGAGCTGCTCGGTGTGGAGCAAGTGGGCCGGCACGACAGCTTCTTTGCGCTCGGTGGGCATTCACTGCTGGCGGTGCAACTCATTGAGCGGTTGCGCCGTCGCGGTCTGGGAATTTCTGTGCGCGCGCTGTTCGATACGCCGGTGCTCAGCGCGCTGGCCCAGTCGCTGGGCCAGCAACGTGACGTGGTGGTGCCAGCGAATCGCATCACGCGTGAGACAAACTCGCTGACGCCAGAGTGGTTGCCGCTGATCGAGCTAACGCAGGCCGATATCGATCGTATTGTCGAGCAGGTACCGGGTGGGGTCGCGAACATCCAAGACATTTATGCGCTGTCGCCGTTGCAGGACGGCATCCTGTTTCACCATCTGCTGTCGGCTGAGGGTGATCCGTATCTACTGAGCGCGCAACTGGCTTTTGATACGCGCGAGCGGCTCGATCAGTATCTGGAGGCCGTTCAGCAGGTCGTCAATCGTCACGATATCCTGCGTACTGCGTTTGTCTGGGAAGGGCTGTCCACGCCCGCACAAGTGGTCTGGCGACATGCGCCGCTGTCGGTGACCGAACTGACGCTGGAGGCGAAGGATGGGCCGATTGCCGAGCAGTTGGCACAGCGTTTTGATCCCCGCCATACGCGGCTGGACCTGACGCAAGCGCCGCTGCTGCGTTTTGCGATTGCCCAGGACAACGATGGCTGCTGGCAGGTAGTTCAGCTGTTGCACCACCTGATTGGTGACCACTCGACTGCTGAAATGATGCACGCGGAGGTGCAAGCGTTCATTGCAGGTCAAGGCCGGACGCTGCCTGCTGCACAGCCATTCCGTAATCTGGTCGCGCAAGCACGCTTGGGTCTCAGTCAAGCTGAACACGAGCGCTTCTTTACCGAGATGCTTGCCGACATCGACGAGCCAACGCTACCGTTCGGTCTGGCGCAAGTGCATCATGATGCCACCCACGTGCGTGAAGCGCACCGCAGGCTGCCGCCCGCGTTGAACGATCGGCTGCGGGCGCACGCCAAGCGGCTGGGTGTAAGCCTAGCGAGCTTGTGCCACCTGGCGTGGGCGCAGGTGCTTGCACGCGCCAGCGGTCAACAACGAGTTGTATTCGGCACAGTCCTATTCGGGCGCATGCAAGCGGGTGAGGGCGCCGACAGTGCGATGGGGCTGTTTATCAATACGCTGCCGCTGCGGGTGGACCTGGCCGGTAGTGTAGAGGCAGCCGTGCGCGCTATGCATGCGCGGCTCGCGGCGCTGCTGGAGCATGAACATGCGTCATTGGCGCTGGCGCAGCGCTGTAGTAGCGTGCCGGCCGGCACGCCGCTCTTTAGTGCGCTGCTGAACTATCGGCACAATGCGATCAGCACCGGTGAGAGCGGCAGGTTGCCGGGCGTTGAGCTGTTGAAGGCCGAGGAGCGCACCAATTACCCGTTGACCCTGTCAGTCGAAGATTTCGGTCAAGCGCTGGGATTGACGGCACAGGCGGTGGCGTCGCTGGACCCTGATCGGGTGTGCGGGTATATGCAGCAGGTGCTAGAGAGCTTGGCTGAGGCGCTCGAGACAGCGCCAGAGCAGCCGGTGCAGCAGCTGCAGGTGTTACCCAGCGAGGAGCGGACCCTACTGCTTGAGACGTGGAACGCGACGCAACGCGATTACCCCTTACATCTGTGCATCCACCAATTGTTCGAAGCACAAGTCGAGCGGACGCCACAGGCGCCGGCGTTAGTCTATGAAGACCAGACGCTCAGCTACGCTCAGTTGAATGCGCGGGCCAATCGCCTCGCGCATCAGTTAATCGAGCTGGGTGTTGTGCCCGATGGACGAGTGGCGATCTGCGTCGAACGTTCCCCGGCGATGGTCATCGGGCTGTTGGCGATTTTAAAAGCCGGGGGAGGCTATGTGCCGCTGGACCCGGCGTATCCGGGCGAGCGGCTCGCGCATATTCTCACGGATGCGGCGCCTGAGATTGTGCTGGCCGATGCAGCGGGCCGGGCGGCGCTGGGTGAGGCGGCCTTGGCTCATCGCACGGTGCTGGACCCGAATAGGCAGCCGGCGCAGGCGCAGACGAATCCGTTGGTGTGCACCCTCACGTCCCGGCATCTGGCGTATGTGATTTATACGTCCGGTTCCACCGGCGTGCCCAAGGGGGTACAGAATGAGCATCGTGCACTTGTCAATCGCCTGGTCTGGATGCAGCAAGCCTATGGTTTGACGACAGCCGACCGTGTGTTGCAGAAAACCTCCTTTGGCTTTGACGTATCGGTTTGGGAGTTTTTCTGGACGTTGCTCAATGGGGCGACTTTGGTTATAGCAGCCCCCGAGGTACACAAAGATCCCGCTGTCTTGATGGAGTTGATGATTCAGCAGCGCATCACTACGGCTCATTTTGTGCCGTCCATGCTTAGCACGTTCCTTCACCATGAAGGGGTTGAGCAGTGCACGTCCATAAAACGACTGATTTGCAGCGGCGAAGCGTTGCCTGGCGCAAGCGTACGGCTTTGCCAGAAGCTGCTACCGAGTGTGCAGCTCTATAACCTGTATGGTCCAACGGAAGCGGCGATTGACGTAACGGCCTGGAGCTGCCCATCGGATTATGCGGACGATACCGTTCCGATCGGCCGGCCGATCGCGAACACGCAGATTTATTTGCTGGATCGCAATGGCCAGCCGGTGCCGTTAGGTGCGGTGGGCGAATTGTATATTGGGGGGGCGGGTGTTGCGCGAGGTTACCTAAACCGTCCCGAATTGACGGCCGAGCGTTTTGTGCGCGACCCGTTCTCGGCCGAGCCCGATGCGTGGATGTACAAGACCGGGGATTTGGCGCGTTACTTGCCCGATGGGAACTTGGAGTTTCTGGGCCGCAACGACCATCAAGTCAAGCTTCGCGGCTTTCGGATTGAATTGGGCGAGATCGAGGCGTGCCTGACCCAGCATACGCAGGTGCACGACGCGGTGGTGCTGGCCCTGGGGGAAGACCAAGATAAACGGCTAATCGCGTATGTGGTGGCCGAGCCCGATGACGCGTTAGCGGGCACGTTGCGCACGCATGTGGCGGCAGCGTTGCCCGAGTACATGGTGCCCAGTGCGTTTGTGCGGCTCGATGCGTTGCCGCTGACACCAAACGGTAAGCTGGATCGCCGAGCGTTGCCGGCACCGACTGCTGACGCGCTCGCACACCAGGCGTATGAGGCACCGCAGGGCAAGCTTGAGACCACGCTGGCTGAGATTTGGTCCGAGCTGCTCGGTGTCGATCAGGTGGGCCGCCACGACAGCTTCTTCGCGTTGGGTGGGCATTCGCTGCTCGCGGTGCAGATGATCAGCCGCAGCCGCACCGCATTGGGCATCTCCATTCCGATGCACACGCTATTCGAGGCACCCACCCTTGCCGCGCTGTCGCAGCGTGTATCGGCACAAGAGAACATGCAGGATGAGTCCTTTGCTGTGCTACTGCCCATTCAACCTCATGGCGCTCGACCTGCGCTTTTCTGTGTCCATCCTGTGACTGGGCTAAGTTGGCACTATCGAGGCCTGGTGAGCCATTTGGAGGCAGACCAACCGGTCTATGGCCTACAAGCCCGTGGACTCGACGGCGACTCGTCACCCGCCGTCACGATCGAGGCGATGGCGGCAGACTATATTCAGCAGATTCGTCGCATTCAACCACGCGGGCCTTACTATCTGCTAGGTTGGTCATTTGGTGGAAAAGTGGTCCATAGCATGGCAACGCAGCTTGAACAACAAGGCGAGCTAGTTGCGTTGTTAGCGGTGCTCGATACTACGCCGGATCATATGCAGCGGAATAACACGCCGGAGATTGCCGAAGACGATTTGTATCATCTGTTCGTACGTCACGCTGCAGGCAGTCTGTCAGAAGCCGGCCATTATTTGTGGGAGAAAACCCGTGCAGTGCTTGAAAATAATGTGCAGCTTGTTCAACATTTTTCGCCACGTATTTACAGTGGCGACATGTTGTTTTTTAGGGCGGCAGTGGCCCCAAATGCATGGACTCAACCTATCTCGCCAGAGGTATGGCAGCCTTATGTGTTAGGCAAGATTGAGGTTCACGACATCGCCTGCCAGCATTACGACATGGAGTTGCCTGCGCCTACTGCACAGATCGGTCGTATTCTGCGCCAGAAGCTAAATGTATTACATAGGAATCAAACAACTGATAGTGAAAAAGAATATACAATATGATAATTAAATAGTGGATTTGGTAAAAATCGGTTTTTCAATTTTTGACAAGATGACGTAAACATGAAAATCCTTGGCATCAACTCCGCCTATCATGAATCCTCCGCGTCGATTGTCATCGACGGTAAAATCGTAGCGGCGCTCGAAGAGGAGCGATTCACACGGATTAAGCATGCGAAAGAAGCGTCTGTAAGTGGCCCGGCTGAGCTACCGAAAAACAGCGTACTTCGGCTCGAAGGCGCTCTATGCCCGTTTTCGCTGGCCTTGGCTGACGCCGTTACTCGTCGTGCCGGTTGCGCTCGGCAGTGATTGTGCTGCTCGCGCGCATCCCGTACCCGGTCTATTGCCGCGATACTCGCTGGCTGATGTGGCTGCTGAGCCCGGCCACGGTTGCATTCGCGGTGCTGATCTATGAGTACCGACAGTTGATCCGGCGCCATTGGCTGTCGTTGTCGGTCGGTGTTGCCGTGGGCGTGCTGTCCGGCGCCGCCGGTTCACTCGCGCTGGCGCGGTGGTTGCATTTGTCCGCCGACCTGCAGCACAGTCTGCTCACGCGTTCGGGGTCCACGCCGTTCGCATTGGCGGTGTCCGACCGGCTGCATGCGCCGCGCGATCTGACCGCGTTGTTTGTGATCGCGACTCGGCATGCTGGTCGGCAAACGGGTGCTGGCGATCCTGTCGCTCAGGAGCCGGTTGGCGCGCGGCACGCTGCTCGGCGCGGCGGCCCACGGTGCCGGAACCGCTAAGGCGTGCGAGCTGGGCAGCCAAGAGGGCGTTGTCGCCAGCCTGACGATGATGATCTGTGGGGTGTTGCTGGCTCCGCTGCTGGCCGTCTGGCTCGATTGAGTGATATCTGCTGTTTTGCTACAATCACCGTTCGTTTCGAGGAGCGTTGCGACGGCTAATAGCCGCCAGGCTCGAAACGTTTCGATCGGCGGTTCCGATTTGCGCGGTCAACGCGCGCGGCCGCCGCCACAACGGCGCTCACGTCTTTTATTTCTCTTGACAGAAAAGGAGGCGTGATGAACGCCGTAGTCTACGAAAAAAACCTATCCCAGGATTGTGTCGTTGCCGACCCGTCGCTCGCCGAATGGGGCCGCAAGGAACTGAACATCGCCGAGACCGAAATGCCGGGTCTGGTGCAGATCCGCGACGAGTACCAGGCCGAGCAGCCGCTGAAGGGGGCCCGCATCGCCGGCTCACTGCACATGACGATCCAGACCGGCGTGCTGATTGAGACGCTGAAGGCGCTGGGCGCGGACGTGCGCTGGGCGTCGTGCAACGTTTTCTCGACGCAGGACCACGCAGCGGCGGCGATCGCCGCAACCGGCACGCCAGTGTTCGCGTACAAGGGCGAGTCGCTCGACGAATACTGGGAGTTTGCGCACCGGATCTTTGAATGGCCGAACGGCCAGTTCGCCAACATGATCCTCGATGATGGCGGCGACGCGACGCTGCTGCTGATTCTGGGTGCGAAGGCCGAGCAGGATCGCTCAGTGATCGCCAAGCCGCTCAACGAGGAAGAGGTCGCGTTGTATAACGCGATTGCCCGTTACCTCGACACGGACCCGCGCTGGTACTCGACGCGTCTCGCGCATATTCGCGGCGTCACCGAAGAAACCACGACCGGCGTGCATCGGCTGTACCAGATGGAGCGCGAGGGCCAGCTGCCGTTCCCAGCCATCAACGTGAACGATTCGGTGACCAAGTCCAAGTTCGACAACCTGTACGGTTGCCGCGAATCGTTGGTGGACGGCATCAAGCGCGCGACCGACGTGATGATCGCCGGCAAGATCGCCGTGGTGGCCGGCTACGGTGACGTTGGTAAGGGTTGCGCACAATCGCTGCGCGGGCTCGGCGCGACCGTGTGGGTGACCGAGATCGATCCGATCTGCGCATTGCAGGCGGCGATGGAAGGCTATCGCGTCGTCACGATGGACTACGCGGCGGATAAGGCCGACATCTTCGTAACGGCCACCGGCAACTACCATGTGATTAACCACGACCACATGAAGGCGATGCGCCACAACGCGATCGTCTGCAATATTGGCCACTTCGATTCCGAAATCGACGTGGCATCCACGCGCCAGTACCAGTGGGAAAATATCAAGCCGCAAGTGGACCACATCATCTTCCCGGATGGTAAGCGGGTGATCCTGCTGGCCGAGGGGCGGCTTGTGAACCTGGGGTGCGCGACCGGCCACCCATCGTTCGTGATGTCCAATTCGTTCACGAATCAGACGCTCGCGCAGATCGAGTTGTTCACGCGCGGCGACCAGTATCAGAACAAGGTCTACGTGCTGCCCAAGCATCTGGACGAAAAAGTCGCGCGGCTGCATCTGGCGCGCATCGGCGCGACACTGACCGAGCTCAGCGACGCGCAGGCGCGGTATATTGGCGTAGACAAGCACGGTCCGTTCAAGCCGGGCCACTACCGTTACTAACTGCGGCTGCACGCGCGCCGGGGCACGATCGATAACGTGCCCCGGCGCGCACCGGCCGCATCACAGGGAGCCCCCGATGACTGTATTGCTGACCTGGTTGATCAATGCGCTTGCGCTGCTGATCATCACGTATATCGTGCCGTCGATCCAAATCAAGAGCTTCGGCACTGCGTTGATCGTCGCGCTCGTGCTCGGGTTGATCAACGCGATTATCCGGCCGCTCCTGATCCTATTCACGCTGCCGCTGACGGTGCTCACCCTGGGGTTGTTCATTCTGGTGATCAATGCGTTGTGCTTCTGGCTGAGTGCGACGTTGCTCAAGGGGTTCGAGGTCTCCGGCTTTTGGTCGGCATTCTTTGGCTCGATCCTGTACAGCATCGTGTCGTATCTGCTGAGCGCGTTGATCCTTGGGCATCGCTTTACCGTTGAGCGCTGGTACTAACGCGCGCTGGACGCACGCCGGCGGCACGTATCTCTTTCCAATACTCCTATGTCCTTGCCTGAAATCTCGTTCGAGTTCTTTCCGCCGAAGACGGCGGAAGGGGTCGATAAACTGCGCGCAACGCGTGCGCAACTGGCGCCGCTTAAGCCAAAGTTCATGTCGGTGACATTTGGCGCCGGCGGCTCGACACAGCAGGGCACGCTCGATACCGTGCTTGAAATGGCGGGTGAGGGCTTCGAGGCCGCGCCGCACTTGTCGTGCATCGGCGCGTCGAAGGAGAGCTTGCGCGGCGTTTTGGCGCAGTACCGCCAGCACGGCATCAGGCACATCGTCGCGCTGCGCGGCGACTTGCCCTCTGGCATGGGAGAGGTCGGCGAGCTGCGCTATGCGTGCGACTTGGTTGCCTTCGTGCGCGCCGAGCACGGCGACTGGTTTCATATTGAAGTGGCCGCGTATCCCGAATACCACCCGCAGGCGAGGTCGCCGCGCGCGGACCTGGAGAATTTCGCACACAAGGTGAAGGCGGGCGCAAATTCAGCCATTACACAGTATTTCTATAATGCGGACGCCTATTTCCGCTTCGTCGACGACGCGCGCAGGCTTGGTGTTGACGCACCGATCGTGCCCGGCATCATGCCGATCACGAACTATGCGCAACTGATGCGGTTTTCCGAAATGTGCGGCGCAGAAGTCCCGAAGTGGATTGCGCGGCGACTGGAGAGTTTTGGTGACGACCGTGACGCCATTCGGGCATTTGGGCTGGATGTCGTGACCGCAATGTGCGAGCGGCTGGTCGTGAACGGCGCACCAGGATTGCATTTCTACACACTGAACGGCGCGGCGGCCAGCAAGGCGATTTGCGAGCGTCTGCGCATCTAGAGCGCAACAAGGACGGCCCGGCGCGCGTTGGCCGTTGAGAATTTGTCGAACGTGCGTTTTTTTTCCGCCTTGCCGGTTTGGCGAAATCCAGTACACTCGCGCCTACACCGGAGATCCCGGGACGACAATTCGGAGCAAGCATGCCACATAACCGTCCGTTATCCGAACCCTACCGCGCGACCTATCATGCCGTGCTCGCCGTGGTGACCGCGCTGGCACTGAGTGGCGCCGGGCTCGCGCAAGCCGCGTCGTTGCCCAACAAGACGCTAGTCTATTGCTCCGAGGGCAGCCCCGCGGGCTTCGATCCGGCGCAGTACACCACCGGCACCGATTTCACCGCCAATACGTTCACTGTCTTTAATCGTCTGGTCGAGTTCGAGCGTGGTGGCACGAAGATTGAACCTGGCCTAGCCGAAAAATGGGATGTGTCGCCGGACGGTCTGCAATACACTTTCCATTTGCGTCATGGCGTAAAGTTTCACTCGAATGACATCTTCAAGCCGACGCGTGATTTCAATGCCGACGACGTGCTGTTCACGTTCAATCGGATGCTCGACCCGAATCTGCCGTTCAACAAGGCGTACAAGGTCCAGTTCCCGTACTTCACTGACTTGGGGCTGGACAAACTGATCGCAAAGGTCGAAAAGATCAATCCGTATACTGTGCGGTTCACGCTGAAGGAGGTCAACGCGCCGTTCCTGCAGAACTTGGCGATGGAGTTCGCATCGATCCAGTCAGCCGAATACGCGGACGCGCTGCTCAAGGCCAATCGCGCGCCGGACTTGAACCAGAAGCCGATCGGCACCGGACCGTTTATTTTCAAACGCTACACGAAGGATGCGACGATCCGTTTCGACGGCAATCCCGATTACTGGAAGCCGGGCGCGGTTAAGGTCGGCAAGCTGATCTTTTCAATCACTGTCGATCCAGGCGTGCGGAGCCAGAAGCTCAAGCGCGGCGAATGCCAGATCACAGTCTATCCGCGGCCGGCTGACATCGAGTCGCTCAAGAGCGACCCGAACGTGCAATTGCCGTCTAAGCCGGGCTTCAACCTTGGCTACTTGGCGTACAACGTCGAACACAAGCCGTTTGACAACGCGCAGGTGCGCCGCGCGCTGGATATGGCGATCAACAAGAAGGCTATCATCGAGTCGGTGTACCAGGGCGCGGGCCAGCTTGCGACCAACCCAATGCCGCCGACCCAATGGTCGTACGACGCATCGATCAAGGCGTTGCCGTATGATCCGCAGCAAGCCAAGGCGTTGTTGCAGAAGGCGGGCGTCAAGAAAGGCACCGAGGTCACGTTGTGGGCCATGCCCGTGCAACGCTCATACAACCCGAATGGCAAGCTGATGGCCGAGATGATCCAGGCCGACTGGGCGAAGGTTGGCGTGAAGGCGAAGATCGTCACGTATGAATGGGGCGAGTACATTAAGCGCGCCCATGCGGGCGAGCACGACGCGATGCTGATTGGCTGGACCGGCGACAATGGCGATCCCGACAACTGGCTCGGCACGTTGCTCAGCTGTGACGCAGTCCATGGCAACAACTTTGATAGGTGGTGCTACAAGCCCTTCGACGATCGGGTCGTCAAGGGCCGCGAGACCACCGATCAGGCGCAGCGCACGAAACTGTACATCGAGGCGCAAAAGATCTTTGCCAAGGAGCTGCCGTTCTCGCCGCTCGCGCATTCGACGACATACCAGCCGATCGCGAAGAACGTTGTCGACTTCAAGATCGATCCGCTGGGTTACACCCGTTTTGACGGCGTGAGCTTGAAGTAAGCGTTTCGACATCGTCCTGCGTGACGCTGGCGACGACACGTCGCTCAAGCGTTGAGCATGGACTGCGGCGGCCCGGGCGCGAGCCCGCGCCGCCGCTCACGCACTGGCACCCACAAACGGGAGTTTTCATGATCCGTTTTGTCTTGCGCCGCCTGGGAATGGTCATACCGACGTTTATCGGCATCACCCTTCTCGCGTTCGCGCTGATTCATCTGATACCCGGCGATCCCATCGAAGTGATGATGGGCGAGCGCGGCGTCGATCCGCAGATGCATGCCGAGGCGCTGCATCGCCTGGGGCTCGATGAGCCGCTGCCGTTGCAGTATCTGCACTATGTTGGCCGCGCGCTGCATGGCAACCTCGGCACGTCGTTGATCACCAATACCAGCGTGATGGATGAGTTCGTCGCGCGCTTTCCGGCGACACTGGAGCTGTCGGTCTGCGCCATGGCGTTCGCGCTGCTGTTCGGCCTGCCGGCGGGCGTTGCCGCGGCGCTTAGGCGCGGCTCGTGGCTCGATCACACGGTGATGGGAACCGCGCTGACCGGCTATTCGATGCCGATCTTCTGGTGGGGACTGCTGCTGATCATGCTGTTCTCGGTCACGCTCGGCTGGACGCCGGTGTCCGGGCGCATCGCGGTGGAATACGACATCCCGTATACGACTGGCTTCATGCTGATCGATTCGCTGCTGTCCACCGATGAGGGCGCGTTCAAGTCCGCCGTGTCGCATTTGATCCTGCCGGCGGTGGTGTTGGGCACGATTCCGCTGGCGGTCGTTGCGCGGATGACGCGCTCGTCGATGCTCGAGGTGCTGCGCGAGGACTATATCCGCACTGCGCGCGCCAAGGGCTTGTCGCCGGTGCGGATCGTCCTCGTGCACGCGCTGCGCAACGCGCTGATTCCCGTTGTCACGGTGATTGGGCTGCAGGTCGGCACTTTGCTTGCGGGCGCGGTGTTGACCGAGACCCTGTTTTCGTGGCCTGGAATCGGCAAGTGGCTGATCGACGCCATCTCGCGCCGCGACTACCCAGTCGTGCAAGGCGGCATCCTGATGATCGCGACGCTGGTCATCCTGGTCAACCTGCTCGTCGATTTGCTGTACGGCGTGCTTAATCCGCGCATTCGCCACACGAGGTAACGATGGCAGACTTGCCAACCCCACCCCTGTCATCGCCGCAGGCGGTGACGCCGCCGTCCGGACGCTTGCTGGCGGCGCGCGAATTTTGGGCCCAATTCTCGCGCAACCACGGCGCAGTCGGCGCGCTCGTGGTGGTCACGATATTGATCGTGGTCGCGCTGTTCGCGCCGCTGCTGGCGCCGCATAGCCCGATCGAGCAGTACCGGGAGTTTGTCAAGTTGCCACCGGCGTGGCTCGCTGGCGGCAACTGGCAGTTCGTGCTGGGCACTGATGAAGCGGGGCGCGACATCCTATCGCGGCTAATGTACGGCGCGCGGCTGTCGTTCTTCATCGGTCTGGTGTCGGTCGCGTTGGCGCTGCTGCCAGGCATCGTACTGGGGCTGGCCGCCGCATTCTTTCCGCGCTGGGGCGATGCGCCGATCATGCGGCTGATGGATGTGCTGCTCGCGCTGCCGTCATTGTTGCTCGCGGTGGCGGTCGTGGCCGTGATCGGGCCCGGATTGACCAACACGATGCTGGCCATTGCGATCGTCGCGCTGCCCGCCTACGTGCGGCTCACGCGCGCGTCCGCGCTCGGCGAGCTGCAAAAGGAGTATGTGACCGCCTCGCGCGTGGCGGGCGCCGGCACGTTGCGTCTGATGTTCTCTCAGGTGCTGCCTAACTGTACCGCGCCGTTGATTGTGCAAGCCACGCTCGGCTTCTCGACCGCGATTCTTGATGCCGCCGCGCTCGGCTTTCTCGGCCTGGGCGTGCAGCCGCCCTCAGCCGAATGGGGCGCGATGCTGGCCTCCGCGCGCGACTACATCGACAACGCGTGGTGGATCGTCACGATGCCGGGCTTGTCGATTCTGATCACCGTGCTGGCCATCAACCTGCTCGGCGACGGGTTGCGCGATGCACTCGATCCGAAATTGAAGAGGTTGTCATGAGCCCGAATCCGAATGCACCGTGCGATGCAGGTGCGCCGTTGCTGACGATCCGCAACCTGCATGTCGACTTCGACGGACTGGCCGCGGTCGATCGCGTGAATCTGTCGGTGGCCGCCGGCGAGGTGCTCGGCATTGTCGGCGAATCCGGTTCGGGCAAGAGCGTCACGTCGATGGCCCTGATGGGGCTGATCGACCCGCCGGGGCGCGTCAGCGCCGACGAACTATGCTTTGACGGCGTCGACCTGTTGCGCGCGTCGCCGGCTAAGCGCCGGCGCATCGTTGGCAAGGACATCGCGATGGTGTTTCAAGACGCGCTCACGAGTCTGAATCCAAGTTATACGGTCGGCTACCAGATCAAGGAAGTGCTTCGCTTGCACGAAGGGTTGCGCGGTGCGGCCCTGGAGCGCCGTGCGCTGGACCTGCTCGAGCAAGTTGGCATCCCGGACGCGAAGAACCGCATCAACGCGTTCCCCCACCAGATGTCGGGCGGGATGAATCAGCGCGTGATGATTGCTATGGCCGTGGCGTGCAACCCGAAACTGCTGATCGCCGACGAGCCGACCACCGCGCTGGACGTGACAATCCAGGCGCAGATCATGGACCTGCTGGTGCGCTTGCAGAAGGAGCGTGGTATGGCGCTCGTGCTGATCTCGCACGATCTGGCTGTGGTATCCGAGGTCGCGCAGCGGGTCGCGGTGATGTATGCGGGTGAGATCATCGAAATGAACCGCGTGCCGGATATTTTCTCGGCGCCGCACCATCCGTACACGGAGGCGCTGCTGGCGGCCATTCCCGAGCACAACCGCGGTGCGCGGCGGCTCGCGGCGCTCTCCGGCATGGTGCCTGGTCACGGCGACCGCCCTAGTGGCTGCCTGTTCGCGCCGCGTTGTAAGTATGGGGTTGACGATTGTTGGATAGGGCGGCCCGCGCTCGCCCAACTCGATGCGCAGGACGACGCGATGCGTGCCCGATGCATCCGTCCTCTAAATATGGAAAAGGTCGTGGTGCCGATACTCGATGCGGGGCGCATTGCGCTGGCCGGCGCGACGCCGGGGGATGACGCCGGCGAGTGCGTCGCGGCGCCGGCCGCGCCGCCTGCCAGCGGCGTTGCCAACGACCGGCATGACCCGCACGCACGCGGCGCGCACGAGAACGGAGGTAAACGATGAGCGCGGTGGCGCATGCCCGCGACACGGCGACGGCCGAGGATGCCGTGCTGGTTGCGGACCAACTGACCAAGCACTACGAGGTGCGCCGTGGCCTATTCGGCACGGCCACCGTGAAGGCGCTCAACGGCGTGTCGTTTTCGCTCGCCCGTGGTCGCACGCTGGCGGTCGTCGGCGAGTCGGGATGCGGTAAGTCAACGCTTGCGCGGCAATTGACGATGGTCGAGAGCCCGACGTCTGGCCGCCTGTTGATCGATGGCGCCAATGTCGCGACCGCCACGCATGAGCAGCTAGCCGAGTTGCGCAAACGCGTTCAGATGGTGTTCCAAAACCCGTTTGCCTCGTTGAACCCGCGCAAGACGGTCGAGCAGACGCTGGCCGAGCCGCTTGCGATCAATACCGGGATGAGCGCCGGCGAGCGGGCATCGCGCATCGCCGAGATGATGCGCACGGTCGGTCTGCGACCCGAACACGCGAAGCGGTATCCGCACATGTTCTCCGGCGGGCAGCGGCAGCGCGTGGCGATTGCGCGCGCGATGATCCTGACGCCGCGCATCGTCGTAGCCGACGAGCCGGTGTCAGCGTTGGACGTGTCGATCCAGGCGCAGATCTTGAACTTGTTTATGGATCTGCAGGACAAGTTCGGCACCAGCTACGTGTTCATTTCGCACAACCTCGCGGTGGTCGAGCACGTCGCCGACGATGTGATGGTGATGTATTTCGGCGGCATCGCGGAACGAGGGGCCAAGGCGACCCTCTTCGCGCGGCCGCGGCATCCGTACACACGCGCGTTGATGTCGGCCACACCGGCTATTTTCGAATCCGACCGTCGCCTTAAGATCAAGCTGGAGGGGGAGCTGCCGTCGCCGTTGAACCCCCCTCGCGGCTGCACATTTCATCAGCGCTGTCCGTACCGGATCGAGCGGTGCGTGGCCGAAGAGCCGAGGTTGCGCGACGTTGACGGCCGCCAAGTGGCCTGCCACCGTGCGGAGGAGATGGATGCTTGAGTGGCGGCGCGGCCGCCGCGCGCGATGCAATACCGGCCTGACCAAGTGGCTCACGTGGTGGGTCGCCTTCGGATTGTTGGCCAGTATCGCATCATCCGCGCACGCATTGTCCGGCGCGTCCATGGTGCAGGTTCCGCTGGGGCCGCCGACCGTGCCGATACCCGCCAACCAGACCGAGGCGGCCACGCCGCCGCTGCAAGCCGACGACGGAACGGCGCCTAGCCGGCCCGGCGCCGCCCAGGCGAGTGTGCCGCGGCCTGCGCACATGCCGTTCTATGTCGCGACCAGGGGCGCCCTGACACTGTACCTGTTTGGCACGCTGCACGTTGGCGACCCGGCTGACTATCCCGCCGAGCAACCGTTTCGGCAACCGATCATCGACGCGTTGCGTGCGGCGTCGTGCATGGCATTTGAGCTTTCGCCCGACGATCTGGTGATGTCGCAGGACGATGTGACGCGCTATGGCATGTGCTCGTATGCGTGTCTGCCACGGTTGCTGCCGGCCGATATGTGGACGAAGATCGTGCGTCGCATGCGCGGCAATCCTGCCGGGCTCGCGGTAATCCGCAAGACACGCCCATGGTTGGCGGCGCTGCTGATCGAGACCTATGACTCGTTGTCGGCCGGGTTGCAGGCCGAGTACGGTTCCGAGCCACAGCTCGAAAACCTATACGTGGGGCGTATCGTCGGTCTCGAGACGCGCGATGAGCAGATCGCCGCCTTTGCCGGACTGACGCTCGCCGAGCAGCGCGAGATGCTCGCGCAGGACTTGCGGCAGATGCCGGCCGACAACGTGTCCGACGTGCGCGTCCTGCATGCGCTATGGCATGCCGGTGATGCCGATGCGATGGCAAACTGGCAGGCGCGGCAATCGGCGAAACTGGCGCGCTCGCCGACGTTGTCGCGGCGCATTGATGATCGGATCGTGTACCAGCGCAGCGAGCGCTTTGTTGCACGTATGCTGCTGCTTGCCGAGCCCAACAGACCGATCTTCGTCGCGATCGGCGCACTGCATCTCGGCGGGCCAAAGGGCGTGCTCGCGCTATTGCGCGATCGCGGCTTTGATGTCGTGCCGCGCTGACATGTGCCGGGCTGCTCGCGTCGCTATCACGGCGCTGGCCGCGAAGCGGCAGGATCGTGTGAATGTGGCCGGGCCATGCCAAGGCGACGGGCTCGTGCGAATGCGGCCGGGCTGTGCCGAGGCAGCAGGCTAGTACGGATGCGGCCGAGCCGTGCCGAGGCGGCAGGCCAGTGGGGCCAGCTTAGTGCAACGCGCCGCCCGTTTCCGGCACATCCATGCGGACTGACAAGGCAGTCTGCACAATGACCTTCAGCCCTTCAATGACGGACGCGGTTGGCAGGCTGGGCTGGCCTGGGTGGCACGCGGCCTGTCGCGGCGTATAGGGTATATGCACGAAGCCACCGCGCAATTGCGGTGCACGTGTCGCGATGTAGTGCGACAGGATGTAGAAAAGACGGTTGCACGTGAAGGTGCCGGCCGTTTGCGACACCGATGCAGGGAGGCCGGCCTCGCGTAGCGCATGGACGAGCGCCTTGATCGGCAGCGTGGAGAAGTAAGCCGCCGGTCCGTCGCTGACGATCGGAGCGTCGATTGGCTGGTAACCGTCGTTGTCCGGGATGCGTGCATCGTCCACGTTGATGGCGACGCGCTCGATGGACAAGTCCGCACGCCCGCCGGCTTGGCCGACACAGATTGCCAGCGACGGATGCGTTGCCTCGATCGCGTCTAGCAGTGCCTGGTCGAGCGTGCGAAAGCGCACTGGCATCATCCGCGCGTGTACGATGGCGTCGCCAGACGGGGTCGCGATCCGTGCGCCGTCGAGTGCGCGCACGGCCTCCCACGATGGATTGATCAGTTCATTTTCGAATGGCTCAAAACCGGTTAGCAGTACGGTGTGCATCGTACGGTTTTCCTGAATGAAGTGATGGTGACACAGCAAGGCGGCGCACAGCCAAAGCGATATGATGCCCGGTGGCATGGGCAAAAGCCATTTAATTCGCTTAGCGGCGTCGTGCGCGCGGAAGCGTCTCGCTTCGGATTAAAAGTGTAAATGATAATGGTTATCGTTAATATGGATTGCGTCCATTGTTTGATCGCAACCCATGCTAAGTTTTTCTACATGTCCAATCGGCTTGCCTCTGTTAGGCGCCTCGCGGGCGAAAAAGTACGTTCACCAAGACAAGGCCGATGTTCATTCCGATCCGCCGAAGATCGACGTGGAGATCGCGTCCGTTGCCAACTGTTCGGGGCTGCTAGATGAATTAAATGCCATCAGCGATGGCACGCCTGCCTGCCGGAAGGCGTCGCTGAAGCGTCTTCGATGGGGTACAGCGTCCTGCTCGCTCATCGATAAGCATGCTGCAACGCTCGACGAATTGAAAGCATGGCGTCGCGGTACGGCCCCGGCCACGATGCTGGGACTGGAGTGCCCTAGCGAGCTGTATGCTCAAGTGAAGCGACTGGTGGAGCAGCGGCTCGGCGAGACCTCGGAGCATTGTGGTGCGCTGGCGATCGATGCCGATGAGTTCGTGCATTGCCTGTATGTGATGGTCGTGACGCTGATTCAAGTATCAAAGGGCGACGGCGCCGGCGTTGAAGCAGCGTTCAGGCAAGCATCGGAATTGCTTGCGCATGACCCGGTCGGATGGCTCAAGGACGCGGGTATTCCGCATGGCATCGCGGATATGGCGGTGACCGCTGGCATGACTGGACCGTTGCTGGCGCTGGCGGGGCTGGCGATCAAGGAGGGCCTTGCTGAATGGCGCCGTGCGCGCAAGACTGACAAGGCGTTGGCGCAGGCACTCGATCAAGTGGATAAAGAAATAGTCGCGCTGCAGGCGCTCTCTGCGTTGCTTGATGCGCGGCGTCACAACGTGGGTGGCACGGCAGAACAGCGCAATGATGAGGGTACGGGCGCTAATGCGACGCCTGTAAGCGGTCAGCCGCTGCCCAAGCTCACGGCCATCCAGCAGGAGCGGCGTGCCGCGTTGCGCTTTCTGCGCAAGCAGAACGATGCGGACAAGGTGATTGGTGCTAGTTCATTCGCCTCTGGTAGCGCCATTGCAACCAAATGTATCGTCGATACCACGTTAAAGGGCGTCTACATCGGACAGCAGGGTAGCGCTGTTGCAACAACTGCTGCTGGCGCTGCGGGCGTGGTTGGTTCGGCAGCACTGGGTCCGATGGCTGCGGCCGGTTCGCTGGCGCTCGGCGGTTACATGCTGCACAAGTCCCGTAAAAAACGCGACGCGTTCCGTGCAGAAAAGCAAAGCACGGATTCGAGAATAGCTTTTTGGCTAAAACGAACTGAAGCGCAGCGCCGAGGCGGCGCGTCAATGGATCCGCCGTATGACGAGCATACGCTCAGCGAGCGCTATGCACGCTTTCTTCGCGAAAAGACTCAGCAGCACGATGCGTTCTTCACACGCTATACGGACTGGAATAAAGGGTTTGTCGCCGGTAGTGGCCTTTATACCGCTTGCACGGTCTCCAAGCTTGCGCTGGCTGGCATCGTCGCGGCGGGTGGCACTGCGCTCGCGACGCCAGCCGCGCCAGTCGTGCTGATGGCCGGGACAGGTCTAGCCAGTGCCGCGATGATTTTTTTCTCAATGCAGTACCTGAAGGGTCACGGCAAACTTCAGCGTTACCAGCGCTATTATCACGACGATGACCCCGAACTCGATCGGCATTTTTTGGCGAGTGTCGATTTGTTATGCGCGGACGATCGACCGGGGGCGGGTTTTGATCTGCGTAAGGTCTTCTATTATCAAGCGGCGGCACGCGAGGACCAGCGCCAGGCCTTCCTTGCTGACGTGGCTGCGCGATGCGCGAAGCGGTTTGACGATCAATATACCTATACAGCCGACGACGACGAGGTGATTCGCCGACGGGGCCCTAAACCTAATGGTAAGCAGCAGCTGACGCAGTTCGCGCGGCGTGCCGGGGAGGCAGTAGTAGGCCGGGCCAAGGCCGCATCGGCGTTTGCTCGTACGGTCCATCTGGATGCGCGGACACAGACCTCGCGGGCCGCGCGCAGCGCGTGGAGCAATGCATCCGGCGCGGCGCGCAATGCATGGAATGAGTCGCGGCGCCATTTGACAAGAACGAGCCTAAAAGCGTGGCTTGCCGATCCAGCGAATCATGCCGAACAGGCGCGCGTGCTCAAGCAAATGATCGAGACACAATTGATTTATTTGGAGCGTAAGCTTGAAACTAAGCACCGCGCGTATAGCCATATCGAGCGCGGGCTCAATGTTGATAGAGGCGCGATGCCAGCGCATCGTCGCGGCGTGGCGGGCGTGCCAGCCCCTGTCGCCGCGTCGATGCCGGACGTGGCCGCATCCGAGGTACAGCGGCTTGTGCTGGGATTAAGCCGCGACATCGAAAATGACGAATGCCTATACCGCCAGGCTGTACTCGTGCGCGATGCACTGAGCGTGCTGGCGAGCCGGCCTGCGGGGACCCCGGGCAGCCGGCAGTTGCTCGCTTGCGCAATCGAACAGTTCATCAGCACGCAACAGGGCATGCTGCCGGATGCGGATATGCCGCTGCCGGACCTGGAAGCCAGCCACGATCGCTTGGCGACGTACCTAATGAAGGAAGCGCCGGTGCGCTACAAGGACCTGCGCGGCAAGCTGGTCGAGACGGAGCTCCAAGCCACGCGCATTTGGCAGGCATGGGAACAACGGATGGCCAGCCTCGTGTCGCAGGCTGGCACCCTCCAGCCCAATGCTACGCGCGAAACGCCAGCACGTTCATCAGCACGATATTGGCCACGAGGATCGCCAGTGCGGTCGGCACTTGCGCCTTGATCACCGCGTTTTTGTCGGGCAACTCCAGCAGCGCTGCCGGCACGATGTTAAAGTTCGCGGCCATCGGCGTAAGCAGTGTGCCGCAATAGCCAGAGAACATGCCGATCGCGGCCATCACGGCTGGGTCGGCGTGGAACACACCGACCAGCACCGGCACGCCGACGCCGCCGGTCATGACCGGGAACGCGGCAAAGCCGTTGCCCATAATGACCGTAAAGAGCGCCATGCCGATACAGTACACCGCGACCGCGATTACCCGCAGGTCCATGTTGATGTAGGCCGTGGTCAGGTGGGCAACCGCCTTGCCCACGCCAGCGTCCGAAAACACCAGTCCCAGCATGCCCAACATCTGCGGCAGCAGCACCGCCCACGACAGCGCATCGACCAGGCGCCGTGTTTCCCGGGTTGACTGCGCAAGCGTGTCGCGCGTGAGCAAGCATGCGAACGCCACGGCGACGAGGCAGCCGATGCCGAATGCCACGAGCGTGACGTTCTTCGGGTCCAGCAACGGTGTGCCGCCAACATTCAGATGCGGTGCGGACAGTGTGAGCACGACGGTGACGGCCGGGATCGTCAGCGCCGGAAGGAACAGCTTGTTGCCGAGTCGTTTCGCGCTCGCCGTGCGCAACTCCGCCGATAGCATTTTCGCCTTGCCGCCGGCCACGCCGCCGAATCCGGCGATGAGCGCCATTGCGATGACGAAGGCGCCGACCAGTTCAGCCGGCAGGCGCTCGCCGATTAGGAAGATGATGGCCGCCAAGGCCCAGAATGTGCCGGCCAGCCAGCGCTTTGGATGCGTGGTGTCGGTGACGATCATGCCCGCGACAATGGCCAGCAGGATGCCCACCAGCCAGTAAAGATAGTTGATCGACAGCATTACGCTTGTTCTCCGCTTGATTGGGTGGGGGGGACGTCGGCGCCGCGCGGCTGGGTCAGCAGTTCGCGATCCAGCGACCGGTCGAGCAGGTACAGCCGCGTGCCATGGATCAAAAAGGCGCAGATCGCGGTCGGGATACCCCACAGCGCGACGTGCAACGGCACTACGTCGATGCCTGCCTCGTGCAGGAACGTGGTCATCAGCACGATCGCGCCGAATGCCACGAACACGTCCTCACCGAAGAACAATCCGACGTTGTCGGTGGCCGCGGAGAACGCCCGCAGCTTGTATCGCACCGCATCGGCAAGCGCGCCATAGCGCGTTTGCGCGGCGCCTTCGGCCATCGGCGCGATCAACGGACGGACCATCTGCGGATGACCACCCAGGCCGGTCAGTCCCACCGCGGCGGTCACTTCCCGCACGAACAGGTAGACGATCAACAGGCGTCCCGCAGTGGCGGACTTGATGCCGGCAATCCACTGGTGAGCCCGCTCGCGCAGCCCGTGACGCTCCAGCAAGCCAATGACTGCGAGCGGCAGCAGGATAATCAATGGAAGGTTACGCGTCTTAACAAAGCCGATACCGATTTCCGCGAGGATCTTGGCCGGCGGATAGTGAGCGGCGGCGGCTGTCACGATCGCGGCGGCGGTGACCACGAGCATCGGATTGAAGCGCAGCACGAAGCCGGCAATGATGACGGCCACTCCGAGCAGTGGCCAGAGATTGAGGGTAGTTTGCATGAGATCTCCAATTGGCAAGTCCAGCGGTGGTGAACAAGCATGAAAAACCCGGCTTCATGGACCGGGCTGTGTTGTCAAGCATCGGGTGCACAGCCCACCGCCATTGCGACGTGGCGGGCTGCGTCAACCCGGATGCCTTCATTGGCCAGCCGCGCGCGGATGCGGCGGGCAAATTCGAGTGCGTGCGGACCGTCTCCGTGCAGGCAGATCGTCTGGGTGTTCAACGTCACCCAATGTCCGTCCACGGACCTCACGCGCTTGTCCCGGATCATCACCAGCGTGCGCTCCAACACCGCCTCCTCGTCCTCGAGCAGCGCGCCGGGCAGCTTGCGCGGCACCAGCGAGCCATCGGACAGGTAGCCGCGATCAGCGAACACTTCTTCGATCGCGAGCAGACCGGCACGCCGGGTCGCTTCGATCAGGCGGCTGTTCGCCAGACCGAACACGGCCAGCGATGGGTCGAAGTCGCGCACCGCGGCAACGATCGCATTGGCCAGCGTGATATCGCGCGCGGCCATGTTGTACAGGGCCCCATGAGGTTTCACGTGAGCCACCTTGCCGCCTTCGGCATGCACGATTGCGGCAAGGGCGCCGAGCTGATACAGCATGCCGGAATAGACATCGGAAGGCGGTAGCGCCATCTCGGCACGTCCGAAATTGTCCGGATCGTTGAAGCTAGGATGCGCGCCGATCGCCACGCCTTTCTCGATGGCCCAGCGAACACTCTGACGCATGATGCTGGGGCCCCCTGCATGCCAGCCGCACGCGATGTTCGCCGAACTCACTAGTTCGAGCAGCGCTTCATCATTGCCACATCCCTCGCCGAGATCGGCGTTCAGATCGACTTCCATGTTCCTGCCTTCAATTCATGCCGCAGCCTTACAGCGCTCCTGCTGTAGTGCAATGGCCAGCTCGATATGGCGCAAATATTTGTTGAGTTCCGCCAGTGCGTTGCGCGCCTGTTCCAACGAACATTGGATGAAATGAACCCGTTGGTTCAACCGAGCCTGCGCGAGCAGCCACAGGTCCGCGGCGATCACGCTGCCGAACCGCGGGTAGCCGCCGGTGGTCTGGGCGTCGCTCATCAGCACGATCGGCTGCCCATTCGGTGGCACCTGAATGGTGCCCGGCAGCACGCCGTGTGACAGCAGATCGATCGGGCTTTGCCGCTCCAGCACCGGGCCGGCTAGCCGGAAGCCCATCCGGTTGCTGTTTGGTGTGATCGACCAGTCCTCGTTCCAGAACGCGGCGTGGGCCTGCGTCGAAAAGCTTGCATATTCGGGGCCGGGTATGACCCGCACGCGCGTCGCGATGGCGCCGAGCCGGTGACCAGCGCCCTGTTCAAGATACTCTAGTGCGCACCAAGATGGTGGCTTGACCCCGAACGCCGGTGCTTCCGGGCTGAATGCGGGGTTGCGCGCGCTCGCGGGCAGTGGCGTCACCGGCAAGCGATCGCCGTCCTTCAATACCCGCCCCGCGAGCCCGCCGAAATGCGCGCCCAAATCCGTCGAGCGCGAGCCCAGCATCGGCATCACATCAATGCCGCCGGCAATCGCCAAGTAGCCGCGCATGCCGATCGACGGCGCGCGCAGCGTCAAGGTTTGTCCTGCTTGCACCGGCAGGCTGCGCCATGCGTAGACAGGCTGGTCATCCAGCGTGGCGTGGAAGTCGGCGCCGGTCAGCGCGATGCGTGTGGCACGCGGGAACCGCAGCACCACCGGCCCTAGGGTCAATTCGAGCCCTGCGGCCCCCGGGACGTTGCCCACTAGCCGGTTGGCTACCTGCAGCGCCACGGTGTCGAGCGCGCCGGCGGTGCACACGCCACACTGGCGATGGCCGGTGCGGCCCAGGTCCTGGACGCTCGTCAGCGTCCCCGCGCGGATGACCTCGATCATGCGTGCCTCCCTGCCCAGTCATTGCGCGCCTGCAGTACCGCAGCGCAAGCCCGTCCATCTTTCATGCCAGCACCTCCGCGATGGTGAAGCGGACTTTATCGCCTGGCAGCAGTGTCGTGCTTGGTGTCCTGGCTGGATCGAACAGCACCATGTCCGAGCGCCCGATCAATTGCCAGCCGCCCGGCGACGTGGCCGGGTAGATGCCGGTCTGCTCGCCGCCGATGCCCACTGATCCGGCCGGCACCGCGAATCGCGGCTCGTGCCGCCGCGGCGTGGCCAGGCTTGCGTCGAGTCCGCCCATGTAGGCGAATCCGGGCTGGAAGCCGAGAAAGAACACAACGTATTCACCGGCCGCATGCCGCTCGACCACTTCGCGGGGCGAGTAGCCGGTGTGCCGCGCCACGTTTTCCAGGTCCGGTCCCGCCTCGCCGCCGTAGCGCACCGGGATCTCGACGACGCGGCATGCTGTCTCCTCGGCCGGGGCTCGCGCCCAAGCGCCGCGCAGCTGTATCGCCAACCCGTCCGGATCGGCATGTAGCGGGTCAAATACCAGGGTGACGTTGTTCATGCCAGGTACCACGTCCAGCACATGTGGCCAGTCGCGTGCCATCCGGGCCACATGCCACACGCGCTGCTGGTACGCGAGCGTGGCCGGCGGTGGCAGCTCGCACACCAGTGCCTGATCGCCCAGCGGGAAAATTCTTGGTGCAGTCATCATTGATTCGCCTCCATAGCCATGCATTCTGGTGAAGGGGACGCGTATCCGCGCGTGCCTCAGGCATATTTTTATCTCGTATTGTCAATAAAATATAGAGAATTTATCAATAAGTGTTTTCACGAGACATTGCCGAGCGTTTGTCCGCCGCTATACTGGGGGCCCTGCAACGAACCACGGTCATTTGGCATGATCCGCACGCCAACGAAGATTGTCTCGTCAGAACACCTCATGTCTGAAACCAGCGCGGAGCTGTCTGAGTTCGAGTATGGATTGATCCTGGCTAGCCACGCGTTCGATCGTTGGATGGTGCGCTGTATGTCCGCGGCGGGCGCCAAGGACATGACGGCAATCGAGGTGTCGCTGCTGCATCATGTGACACATCGCGAGCGCAGGAAGAAACTGGCGGATATCTGTTTCGTGCTGAACATCGAGGATACGCATGTGGCGACGTACGCGCTGAAAAAGCTGGTCGCGCGCGGTTACGTGGCCAGCGAGAAATCCGGTAAGGAGGTGTTTTTTTCGGCGACTGAGGCCGGCCGCGAGCTTTGCCTGAAGTATCGCGAGGTGCGCGAGAGTTGCTTGATGGTGACGTTGGCCGAAGCCGGCCTGGACAATGCGCAGATCGGTGACGCCGCGCAGTTGCTGCGCACCGCGTCAGGCCTCTACGATACGGCCGCGCGCGCCGCGACGTCGCTCTGAGCGCGTCGGGCGGCGATCAATAGCAGAGCGCGTCTGTGACGATAACGTCCAGCGGCAAATCGTGCGCTTCGTGCGGCAGTGAGTCCGCCCGCGAGCATTCATAGGCGATCCCCACGGTGACCGGCGGGCCCGCGCGCGCCGGCCAGGCGGCCAGCGTCCGGTCGAAATAGCCGCCGCCGTAGCCGAGCCGGTACCGTGATGCGTCGAAGCCAACACATGGCGCTAGCAGCAGGTCCGGTACGACGCTGACTTCGTGCGCCGGCACGGGAATCCGATAGCGCCCTTCTTTCATCGGCGAGTCGGGTGTCCACGCGTGGTAGGCCATCGGCGCGTGCGGCGCGACGATAACCGGTAATGCTGCCCGCCGCGCGGCGTCGCCGCTCAGCCAGTGCGCGACCACGCGTCGCGCGTCGAACTCTGCAGCAACCGGCCAGAACAGGCCCACGCAACGCGGCGCATACCGCTGCAGCACATCAGCCAGGCGCACCGCCAATTCGACGTCGGCCTGCGTGCGCTGCGGCGTGCCGGCGAAGCGCTCGCGTTCGGCCAGCAACCGGGCGCGCAACGCCGTCTTCAGCGACGATCGCGTTGCGCTTTCTTCGCTCAGCAGTCCTGGCTCGCGTGCTATGCTTTTTATCACTGGCAGAGTCCTTGTTTAAACGTGAAAAAGAAGATACCCGTGCGCGTTCACCGAGTATATCGTGCGGTCACAGGCGCGTTGACGGCGGCGCTCTTTGTCGTGTGCGGCAGCGCTTTTGCGGTACGGTCGCTACCTGGCGCCGTGCCGTCCGATCCGGACCAGATATTCATGCAGCTTCGTGAGGCGGCACGCAGGAACGACGCGGCCGGCGCTGCACGGCTGGCGGCATTGATTCCCGATTATCCCGCTGCGTCGTATCTGACGTACTTCCAGATCAAGCCCACGTTGTTCGATGACCAGGGCCACGCGCGTGTCGATGCGGATGACGCACCGGTGCTCGATTTCTTGTCGCGCTACGATGGCCAGGCGATTGCGGAGCGGATGCGCAGCGATTACCTTGCGGTGCTCGGCGCGCGCCATGATTGGCGCAATTTCGACGCCCAATATGCGCGGTTTGTGCTCGACGACGATACGCAGATCAAATGCTACGCGCTCGAGTCCAAGGCAGCACGGCGCCAGGATGTCGCCGATGCGGCGCGTGCGCTGCTCGTCGAGCCTAAATGGTATGGTGACGGCTGCATCGACCTGATCACCGATTTGGCGCAGCGCGGCCAGTTCAGCGCCGATGACGTATGGGCGCAGATTCGGCTGGCGCTCGAGCAAGGCTACTCGAGTCTGGCGTCCAAGCTTGTCGAGGCGCTCGGCAGCGACCGGCCCGATTCAGTGCTGTACGAGCAGGCGACGTCGTCTCCGCCGCTGTATCTGGCGCGCGGGATGGCGCCGAATACGCCGGCACACCAATTGGCGTTGGTCGCGATCACGGCGATGGCACGCAATGATCCCGTGCTAGCCGCGACGACCTTCGCGTCGGTCAGTGAAGCGCTTACCCCCCAGGAGCGGGCGCTTGGTTGGGGAACAATTGCATACCAGGGCGCCATCAAGCGGCTGCCGGCGGCCGCGCACTGGTACCGCCTGACGACCGGTGCGCTGTTGAGCCCGCCGTCTTACGAATGGCGGGTGCGCAGTGCATTGATGGTTGGCGACTGGGCCATGGTGCGCTGGAGCATTGAGCAGATGCCGCCGAGGTTGCGCGCGCAGCCCGCGTGGGTCTACTGGCATGCCCGTGCGCTGGCGCAGGCCGGCGACAAGGAAGCTGCAGCGCAGGAATACGAATCGATCGCATCGCAGTTCCACTTCTACGGTCAATTGGCCGCGGAGGAACTCGGCCGCAAGACGACGGTTCCACCGCGCACCGAGGTCACCGATGCAGAAGTGGATGCGATGAGCAAGGTGCCCGGCTTCGCGCTTGCGCAGCGCTTTTATGCGCTGAACCTGCGCCTGGAAGGCAATCGCGAATGGAATTGGCCGCTGCGGCCGATGAGCGATCGGCAATTGCTCGCCGCCGCCGAGTATGCGCGTCGCATCCAACTGTTCGACCGCGCGGTAAACACTGCGGAGCGCACGCAACTGCAGCACGACTTCACGCTGCGCTACCTGTCGCCGTTCCGCCAGACGGTCGAGCGCGATGCACAGCGCACCGGGCTGGACATCGAATGGGCATATGGGTTGATGCGACAGGAGTCGCGCTTCATCATCAACGCACGCTCTGGCGTCGGCGCGAGCGGCTTGATGCAGCTGATGCCGACCACCGCGCAGATGGTTGCCAAAAAAATCGGCCTGGGCAGGCTCTCGCGTGCGCAGATGAACGACATCGACACGAATATCCTGCTCGGCACAAACTATCTGTCGATGATCTACAATCAGTTCGACGGCTCGGCCGTGCTCGCGACGGCTGGCTACAACGCCGGCCCCGGCCGGCCGCGCCAGTGGCAAAAGAGTCTCAACCGGCCAGTGGAGGGCGCGATCTTCGCGGAAACCATCCCGTTTTCAGAGACGCGGGATTATGTGAAGAACGTGCTGTCGAACACGACCTACTATGGCGCGTTGTTTGAGGGCCAGCCGCAGTCGCTGAAGGCGCGCCTGGGCGTGATCCTGCCCGCGCCGTGACGAATCAGCGTGCACGAGCGTGGGTAGCGCGCGTCGTGTTCACGTCGGGAGGCGAATCATGCGACAGACGAGCGTCGTCGTGCTTGGCGCGTCTGGGTTCATCGGCCGCTATGTCGTGAACGCGCTGGTTCATGCGGGCAAGCGGGTCGTCGTCGCGACGCGCCGGTGTCAACATGCCGCGCATCTGACGCGGCTGCCGGTCGACGTGGTCGAGGCCGATGTCTATCCAGAGCGTGGCGCTGCTGTATCTGATCGGTGCGACGTGCGAGGCGTACTACAGCGCAAAGCGTATGATCGGGAAAAGTGAACGGCTGATGAATGTATACGCAGTGGGTGGCGCCATCCGCGACGAGTTACTGGGCAAACCGGTGCAGGATCGCGACTACGTGGTGGTCGGGGCGACACCCGAGCAGATGATAGCGCAGGGCTTTCGCCCCGTCGGCAAGGACTTTCCGGTATTCCTGCACCCGCGCACGCAGGAAGAGTATGCGTTGGCGCGCACGGAGCGCAAGACGGCAGCCGGCTATCACGGGTTCCAGTTTTTCTATGCGCCGGATGTGACGCTGGAGCAGGACCTGGCGCGGCGTGATCTAACCATTAATGCAATGGCGCGGGCGGTGTCGTCCGATGGCACGCTGCACGGGCCCGTGATCGATCCGTTCAACGGCCAGGCGGATCTCCAGGCGCGTGTGTTTCGCCATGTCAGTGACGCGTTCGCCGAGGACCCGGTGCGCATTCTGCGGGTGGCGCGCTTTGCCGCGCGCTTCACCGATTTCACCGTTGCGCCGCAGACACTGGCGTTGATGCGGCAGATGGTCGCGGCGGGCGAAGCCGATGCGCTGGTGCCCGAGCGCGTATGGCAGGAACTCGCGCGCGGTTTGATGGAGGCCGAGCCCTCGCGGATGTTCGATGTACTGCGCCAATGCGGTGCGCTGGAGCGCGTGCTGCCCGAAGTGGCGAGGCTGTTCGGTGTGCCGCAGCGTGCCGACTATCATCCGGAAGTCGATACCGGCGTGCATGTGATGATGGTGATCGACTATGCGGCGGCGCGGCACTATGCGCTGCCGGTACGCTTTGCCGCGCTCACGCACGACTTGGGCAAGGCCGACACGCCATCCCATGTGCTGCCACGCCACACTGGACATGAGGCGCGTAGCGTCGAGCGCATCCTGCCGCTGTGCGAACGTCTTAGGGTCCCCAACGATTGCCGTGATCTGGCGGTGTTGGTAGCGCGCGAACACGGCAACGTCCATCGCGTGATGGAGATAGGGGCGGCCGCGCTGGTACGTATGCTCGAGCGCAGCGACGCGCTGCGCAAGCCTGCGCGGTTTGCGCAGGCGCTGCAGGCCTGCGAGGCGGACTTGCGCGGGCGCCTGAATTTCGCGTCTCATCCTTATCCTCAGGCCGAACGACTGCGCGTCGCGCTGATGGCCGCTCGCGGCGTCGACGCCGGCGCCATCGCGCAACGCACGGCCGGCGAGCCGGCCCGCATTAAGGAGGCCGTGCATATGGCGCGTGTGCGGGCTGTCGAGTGTGCGATACGCGAGGGCGCACGGTAGCGTGCCGGCGGCTATTCCGGGGCTTTCACTGGTTGCAGCGACACCCAAGCTTGCTATGCTGTGCCGCGCCGCCGCGTAATACACGCGGTGCTTAGCGCGGACGGTCCGGTGCGCTCGTTGCCGAGCTGTTCCCCGCGCACATCCGTCCGACCGTGCTGCCGGTCGCCTACAGATGTTCGACCAGGAAAGTCAGCGTGCGCCCATGTGCCAACGCGGCTGCGCGTTGCTGGTAAGTTGCGCGATGCGTGCAGTTGAAGCCGTGGTGTGCGCCTGGGTACAGATGGAATTGGGCATTGTTCCGGCCCGTGAAGCGCTCCTTTACCTGACCCACCGCGGATAGCGGGATATTGGCGTCCTCCTCGGCATAGTGAAACAGTATCGGCACATGCACCTGTGCCGCGCGGTCCAACTGGTTCTGGATGCCGCCGCCATAATAGGCGACTGAGGCGTCCACCGAGCCGTGCGCGGCCATGTTGTAGGCGAGCAGCCCGCCGAAGCAGTAACCGATCGCGGCGATCCTGCCATCTTGTTCCGGTAGCGCGCGCAGCGCCTGCGCGGTCGTGGCGAGGTCCTTCAGCGTCTTGCCAAAGTCGACCTGCTGCATCAGCGTGATGCCCCGGCTGCGATCCGCGTCTTCATACCCGAGCTCGACTCGCGGCTCGCTGCGCCAGAAAATGTCCGGCGCCAGCACTACGTAGCCGTCTGCCGCGTACTGGTCGGCCACTTCGCGGATGTGCTGGTTGACCCCAAAGATCTCCTGGATCAGTACGATCCCGGGCCCCTTGCCGGTGTGCGGGAGCGCGAGATACGCCTGGAACGTTCCGTCGTCGGTGGCAATGTCATGCCATGTCGAATGCGTAGTCACGTTGATTTCCGAGTCGCTAAAAAGAATCGAATGGAAAGAATTGGTCAGTGTGCCACCATTTCAATTGCTGCGCGCGCATCGCCGGTGCATTGCGTTGCGGCGGTGACCGGAATGAATCATGTCAAAGTATTCCCCTAAATTAATTTGATGGCCGACTCACAGTCCGATGCGTTTCAGGCCCCGCGGCCCGACGACGGCGACCAGCGCTGCGCACAGCGCGACAATCGATAGTCCAATCGGTAGCGTCGTGGCTTGAGCCACGCCACCGATCAGCGCAGGGCCCACCAGCAATCCCACATATGCCATTCCCGCAACACGTGCCAAGCCCTGCGCTGCGCGCACGCCTTTGACGTTGGCCGCCGCGGCAAACAGTACCGGCATCATGTTCGCCATGCCGAGTCCCATTAACGTGAAGCCGGTCAGCACGATATACGGGAAAGGCAGCAGCAACGCGATCACCATGCCGGTACAGGCGAGCAACGCGCTCATGCAGACGAGTTGGGGCGCGCCGAGACGGGCGCGGATCCAGTCACCCGCGAATCGTGCGACGGCCATGCCGGCTGAAAACGACGCGTACGCCGTACCTGCAAAAGCGGGGCTGGTCAGTACGATGTCGCGCATATAAACAGTCGTCCAGTCGTACATTGCACCTTCGGCGATTAGCGCGATCAGCGCGACACTGCCGAGCAGCGCCAACTCACGCGAGCCGCTGTGTGGCTTGCCCGGCGGCGGATGCCTATTCTCGGCGACATGCGGCAACACGCGGCCACGCGCCGCGAGTAGGACCGCGGTGGCTATCAATGACACTACAGCCATATGCAGTTCAGGGGCAATACCTAGGCCAAGCAACGCCGCACCGGCAGCCGCCCCGCCCATGCCGCCGATGCTCCACATGCCGTGCAACGACGACATGATCGGCCTGGCAGCAGCGTTCTCGATCGCACTGGCTTCGGCATTCATTGCAACATCGATGGTGGCCATCGTGACCCCGAACAGTGCAAGCATGGCCAGCAGTGCAATATAGGAAGGCATGGTGAGCACGAGCGACGCACTGACTCCCATTGCGGGGCCGGTAATCAGGTACGCGCGGCGTGTACCCACCTTCGCGAGCCATGGCCCGACACACAGCATCGCCGCAATCGAACCGCCGGCCACTGCAAGTAGCGCGACGGACAATTGTGCGGCGTCCAGTGCGAATTTGTCGCGTACCGTCGGTATGTTTACGCCCCACGACGCGTACAGCATGCCGCTCACGAAGAAGACCGCCATCGTCGCGATGCGCGCGCGCCATAGTGTCGAGCGCGGCAATCGCCGCGCGGTGGAGGAGGGCGACGTGGCAACCGGGTCAGGCACATTCGAAGAGTATTGATCGGACACAAGTGAACCCCGCGGCGAGCCCGCCGAATGGGGCGGCGCCGAGCTGAAGTGAACGGGACCGCGTCCAGCGCGCGGCAAGACCACTCATTTTAGCGAACGCTTGATACCCGCGTCGCCAGCGAGCCGTTAAGATCATTGCGTGCTGTGCTGTGCTGTGCTGTGCTGTGCTGTGCTGTGCTGTGCTGTGCTGTGCTGTGCTGTGCTGTGCTGTGCTGTGCTGTGCTGTGCTGTGCTGTGCTGTGCTGTGCTGTGCTGTGCTGTGCTGTGCTGTGCTGTGCTGTGCTGTGCTGTGCTGTGCTGTGCTGTGCTGTGCTGTGCTGTGCTGTGCTGTGCTGTGCTGTGCTGTGCTGTGCTGTGCTGTGCTGTGCCGTGCCGTGCCGTGCCGTGCCGTGCCGTGCCGTGCCGTGCCGTAGGCCCAATGCCGGAGGGGGAAGACACAGCAGAGGATGCCTGCCGCAGGTACCACGCGGGAACGGAATAGGACTCGTCGCCCGTGAGCGGCGGTAGCGTGACTGATCGAGGTGATTCTTGAACATCCCTGTAACTGCTCCGATTCATCTGCTGCACGCCCAACCGGTGGGAGTGCTGGCGACGCATGCTCGCCAATCAACAGGATTTCCATTTCCGACGGTTTTGTCCTACGCGTTGGATGCGCACCATCGTCCGGTTGTCCTAGTCAGTCGTCTGGCAGAGCACACGCGCAATCTTGCCGCGGATTCGCGCGCGGGTTTTCTCGTCTACGATCCCGCAGTTGACGTGTCGAACACCGAACGGGTCACGATCGTCGGGCGGTTCGAGCCGACCGATGAGACAGGGGCGACGCTGGCGCGTCGATATTTGCGTTATCATCCAGAGGCTGAGCAATATTTGGCGCTGGGCGACTTTGTGTTTTACGTGCTCAGGCCGCAGCGCATCCGCTACATCGGCGGATTTGGCACAATGGGATGGCTGGACGCCGCGCAATGGGATGGTTTGCCTGCACTTGCGGAGCACGAAGAGCAGGCGTTGATCGACGCATTGACGCCGAGCGACGCGGCAGCACGCGGTTTCCGCCTGCTTGGGGTCGATCGCTTCGGCGCGGATTGGGTGCAACACGGCTGCCGTGCACGTGTAGCGCTGAACGAGCCGCAAAACGATCTGGAGGCGTTGCGCGCGGCGCTTGCCGCCGAACTGCGTCAACTCAGCTGACTGCCCGGACGGTGGCGCGTTCGCTACACGAAATTATTTGAAACACGAACGCGTGCGCATTCTTCTGCTGAAAGAGTTAAACCCGACGTATTAATTAATCTGACCATTCGTCGGCAGTAGAATAGTGCCTCGCTTCCTTGCGGTCAGGAAAAGTCTGGACTAGTCAATACGCGAGGGCCCACGCTTTAGCGGTTTATCAAATAAAATCGAACTCGAATGTCGATTGCCATGGTCTCCGGATGATTGTTGATCACTGGTCACTGCGTTCGCCGCTGTAATAGGCAGTCGCGCGAGCATATTTTTGTAACATGACGTCAATCCAATGCTGAATCTGTATATCAGCTATTTGTCTCAGTCGCATTTTGTGTTAAATTCACTAGGTACTATTCCGAGGTGATCTCTATTGGAGCGACTTAACGGGCGCAGAACCGAGTCGTGTCTACTATCCAAGGACCCCTATGTCATCGTACAAAGAGCTTCTTGCACAGCGTGAAAAGCTGGAAAAGCAAATCGAAGAGGCAAAGGCCAAAGAGTTTGCTGAAGTTGTCAACGACATCAAACAAAAGATGGCCGATTATGGTATTACACTGGCTGATCTCGGCTTTGGCCGGGGCAAGCTGGCGAAGGCGGGACGGCCTCGTGCAGGTGTGGCGCCGAAATATCGCGACCCTGCTAGTGGCAGCACTTGGTCGGGTCGTGGCAAACCGCCGAAGTGGATTGCTGGAAAGAATCGGGATCAGTATTTGATTCAGCAATAAGTCAGGAGGCCGCGCAAGCGGTTATAGCGAGGGTGTGCCGAACCACGGATCGCCCACAAAGAGAAGGCCGTGTGCCCGACAAGGGCCACTGGCCTTTTTTATTGCTGCGTCTCAAACCGTGCCGGGCGCAAAACTGTGCCGGACGCGAAACTGTGTCGGATGCGAAACTGTGTCGGATGCGAAACTGTGTCGGATGCGAAACTGTGTCGGATGCGAAACTGTGTCGGATGCGAAACTGTACCGGACGCGAAACAAGCCGGGCGTCAAACCATGGTGGATTCAAAACCATACCGGCTGCGTACTCTGACGGATACTGCGAAATGGCGTGTGATAGCCCTGCAGCGTGTTGCAGACGTGGAATGAGAATGCGTCACATCATCGTAAACTGATGATTTTATTCTGAAAAATCGTGAGAGCGGCGCGAACCAGATTCGGCTGATAAAATAGCCATCCAATCAATGGTCTTCGCCGCCCTGATCTATTTTTCATGACCGCTCCGTTGCCCGAGCGCCAAGTCGTCGCACAGAAATCCACATTGGTGAGCATCGTACTCAATACGGTGCTGATGATGACGCAGATCGTGGTCGGCGTGCTTGCCCATTCGCAAGCGCTGGTTGCCGACGGGGTGCATTCGCTGGCCGACCTCGTGTCTGACTTCGTCGTGCTGGTTGCCAATCGGCACAGCGGGGCCCACCCGGACGCCGATCACAACTACGGCCATAGCCGCTACGAAACCGTTGCTTCGCTTTTTCTGGGTAGCCTGCTGATCGTCGTGGGCATCGGCATGATGTGGCGCGGCGCGCAGCGCATCGCCGATCTCGATGGCATTCCGCCCGTGCATGTGTCCGCGCTCGTCGTCGCCGTGGCGGTGTTGTTTTCCAAGGAATTACTGTTCCGCTATATGTTGCGCGAGGCGCAGCGGGTGCGTTCGGCGATGCTGGTGGCCAATGCATGGCATGCTCGATCCGATGCCGCGTCCTCGCTCGTGGTTGCGATCGGCATCGTCGGCAGTCTGGCGGGCTGGCGGTGGCTGGATCCGATCGCGGTAGCCGTCGTCGGCTTCATGATTGTCCGGATGGGCTGGATTTTTAGCTGGGATGCGCTTCAGGACTTATCGGACCGAGCATTGGACGAACAGACGACACGTCGGATCCGCGAAATGCTGCTATCGACACCTGGCGTACAAGGGGTGCATGAACTGAGAACGCGCAAGATGGGCGATGCGGCATTGGTCGATGCCCATATTCTCGTAGAACCTCGAATCACCGTTTCCGAGGGGCACTATATCGCAGAGACGGCCCGTTTGCGTGTGCTGAAGGAGCCGCACGTGCTTGATGCGTTGATCCACGTTGATCCGGAGAGCGACGACGAGCGCATCGCGTGGGAAGCGTTGCCGCCGCGCGATCAGTTGCGCAAGAATCTGGAGCGCGAACTCTTCCCTCACGGCGTGCAGTTCGTGTCGTTCGACATCCATTATCTGCGGCACGGCGTCGAGCTTGACTTGCTGCTCACACCGGGCAGCGGCGCGCAAGCCGGTGGTGACCATGACTTAACTCAGGCGCTCGATCTCGATGCCGTCGCCCAGCGTCTCGGCGTGTGCCAGATCCGGCTGCAGCAGAGGGTTGGTCCGGCTGCGGTGCACGCGACGACCTAATGTGCACACCGTATCAAAGCGGCAATTGCGTGTCGAACTTGATTTCCCGCAGTACGATGCTGGTGTGGACTTGCGCGACGGCTGGAATCGTGAAAATGCGCTCGTGCAGGAACGTGTCGTAAGCTTTGATATCGGCTGCAACGATTTTTAGGATGTAATCGGCCTCGCCCGTCGTGCTATAGCATTCGGTGACTTCCGGGCAGGTCGCGATTTCCCGCTCAAATTGCTCCACGCCGCCCTCGGTATGGCGCGTCAAATGGATATGGGCGAGCGCGCACATAGGTAATCCGAGCTTTTCCCGGTCGAGCAACGCAGTGTAGCGCTGGATCACCCCCGACTGCTCCATTTCCTTGATTCGTCGCCAGCACGGCGTACTCGATAAACCGACTTGATCGGAAATTTCCTGTACCGAGCGGCGCGCATCGAGCTGCAGCAGGCGCAATATCTTTTGAGAAAACGCATCGAGTGCCAAGAGTGCCTCCCTTTAGCGCGTTTCTATTTCTTGAATGGTAGAGAAGTCGCGAATAAAACGCAATTCGTATCGGTTGTATTGAGTGACTTGGTCTCTGTCCGGTCTACTTGCCGCGGCACTTTTACTCATAGTGCCCATATTCGCCGCGTTGGCGTGCGGGCCGGCGTTTTTGCGATTGGCAATTGTGTGAGTCGGGCGGCTCCATTAGACTGCGCGCGCTCGCAACAAAAAATTTTTTACGCTCTTATCATGCGCGTCATGCTGGTGGCCAATACGCTGTGGTCCATTGTCATCTTTCGTCCAGGGCTGCTGCGCACGCTGGTTGGAATGGGGGTTGATGTCGTCGTGATGGCGCCTGTCGACGATACGTTGCCACGTGCACGCGAACTGAACGTGCGGGTCATCCCGCTGGAGCTGTCCGCGAAAGGCACGAACCCGCTGCACGATCTCGGGTTGGTGCGCACGCTCGTGACGTGCTACCGTGCGCTGAAACCGGACCTGGTGTTCCACTACACCATCAAGCCGAATATCTATGGTTCGATCGCGGCCAAGTTGGCTGGCGTGCCGTGTATCGCCGTGACCACCGGACTTGGCTACGCGTTCGTGAATACCAATCTCGTCGCGCGCGTGGCCAAGGTGCTGTACCGCTTCGCTTTTCGTTTCCCGCGCGAGGTGTGGTTCCTCAACGGTGACGACCGGCAGGACTTCGTCGCGCAGCGACTGGTCGATCCGGTCAAGACGCAGGTGTTGCCCGGCGAGGGCATCGACCTCGCCCATTTCGCGCCGCGTGCAGCGGGCATGCCCGACGGCAAGGTGCGCTTTCTGCTGATCGCCCGCATGCTGTGGGATAAGGGGGTTGGCGAATACGTCGAGGCTGCCCGCCTTGTCCGCGCGGTGTATCCGCAGGCGGTGTTCCAATTGCTCGGCGCGACCGACGTTGCCAATCCAAGTGCGATCAGTGCCAAGCAGATGCGCACGTGGGCCGCCGAAGGCGTGGTCGAGTACCTCGGCACGACGCAAGACGTACGCGATATCATCGCGCGCGCTGATTGCCTCGTATTGCCGTCCTATCGCGAAGGCGTGCCTCGTACGCTGCTGGAGGGGGCGGCGATGGCCAAGCCGCTGGTGGCGACGAAGGTGATCGGGTGCCGGGAAGTCGTAGTCGACGGCGAAACCGGACTGTTGTGCGCGCCCAGGGATGCCGCGGACCTGGCGCGCAAACTTCAGCACATCATTGAAATGGGGCCCGACGCGCGCGCGACCATGGGCGCGCGCGGGCGACGAATGGTTGAGCAGCGCTACGACGAACGGATCGTCATTGAGCGCTATCTAGAAGCGATGCAGCGGATTGGATTGAGGATCACTGACATGCCGGTAGCGTGACGGCTGGCGGCTTAGGGGCTCAAAGGCCGCCGCCCTGTTGTCCGGGTTCCGTTTCGGACTCCGCGGGGCCTGCCGTTGGGTCGAGAGGCGTTGCTTTCGCGAGTCCGTCGTTCGTTGTCTCCGCCAGCCATTGGGCATGCGCCGCCTGGTGGACGCGCAACTCCGACAGCATGTTGCAAAACAATGCCCCCTGCTCGATCGCATCGTCGAGCGCCACATGCGTGTGCGGATGGGCGTCGAACCAGTGCTTCGGCAGTCGCGGCTTGATCGCCTTCCGGTAAGGCAGCCCGGTCATTGCAAACGCCAGCGTCTTGATGTCTAGCGCCGACCAGGAAAACGGGCAGCGGCCAGCAAAGCGCATCATGTACCAGAACATGAACGTGAAGTCGAAGCCGGCCGGATAAGCCACGAAGACGGGCTTGCCGGGTAAAGCCTCGACCCAATCGACATAGGCGGGCAGTGCTTCTTCGGGCGCGCGCGTATCTGTACGGCATGCTGCCCAAGCGTCGGGTTGCGTTTTCCACCACGCGTCCTGAATCGGATGCGCAGACGCGCCGGGCAGCGTGTCCAAGTTGGCAGAGAACGTTGCGATCAGTTGTTTGTCCGCGGTATAGGCCGCTGATGCGAAACTCAGCATTGAATGCGGGCCGGGAATTGGGCCGTCAGCCTCGATATCAGTGCTGACATAGATTTCGTCCATTGAGTATCCGGTTAACTGGCAGTAATGTGGTCCGCCACGTATGGGTTCGTGCGCCGCTCGTCGCCGAAGGTCGACATCGGACCGTGTCCGGGGACGAAGCGTACGTCGTCACCGAGCGGCCACAGCTTCTTGCGGATCGACGAGATAAGATCTGCATGATTGCCGCGCGGAAAATCTGTCCGCCCGATCGATCCCGCGAACAGTACGTCACCGACCAGCGCAAGTCGATGTTCGCGGCTGAAAAAAACCACGTGTCCCGGCGTGTGTCCCGGGCAGTGAAGGACCTCCAGTATCTCATTGCCGAACCGCACGGTATCGCCATCGTGTAGCCAGCGGTCCGGCTCGAACGCTTGCGCCGCCGGTAGGCCGAAACGCGTGCTCTGCTGCGGCAGCAATGCCAGCCAGAATTGTTCATCCGGATGCGGTCCTTCGATCGGCACGCCGTAGTAGCTTGCCAATGCACGGGCACCTGCGCAATGGTCGACGTGTCCGTGCGTCAACAAAACCTTTTCTACGCTCGCGCCGTGCTTTTGCACCTGCGCCTGGATCAATTCCAGATCTCCTCCCGGATCAACAATGGCGGCGCGTTGAGTCTGCTCGCACACGAGCAGCGAGCAGTTCTGCATGAAGGCAGTGACGGGAATCAGCTTGACTTGCATTGGGTTCGGAAGCGCACTGAACGGCTTGGCTGAATGAAGGCAACATTGTAGTCGTCATGTCCCGATCCGCGCATCCGCGCATCTGCACGTTCGCCTGGCCGCAGTAGCGTACTGCGGAAAATGACGATCTGCACTAATCGGGTATAATGGCCGGCATGCACCTTAATTGTGCATGCCAAGTCGGACGCCCCTGCACCATCCGGCGGAGTAGAAAAGGGCGCCGTCCAATAACAACGCCGCGTACGAAACGCGGCGGCATCCAGCATTGCAAGTCGGTGCGACACGTTCCATCCGGTTGGGCGCGGGGCGCCTGATTCCCGGCGTAGCCCGGCACCGGTACGGAGCCTTCACCGCTGGTCGACATGACGCTTGTTTTGCAAGCGCCATGCCAACCGTTGTAACGTCGTCAGCGGTGATTCGGGTCTGGTTGACGTCTCTAAAAAGGGGCGGCCAGACGTGCCTTAAAACCTGGCGGATCACGGCGCTTGCCGTTTCGCGATCGTCGCCCACCGTGCGCAGCCTGCCTGTTCGGTGCTGTGGCGCATCCGTTCGTTCGCCCAGAGCCGTGGCCCTTGGCGGCGGCTCACAATAGTGAAGACGTACCTATGAAAGCTCGATGGCCTCGATGTTATGGGACCGTTTGCGCTCTTCTTCTGCTGGCCGGTTGCGCGACGGACAGCGGTCGCAAGGAGCCAACGACGGTGAGCCCGACGATGGGAAGAGCGGGGGCAAGCAGTGCGGCGGTCGTCCAGTCGGTGTCAAGCCGCGCAAAGTTAGCCCTAGATGCACTCGCGCGCGGGGAGTCGGGCGATGCGCCGGCCGACACGGCCGCACGTCATGTCTCTTCGCTTGCCGATGCCGAGCCGCTGGTCGCGGATGCGCCTGACGTGTCGGACTTCAAGCAGGAAGGGCGCGCATCTTGGTATGGCCCCCGTTTCCATGGCCGTCGTACTGCGAACGGCGAGCGCTTCGACAAGAATGCGTTGACCGCTGCGCATCGGTGCTTGCCGCTGTCATCATTCGTGCGTGTGACCAACGTGGCGAACAAGAGATCGGTGGTGGTGCGGATTAACGATCGTGGGCCGTATCACAGCGGACGGATTATTGACGTGTCGCAGGCGGCGGCGAGTGCACTTGGGCTGCAGCATTCCGGGACCGCAAGAGTGCGGCTGCAAGGCTTGTCGCGCGACGAGGCCCGCGTGGCGATGGCCGAGCAACTCGCGTCGGTCAGATGATCGAAACTGCAGGTTGGTGCAATATGCTCTGTCCCGGGCCGCGGTTCAATCGCGGCTTTTTATCTTCCCGGTCCGTCCTTTTTCAATTCAAGCGCACGCGCATAGAGCACGCCACGTGATGCGCCCGTCAGTGCGACTGCCAGTTTGACCGCGGTGCTGACTGGCACTTCGTTTAGCAATGTCGTCAGTATTGCGTCGTGCTGGTGCGCATCACTTTGCGTGGGTGCGCCAGCACCTTCGACCACAAGGACGAACTCGCCACGCAGCCGGTTCGGATCCGCGGCAAGCCATGCTGGCCCTTCGGCCAACCTGCACTGATGCAGGCTCTCGTGTAGCTTGGTGATTTCTCGCGCGATCAACATTCGACGCGACGGGCCAAGCGTTTCGGCCAACGCGCGTACGGTCTCGAGCGCGCGGTGCGGCGCCTCATAGAAAACAAGCGCTTCTTCACGCGACGCCAATGCTTGGAGCCGGGCGGTCCGCTGCGTTGGCTTGGTCGGCAAGAAACCGGCGAAGGTGAACGTGCTTGCCCAGTCGCCGACCACGCTTAGCGCCGCGGTCACCGCGCTGGCGCCCGGTATCGGCACCACGTCCAGTCCTGCGTCGCGTACTGCGTCGACCAGCCGTGCGCCCGGATCCGAGATGCCAGGCGTGCCCGCGTCTGATACGTACGCGATACGCTCGCCCGCGCGCAGGAAATCAACGACGCGTTGCGCGGCTTCGCGTTCGTTGTGTTCGTGAACCGCCAGCAAGGGGCGCGTGATTTGGTAACGCGCGAGCAGTTGTGCCGTGTTGCGCGTATCTTCCGCCGCAATGCGGTCCACCAGCGCAAGCACGTGCAACGCGCGCAGCGTGATGTCGGCGACATTGCCGATCGGCGTCGCCATCACATAAAGCGCTGGTGCCGGATAGTGCTGGTTCTCGGCGAGCGCGAGGGAATCGATCACGGAATACCTCAGGAGAAGCGATGAGCAACGAAGCGCCCGCCATTGTGCCACGACATGGTATAGCGACTGATACTGCCCGGCCGGCGACGCAGCCGACGCAGCCGACGCAGCCGACGCAGCCGACACAGCCGACACAGCCGACACAGCCGACACAGCCGACACAGCCGACACAGCCGACACAGCCGACACAGCCGACACAGCCGACACAGCCGACGCGGGCCGAAAGGGCGTTAGACAACTTTTCGCGCCGGCCGATGTCGAAGCGGGTCGGTCGTGTTTTCGAGTCGCATGCGCTGCGCCATTTGAGCTGCCACGGGTTGGCGCTAGTAGCGCGCAACGTACGTTATCGGCGCGGGGAGATTGACCTTGTTATGCGGACCACCGATGGGACGATCGTATTTGTTGAGGTCCGTGCTCGCAATCGCCCCGATTATGGTGGAGCACTCGCCAGTGTCGATGTGCGCAAGCAATACCGCCTGATGGCCGCCGCCCGGGCTTTCCTGGCTACGCGTCTGGCAGACGGGCGCCTACGGGCGGTGCCGCCTTGCCGGTTTGACATCGTCGCGTTCGAGGGAGGCCAACTGACGTGGGTCGTCGATGCCTTCAGTGAAGATCCGCGACTGCGGTAAACTCGCGGGCGAGAAACGAGCATGAGCAATTGATGTCGATCGAGAGAATTCAGCGGCAGTTCCGTGAGAGCGCGGAGTTGCAATTGACTGCATTGGACGCACTGGGAGTGCCGATTGCCGCGGCGATCGATGCTATGTTCGCGACACTGGCGAACGGCGGCAAGATCCTGACATGCGGGGATGGCGTGTGCGCATCGGACGCGCAGCGTTTCGCGGCAGCGCTCGTCGGCCGTTTCGAGCGTGAGCGTCCGGGGTTGCCGGCGCTTGCGCTGGCCAACGATGACTCGATGAGAGCGTTGGGTGGCACCCAGGCGCACGACGAGGTCTTCGCGCGCCAGGTGCGGTCGCTGGGACACGGCGACGACATACTGCTTGCGATCGGTGTGCACGATGAGGCACCGGCGCTGGTTGCGGCCATCGATGCTGCGCATGAGCGGGAGATGATCGTCGTCGCGCTGACTGGGGCCGGCGGCGGGCCGCTGACCCAATCGTTGACCGATACCGACATCCATATTTGCGTGCCTGCGCAGCGTCATGCGCGGGTTCATGAGCTTCAACTGCTGACGATCCACTGCTTGTGCGATGGGATCGATGCAATGTTGCTCGGGGAAGAAGACTGACCAAATCAGGGAGAGCTTGTTGATGACTGCCACTTGCGTTCGCAAAACGCTTATGCATGCCGTCCTGGCCGTGGGCCTTGCTTCATCGCTCCAGGGCTGCGGCCTGCTGCTGCTGGGCGGCGCGGCCGGCGGTACGCTGGTTGCTGTTGACCGGCGCACGCTCGGGGCACAGACGGAGGACCGCGAGATCCAAATCAAGGCATTGAAACGGATCGGCGGTGCATTACCGGACACAGCCCACGTCAACCTAACGGTTTATAACCGTCGCGTGTTGTTGACCGGTGAGGTGCCGGATGAAGCCACGAAGCAAAAGGCCGAGTCGATTGTGCGTGATATCACTAATGTGAGCAGTATCGCCAATGAACTGGCCGTGCAGCCCGCGAGCTCGTTTTCTTCGCGCACCAGCGATACGTATATCAGCAGTAAGGTGCAGGCCGCGTTGGTTGGCAGCAAGGATATCTCGGCGAACTATTACAAATGGACCACGGAGCGCGGCATTGTTTATTTGATGGGCTTGGTGACGGTTGATGAAGGCAATCGTGGAGCGGATGTCGTCAGTCGCGTGACCGGTGTGAAGCAGGTCGTCAAGTTGTTTCAGTACGTGAAGCCCGAGGATGCGAAGTCGCTGGTGGCGACGCCGGCATCCGGTGCTAGCGCGGCTTCTGCACCCGAGGTGGAGCAGCCGACGGGGGCGACAGTGGGCGAGGTGCCGCCGTCAGGGGTGACCGCGCAACCGCTTGATCAGCAACCGCCCGCTCCCGTGTCCAACTCGGCGATCAAGCCGGGTAACCCGGAGGCTTCAAATTGATGAGTGGCGTCAATCAGGTGCGTCGGCACGAGGTTTGGTTGTTGGTTGGGTTTAGGTCTGTTCAGTGGGGACTGTTGTGTTGGGGCGTGGCCGTTGTGCTGGCGGGGACGTCCACCGGTGCACATGCGTATGATGCCGAGCGCGCGCAGACCCTGGCGAAGCAGAATGCTTGCTTTGGTTGTCATGCCATCGAGCGCAAACTCGTCGGGCCCAGCTTTGCTGAGATCGCGCAACGGTACAAGGCGGATGCGACGGCGCCCGCGCGGCTGGTCAAGAAGGTCATGCGGGGTGGAGCAGGGGTATGGGGACCGATTCCGATGCCGTCGCAACCTCGGTTGAGTGAGGCTGATGCGAAGGTATTGGTGGATTGGGTGCTGGCAGGGGCGCCGCGGAAGTAGGAGGGGAAACGTCTTGCTTTCGAGGCTTGCATTTCTGCTATACTTATCGCTTTATGTGGGGCGGTAGCTCAGCTGGGAGAGCGTCGCGTTCGCAATGCGAAGGTCGGGAGTTCGATCCTCCTCCGCTCCACCAACAGAATCAAGGGTTTAGCCGATGGCTAGGCCCTTTTTCTTTGGTAGATTCGATTTATTGCGCCAATTTTGCGCCACTCGGCCTGTCGAAGCTCGAGGAGCAGTGAATGGCATCTATCATCCGTCGAGGCGATCTTCAGTGGCAGGCCCGCGTTCGCCGGAAGGGCTACCCCGTACAGACCAAGACGTTCAATACGCGCGCGGAAGCCGAAGCTTGGGCTCGACAGATCGAGTCCGAGATCGACCGCGGCATGTTCGTCAGCCGAACGGAAGCCGAGTCGACAACCCTGTGCGAGGTACTTGATCGGTACGAGCGTGAAATTGCGCCGCTGAAGAAAGGGAAAGCACAAGAAATTTCTTCCCTGCGGACGTGGAAAGCAGCTCCGATCGCACAACGATCGATGGCGTCAGTGCGCAGTTCGGACGTGGCCAAGCTACGCGACGACTGGCTGAAGCAGGCAGATCCACCTTTGAAGCCCGCGACGGTACTGCGGCGCCTGGCCGTTCTCTCGCACGTCTCCAGCATTGCCCGCAAGGAATGGGGAATGGAGAGCCTTTCCAATCCCGTCGAGCTCGTACGCAAACCGCAAGCAAAACGTCACGTTGCTCACCTTCTCGACACTAAGAATGGTAGCTCCCGAGATGTCCCCCTTTCGCCTCGTGCCATCGAGGCGCTGAAAGAGTGGCGGAAGGCTTCCGACGGCCAGCGCGCCGGCGCCCGACGCGTCTTTTCCATCAAAGGAGACGCTGTAACCCGCGCGTTTGAGCGGGCCGTAGATCGAGCTCGGAAGATTTAAGAGCAGGAATGCGAAGACGCAGGCAAGGTACCCGACACGAAGTATCTAGTCGATCTTCGTTTCCATGACTTGCGGCACGAAGCTACGTCCCGGCTCGCGTCTACTTTCCCTATGCACGAACTTGCAAAGATCACCGGCCACCGCGATCCGCGGATGCTGATGCGGTATTACCACCCCAAAGCAGAAGATCTGGCAAAACGACTTAGATAGAGGCTGCGTACATACGTACATATGTACGCGACGATCAGCAAGGCCATCTTGTTGCTTGGCGGACGATCGTATTTCGCCGAACGGCAGCGATAGGGCGCAGCCGATATGGCGATGAGTCAGCCGAGTGGCAACAAAATTTTCGAACTGATTGATGGCATCACGCCGGAGTGTCGTTCTTCGATGCCTTTTCGAGCGCGATGTCCGGCGCTGCACGCGGCACTACGGTCCTCGAACTGAGGACTTGGTGAAGCGAGACTGAAGTAACGATCAAGGCCGCCGCATACATACATGCGTACGTAATTACGTATATTATTGTTTTTAAATGGAAATATTGAATTTTCTGCTGCTTTGCTCTAGATTGATCAGCACAATTCGCAGCACCGAATCCCAATCGGGGCTGTGATGATGCTGGTGCCGCTGAGTCAAGTCAGTGAAGGGATAACTCAGAAAACGGCTGCGCTCCCGAGAGCGTAGGGAACCGACCAGGCTCTGCAATCTGCGCGAAGTTGCATTGCTGAATCGGTTTGTCAGTCCGCTAGCCACCTGCAAGGGGCTCTCACACGTGGGGGACGACACCCCACACGCGCTTTTCTCGTGTGTGAAAGGTAGACGTGCGCCCCTTGGTAGCCGCAGATTGCGGATCTCCGCGTGTCATTTTTATCGAACAACTTGCCGAATTGATCGGTAAGACCCCAGCCACGATCCGGACCTTCGCTGCAAAGGACCGGTATCGGTACCTCATCCCCACGCCTTTCAAGATGCCACATAGTCGCAGGCTTTGTTGGTACGAGCATGAGGTGTTCTCCTGGATTGAGCAGAACCGTGGGGGGCAGCAATGAGGCGAAACTCCAATAAGACCACGCCGGCTACTTCCAAGGCCACGGCAAGCGAATCCGCGCCGGTACTGCTATGGACGAAGCGCGGATGGATCGTGTGCTTTGCGGCCTGTTTGATTGCTGCATTCCTATCCCACTCTTTCAACTGGATGTGGCTGGCGTCGGCAGCAGTGCTTCTTATCCTCGCGTTAGACGCTCATGAGCGCTTTAGAGCCGTCGCAGGAGAGCCCTGTCGGGAATATCAAGCAACAAGCAAAGTCGGCTGGAGTCGAGATCGCAAAGCGCCTCTTTATCCCGACATACGCGTTCTGAAAGAACCTGGAATCGATCAAGGCAGCCAAACAGCAGCATGACGAAAACGTCATCTTCATCAAGGAGCTATACGAGCGCGCGAAGAAGAAGGTTCGCGCTGAACGGCAGATTGAGGACACCACCGCTCACGAGCTGGGATTCGACGAAATGATGCGGAGTCGATCAATCGGTGCACCAAGCATTGCGGAGTTGGAGAAACGGTTCCGGTTTCAAAAACGGCTTGCCATTGGAACGGGGACAGCTTTTCTTTTGATAGCGGCCTATGCAATTTCACGCGGCAACGTGCTCGGCATCTTCACGCTTGTCGCCGGATTGCCGGTGATGTTCATGGCCAGCTTGGATGTGCAATTTCGCCTCTGGCAGGTCCGCAACCGCCGACTGTCCGAGCAGAGCACGGCAGCCTTAGCGACTTCATGCGAGAGCCCGGTTGGTTTGTCAGCGTGCTCGATCCCGAGCTCGGGAAGCACCAGAAGGGAGAGCAGGCATGAAACGCAGCCCCCTTTTTCCTTACCGCGCTTCTGAACGGTTTCGTCTCGACCCCCGCACTCGCTGAGGGCACGACGCTTGGAGAGATCACCCAAGCGGCGAATCGCTCCGGCGATTATAGCCGCCAAGCCTTCATCGTCAGATGTATTAGCCGGAACCATTGATCATGCGCTACAGCATCGGCGAACAACCGCAACGTAGGCTCGTGCCGAACCGTGACCTGCTCCAGGATCAGACGGTAAACCTGCAGGGGCGACAGTCCTCGCTTGGCCAGAATAGCCGCCGCCTCGTCGTGGAGCACGTTGATCCGCGCCTTCACCTCGTCGTTGGTCATGATCAATACCCCGCTTCCTTCTGGTGTCGGACAGCCAAGATCGTGACGGCATCGGCATCCAAGCGGTACCGAGCTACGTAACCACTATCCCCGAAATCAATGGGCCACTCTCGATACTGCTCGGGCAGACCTTCTACGAGACGTCCCATTCGAGGGTGGGCGCCGAGAGCTTGTACGCCTTGTCTAATCGCTTCACCAGCCCGCCTCGCGGCATCAGGATTCTTCGGTCGCAGGAAGTCGCGCAGCCGCTGCATATCTCGGATAGCCGCCGGCGCAAAGATTACTTGTGGCATTCTGGCGGAGGCAGTTCGTTTTCAGTTCCCCAGCTCGCGAGCCACTTTTCCACTTCCTCGGCGGTCGCGTGCAGGCCAGTCGCCTGAAATTCATCCCATGCCTTGAGCGTGTCCTGGTTCAACGCCTCACGCTTTTCCTCGCGCTCGACATACTGCTCAATGGCTTCACGCATGATCCAATGCGGAGTGCGCCGACGAGCCTCGGCCAAGTGCTGAACCCGCCCTTTTAATTCATCATCAATCTTGATAGATGTTGCCGTAACCATGACATGGCCTCCGTAGCGAAGGTAATACCTGCGACTACTATAGACCTAAGTGCAATTCGTGTCCACGCGACCCCAATAATTCGGCGAACCGGTTCATGGCTTGCTGGGACGGCTGGGCGTTCGCCGGCGCGCGTGCCTCGCCGCAGCCGCTGCTGCGGCACGGCGCAGTGCTTCTTGGTCGGCGCCTCGTAGGCGGACATCAATTCGATATTTGACCATCAGGTCGATCGCACGTCGCTTGAATTCATCGCTGCCAGTGAGCTCGAATGTGCCCCGTACTTCTCCGCGGCCAACCGGAGCGCAGTCGTAATCGACATATCGTCACCGTCGCCTTTGGCGAGTACGTCGATGCCTCGACCGAGATCAACGAAAGCGTCACGACCATCGTCCAATCAATAGATAACCGCGCCGTCCCGGCGAACACGGAAATACAGTCCCTCGGCGACGTTTCGCGCAACCGGGTCCACATCATCAATGTGCACGACGCCGTCGGCCTCGTCATTGGCGAGGGCTTGCACCAGCTCTCGCGTACGTCGCTTTTCACTGTAGACGAAGCCGCGTAGCTGCCCTATAGCCGCACCGTCGCCAGCGGCCGCCTGCCATTCGACCCACTCGCGGTATGACAGTCTGCGATTCATTGGGTCTGCGAATATCGCCTGACGCTCTTTGCGGATCTCGCGTAGCAGCCGATCGCGCTCCCGCAGAGACTCGAATGCAACGACGCTATACAGCGCTTTACGGGCTGCGGCGACCGGAACCGTTTCTCGGATCTCGCGTCGCTTCTGACGAGCCGCCTCGCGGATGTCCAAGGATCGCTGCCGCACGGTGTCCGGGTCGAGTCGCGATACACGAACGCCCTCTTGTACTCGCCGTACCGGGCGCGTAGCTCGCGTCGGGCTTCGGCGTGCTCTTGCCGGCGCTCCTCGCGGATCTTGGGATCATGCTTCAGCGGCCGATACTTGTCGTAGGTAAGAACGGCGTCGGTCGTCGACATCGAAGGTTTGAATGGGCCGAGCCGTTTAGTCAGCCGCGTTTTGCCCAGCTCCTCGTGCATGTCGCTGGCCTTGGTTGGCGTAGTGTCGCCTGAGTTGACGTCATAGATTGCGAACCCCCGCCCTTTTTCGCGCAGTTCGAGCCCGTACTTCGCGAGCAGGTTGTGAAGTTGCCGCCTTGGTAGATATCCCACCATAGGCCTAGGGCGGTATCAGGTCATTGGAAGGGACGGGGTGCGTAGCGTAAGCCCTGGGAAGATAGACGGTCTTTGCTGCGGTAAACATGTCACTTTCCCCACAAATTCGAGTGATAAACTACTAAGTATATCTAAAGGAAAAGACATAAAGGAATAGATACAGGAGAATCGAGACAAATCTCCGGGAAGCCGCGCCATCGCTGGCCTTAACGGATTTTGCTAGCGTTTCAGTGAGAGTTGCTCATCACGGATAAGCCGACTTGTTTACAAGCCTTATCCACAGGCGAAAGCGCCCGTGAGAGTTCATCATCACGGGCGCTTCGCTGTGACGCTGCCTAGGTCGGAGGGGTGATTAAGCGTTGGAGTTCTGATTACGGAATCGCTGAGTCCGTCAGAACAGTTCCGGCTGCCGCGGCACATGAGGCGGGGACGGTAACAGGATCACACCACTGTCGGTCACTTCGACATTGGCGCGCAGATAGACAATCTGGACAGCCTTCAACGCCTTGAGGAAGGCTTTCTTGAAGTCCAGTACGGCACGATGCGTCTCATAGTTGCTACCGAATTGGCCCATAAGGGCCTCCCATCGAATGGGGCGGCTGCGACGCTGCGTATAGCTCATGCGGTAGGTAAGCCAAGTGTACACATCCATCGCAAGCGGTGAGCCCCGCAGTGCTTTGTAGACACGTAGGTCGATAGGCACTGGTTTATCGACGCACTCTCGGAAAAAACTTTCTGAGAGCCGCACCTTGCTTTTCCAGGTGCCGGCCAGTTCCCGCGCCTGAGGAATCCATAGAGTGCTGCTGTTGACCGGCGCTGGCAGCTCCGGAAGCTCAAGCCGCAATTCCTGTTCGTGTAGCTCCAGGCGATCGGCAATCGTTACGTTGTGCAACTGGAAGCCGCGATGCTGCATGTCGCCCGTGTACTGTACCGTGATGAGGGAGCCAAACAAGCGCTTCATCTGTTCGGCAACGCGCGTAGAACTACCGCGCTTGCCGCCGCCGCGTCGAATATCCAGCACGTCGCGGAGAAATACCGAAAGCGAGTCGCCCAGCTCGATAAGCGGCGATTGCGTTCGCACGGCCTCGGTGGCAACCCAGGACATGAGCAAGCGGGGATAGATCCAGAAGGGAATCCCGCCTTCGTAATCCGCGACGATTCGCAAGCGGAAGTCGCCGTTCTCGCGCTTGAACACGTCCACCTTAGGGTCTTTGTAGGGCATCGTAGCGATGACCAGGGCGCGCGCCATGAAACCCAGCGAGCCGGCGCTCTTGGCGTCCTCCTTCTCAATGGCAAGGTGCGCCTCGATCACCTCTTGCACCCATGCCGGCACCTTACCAGCGAGATAGTCGATCTCGGCCTGTACCTGGCGAAGCTGTATGCGTCTATCGGCGGCGCATAATTTGGCTGCAGCTTCGTTGTGTGTGGAGCACCAGCTGGCGGTCACCACGTCAGTCGTCAGTTTATGTGCGCTCCGATCGGATTGCTCCAGGATGACACGCGCAGCCTGAAGGCTCGTCATAGCGAACCTCCTTGGCTGTATTCGCATCCTTGCCTTTTTGCGTCCCCCTCGATCCATCCCGAGAAATAGGAAAACGGATCAAGGTTGTGGGGTTATGGGCTCATTGGGCGGCCGGCCTGGCCAACGTTGAACCCCGCTTGCCATGCCGATGGGTTGATTCGAACCTTGACGTTCATCGCGTACCCCCTGCCAACCCGGATGAGGGGACGCTTAGCCGCGCTTGCAGTTTCGCTACCTGCTCCGCCTTCGTCGGCCGGCCTCGCTGGGCTGGTCGGTTGGCGGGGTTGCACGGGTCAACAGCAATTTGCTGATCGATAAGCGCCGCAACATCGATGAGCCGAAAGACGCGCTTGCGGCCAACCTTCCCGGATTCTATCGGGTACGTGCCTTTGCTGAGGCGATTCCGGGTAGTTTGCGGCGCTTCGCTGGTGATCTCCGCCACCTGCGCAATCGACAGGGCGGGAGGGTACAGCGACGACAAGTACGGAAGCGAGCTGCCGGCATGCCCGGCAAAAAACGGAGGTTTGGAGCGTTGCATGGACGTACGCCTTCTGCAATCGCCCGCGCATCTGTACATTGGAATCGGTACTCACCATCGATCCGCCGATTCCTCGATGGCTTTCCTTACAGGCTCTTCTTCGTCCCGCCGCGGCCTGCTTCGTCGGTAGAACGGCCTCAAAGAGGCATCAGTGCTCTGTCGCTGGCTCTGCCCCGAAACGTCAACCGGGGTTCCTTCCAGTCTGACGGCCTGCTCAAGCAGGTTGGGGAGAAAGCTGGCCGTTTAGCGACGGCCAAAGCAATAACTGGGCTGATTGTACCGGGCTGTACCGATATAATTCAAGTTTCGCGGGCCTCCTGCGCCGATCACCAGCATTATTCGTTCGTTATCGGCCAGCCGCTTATCAGCCAGCGGCTTCGAGGGCGCGTAGAGCAGGGCCATGTTGGCCAGTCACGGCACAGACGCCGGGATGGCTGCGCGGGGAAGCGGCTACGCGGGATCGCGTGGCGCGACCCCGCGGACCCGCGTCCGTCCCTTAATGGTGTGCACGTGCGGCGCGCGTGTGGGCAGCCTTCTTGGCGGCGGCGGAGCGGCCTGCCGCGCCCTTGGTCCTGGCGGCACGCTTGGCCGCAGCGGAGCGGCTGGCGGCCGGCCGTTTCGCCGCGGCGGACTTGGCCTGCTTTGACATCGACTCGCGTGTGGCACCGTCTGAATGCTCGCGTCGCAGTACGGAAGTCGTCGTGCGCGAGCGCTTAGCCTGGGTCTCCTTGCTTGCGGAACCCGTCGTCTTGTGTTGGCTTGCCGCGCTGTCTTTGGCCGCTTTTTTGCGGGTGGCCTCGCTGCTGGTGCCCTTCTTCGGCGGTTTCAGGTCGATGCCGGCTCGCCGCGCCTTTGACAACCCGATTGCCACGGCTTGCTTGGTCGAACGCACGCCATGCTTGCCGGCTCGCACATGCTCAACCTCTTCCTTGACGAATTCGCCGGCCTGTGTGCTGGCCGATTTCCCTGCGCGCTTGTCGGCCTGCGCTCGAGCCATAGTCTTTCTTTCTGGCATGACAATCCTCCTTGAAAGAGATGCTGTATGCGCAGATTGAGCAAACTCAGTGCCAACGCGTGGCTGCGGCAGGCGCTGGCCCTGCGCTCGCATGGATCGGATGGTTTTAGGCCATCGAGATGGCGCAACGCATGCCCTCGGCGTCCCGAATCGGTACCGGTGCAGCCCGATTCACCGATGCAGCCTGATTGCCCCATGTCGAGCGCGCAAAAGTCAGTGCTTGTGCGATCTCGGTCGCCGTCAGCTGGTCCCGAAAGCCGATGTGGTATCGGCTCGCCAGCCGTTACCGCAGCGGCTTTTGGACGCGGAACGGCTTCAATGTTCAGGCATACGATCGATAAAACATCGTTACCTGCGAGCACAAGATGAGCGTGCAGTATGGGCCGCCAGTGCCCGACCCGCTGCCCGCGTGCGGGGTTGGCTTCGGGCGGGAAGCGGGAGCGATGCTCACGCCGTGCCGTGCGGTGGCCCGGCGACACAAAGGGCGGGCGCGTTGATTGCTAAATGCAGTAGGCTTTTTCATAGGAGCGAACATGACCACTACTGCAACACACCAAAAATCTACGCGATCCTCGACGATGCCACCTCATGGCGTCGATATGGCGCGTGCAGCCGAACAGGACGCGATTGCGCTGCTGGAGGCGGACCATCGCGCAGTCCAGCGGCTATTCGATACGTTCGAGAAGACGCCCGATAACGACCTTGATGCCAAGGCAACCCTGGTTACGCGCGCATGCGACGAGTTGGCCATGCATACGATTATTGAGGAAGAGATCCTGTATCCGGCCGCGCATCGCGCGCTGTCAGGACAGCCGCAAAAGGAAGTTGACGAGGCCTATGTCGAGCATTTTCTTGTCAAGACGTTGATGGAGAAACTCCGGGCCTCCCGGGCAGGCGACGATGGTTTTGATGCGGCGTTCAAGGTGTTGGCGGAAAACGTCCAGCATCATGTCAGCGAGGAAGAATCGGTGCTATTCCCTGCGCTGCGCAAAGCGGGCGTCGACCTAGATGAACTCGGCGCTCGTATCGCACAGCGCAAGGCGCAGTTGCAGGCAAAAGTGTCAAAGGATGTCGGTGACCGTACTTAATGCGTGAACGACCCTTGGTGCGCTGGGTCAGCCTGCCTGGCAAGGCAGGCTGATATTGCTGTGGGCGCGCCGCCGTTGGACTGACGTCGGAACAGGTGGTGCGCGCAGGCTTGCCACAGGTTGGCTTAAATTGACTCAGAGCAGCACAAGTCAGCGCAGATTGGCCGGCCTAGGTTATCCCGAGCTGGCTTAGGTTCGCTCAGGTGCCGGCAGGGACCCCGCGCCAGGAGTAGTGTTTGATGACAAGCTGGGCCGATCTTGTGGCAGTTTCCACCCTTGTTCAAATTCGATGCAGCGCGCTTCGAGGCATTCTTCGCGATGCGGCTCCGGGACATGATGACGGCGACGGAGCTTGCCAGCGGACATGACCATCTGACCACGCAGCCTATTGGGCAATCAAATATAACCATAAGCTTAGGCATACGATCGACGTGCGCCATGGGAGCTTTGTCGATCTATTGCCCATTCGTCTGCTGTGCCGCTATGCTACTGGGGTTGTGTTGAATGCCGCTGGACATTGGCCCTGCATCGAGGACCTTGTGGCCGATTTCGTTTATCTGCACCTGCACGGCACCGGGAGTGAGGACGCCGGCGCGTACAAGCGGCCCAACGCCGCAGTACGAAACCACACCGCATAGCGTGCTGGGCGCAAGCCGCCTGCCTGACGTATGATTAAAGCATCGGTGCGCCACCCGTTACCGCAACCGTTGCGCCTGAAACATAGCTCGATTCGTCGGACGCGAGCATCACATACACGGGGGCCACTTCGGCTGGCTGTCCGGGCCGTTTCATCGGCACCTGCGTGCCAAATTGCTTGACCTTTTCCGCCGGCATTGTCGCGGGGATCAAAGGGGTCCAAATCGGCCCCGGCGCTACGCAGTTTGCTCGAATGCCTTTTTGCGCGAGCAATTGTGCCAATCCCGCCGTGAAATTTTGGATCGCCCCTTTGGTGGCGGCATACGCCAGCAACGTCGGATTCGGACGGTCGGCATTGATCGATGTGGTGTTGATGATGGCGCCGCCCGCCTTCATATGATGCAGCGCGGACCGGGTGATCCTGAACATCGCGCCAATGTTCGTATCGAATGTGTTGTCCCACTCATCGTCTGAGATCTCGTCCAGCGACTCGTGCGTCATTTGAAACGCCGCATTATTGACCACAACATCGATTTTGCCGAATGCGTCAACGGCTTGCTGGACAATCCGCGCGCAGTGCTCGCGCTGTGCCACATCGCCGCGCACGAGCACGGCGCGTCGTCCTGCCTGCTCAACCCAGCGCGCTGTCTCGCGCGCATCGTCGTCCTCATTAAGATAGGCAATCAACACGTCAGCGCCTTCCCTAGCAAAAGCGATGGCGACTGCGCGTCCGATTCCGCTATCGCCGCCGGTAATGATCGACGCTTTGCCAGCAAGACGGCCCGAGCCTTGGTATGAATGCTCGCCATGGTCGGGTTGCGGTTGCATGTCCCCAGTGTGGCCAGGCACTGTAGTTTGCTGTTGGTGTGGCAGTGGGGGTTCTGGACGTTGATTTTCAGTCATGACACGCTCCTATTCGTTGATTGTCGCGCGACACCGGCGCGCACATGTAGGTGAAGCAACCAACAGGCCTGCCGCGCGCGCGCTCCGCTCAGCGCACGATGGAGCCGTACGACGTTGCGCCATACTGATCATAATTTGCCGCGGTAATTGGGTTCCCCGTCGGAAGTGGGCCACTCAACGCCGCTGCGACTTTGCTGCACAATGAGCGTTCATTTGCATTCCATCCGATCGTCCTGGCCAACCGTCTGCCCCGATGAACTCGTGCTGGACAGTACACTCAACGACAGGCGCATCAGTACCTCAATTGGAAATAGCCGTTGCTAATTTTTCATGGGTGAAGTGGCGGCGCGAGCATTCTTAGTGCAAGCGCGACTCGTTCGCATACCTTGGCAGTTTGGGTGCGGACCCTCGTGCAGTCTAGCTGACCGAGCGTGCGTGTGGGATGACAATGCTGCCGCAACATGGGACGGCGGCGCGCAAAAGTCAACGCGCCCGACAGCGTAATATATGGCCCAATACAACGAAGACGGGGAACGCAATGTTGGATGAACGTTTCGCGGCGAACGCCCAAGCGCTGTGCCTATCGCTGTCTTGGCTTGTGCGCAGTGCGCTCGTGCTGGCGGCGGTGGCCGTGGCGGCGGCGCCCGGTGTCGCGCTGGCCGGCGACGCTGGCACGGTCCGGGTGTTGTACGCCGGGTCGCTGGTGCATGTGATGGAGCACTCCATCGGGCCGGCATTCGAAAAGGCGTCAGGGCTGACGTTCTCTGGCTATAGCGCCGGCTCAAACAAGTTGGCCAACGAGTTGAAGGGTAAGCTGCGGCGCGGTGACGTGTTCATCAGCGCCACGCCGAAGGTCAATGCGAGCCTGGGCGGTGCTGCGAACGGCAATCGGGTTAGCTGGTATGTGAATTTTGGCGAGTCGCCGCTGCTGCTCGGCTACAACGCAAACAGCCGCTTTGCAGCGGCGCTGAAGACTGAACGCTGGGACAAGGTGTTGCTGCAGCCGGGCATCCGGATTGGGCGCACGGATCCGAAGCTCGATCCGAAGGGGGCCTTTACGCTCGAGGCAGTGACTCGCGCCGCGTCGCTGTATCGGCAGCCTGACCTGGTGCGGCGCATGCTCGGAACACCGGACAATCCGAAACAGGTGTTGCCGGAAGAAACACTAATGGGCCGCCTGCAGTCAGGGCAGCTCGACGTGGGCTTTTTTTATTCGACCGAGACGGCGCAGTTGCACATCCCGACAGTGAAATTGCCGGCCGAACTCGCGGTCAAGGCCAGCTATACGATCACGATCCTGAACGACGCGCCAAACCAGGAAGGCGCGATGCACTTCGTGACGTTTCTGCTCGGCGCGAAGGCGCGCGCATTACTGCGTGACGCCGGCATCGACGTGATTGTGCCGAGTGTTGGCGGCGAGCGCACACAGCTCCCCGCACGCGTGCAGGCCATGCTCGACGCGGCGCGATGATGCTGCAACGTGGCAGTGGCAGTGGCAGTGGCGCGGGGCGGCGGCGCGCCACACCCCTGAGGTGGCTTGCGGCCTTGCTGGCGCTTTATCTGTGCGCGCCGTTTATTGCCATGCTGCCGCAGCTCGCGCATGCCGACTGGCGCGCGATCGAGCCCGGGGCGCTTGTCAAGGCAACCACCGTGTCGGTTGGCAGCGCGACGCTGGCTACGCTGCTGATCGCGCTCACCGGGATCCCGCTCGGTTATCTGCTGTCGCGTTCACGCTCTAGATGGGCGAGCGTGCTCAGCTTTGTTGTGCAATTGCCCCTGGCGTTGCCGCCGCTGTCCAGCGGCGTGCTCCTGTTGTTCCTGATCGGTCCGTACAGTCCGCTCGGTACGTTAACTGGCGGCGGGTTAACTGATTCGTTCGTGGGCATCGTGCTCGCGCAAACTTTCGTGTCCGCGCCGTTTCTGATTGTGGCTGCCCGTTCGGCATTCGATTCCGTCGATCCGGTCCTTGACGACGTCGCGGCTACGCTGGGGCATGACGCGCGCACGCGCTTGCTGCGCGTCTGGCTGCCGATCGCCTGGCCGTCCATCCGCGCCGGCATGGTGCTCGCGTGGCTGCGTGCATTCGGCGAGTTCGGCGCTACGATGATGGTGGCCTACCATCCGTACTCGCTGCCGGTGTATACGTATGTGATGTTCGGCTCGGTGGGTCTACCCGCGATGCTGCCGTTACTCGCGCCGACGTTGGGCATCGCGCTGGCACTGTCGCTGGCGGTCACCGTCCGTCTGCGGCCATCGTGCCCGGTCGCCATGGCCGCCCCGGGCGACGAGCTTGACCCATTGCGCTCGCTCGCCCGGGAAGTCGTGCCAGTGCCACGTCATTCGTCAGGTGGCACGCTTGCGTTTCACTTCACATGCACGCTCGGCGATTTCGTGCTCGATGTTCAATGGAGCGCGCGCAGCCGGCGGTTGGCGATCATTGGCGCGTCTGGGTCCGGCAAGTCCCTCACGCTGCGCATGATCGCCGGTCTGCAGCACGGCGCGACGCAATCGGTAATCGTCGATGGTGAAGTGCTGACGGCTAGCGCGCCGCAGTCGCGGCACATGGCCTACGTGCCGCAGGACTACGGTCTTTTTCCGCATATGAGCGTTGCGCGACAGCTTACGTTCGCCGCCGATGCCGACCCGGACGCCGCGCGCTACTGGAGCCTGCATTTGGGGATCGCACCACTGGCGCAGCGTCTGCCAGCCCAGCTTTCGCTTGGCCAGCGGCAGCGCGTGGCACTGGCGCGCGCATTGGCGCGCAAGGCGCGCGTGATCTTGCTAGACGAGCCGTTCTCCGCGCTGGACACCCCGCGCCGGCGTACGTTGCGCGAGACGTTGCGCACGTTGCAGCGGGAGATCGATGCGATCACGGTGCTCGTCACGCATGATCCAGAGGATGCGGCGTTGCTGGCCGACGAGATTCTTGTGCTGGACCGTGGACGCGTGTTGCAGCAAGGGCCGACGCGCGCGCTATTCGAGCGGCCGGCCAGCCTGAAGGTGGCGCAGTTGCTAGGTATCGACAACGTCGGCGAGGGCACACTGGTAGCCGGCGGCAAGGTAGATATCGGCGGCGTGTTGCTCGATGTGCGCGACGACGGTCTGCCAGCTGGTACACGGCTGATGTGGCGCGTCGATGCGCGCGGCGTCTCGATGACAGAGCAGGGCCAGCACACCGCAGTGGTGGAACGGGTGTATGAATCGCACGGCGAGACGCGCGTGGCGGTGCGACTGGGCACCGCGCTGCTTCATTGCCGTGCGCCATCGGACGCCGACGCGCGCACAGCGTTCGGGCTGCATGTTTGCGAAGGCCGCTGTTGCCGTGTCGATATCGCGGCAGGCACGACTACGGTGTGGCCCGTGATGCCGTAGCAGCTCGTCCGCCCAGCACGTCGTCCATCAGCTCGCTCATCCGCTTCCAATGCGAGCCTTCCCAGTAGATTCTGCCGCATACGTCGCAGGTCACAAACCGGTCGCATCGCTCGCGCACGTTGGGCGGAACCCGCGCGAGCACGTCAGCTTTATCGACTCGGCGCAAGGGCGCATTGCAGTGCAGGCATAGGCACAATGGCCGTGCCTGTGCGTGCAGCGACAGCCGCGCGGCGACTTCACGCAGCTGTTCGAGTGGATCGAGTGCGTGCACATAGCACCCATGCTCGATGCTGCGCCGCTTGAGTAATTCTCGGTCGCGCGTGAGCACAATGCGTCGCTCCTGCGCGGCGATTTGCTCGACGTTGCGATCGTCGATGCGATTGTCGTACAACGTGTCAAAGCCCGCCATGCGCAGCAGGCGCGCGAGCCGGCCTAGGTGGGCGTCAGCGAGGAACCGCAACGGGTCGGGTAGCGCGCCGCGCAGCGGCACCGGGGCGCGCTCGCTGGGTGGATACACGACCACGCTGTCCCCGTCGGCGAGCGGTCGCTCGAAGCCGGCCGCCTCACCATTGATGACAATCCGTCCCACTTCGGTATGCGGCACGCCCAGCGCCTCGATCGTATGCTTGACCGACGCATTGCGCGCGTACGATGCGGCGAATGTCCGCTGACGCAGTCCTGCCGGCAGGAACGCGTTCAGTTCAGCGTGGAAACGGAAGGTTGCCGTGGTCATTACAGTCGCTCCGGCGGCGGCTCGCGGCGCGACGCGCTACAGCGCGCGCCGGATCTTGGTCACGCCGAATAAGTTTAGCGCCAGCCCCGCGATCCGGTCGATCAGCCGGTGCAGTCGCGCACGCAGCACATGGCGTACACCAGCTTAGTACTACAGTCGTAACTATAATGGATTAAAATTACGAAGGGATTGTATGTGGCGCACGATTGATGAAGACACTGGTGCAAGGATGGGAGCGTGAGCTAGTGGCGTTGCACGAAAGGATTGCATGCCAGTTCAGTCGTTCAGAATCGCGACAGCGCTCACTGGCCTATTTGAAGGCTCTGTTGGGTGGGGTGGAGCGCAAGAATGGCTGGCAGCTAGCAGAATGGATGGGTGAATCGACACCAGACAGCGTACAGTATCTGCTTGATCGGGCCAGGTGGGATGTCCACGCCGTGCGTGACGTGCTGCGCCAGTATGTGGTCGAACAGCTGGGAGCCACGGATGCCGTGCTGATTGTGGATGAAACAGGATTCGTCAAGAAGGGCGAGCACTCGGTTGGCGTGCAGCGTCAGTATAGTGGCACCGCGGGGCGCATCGAGAACAGCCAGGTTGGGGTGTTTCTCTGTTATGCCGGCGAGAAGGGCAGTGCCTTCATTGATCGAGAGCTTTATCTGCCCAAAGCCTGGACAGAAGAGCCGGCGCGTTGCGCGGCGGCGGGCGTTCCTGAGACGGTCAAGTTTGCCACCAAGCCTCAATTGGCTCGACAGATGCTTGAGCGCGCCCTGGAGGCGGGCGTGCCCTGTGGGTGGGTGACGGGCGATGAGGTGTACGGGGGCGATCGCAGGTTGAGGCTATGGTTACAATCGCGCAAGCAGCCGTTTGTAATGGCGGTGGCAAAGAATGAACCGCTATGGTGGCAGGGGCCGACGTATGTTCGTGCGCAGCGCATTGCACAGAGCGTGCCTGCCCGGGCATGGCAACGTTTGTCGGCAGGCGCTGGAGCGAAAGGCGAGCGCCTCTACGACTGGGCACTCATTGAGCTGTGGCGCTTGCAAACTAGCGCTGAGGAGCACCGCTTCGGACACTATTTGCTGGTACGGCGCAGCCTCGATGAGAAACGGGAGCATGCCTATTACCTCGTCTATGCGCCCCGCAGCAAGGCCTCGAAGCAGGCACTGGTTAATGTGGCGGGGCGCAGATGGCAAATTGAGACCAGCTTTGAGGCAGCCAAGGGCGAATGCGGTTTGGATCAGTACGAGGTGCGCCGATGGCAGGGCTGGTATCGCCATATCACCCTCGCGCTGCTAGCCCATGCTGTTCTGGTGACGCTTAGCGCGCGCAGTAAAAAAAACGCCTGAAGGCAGGGTGCCGCTGAGCGTGCAGGAGATTCGCCGATTGCTATGCCGTCTTTTATGGAGGGGATTGAGCTCGATTAACGCTGTTCTGCGATGGTCAATCTGGCGTCGCACCCATCAATGGCGAGCGCAGCAGGCTCATTATCGCGCTCGTGGTTGCGCGCCACCGTGAATAGTTACGGCTGTAGTATTAGATACAACAGGAGCAGGCCGGCCGCAACATGCAGTGGCTTGACTGTAACATCCGGTATGCCAAAAAAGAAAAAAGCCGTCCACGAGTGGCGAACGGCGGAATATCGTACGACGTGATCAGCGTCGCAAGGATGTTATCCGATGTATCAACCTCGCAGAATTGGTATTTTCCCTACAGATTATGGCGGCATGAATTTAAGTTAACCGCGTTATTTGAGTGCCACGGATACGCAAATTTCGTTTTTTAGGATACCACTTCGTGAATGGAATGGCGTGTGGTGCAATGATTCATGTAGATGGAAAAATCAGTTGCTCTAGTCGTTCTATTATCGATTTCACGCTGTTTATCGGTAATCGAAAAAAGCATCGATTTCCTCCAATAGCGCTTGCGGCGCCTCCTCCGGAATATAGTGGCCGCACGGCAGCGTTCGGCCGCTGACGTCGCGGGCGACGCGGCGCCATTGCGCCAGAGGATCGAAGCACTGCGCGAGCACGCCAAGCTCGCCCCACAGCACGCGCAACGGGCAGGCAAGCTTGCTGCCCCGCTCGACGTCAACGCGCTCGTGCAGCAGGTCGATGCCGGCCGACGCACGATAGTCCTCGCACATCGCGTGCACGGCGCCGGGTTGCGCCAGCGCTTGACGATAGGCGTGCAGCGCGTGCGGCGCGAATGCCTCCCGACCGGCATGCTGCGACTCCATGAGCCGCTCAATATAGACGTGCGGTGCCGCGCCGATCAGCGTTTCGGGCAGCGGTTCCGGTTGGATCAGGAAAAACCAGTGAAAGTACTGCGTCGCGAAATGGCGGTTGGTTTGCTCGTACATCGCCAGCGTCGGCGCGATGTCCAGCAGCATCAGCCGCTCCACCGCGCCAGGGTAGTCCAGCGCCATTCGATGTGCGACGCGCGCGCCCTGATCATGGGCGCAGATGAAGAAGTGTTCATGGCCAAGCTCGTGCATCAACTGCATGAGGTCGGCCGCCATTGTCCGCTTGGCATAAAGCACGTGTTGCGGATCGTCGGCAGCCGGCTTTGACGACGCACCGTATCCGCGCAGATCGGCGGCAATCACGGTGAACCGCTCCGCCAGTTGCGGCGCGACGCGATGCCAGATCATGTGCGTTTGAGGATGACCGTGCAGCAACAGCAGCGGCGGCCCGTCGCCTCCTAGGGCGGCGAAAATCTCGATGTCGGAGCGCCCCATCGCCGTGTCGACAACATGCACACTTACGTGGCGAAATCCAGCGATCGATTCGGTCGCACGCGTCATGGTCCCCTCGGGGCGGTCAGTGAAGGGCGTATTGTAGAAGCACGCTATTTCCTTTGTCCGTCTGAATCACGCAATTTTTATCGAAGCCGAACACTTCTTCAGTTAAAAGAACGGACGTGCATTAAAGTAAATTTCTGTTAGCCGCTACGTATAATAGAGCGGTCGTTCGATCGCCCCGGCTCCAGGAGACGTTCAGCATGGCCTTGCCCCCGTTACTGCAGTGTTTGTCGCTGCCGGTTGTATCGTCGCCGATGTTTATCGTTAGCTATCCGGAATTGGTGCTCGCGCAGTGCAAGGCGGGCATCGTCGGATCTTTTCCTGCGCTCAATGCGCGGCCGCCGGAATTGCTCGACGAATGGCTCACGCAAATCCAGCAGGCGCTGGCGCAGCACCGTGCCGAGCATCCGGACGCGGTGATCGGCCCGATCGCGGTCAATCAAATCGTGCATCAGTCTAATGCCCGTCTGGAGCGCGATGTGCGCGTGTGCATCGACCATCGGGTGCCAATCTTCATCACCAGTCTGCGCGCGCCGGTCAAGGAGATGATCGACGCGGTCCATTCATACGGCGGCATTGTGCTGCACGACGTGGTCAATCTGCGTCATGCGCAAAAAGCGCTGGAGGCGGGCGTCGACGGCTTGGTCCTGGTCGCGGCCGGTGCCGGCGGGCACGCGGGTACGCTGTCGCCGTTCGCGCTGGTCGGTGAAGTGCGTAAGCTATTCGATGGGCCGCTGGTCCTGTCCGGGGCGATCGCCAATGGCGCGTCCATTCTCGCCGCCCAGGCAATGGGTGCGGATTTGGCGTACATTGGCACGCGTTTCATTGCCACGCGCGAAGCGCATGCAGCGCACGCGTACAAGCAGGCCATCGTACAGGCCAGCGCGGCGGATATCATCTACACGAATTTGTTCACCGGCGTGCATGGCAACTACATGCGGCAGAGCATCGTGGCGGCCGGCTTAGATCCAGACAACTTGCCGATGTCCGATAAAAGTCAGATGAACTTTGGCGATGGCAGCAGCAAGGTTAAGGCATGGAAGGACATCTGGGGCGCCGGCCAAGGGGTTGGCCTGATGGACGATATTCCAAGCGTGGCCGAACTTGTCGCGCGGCTCAAAGACGAATACCAAGCCGCCCGCGTGAGGCTTGCGTTGTAGCGCGGCTCGTCGTGTTCCCGCCGGCTTGCTGGCAGGTGGCGGCACCGCGTGTGGCCAGCATCGTCACGTGTTCGCGGGTCGGCCAGTACGCGTCGCCAGCAAAGCGCTCGGCGATGAAGTCGACGAACGAGCGAACCTTTGCCGACAAGTGGCGCCGGCTGGGGTAAACCGCGAAGATCGGCAGCTCGCGCGGCCCTACGTGCTCGAGCAGCAGCGGCACCAGCGTGCCGTTTTCCAGGTCATCGCGTACGCAATCGGTGCCCAGATAGGCGATGCCGGCGCCGGCTATGGCTGCGGCGCGTAGTGCCTCGATGTCGTCGGCCACGATATTGCCGCGGGTGACCACGCCGCCGCCGTTTTCGGCGTTGCCCAGCGGCCACTCGCGCGCGTGCGCGCCATTGGCGGCCAGACGCAGGCAGTTGTGCGCGCGCAGGTCCTCCGGCACCTGTGGCACGCCTTGCCGGCACAGGTAGTCAGGCGACGCGCAGATGACAAAATACGTGCGGGCGATCTGGCGGGCAATTAATGATGAAGTCCGCAGTTTGGACGAGTGCGAGCCGCGGATAGCCAGGTCGTAGCCTTCCTCCACCAGGTCGACGACGCGGTCGCTCATTGTGATGTCCACCTGCACGCCGGGGTGCTGGCGCGTGTACTCGGCAATGGCTGGCATCAGGTACCGATTGCCGAACGTCGATAGCGCATTGATCCGCAGCGTGCCCTTTGGCACCACACTCGCGTCACTGACGGCTTGCTCGGCCTCCTCCAGCTCAGTGAGCGCCTGCACGCACCGCTCGTAATAGCCTCGCCCGGCTTCGGTGAGGCTGATACGGCGTGTGGTGCGGTTCAGCAACCGTGCGCCTAGGTGTGCCTCGAGGTGCATTACGTGTTTGCTGGCCATCGCAGGTGACAGGTGCATGCGCTCAGCTGCTGCCGCGAAGCTGCCGGCTTCGACGACATGGCGAAACACCTTCATGCTGACCAGCGTATCCATGATTGCGTGCGCTTACGCCGTGGCCGGCGCTTTATTCGTTCGTGCCAGGGAATAATGTTCGCTTTTAGGACGGCAGGCAAGTGTGCGTTGCGTGCCGTGTTGACTCACGATCAGAACCGCCTGCATAGGCTCACGCCGAACGTGCCGACGGTCGACTGGTCAGTGAACTTGTCGTACCTGTACGCCGCATACAAGTCGGTGCGCTTGGACAGCAGATAGTCATCGCCGAGTGCCCTCGCGCCTGACACTCGCACGACGCTCAAGGGCGATGGCAATCTTGCTAAACGCGGTGTCACGCCGACCAGTATTGTATTTTACCGCTGCGGCAATGGCGTCAGTGTGCGTAGGGCCAGGCGTCGTGAGGGGGCGGAACATACGGCGGTGCACGGCGTGCCGGCGGCACATGGCGATGCTCCGTATTGTACCGGGTGATGTCCGCCCGAAGTGAGCCGGCGCGCACCGCGCTGCGATCCATATCGGGCCAGGATGCCACACGTATATCGACCGAAACCGGCACGATCGGGCTCTGTGGACGCAATTGTGGTGTCGGCGCACCGATCCGCACGGTCATGTCGCGCTGCGCGGCGCCGGGTGCGACGAATGGCTGGGCTGGCCTGCCGAGCTTGATCTTGCCGTCTTGCCCGCGCGCTGCCGTAACCCACTGCGCTGCCGAACCGAACGTCCCGGCCTGCATGGACAGTGCACCGGCCAGCGCGCGTGGACCTTGCGGATCAACATGCGCGCTGCCGGCGTCGGCGGCGCCCACAGCCGGCAGGGCCCCGGAAGCGGTGTTGTGGAGACGGGCCGAGGTCCCGACGTTACCGTCCGCCGGACGCGTATCCTGCGGCGTGAAGCCGGGTAACCGCAGCGCCAAAATGAATGGCTGCATCTCCTCACGGCCCGGCGTGAGTGTCCCGGCAACTAGCCCGAGCGCGATCACCGCCCCGATTGCGACGGCGGACATGCTCAGTAACGAAAACGTACGGCCGCCACGCAGCAGCATGAAAGTCGATGATTGCAACGATTATCGAGCTAATCTATTCACGTAGCCTGTGCGTGTCGAGCCGAAAAATGTTAGGTGAGTTTCCGTGTTGTAACGGCATGTAACAGACGGGACAAGCGCCAAATCTATGAGGAATTTGCATAAAAAGGAGAGAAAAATGAATTTGTCTATTAGATAATTGGGCGCCGACAATAGGTACTTTCTCCACGTGGGCGCGCCCCTGGCCCGAGAGGGCCGCAGGCGATGCCCGACACGATGACGCCGCATGGCGCCGAGATGACCATGGCCCGATCCAGACTGCTACCCGACAACTTCACCCTCGCGTTGGTCACGACGGTGGCGATCGCGACTTTCTTGCCGTGTCGCGGCGGCGCGGCGCTGGCGTTCAACTGGCTCACGAATTGTGCCGTTGGTTTGCTGTTCTTCCTGCACGGCGCGAAGCTGTCGCGCGAGGCGGTCGTCGCTGGCGCGACCCATTGGCGGCTGCACCTGGTCGTGATGCTGTGCACGTTCGCCCTATTTCCGCTGCTTGGGCTGGCGCTCAGACCGCTGATCGCGCCGCTGTTGACGCCGGAACTGTATGCCGGCATGTTGTTCCTGTGTGCGTTGCCTTCGACAGTGCAGTCCTCGATCGCCTTCACGTCGATCGCCAAGGGCAACGTGCCGGCCGCGGTGTGCAGCGCGTCCGCTTCCAGTCTGCTCGGTATTTTCGCCACGCCGTTGATTGCCGGGATGATCCTGTCTAAGCAAACCGCGGGTGGCGAGTCGTGGCACACCGTATTCAATATCGTGCTGCAGCTGCTGGTGCCGTTCGTTACAGGCCAACTGCTGCGGCCATGGATTGGCCGCTGGATTGCCCGTCATGCCGTGGTGCTGAAGCTGGTCGACCAGGGCTCGATCCTGCTCGTTGTCTATACCGCGTTCAGCGAGGCGGTCAATCAGGGGTTGTGGCACCAGATTCCGCTATCGGCGCTGTTCGCACTGCTGTTCTCATGCATGCTGTTGCTCGCACTTGCGTTGCTGTTCACCGGCTTTGCCGCCCGACGGCTTGGCTTTGATGAGGGAGACCGGATTACCATTATTTTCTGCGGTTCGAAAAAAAGCCTCGCAGCCGGTATTCCGATGGCCAAGGTAATTTTCGCTGGTCACGCGCTGGGCGCGATCGTGTTACCGCTGATGCTATTCCATCAGATCCAACTGATGACCTGCGCGGTGCTAGCGCAACGTTGGAGTGCGCGAGCGCCCCGCCGGCGCGACCTAATCGTTGGTGCGTCGTCGCGGCGCGGCTAAGCGCTGGCGTCGTTTGATGTGCCCGAGAGCAGCGGCGTGGCGTCCGGCGGCACGCCGAGCAATTGCAGCGACTCGCCGGTCACCGCGGCGAACACCGGTCCGGCGACCGAGCCGCCATAGAATGAACGGCCTGCCGGTTCATCGATCATCACCGCGACGATGACACGCGGATCGCTCATCGGCGCCATGCCGACGAATAGTGCGCGATACTTGTCCTTTGCATAGCTGGTGCCGGCGAGCTTGCGCACGGTGCCCGTTTTGCCGCCGGCGCGGTAGCTATCGATCATCGCGGCGCGCGCGGTGCCGCCGGGGCCGACCGCCATCTCCAGCATCGCGCGGATCGATGCCGCCGTGTCCGGTGTCGTCACGGCGCGATGGCCGCCGGTGGCCGTGTCCGGTTCGTCCCTGATCACCAGCTTGGCCGGCTTTATCACGCCGTCGCCGGCAAACGCGGTGTAGGCTTGGGCAACCTGCATCAGCGACATCGACAGTCCATACCCGTACGCATGCGTGGCTTGGTCGATCGGAACCCAGTGTTTGTACGGACGCAGCTTGCCCGGAGCGGCGCCGGGAAACGTGATGGCAGGCGGGTGGCCAAAGCCGTATTCTTGGTATTTGGACCAGATCGTCTCGGCCGGCAGCGACAGCGCCAGTTTTGCCATGGCGACGTTACTGGACTTTTGGATCGCCTGCGCGACGGTGATCATGCCGTAGTTCGACGTGTCGTGGATGACGTTGCGCCCGATCCGATAGGTGCCGGGGGACGTATCGATCAGCGTATCGGGGCGTACCTTGCCCGCATCCAGTGCCAGCGCAACGATCATCGGCTTGATCGTCGAGCCCGGCTCGAACGTGTCGGTCAGGGCGCGGTTGCGGACCTGGCCCGACACCCGGGCCGCCCGATCGTTTGGATCGAAGGTCGGCCAGTTTGCCATCGCCAGGATCTCGCCGCCGCGCGCATCGAGCACCACGACGCTGCCCGCCTTGGCTTGGTGTTGCTTGATCGCGGCTTCGAGCTGCGCATAGGCCAGCTGTTGGATACGGCGGTCGATCGTCAGCCGGATCGTGTCGCCATGCCGGGCCGGCGTGACGGGGCGCGCATCGTACAGGAACCGCCCGAGCCGGTCGCGGACTACCTCGCGTTGGCCAGCATTGCCTTTGAGCGCGTCGTTCAACGCTAGTTCGACGCCTTCCAAGCCGTTGTTCTCCAGGTCGGTGAAGCCCACGATTTGCGCGACCGATTCGCCTTCCGGATAGACGCGCTTCTCGCTGGCCACGCGCGTGATGCCCGCGCCGCCGAGCGTCTCGATGCGGGTTGCGGTTTCCTCGTCGATCTGGCGCTTGAGCAGCACGAAGCCACGATGCGGCGCGAGCCGGCGCTCGAGTTCGGCCACCGGCATGTCCAGCAGCTTGGCTAGTGGTGCCACTGTGTGCGGCTTGACCAGCCCGGGTGTGGCCCAGATCTCGTAGGTCGCTACGCTAACGGCAAGCAATGCGCCATGTCGGTCGACGATGCGCCCGCGCGTCGCATCCAGCGGCAACGTGAGCTGATAGCGCTTTTGGCCTTGGGCAGTATAGAAATCCCGGTCGATGACTTGTACCCACAACGCGCGCGCGGCCAACGCAGCGAAGCCAACGATCATCAACGCCAGGACCAGCCTGGAGCGCCAGCGTGGCATACGGACCGCGAGCAGGGGGCTTTTTAACGGTGCATAAGGATCACGCAACAACCTTTTATTCCAAAGCGACATGGCGGGTACGGCGTTCCGAAGCGGCGGTTGACGTGTATTTTGCTTTCAATCTCCTTTCGATGGCAAGCGTGCGTCGTCCAGAATTTACGTGTCGTCCGATATCTCTAAGCGACGATCGGATATGTGCATACTGACCAAGAATTCGTACATGCTTGATATCCGTACACGCCTGATGACTGCCCTCCACGAGCGCGAACGGTCTACAGTGCACCGAGATGGACCATGGCCGATAGCATCTACACGAAGGGCATTGATACGGCGAGCATCGCTCGCGCCTCGCATTCTCGGCGAACGGCAACCCTGATGTACGATGACGATGGCCGTCGGATTGACTCGCGTCTGTCATGGGGCTTAGCTGGCGTGCGCGAGGCGCCCGCACGTCGGTGCTGGCGGCACTATTGCCTCTTTGGCCTGTTGGGCGCAGAGCAGGCGAATTCGCTCGTAACTTGGTGTTTCGTGGCAAATTTACCGCACAAGCGCTGTGTGTGCACCGATCTTCGTAAAAATCTTCCCGCGTTTCTGCGGAAGAATAGTGTATTGCCAAGCGCCTCGCGTCCCCCTTGGACGGCGCATCTCCCGGTATCCGCCGCGAGGCCTCTCCGGTACCCCAAAATACACAGGAGACAAATATGGGCGTCGATCGCCTCCCGTTCGGATCGCAGGATCCGCTACTGTTTGCCTACCAGCTGTCAGATAATCTGCGCGCCACCCGTGGCCGCATCTTTCTCACCGGGACGCAGGCGCTGGTGCGGCTCGCGTTGATGCAAAGCGCGCTAGACAAGGCGCGGGGGCTCAATACGGCAGGGTTCATCAGCGGCTATCGCGGCTCGCCGTTGGGCATGGTGGATCAGCAATTGTGGAAGGCTAAGCCCCATCTCGATGCGGGTGGCATCCGCTTCCTGCCGGCCGTCAACGAGGAACTCGGTGGCACCGCGGTACTCGGCACGCAGCGCGTGGAGGCCGACCCGCAGCGCACCGTCGACGGTGTGTTCGCGATGTGGTATGGCAAGGGCCCGGGTGTGGATCGCGCCGGCGACGCGCTCAAGCACGGCAATGCGTATGGCTCGTCGCCGCACGGCGGCGTGCTGGTGGTGGCCGGCGACGATCATGGCTGCGTGTCCTCGTCAATGCCGCACCAGAGCGACTTTACTATGATCGCGTGGCAGATGCCGATCGTCAATCCGGCGAATGTCGCCGACATGCTCGAGTTCGGCTTGTACGGCTGGGCGCTGTCGCGGTTTTCGGGAAACTGGGTCGGCTTCAAGGCGATTTCTGAGACGGTCGAATCGGGCTCGACCGTGGACCTGGACGCGTTGCGAACCGAATGGTCCGCGCCGGCCGACTGTGTCAGCCCGCCGCACGGGCTACACAACCGCTGGCCCGATTTGCCAAGTCTGGCCATCGAGGCGCGCATGGCGGCTAAGCTTGACGCGGTCAGACATTTTGCGCGTGTCAACAGCATCGACAAGTGGGTGGCGCGCAGTACGCATGCGAACGTGGGCATCGTCACGTGCGGCAAGGCACACTTGGACCTGATGGAAGCTTTGCGGCGGCTCGGGCTCACGGTGCAGGATCTGGACGCCGCTGGTGTTCGCATTTACAAAGTCGGCCTGTCGTTCCCGCTCGAGATGACCCGCATTGACGCCTTCGTCAACGGGCTGTCAGAAGTACTCGTGATCGAGGAGAAAGGACCGGTCGTCGAGCAGCAGATCAAGGATAACTTGTTCAACCGCCGCGCCGATGCGCGGCCCGTGGTAATCGGTAAGCACGATGTGCAGGGGCGGCCATTGCTGTCGGCGCTCGGCGAGCTGCGTCCGTCGCGTGTGCTACCGGTATTCGCCGATTGGTTGGCACGCCACAAGCCGGCGTTGGACCGCCGCGAGCGGGTGGTCGAACTGGTCGCACCGCAGATCCTGTCGAACGCGGCCGATGTGGTGCGCCGGGTGCCGTATTTTTGTTCCGGCTGTCCACATAATACGTCGACCCGCGTGCCGGAGGGGTCGATCGCGCAGGCGGGCATTGGCTGCCACTTCATGGCCTCGTGGATGGAGCGGGATACGACCGGGCTGACCCAGATGGGCGGCGAGGGGGTGGATTGGGCCTCGCACTCGATGTTCACGAAGACGCCGCACGTATTCCAGAATCTGGGCGATGGCACGTATTTCCATTCCGGCTTGCTGGCGATTCGCCAGGCGGTGGCGGCGCGTACGAATATCACGTACAAAATCCTGTACAACGATGCAGTCGCGATGACCGGCGGGCAACCCGTGGACGGCAGTATCTCCGTGCCGCAGATCGCGCGGCAGGTCGAGGCCGAGGGCATTGCAGCGCTCGTCGTGGTCAGCGATGAGCCGCAGAAATACCAGGGGCACGAGGGGCTGTTTCCGCGCGGCACCACGTTTCAACCCCGCGCGCAACTCGATGAGGTGCAGCGTCGCCTGCGCGACACGCCCGGTGTTACCGTATTGATCTACGACCAGACCTGTGCCGCCGAGAAGCGGCGTCGCCGTAAGAAGGGCGAGCTCCCTGATCCGGATCGGCGCCTGTTCATCAACGAGGCGGTATGCGAGGGATGTGGCGATTGCGGCGTGCAGTCCAATTGCCTGTCCGTCGAGCCGCTGGAGACACCGTTGGGACGCAAGCGCCGTATCGAGCAATCATCGTGCAACAAGGACTACTCGTGTGTAAACGGCTTCTGCCCGAGCTTTGTGACCGTGCGGGGCGCGAAGCTGAAGCAGCCGGCCGGCACTGCATTTGACGTCAATGCATTATCCGCGGTGGCGGCGCGGCTGCCACGGCCGGCAACGCCATTGGGCGATGCACCGTACGATATTCTGGTGGCCGGCGTGGGCGGCACGGGTGTAGTCACCGCGGGTGCGCTGATCTCGATGGCTGCCCACCTGGATCGCAAGAGTGCATCAGTGCTCGATTTTATGGGATTCGCGCAAAAAGGTGGCGCGGTGCTGTCGTTCGTGCGGTTTGCCGCGACCGACGCGCTGCTGAACCAGGCGCGTATCGATACACAGCAGGCCGACTTGCTGCTGGCCTGCGACATGGTCGTGGGCGCGGGCGCCGACGCACTGCAAACGGTCCGGCATGGCCGTACCCGCATCATCGTCAATACCCATCCCATTCCGACCGCTTCGTTTGTCGGCAATCCTGATGCAGACCTTCACGCGCCAGCGTTGCTCGATAAGATGCGCTACGCAGCAGGTGACGAGCGACTCGAGACCTGCGATGCGCAGGCGCTCGCGCAACGGTTTCTCGGCGACAGGATCGGCTCCAACATTCTGATGCTCGGCTATGCGTGGCAGCGTGGCCTCGTGCCGGTATCACTCGATGCGATGCTGCGCGCGATCGAGTTGAACAACGTCGCGGTCAGCGCGAACAAGGTGGCATTCTCGCTCGGTCGGGTCGCCGCCGCGGATGCGGCGGCGCTCGACGGGCTGCTTCATACGCCGCGTGCCGAGGCCCCGACGCTGCCGTTCTCGGTGACGCCCGATGTCGCCACCGACGTGGACGCAGTGATTGCCGATCGCCAGGCTCGGCTGCTCGCCTATGGCGGGGCGCGGTACGTTGCGCGCTTTTGCGCGTTGCTCGACAAGGTACGTGAGGCGGAGCGGCGCCTGGCGCCCGGTGGCGCGGCAGCCGGGCACCGCAGTGAACCGTTGACGCGTGCAGTGGCGACGACCTTCTTCAAGCTGCTGGCCGTCAAAGACGAATACGAGGTCGCGCGCCTTTATAGCGACGGTACATTCCGGCAGGCGCTGCAGGCGCAATTTGACGGTGTGGCGGGACGCGATTTCCGTATCGAGTTCAACATGGCGCCCCCGGCACTCACGCACGCAGCTCTCGGGCAGCGGCCGAAGAAGGTGCGGCTGGGCCAATGGATGTGGCCTGCACTCGGTGTACTGGCCCGGCTCAAGGGATTGCGTGGCACGCCGCTGGATCCGTTCGGCAGAACGCTGGAAAGGCGCATGGAGCGGCAACTCGCGTTGGACTATGAGTCCAGCATCGATGCGCTGCTTGGCGTGCTTTCACCCGATACGTTGTCCGACGCGGTGCGGCTGGCTGAAGTCATGCAGCAAGTGCGTGGCTATGGACCGGTCAAGCTCGCCAGCGTGGTCGCAGCCAAGGCCCGCGAGCGCGCGCTCGCGCGGCGGCTTGGCATCGAGCCGGCGACCGGCGACGCGGTGCGGACCGCGCTCGAGCAGGCGCCCGCGACCGGCGCGTTGCGCGGTATACCGGTGGTGGCGCGCTGATTTGTCAGCCGCGAGCGCGGTGGCTGGCCTAGTGGCGCGTCGGCCTGCTGGTCGGTTGGCCGGCGATGCCGCCTGTTGCGTCAGATCATGGCGACTGCGATGGTGCCGCTGGGCCGTTCGTCGGCCGGATCCGGCCGCCAATCTACGTCGGTGCACAGCATGCACGGTCGCTCGCCGACCCACGTAGCGATCGGCAGCGGCCGTCTCATCGAGCAGGTAGCATCGCGACGCGTGCTCCAGCGACAGGAAGTTCCAGCATACCGCGGACAACGGCTCGCCGGCCGCAAACCGCTGTGCCGCACGCTTCATCGGATGAGAAAGCCAGCTCTGTACTCGTTCTGTGATGCTTGCTGGCCGCGATGGACACCGCAACGGCGCGCCGCGCCCGGTTTCGCGCGTACCAGTATGGTGCGCGTACTTCATCGGGGGAATCCGTCACGCGGAACTGTGTATCTTCGTTTCACCTCATTGTGCACATGCAAATCGTTTTTAATATTCTCATTCTGCTGTTGGCCGTCGCGGCGTCGGGGCTGATCGACCGGCTGGTACACGTCCCGCTGCCGATGCCGCTGATTCAGATCCTCGTCGGCGCCGCGCTTGCCTTCGCGCCGCTGGACCTGGCGACGCAGCTGCGGCTGGACCCGGAGATCTTTATGCTGCTGGTCATTCCGCCGCTGCTTTTTGCCGACGGATGGCGGATCCCGAAGCGCGAATTCTTCAGGCAACGCCGCGCGATCCTCATGTTGGCGCTGTTTCTGGTGCTTTTCACCGTCGCCGGTCTGGGCTACTTCATCCATTGGATGATCCCACAGATGCCGCTGCCGGTCGCCTTTGCGCTGGCTGCTGTACTGTCGCCGACCGATGCAGTCGCGCTCAGCGGCGTCGCCGGCCCTGGGCGCATTCCACCCCACCTGATGCACATTCTCGAAGGCGAGGCGTTGATGAACGACGCGTCAGGGTTGGTCGCGTTTAAGTTCGCGGTCGCCGCGGCGGTCACGGGCGTGTTTTCGCTGCGTGACGCCACGATCGGTTTTGTGCTGATCGCCGCCGGCGGGCTGCTGGTCGGCGCGGCCATCGCATGGGCGGTCAGCTTCGTGTCCAGCCGCCTGTCGCAGCTGCCCGGCGACGGTGACCCGGCGGCCGGCGCACTGGTCACGTTGCTGATACCGTTTGCTGCGTACCTGTTCGCCGAACATCTGGGATTGTCCGGCATCCTGTCTGCGGTGTCGGCTGGGATGGCAATGAACTATGCGCCGATCGCGCACGTGGGTCCGCTGGATATACGGGTGCGTACGCAGAGTGCATGGTCGCTGATCGAATTCGTTTTCAACGGCGTCGCGTTCACGCTGCTCGGCATGCAGTTCCCGCACCTGATCGCGCCGGTGCTGATCGACGCGCATCATAGTGGCGCGACAGACTTCTGGACGTTGCTCAGCCAGCTCGCTGCAGTGATTATCGTGCTGTATGCGTTGCGCTTCGTCTGGGTCTGGTTGCTGCGCTGGTTCGCCAGCCGCCGCGCGTCTCGGCAAGGTGTCAAGGGCGCGGTGCCGGGCTTGCGGATCGTCGCGCTGACGACCGTGGCCGGCGTGCGCGGTGCGATCACGCTGGCCGGCGTGCTGTCACTGCCGATCGCGCTGCCGGATGGCACGCCGCTGCCCGCTCGGGAGCTAGCGGTGTTCATTGCGTCGAGCGTGATATTAGCGTCGCTCGCCATTGGCCTAATCGGACTGCCACTGCTCACGAGCGGTGTGCGGCGCGGCGTTGATCCGCACGCGCAAGAAGAGCGCGACGCGCGCGTGGCGGCCGCCGACGCAGCGATCCGCGCAATCGATGGCGAGCTGACGTCACTGAGCGCCGGCGAGGACACCGCACGCGCAGCGGCTGCTGGCGACGTGGCGGCGCGCCTGTGCGACGCATACCGGCATCGCAAGGCCAGGTTGGGCGAGGAGCAAGCGCAACGGCAGCAGGCGCGACTCACCGAGAGCGTCGAGGTGCAGATGCGTTTTGCCGCGATGCGCGCGGAGCGCATGGCGCTGGTGCGGTTGCGCGGGGCCAATCGGATCAACGACGTGACGCTGAATAAGCTGATTCGCGAGATCGACCTGTCCGAGACGGCGCTATCCACGCGCGCCGGTAAGCGACGGTTATGATGGCGGGCGCGTACAACGATGAGCGAACAACGACAACCAAGCAACGACAACCAAGCAACGACAACCAAGCAACGACAACCAAGCAACGACAGCCAACAACGACAATCGAAGGATAGCCTTTATGTTTGATTCCTACTTTCCATGCTGGCGTAGGGTCAGCGGCGTAGCCGGGCGCTCCAGCGTGCCGCCCGGCGTCATTGCACCCGACGAGCGGCTGCCGGTCGCACAGACGCTGGCGATGGGCGTGCAGCATGTGGTCGCGATGTTCGGCTCGACCATACTCGCGCCGTTGTTGATGGGATTCGATCCGAACCTGTGCGTCCTGATGTCGGGTATCGGCACGCTGCTGTTTTTTGTGTTGGTCGGCGGCCGCGTGCCGAGTTACCTCGGATCGAGTTTTGCGTTCATTGGACTGGTGATCGCCGCCACGGGCTACACTGGGCAGGGTCCGAATCTGAACGTGCCGGTCGCGTTGGGCGGCATCGTCGCGTGCGGCGTTGTCTATACGGCGATCGGGCTGTGGGTGACCGTGGTCGGCACGAGCTGGATCGAGAAGCTGATGCCGCCGGTGGTCACCGGCGCGGTGGTGGCCGTGATCGGCCTGAACCTTGCGCCGATCGCAGTTAAGGGCGTCACGGCGACGACATTCGATGCGGCGATGGCGTTGCTGACCGTGGTCACCGTCGGCATAATCGCCGTGTTCACGCGCGGCATCGTGCAACGGCTGTTGATTCTCGTCGGACTGGCGCTTGCCTATGCGATGTATGCGCTCGTCACCAACGGGCTTGGGCTGGGCGAGCCGATCGACTTTTCGGTCGTTGCTCGCGCCGCCTGGTTCGGGATGCCGCGATTCGCGACGCCGGTATTCCAAATGCCGGCGATGTCGCTGCTGGCGCCGGTCGCGGTGATCCTGGTCGCGGAGAACCTTGGTCACATCAAGGCAGTCGGCGCAATGACCGGCCAGAGCCTGGACCAATATATTGGCCGTGCGTTCGTCGGCGACGGTTTGGCCACCATCGTGTCGGGCCTCGCTGGCGGTACTGGCGTGACGACATACGCGGAGAATATCGGCGTGATGGCCGCCACAAAGATCTACTCGACGCTCGTATTCGTGGTGGCCGCGCTGATCGCGGTCGTGCTCGGTTTCTCGCCGAAGTTCGGTGCGCTCATCGCGACGATCCCAGGCCCCGTCCTCGGCGGCGTATCGATCGTCGTATTCGGGCTGATCGCGGTGACCGGCGCGCGCATTTGGGTCGAGAACCGCGTCGATTTCACCGAAAACCGTAATCTGATCGTGGCCGCAGTCACGCTGGTGCTGGGCGCGGGCGACTTTACGGTGCACCTGGGCAACTTCGCGCTCGGCGGCCTTGGCACCGCGACGTTCGGCGCTATCTTGCTGTACGCGCTGTTGCGCCGGCACGGGCGCTAGCACGCCTGCCCTCGTTAGTACCCGCGCTTGCGTTGTACGAGGCCAGCGACCGGCTCATCGCGCTCGAGCACCGCACCGCGATCGGCGGCCATTCAGACCGTCTTCGAGTACTGCACCGCGCCGCTGGAGGTATCCACATAGCGGTCGAACGTCATGCAGATATTGCGAATCAGCAGCCGGCCGCGCATCGGTACGACGATGCCTTCATTGTCTACCGACACCAGCCCGTCGGCTTGCAGTGCACGCAGGCGCTCCAGCTCCTGCTCGAAATACGACGAGAAGCGTATGCCGTACGTCGCCTCGACCTGCGCGAAGCGCAAGGAGAATGCACACATCAATTGCCCTATCACGTCTCGTCGCAGCTGGTCATCGGCGTTCAGCCGCCAGCCACGAGAAAGCGGCAGCTCGCCGCGGCGCACCCGAGCCTCGTAGCGCTCGACGTCCTTTTCGTTTTGCGCGTAGACATCGTCGATGCGGCCAATCGAGGACGCACCGATGCCCAATACGTCGCAGTCAGCGTGGGTGCTGTAGCCTTGAAAGTTGCGGTGCAGCGTGCCGTTGCGTTGCGCGATCGCCAGCTCGTCGTCCGGCCGGGCAAAATGATCCATCCCGATATAGACGTAGCCGGCGTCGCTGAGCCGTTCGATGACTAACTGCAGGATCGCCAGCCGCTGCGCGGGCGATGGCAGCGCGTTCGAATCGATCTGGCGCTGCATCTTGAACAGATGCGGCAGGTGGGAGTAAGCGAACACTGACAGCCGGTCCGGTGCAAGTTCGATGATGGTGTCGAGCGTGCGCGCATAGCTCGATACCGTCTGGTGCGGCAACCCATAGATCAAATCGACGCTGATCGACTTGTAGCCACTCTCGCGTGCCTGGCGGATCGCGTCGGTTGTCGTCTCGTGTGGCTGGAGCCGGTTGACCGCTTGCTGCACGAGCGGATCGAAATCTTGTACGCCCAGGCTCAGACGGTTGAAGCCCATCTCGCGCAGCACTGCGATTGTCGAATCGTTAATCGCGCGAGGATCGATCTCGATTGAATACTCGACGTCGTTCCAATCCGGCGTGAGTGTGAAATGCTCGCCGATCCAGTTCATCAACTGCATGATTTGAAGCCGGCACAGGAACGTTGGCGTGCCGCCCCCCCAATGCAGTTGGCGTATCCGCCGGCCTTGTCCGAACAGCGTCGATTGCAGCGCAAGCTCCCGGCTCAGCGTTTCGACGTAGCGGTCGGCGCGGCTGCGGTTTTTCGTGACGACTTTGTTGCAGCCACAGTAAAAGCAAACGGTGTCACAAAATGGAAGATGCACATACAGCGATAAGTCCCCGCCACGCGCATTGGACCGTTGGATGGCGCCTTGGTATGTCTCGACGTTCAGCGATGAATTGAACAACGCCGCGCTCGGATAGGACGTGTAGCGGGGGCCGTCGAGCGCGTAGCGGCTGATCAACTCAGCATCGAACAGGTCGCGGGTGGTCGTCATGCGGGTGATGTCCTTGTGCGGTGCGCGGTGGCTTGCTCGGCTCTGGAGCCGAGCAGCGGCAACAAACTTTAGTCCACATACGAGTATGCCAGTGCCAGCGGTTCGGCCCATTGACAGAAATCAAAGCAGGTCTATCTTGGCATGGCGAGCGCCTATTCTGTGCCGACGGCATGCGCTACCGGAACGAAATTTGCTCTCCAGCAGGCGCAACAAGTGCCATGGTCTTCGGCTGCCCTACTTTGGGGCGCTGGTTACAATGCGATTTTTAGACCGGGGAAAGGGGATGGCGATTCACCGTGCAAAATGGCTCGTGTTGGCGGTGTGCCTGATATTAGCGCTAGCAGCGACGGAGGGCGCGCGTGCCAACGAGTCGCTGCTGAATGTGTCATATGACGTTACGCGCGAACTCTATGAGGATATCAACGCCAGCTTCGTCGCCAGCTATACGAAGAGCACAGGCGAATCCATATCGATCAGGCAGTCGCACGGTGCATCAACTTCCCAGGCGTTGTCCGTGCTATACGGGCGGCAGGCCGATATCGTAACGATGAACCATCCAACGGATATCGATCTGCTCGTTCAGCGTGGGAAACTTTTGCCTGAAAACTGGCGTACGCGGCTGCCGAATTCGAGCAGCCCTTATTCGACTACGGTGGTGTTCGTTGTGCGCAAGGGTAATCCGAAAAAGATTAGGGACTGGGATGACCTCGCGCGGCCGGGTATTCAGGTCATTATGGTTCACCCCAAAACATCGGGTAACGGCCGTTATACCTATTTGGCTGCATGGGGCTACAAACTGCAGCGGGGAGGGGATGACGCTCAGGCGAAGAAATTTGTGAAAGCGATTATGGCTGATACGCCGACGTTTGATACCGGGGGGCGAGGCGCAACGATGACGTTCACGCAGCATGGTATCGGCGACGTACTCGTGACGTTCGAGAATGAAGTGGCTTCTATCATAGGTGGCGAAGGGGGAGAGAACTATGAAGCGATATATCCGTCGATAAGCTTGCTTGTTGAGCCGCCGGTTGCCCTGGTGGACAAGGTCGTCGACGAGCGCAACACGCGTGAGCAAGCCCAGGCGTATCTCAATTACCTATGGTCGCCTAAGGCGCAGCAAATCATCGCAAATCACCATTTTCGACCACGCGACGCGACGATATTGGCGATGCATTCAGCGAAGTTTCCAGCAATTAAGACGTTTACTGTCGAACAGGTATTTGGTGGTTGGGCTAAAGCGGAGCAAACGCATTTTATCGACGGCGGAACGCTTGACGAAATAGTTCCGCAAAAGCGTCGATAGCGGCCTGAGATACACGGCGTGCATGAAGTGCCGCGCGCCGTTCAAGCGGGGGGCGGCTGCCTCCTGCGGCTATAGCCAGTACGAGCGTTACGCGATGTGCAGTCCCAGCCGGGCGAACAGCGCGCAGTCCTTGGCCAGCTGCGGGTGCCCCGGTTCCAGCAAGGGGTCTGCGTAGAGTACGGCGTTGGCGCCGGCAAAAAAGCATAGCGCCTGCAGCGCATCGTCCATGTGCTCGCGTCCGGCCGACAGGCGGATCACTGCCGTGGGCATTGTGATGCGCGCGACGGCAATCGTGCGGACGAACTCGAACGGGTCGAGCGCCGTGGCATCGGCTTGCGGCGTGCTCTTCACGCGCATCAGAGCGTTGATTGGCACCGATTCTGGGTAGGGCGTCATGTTCGCCAGTTGTGCAATCAACCCGGCCCGGTCGCGGCGCGACTCGCCCAGCCCGACGATGCCGCCGCAACACACCGCGATGCCCGCATTGCGCACTCGCTCGAGCGTGTCCAGGCGGTCCTGATAAGTGCGGGTCGAAATGATTTGCCCATAGAACTCGGGCGAGGTGTCGAGATTGTGGTTGTAGTAGTCCAGTCCCGCATCGCGCAGTGCCTTGGCCTGCTCGTCGTTGAGCATGCCCAGCGTGGCGCAGGTCTGGAGCCCGAGCGCCTTAACGCCGCGGATCATCTCCAGGATCTTGTCCCAATGCCGCGCCTTGGGATTGCGCCATGCGGCGCTTAGGCAGAACCGGCTCGCGCCGCTTTCCTTGGCCGCGCGGGCTGCACTGAGCACGTCGTGCAGCGACATGAGCGGCGCCGCCTTCAGTCCCATGCCAGGGTGAGCGGATGAAGGGCAGCGGGCGCAGTCTTCCTCGCACCCGGCGTTTCTGATCGACAGCAGCGCTGACAGCTCGATGGCGTTTGGAGCGCAGTGGTCGCGATGTGTTTGCTGCGCACGCAACAGCAGATCGCCCAGAGGCAATTCGTACAAGGCAGCGATGTCGCAGGTGCTCCAGCGCATGGTGTGCTGGTTACGCGTGACATCGGTGGTACTGCTGCGTTCGGCCCTCGCTGTACTGATGTCGGCCAGCGCGCATGTATCTGAACCGCCCCGAGCAATGGACGCTGGCAGGCCAGTGTGGGCCGTGCTTTGGGTCATAGTCATCGGTCTATCCCCGTTTCTGTCGAATCCGCTTGAATGTGCGCGGATTGATGCACATCGGCCAGTTTCCCACGGGGGTACGTCCTAGGCAGCGCCGATTGTCGGATTCCGTAAGCAGATTTACCAACGGGGTATGGTTTGCCGCCAAGGCCCGGACTAGCGCGCGTCAGTGCCCAAGTCGCTCGAGCAGTGCGTCGATATCGATGTACGTTGCCGTTTCCTCAGTGCGCTTGCCGTCGCGATCGTAGAGCCATGCCCCGGCGCCGCGCGCAACGGCGATCAATGGCAACTGCTCATGGTGCTTCATCTGCGTGCACGGATGCCACACTGCGCGCAGACTACGGGAAATCAGATCAGACGAATTGTTCTTCAAAGTCTACAGTCATACGAATTACCCGGCGCCAGTCAACGGCCCGCCCAGACGACGGCGTTGTCCACTGCGTACAGCTGGCACGGATCGCGGCTGTGTTTCTGGCAATTGTCCAGCGCGACCGATACGGGATCGTCGCCCCCTTCGGCCCATGACCACGCACCACTGTCGGACAGCGCAAACGCGCGGCTCGGGTATTGTTTCAGGAATGTCTCATAGCCTTTGCGGCCGCTGTCATTTATGTAGGGGACTGCATCAATCGCGTCGATCGACGCATAGCCGGTCGGCTGCACAGCAGGCGTATCCTCGACGCGATAGCGCACGGCGGTGGACATGCCAATCTGCGTGAGGAACTGCTGGGTTGGCGGCCACCAGAGCGCAACCCCGTCGCGATCCCCGACAATCCGGTGTGCATTGTCCTTGTAGAAGCCGAAATCCACAAGTTCTGCATGTGCACCGCCGGTTACGTAAGCACTGTACATCTGCGCCACCAGCTGTGGTGACCAGAACGAGTCGTTTTCGCCGTAGAACCACAGCGACGGCGGCCGCACTTTACCGCCATAAGTGGCGAACGCGTGCGTCAGGTTGTGCTGCCAGCTGCTGCATGCGTCCTGACGCAGTCCGCCGGCAAAGTTCAGCAGGCCGCGTACGCCGCGCTGCGGCCGCTGCCCATACGCGATCGTCGTCAGCCCACCGTGCGAAGCGCCGGCTACGACGATATGCTGCGCGTCGATATACGGCTGCGTTGACATGTAGGCGATCGTGGCCGTTACATCTTGCGCCTGGGCCAAGCCATTGTCGGCGACATCGCAACCGTGCTCGACATAGGCGCCGCCCGACTGCGCGAAACCCTGCCAATTCGGCGCTTCGCCTGCCCCTGCTCATATCGGATGCACCGGCGTCGCACAATCGCGGCAGGCGGCACGCGGGTCGGTGACGGGATATGATGCAGGGTCGGCCTCATCGGCAAGGCTTCAAGCTTAAGCAATCAAAAATCGCCGGTGGTGATTAATCGAGTATGTCGCCGTCAACGTAGCGCCACCGACCGTCGTCACCGCGGCAAAACCGGCTCAGCTCGTGCAGCCGCTGTGCGCGCCCGCCACCTGCGCCGGCGCTTCGGTAGCGCGCGATGAACTCGACCCGGCTATGCGCATCATCGTCGCTGACGTGTTGCTTGACCGTCAAGCCGAGCCAGCGGGTTGGTGTATCGGCGTTGCAGCTGAGATCCGGTGGACAGGTGGCAGGATCCCACGTCTGGCGCAAGTAGTCGAACGCATGGAGCGTATAGGCGGTATAGCGCGAGCGCATCAACTCGAGCGCCGAGGGCGCCGCTTCGCCGTCTTCGATGAAGCGCGCGCAGCAGGGGCCATAACGTGCCGAGCGGCCTTGCTGCATTGCGCCGCAGGGGCACGGCGCCTCGGGCGACAAGTGCAGACGTGCTGCGGGCCATGCGCGGGGCGTGTGCGGTGTGCTGTTCAAAACAGTTCGATCCCCATCGCGGTGGCTTCGCCGCCGCCGATGCACAGGCTTGCGACACCCCGCTTCAGGCCGCGTTGGCGCAGCGCGCCGATCAGCGTCGCGATGATGCGCGCACCCGAGGCGCCAATCGGATGGCCCAGAGCACAGGCGCCGCCATGCACGTTGACTTTCTCGTGGGGTAAGCGGTGTTCCTTCATCGCGGCCAGGGTGACGACCGCGAACGCTTCGTTGATTTCGTACAAGTCGACGTCCTGCGCGCGCCAACCATTCTTGTCGAGCAGCTTCGCGATCGCGCCGACCGGCGCGGTCGTGAACAGATTGGGCGCCTGCGCATGCGTGCTGTGGCCGACCACTCGGGCTACCGGGCGCAACTCGCCAGTGTACGCGAACGCGTCGGCGCGCGAAGCGCGCATCATCACGAGCGCGGCCGCGCCGTCGGAGATCGACGATGCATTGGCGGCCGTGATGGTGCCGTCCTTGCGGAACGCTGGTTTGAGCGTCGGGATCTTGTCTAGGTTTGCCTTGAACGGTTGCTCGTCACGTGACACGATCGCCTGGCTGGCGCGCGCGTTCACAGTAACCGGCACAATCTCCCAGTCGAACAAGCCGTTCTCGCTGGCTGCCTTCGCGCGCTGCAGCGAGGCGAGCGCGAACGCATCCTGTTCTTCACGGGAGAATCCATATGACGCCGCACACTCCTCGGCGAAGGCGCCCATCAGCCGACCGCCGCCGCGCTCGTCCTTCAGATACGCATCCTCCAGGCCATCGAAGAACATATGGTCGATCAGTTGCGCATGACCCATGCGCAGCCCAGCGCGGGCTCTGGGCAGTAGGTAAGGTGCCTGCGTCATGCTTTCCATGCCACCGGCTACGACGACCTGCGCGGTGCCCGCCGCCAGCATGTCGTGCGCGAACATCGCGGCGCGCATGCCGGAACCGCACATCTTGTTGACCGTCGTGCAGCTGGTGGACAGCGGCAGCCCTGCGCCCAAAGCTGCCTGGCGCGCCGGCGCCTGGCCAACTCCGGCGGGCAGCACGCACCCCATCACCACCTCGTCGACCTGCGAGGGCTCCAAGCGCGCCCGTTGCAGTGCAGCGCTAATCGCCGCAGCGCCGAGCTGCGGGCAGGTCAGCGACGCGAAACCGCCCTGGAAACTAGCAATCGGCGTACGGGCGACGCTGGCGATCACGATCGGATCGCGTTCGATGGAGTCAGTCATCGGGGTGTTGTGTTCAAATCGAGGGGTTTCCTGGTTCGATTCAGCGCGTGACGCTGGCAGCTGGTTCGCCTTGGTGTACGTGGCCGACGGCTGCCGCCAGGCGCGCCGCATCGTCAGCGAGCACGTCGTTTGGATGAGGCGGCGGCGCCGCATCGGCTGGACGGTTGCGCTTTAGGGCATCCACGCATAGCGCATAGGTTGTATCCAGCTCGCCCGGCTCGCAGATCGTCATGCCCAGGTTGCGCATCTTGCCGTCGTGCACGCCGTACACCCAGCCATGCACGGTGAGCTGCTGGCCCCGTTGCCACGCATCGCTCACGATCGTCGTGCGGCACACGTTGACCACCTGCTCAATCGTGTTGAGCTCGACGAGCCGGTGGTGCCGTGCCTGGCCCAGCGGCCATTCGGCAAGCAGCGCCGCGTGCTTGCCGTGCACATCCTGGATGTGATGCAGCCAGTTGTCAGCCAATCCGACGCGCGTGCCGAACAGCGCGGCACGCACACCAGAGCAGCCATAGTGGCCAACCACCATGATGTGCTTGACCTTGAGCAACTCGACGGCGAACTGGATCACTGACAGGCAGTTCAGGTCCGAGTGCACGACCACGTTGGCAATGTTCCGGTGCACGAACACTTCGCCGGGCGGTAAGCCGATGATCTGGTTTGCGGGCACGCGCGAGTCGGAGCAGCCGATCCACAGGTACTCCGGGTTCTGTTGCTCGGCCAGTCTCGCGAAGTACTGGGGGTCTTCACTGAGCTTGCGTTCGACCCACAGCCGGTTGTTTTCAAACAGGTGTGCAAGCGGTTCGGACGCGGGAGTGGACGGTTTTTGGGGAGAGGACGGTTTTTGATCCATGGTCATCGTTTCGTTTGTGGGTCGTGCTTCGTACATTGCTTGTCGGTCAGGTCTCATGCAACGGCGGCGCGTGGCGTATGTTGGCCAGCGGCTTCGCGGCGCGGGCCGCCGCGAAGCATTCGGGGTAACGCACGCAAAATCGCTCGCTGCGTTCATAGGGAAAGAAATCGGGTAACATGCCAGCTAATAACTGCTCTTTTGTCGACTGCCACAACGCCGGGTCGAAGAAATCCGGGTGGTGACGCAGAAATGCGGCGCGCACGCGCGGCTCACCGAGCAGGAACGTGCCGTAAGTCTGCGGGAAGATATCGTGCGGGCCGATCGCGTACCAGGGCTCGTCCGACATCTCGTCCTCATCATGACGCGGTGGCGGCACGCGGCGCACATTGCAGTCCGTCAGGTACTCGATCTCGTCGTAATCGTAGAAGACGACGCGGCCGTGACGCGTCACGCCGAAGTTCTTATATAGCATGTCGCCGGGGAAAATGTTGGCCTTGATCAATTCCTTGATCGCGTCGCCGTATTCCTTGATGCCGTGATCGATCTGCTCGTCCGTGCCATTGTGCAGATACAGGTTCAGCGGCGTCATTCGGCGCTCAATATACAGATGGCGGATCACTACGGTGTCGCCCTCGTACTCGATCATTGACGGCGCGTACCTCTCCAGTTCCTTGATCAGCGCATCGTCCAACCGCGACAGCGGCAACGCGACGTCCGAATACTCGAGCGTGTCGGCCATTCGGCCGAGGCGGTCGTGCCGCTTGACGAGCTGGTACTTGGCCTGGATCTGCTCGCGCGTCGTCTCCTTCGGCGGCGGGAAACTGTCCTTGATCAGCTTAAACACATAAGGGAACGAGGGCAGCGTGAACACCAGCATCACCAAGCCCTTGATGCCGGGAGCGATGATGAACTTGTCGCTGGAGTGCGATAGGTGATGCAGCAGGTCGCGGTAGAACAGGTTCTTGCCCTGTTTTTGCAGGCCCACCGACGTGTAGATCTCGGCCTTCGGCTTACCCGGCATGATCGAGCGCAGAAACTGCACGGTTGCCGATGGGACCTCCATGTCGACGAGGAAGTACGAGTGCGAGAAGCTGAAGATAATCAGGATTTGCTCGCGGCGCAACAGCACCGTATCCAGCGTCAGCCGGCTGTCCGCGGTATGGCGGATCGGCACTGAGAACGGGATCACATGCTCGCCGTTGATGATCCGCCCGACGATGTAGGCTGCCTTGTTGCGGAAGAACAGCGACGACAGCACGTGGATCTGGAAGTTGAACGCCGCGTCGAACTCGCCAAACGCGTCGTGAATCGAGCGCATCACGCAGCTCACGTCGCGTGGCAGATCCTCGAATGGCACATCGAGCTGGAAATTCGTGACGATGCGCTCCAGCGTCGACGCGAGCCCGTCGGCTTCCGGGTAGTATGCGCGATACGTGGGCTTGGCCGCCGGCTCGTCGTTCTCGATGTATTCGGTCGAGATGGCCGGGCGCACGAAAATGAAGTCGTTATTGAAATACGAGCGGTGCAAGATCTTGCAGCACACCGAGTTGAAGAACGTCTCCGCGCACTCGGGTTGCCGGTGGTGGGTCAGTAGCCCAATGTAGTGCAATTTGATCTGCGGCCAGACTTCGTCGTCGATGTTCTCCGCGTCATACTCGTCCTCGAGCAGCTTGACGCACTCGCGCACCCGGTCGTCGTACGAGGTGATCCGCTCGCGCGCGAGCTTTTGCAACCCGTGCCAGTCGCCGCGCTCGAACTGGCGTTTCGCATCGATCGCGGCTTCGCGAAAGATCTGGTAGTGACGGTTAAAGCCATCCAGAATCGTCTGCGCAAGGTCAAAGCCGATCTGCGAAGACAGCAGTTTCAGGAAATGTTTCATCAATTTAGCGTCTTTTGCTGCGGTTCAGTCGCCGCATCATGCCGCTGCGACGACTCAAGCAGCGCTCGCGCTTGCGCTTCGTACTGGGCAAGATCCTCGAGCGTCGCACTCAAATCTTCCAATTGACGCTCCAGCGCCTGCCGGTGCTCGGTTAGCGCGGTGAGAAAGGCCTGAAGCTGCGTGACCGTGTCGGTTGGCGATTCGTACAGCTCGAGCAGGGTGCGGACCTCGGATAGCGTGAAGCCGAGCCGCTTGCCGCGCAACGTCAGCTTCAACCGCGTGCGGTCCCGCGCTGAGAATACGCGGCGCAGGCCGCTCGCGCCTTCGCGGCTCGGCGACAGCAGGCCCTGGTCCTCGTAGAAACGGATTGCCCGCGGCGTCACGCCGAATTCACGGGCCAATTCAGTAATGGTGTAGTGCGTCGGCATGTCGGCGGCAACATGGATACAATGCACGTTTACGTTATCGTCAACCTTGCCGGAACGCAACGACTGCAAACCCGACCCCCATGAACGCGCTCGAACATCAGTTGGACTACGCTTTCGCCGATACCCTACCGGCCGAGGGCGCCATGCACGAAGTCGCGTCCGGCGTGCTGTGGATCCGCATGCCGTTGCCCTTCAAACTCGACCACATCAACTTGTGGCTGCTGCGCGACCAATTCGGCGCGCAGCCCGGCTGGACGATCATCGATTCTGGGATCGCGAGCGACACGATCAAGGCTCATTGGGAGCGGATCTTCGACGATGTGCTGGGCGGCCTGCCGGTGCTACGTGTGCTGGTCACCCACTTTCACCCGGACCATTTGGGCTTGGCGCATTGGTTGTGCGGCGGTGGCGAACGCGGCCGCTGGCGCGCCCCGCTGTGGATGACGCTGGGCGAATACCTGATGGGCTGTCTATTGTCGTCGTCCAAGGAGGGGGATTCGAACGCCGGCGGTGAGGCAGCTGCGCGGTTTTTCGCGTGCCATGGCCTGAACGATCCGCAGTCGATCGAGAAGATCCGCGTACGCAAGGGGTATTATCACACGCTGGTCCCGCAGGTGCCCGCGTCGTACGTGCGGATGCAGGAGGGGGATACGGTGACGATCGGCTCGCGGCGCTGGCGCGTCATCACCGGGTTGGGTCATTCAACCGAGCATTGTGCGCTGTATTGCGACGCGGATCGCCTGTTGATTTCCGGGGATATGGTGTTGCCGCGGATTTCGACGAATATATCGGTGTTGGAGATCGAGCCGTGCGGCAACCCGTTGGCGCAGTACCTGGATTCGCTCGGCCGCTATCACGGATTGCCCGAGGATACGCTCGTGTTGCCGTCGCACGGCAAGCCGTTCCGCGGCCTGCACACGCGCATCGCGCAGTTGCGCGAGCATCACGCGGCGCGGCTGGGCGAAGTACTCGAGGCGTGCGTGCGGCAGCCGCGCAGCGCAGCCGACATCGTGCCGCTGATGTTCAAGCGGCCGCTGGACCTGCATCAGATGACGTTCGCGATTGGCGAGGCGCTGGCCCATTTGCATTTCTTGTGGCACTCCGGCGAGCTTGAGCGCGTCGAGCACGACGGCGTGATTCGCTTTGCGCCGTACGCGGATTAGTGTGCTGTTCGGTGCCGGGCCGTGTGCTCATCAGACCAGTTGGATACACGACGACGTTGGCGGGGCAGGCCATGCGAATCACAGGCATTGCGTTCAAACCGTCGCCTCTAAACGATAGAGCACTTTGAACCGAGAGCACAGCAGTACGTATTATGGAGTACCGCCCCGTCGCTTCACGCTACTCATGCAGCGATAACTGACACCACTGATACACCATCACGCCTTTACCGATTCCAGCGCGATAAGGAATACACGTCGCCGGGTGGAGCACAAAACCGTTGCGCTCAAACATCGGCAGTGACTGCTCAACGTCGGCCCGGTTCTCGGCAGGAATGTCCCTGACGTCATCCGCACGCAAACCCAGTTCGCACTGTCTCCCGTGGTCGGCCGACGTCACCACCGCGGCGTGCAAGTGTAGCCGGTCCACGGCTGAGCGCAGCAGCTTACAGCCGCGCTCGCTGTCGGTGAGACCGATGCGTTTGACGATGTGGTCTATTCGCGCGACATTGTCGATTCGCCAATTATATTCACCGTCGACAATTGCGTAGATGGGGCCGCCACGCTGCACCGCGATGGTACGCATGCGTTCGCGAAACACTGGCGTACCTGGAAAGCTGCTGTCAATCTGCGTAAACGCAACCTGGTCCGAGAACAGCGTCGCGAGCCATGCCCATGCACGAGCACGCGTTGTCGCGAGCACCACTGTAGTACGCTCAGGTTGTTCGATAGTCGGCACTTCAGCATGATAGAGCGGGTCCGCCCACCGCTCGTGTCCCCATGTACGGGCGCCGCCGGCTACCACGACTAAGGTCGCGACACCGAGCAGCACGGTCGCCACACGTACGGCACGACGATACGGCAATAACCGGTGCAGCAGGATCCATATGACCAGCGGTGTCAACACCTCTACCACCACCAAGTATCGATAGATGCTAAATAGCTTCATCCATACGACGTATCCAATCGCAACAAACAGCACGATAAACCGTGCGCGTGGTACCAGCGCCGCAGCTGCCCCCCGTACGGGCCGCCGTATCGCAGCCGTCACGATCCAACACCAAAACAGCAGGTAGGTAATCGGCCAAATGATCTGTCTAATCGGCGTCTCACCGACCCGCCGTGAATTTTCGGTAAAAATGAACGGCCACAGTACAGTCTCCAGCCAGTCACGTGGCCGCCATCGGGCATCGCCCATCACATCCGGTGTAATGAGTGGATTCGGAAACAACACGCCAAATTGCGGGTATAGCGGATTGCCGAACGTCTGCCACATCTGCAGCATCCAATAACCGCCAGTCGCCGCCAATCCAAACAGCACACCGATGCCAAACAACACCGCAATGCGCAGCTTCACACTGACACGGCCCGGATAGCTAAGCAACGCCGCACACATCGCGACCGCGTAGACAGCGTTGGTCAGCTTCAGCCCCGTGCCGAGCCCGACCACCATGCCGCTGCCGAGTACCATCGCGACCGTGCGTACTGACCATTGCCCAAGATGCTCCCATGCCGTCAACAGTGCCAACAGTCCTGCGAGGGCGAACAGCGCGGTCGTATCGTCGCCCATCGAATTGCCGAGCCCGGACAGAAAATTCGCGGTCAGGCAACCAGCTAGCGCAAGTAGCAGCGGTACACGGTAGCGATCAGTATCCGGTAGCAATGGCAGCGCCCGCTGCGCAATGGCCAGAATGAGAACAAAACTCAAGCCATGCAACGCACCCATGGCAAAGCCAACCAGCCGCGGCGGCAAATGCGTATTGGCCAGATAGAATGGCACGTCGAGCAGCGGATTAAAGTAGGTTTGGAGGCCAGCTGGCGCGAGATCGGTTTGTAGTTTGCCGTGCAGCCAAGCGAATGCGTTGTATAAGTGATAGTTGTACAGATCCCAGTTTGCGTCCGCGCCCAGCCACAGTGAGTACAAGCCGAATAGGCACGGCACCCATACCCTTGCGATCGTAAGCGCACGCGGTGTGTTCAAATTGATTGTCCCCAGTCGTGCTCGCAGTGCTCCGCAACAGAAACCTGTTTCGCTTTTGTTTCTTTTCATGTTAACTCTCGCGACGGAAAACCCACCAGCGGGCGGAAAAAAAATTGACCGCAAGGCCAGCGAGCGAGCCGGCCGCTACTCCGACGTAAGGTACAAAGACGCGCGGCGGCAAATTAAGGACCACCACGCTGTACGCGGCATAGTTCACGCATCCGCCGGCGAACATCGCGGTGAGGTACCGCCACCATTCGCGCCATACGGATCCGCACCGCTTGTCCGAGAACGTGAATTGCCGGTTCAACCGCCAGGTGACCCAGACGGCCACAAGAAACGATGCCGCGCGTCCAGCGAAGTAGCCGAGCCCGATCCACAGCATGAGCCATAGCGTGCCAGCATCGACAATGAATCCCGCTATACCGGCGAGCGCGAAACGAAGGAATTGCGAACGCACGTTAGTCTTGTTTTGCCGCAGGCCGTGGTGCATCCACCGACAAGTAGGCAAACCGCTTTGCCTCGATGCGTCCGCGCGTCACGGTGTCCAGTATGATGCCGCAGGCAAGCAGGATCGCGCCAAGCAGCATCAATGCCGCGCACAGCACAGCGGTTGGCAACCGAGGCACAAATCCGGTATGCAAATAGTCGTCAAAGACGGGAAGCGACAGCAGTAACGACGACAGTGCACACACGAAGAAGCCCATCGAAAAAAACAGCAGTGGCTTCTCCGCTTTAAACAGCCGCACAATCATCATCAGGATTCGCCAACCGTCGGTCCAGGTGTTAAGCTTACTTGCAGACCCTTGCGGTCGCACGCCATACGCGGTCGGAATTTCGGCGACGGGCATGCGCAGTTCCAGCGCATGCACTGTGAACTCGGTTTCGATCTCAAAACCGCTCGCATGGGCCGGAAAAGATTTTACAAAACGGCGTGAGAATGCGCGGTATCCAGACAGCATATCGGTGAACGTACGGCCAAACAGCGTTGCCACGCATTGGGTCAGGATCTGATTGCCGAAGCGATGGCCCCGCCGATATGCGTCACGCTCTTCCGTAACACGAGTGCCGACGACCATGTCCAACCCGTCAGTCATGAGCTTTTGCACAAGTCGCGGCGCCTCATCGGCATCATAGGTACCGTCCCCATCGACAAGTACGTAGATGTCCGCGTCGATGTCGGCAAACATGCGCCGGATCACATTCCCCTTGCCCCGGTAAAGCACCGTGCGTACTTGTGCGCCGGCTGCTCGTGCGTGCTGCATAGTATCGTCGTTCGAATCATTGTCGAATACGTAGATCTCAGCATGCGGCAACGCGCGCCTAAAGTCTCGCACGACCGTGTCGATTGTGGCTGCTTCGTTATAACATGGCACCAGCACCGCGACGCGGCGGTTCGCGAGCTGCGCGTCAGTTGGCAAGGTGGTTTTTTGCATGTCTGCCGACTGTGCGCGGGAAAAATGATGCATAGGCTGCCAGTTCATTCAATGAAAAGCGATTATAAGGCTCACAAATGCGGTGTGTCAGCGTGTTCTATCCGAGATCGCCAACGTTAGCCTAGTCGACCTTCACGCTTGTATAGTCTTGTCGGCCGAACGGGCTCACCCGGTAGCCGCTGACATTGCTGCGCGTCAGCGCGGCCGCACTCGGGTACGCCAGGGGAATCCACAACGCCTTGTCATGAATGATTTTCTGCGCGGCGGCGTACGCCTTCGCGCGCGTGGGCTGATCGGTGGTGCGCTTGCCGTCCGCGATCAACTTGTCCAGTTGCGGGTCGCAGTAGCGGGAGAAATTGATGCCGGACTTCACCGAGGCGCACGAAAACTGCGGCGTCAGAAAGTTGTCTGGATCACCGTTGTCGCCGGACCAGCCCATGAAAAGCAGGTCATGCTGCCCTTGCTTAGCATCCTTGATCAGTTGTCCCCATTCGATGACCTTGACCTGCGCCTTGACGCCGATCCGGGCGAGATCCGCTTGCAATAGTTCCGCGCCGGCCTTCGGATTAGGATTCAACACGCTAGCGCTTGGCCGTACCCAAATCGACGTCTCGAAGCCGTTCGGATAACCGGCGTCGGTCAGCAGCTTTTTCGCCTGTTCGATGTTGTACGGGTACGGTTCGAGCGCTTTGTTATAGCTCCATGTATTCGGCGGGTACGGATTGACAGCTGCCACTGCAGTGTTGCCAAACACCGTCTTAATGTACGTCTGTCGGTCGAACGCGATGTTCAATGCTTGTCGGACTTTGTCATTGTCCAGCGGCTTATGCTGCGTGTTCAATGCGACAAACGCGGTCATGAACGCTGGTGTTTGCACGACCTTCAGCGACTTGTCGTTCCTGGCTGCCAGTACATCCTGCGGCTTGGGCGACAGCGCAATCTGGCATTCGCCTGACTTGATTTTTTGCGCGCGCACCGCCGCATCAGGCGTGATGGCGTAGATCAGCCGGTCGATCTGCGGTTTACGACCCCAGTAGGTTGGATTAACGTCGTAGCGGATCACCGCATCCTTCGTGTAGCTTTTCAGCACGAACGGACCGGTGCCAACCGGCTTCGCATTGATGTCGGCTTGTCTGCCCGCCTTTTCCAACTGGCTCGCGTACTCTGCCGAGTAGATTGACGCGAACGGCATCGTCAAGATCGACACAAACGCCGCATTGGACTCGGACAGTTCAAACTTCACCGTCAGGTCGTCCACTTTGGTGACCGATTTAACCAGCTTCGGCAGGTTCATCGACTGCGCGTGTGGAAAGCCGCCGTTGCCCGCAATTTTGTGCCACGGATGATTCGGATCGAGCATCCGGTTGAACGTGAACAACACGTCGTCGGCGTTCAATGCGCGGGACGGCTTGAATTCTTCCGTAGTCTGAAACGATACGTTGGGGCGCAGGTGGAACGTGACGGCGAGCCCGTCCGGGTTGACCTCCCACCGGTCGGCGAGCGACGGCGCGAGCTTGCCGGCCGCCTCATCGTAGCGCAACAATTGATTGAAGACAACGTCGCCGGATGCGTTGGAGGTGGTCAGCGAGTTGTACTGCACGATGTCGAAGCCGTCCGGACTGGCCTCGGTGCACACGGTCAACGGCTTGGCCTGCAACCAGGTGGGCGCGGTCAGCAGCATGGTCGCCACGCTGAGCCACGCGGCTGCGCCGCGCGGTCCACGGGGCACGCTAACGGGGTGTTTCACACGCATACAATCTCCCAAAGCTTGTTCTTCACGGTTTCTGATGGTGGCCTCGACTGCCAGGCGACGGGGGCCGAATCCGGCTATTCTGATACGTTTTTCGCCACCGTGCTGTCTGTTGCGTCGCTTTATCGTGCGGCGCGTGGTTTGCGCGGCGCCCGCTCGAACGCGAAATCGTAGAGCCAGCGCGGCAGCACGTGCGGCAATGCGGCAACCACGCGCATTGGTCGGGGGAAGATGGCGAAGCGCTTCTTGGCGGCGATGGCCGCTGCCGCGTTAGCGGCGAACCGGTCGGGATCCGTCAAAAACGGCATCGGGTAGGGGTTACCGTCGGCATCGGCGTACGGATGTAGCCGGGTGCGATCGTAACGATCGCCACGCCGGTGGGGCGCATCTCGACCCGCAGCGCCTCCAGGTACTTCAGCGCGGCCGCCTTGGACGCGCTGTAGGCGCCTGCGCCTGGCAGGCCGCGCACGTCCGCCACGCTGGCAATACCCACCAGCGTACCGCGCCGGGCGGCGACCATCGTGGCATGGCGCGGCGCGGGATGCCACGCACTCGCTACATCTTCTTCGCGGCTACTTGCCCGACTAGGTAATCAAGTACCTGGACGGTACCTTCCAGGCTGTTGGTCGCCGCCGGGCCGGTCTCGTATTTGCCTTGCACGACTACCGTCGGCACGCCGTCGATCTTGTAGTCCTGCGCCATTTGTGACACGCGCTTCAGTTCGCTCGCGACGGTGAACGAATTGTACGCATCGAGGTACTTTTTCTTGTCCACGCCTTGCTTGGCAAGAAAGTCTGCTTGCGCGTCCGGCGTCAGCAGGTAGTTCCGCTTGACGTGGATCTCGTCAAAGATCACCGGTGCGAGTTTGTCGCTCAGGCCGAGCACGTCCAGCGCGAGCAGCATCTTCGAATGTGGAATGAATTGGTCGCGAAACGCGACCGGCACGCGCCGGAACACGATGTTTGCACCTTGCTTGGCCTTCCACTTTTCAAGGTATGGGTCGAATTCGCCGCAATGCGGGCAGCCATACCACATGAATTCAGTTACTTCGACTTTGCCGGCCGGGGCCTTCACCGGATGGGCTGGCGTGAGCACCGTATAGTCCTTGCCGGCGACCGGCGCGGACGGTGACGCTTGGACGAACGGGGCTGCGCCGAGGGTGACAGCGACGGCGAGCAGGGCAGCGCTGAGGGTTTTCTTCATAGTGGACCGTGGCAAAAGCGTGGCAAGAAAAAAGCGGCACGAACCTGTTCAGACTGATAAGGATACCGCCGGTTCAAGAGCGTGCGCCACGCGCGTGTGGCGCGGGACGCGAGGCTATGGCTTCGTAAAACGGATCACGACGGTGTCGATGCCGGCATCGGATAGCCGCTGCCGGGCGCTGTTCATGTCTTCGAAGCGGGAGAACGGGCCGATGCGCACGCGGTAGTACACGACCCCGCCGGCGTCGCGCTGCGTGACCTTGGACTCGAATCCCTGCAGCGCCAGCCGTGCGCGCTGCTGCTCCGCATCCTGTTCCGTGCGGTACGCGCCGACCTGCAGGAAATAGCCGGTGTTGGCCTCGCTCGCGCCCGGCTTTTGCGGGGCGGCCGGCGTGCCAGCGCCTAGCTTGGCCGAGGCAGGGGTGGGCGCGTTGGCGCTGGCGCCGGGCGGCGCGGGATGGGGCGCCAACGTCGCGGACGGGCTCCAAGGCGCTCCGGGCTTGGGCTGCGCTGGTGTGGCGCTGGCCGTGGACGGGACCTCGATGATCTGCGGCTCTTCCAGCACGCCCGTTGACTGCGATTGCTGCGAGCTTTGGCCTGGCGCCGTGTTCGGCGGCGGCTGGGTACCCGACGGCGGTACCGGCTGACCAGGCGACTTGCCAGCCAGCACCCGATTCGGATCAAACGTCGCGCCGCTGCCTGCCGTGTCGGAGGTTGCCGCGGGCGCGTTGCCTTTGGACACGAACGGCGTTGGCGCTCCCCTGATGTACAGCGCCACCACAATCGCGATCGCCAGCCCGACGATCAATCCCAATACGATACCGAGGAACGTACCTCCACGTTGCTTCGAATTCGGCGAGGAAGATCGTCGTGCTTTTGCCATCGTGTTTGATTACCTGTATCTCTATGAAACCGCGCGGATGAAACCGTGGCCGTCATGCCGCCGTCGCGCCCACGTCATCCGTGACCGGGAAGCGCCGATTATACGGTCCCCGCGCATTCCGTTCCCTACATCTTCGCGGGCGCCGATACCCCGATCGTCGCGAGCCCGTTGGCTAGCACCTGGCGCGTTGCGGCCAGCAGTGCCGCGCGGGCCAGGCGCTCGCGCGCATCGTCCACGAGCACCCGTTCGGCGCGGTCGTTGTAGAACGAATGGAACTCGCCTGCCAGGTCGCGCAGATAGAATGCGACCGCATGAGGGGCCAGTTCGTTTGTTGCGTGCTCCAGCATTTGCGGATATTCGGCCAGTTTTTGCAGCAGCGCCTTGGACCGCTCGGTGCCGAGCGGCGTCAAATCGATCTGCGACCAGTCCTCAGGATCGTCCGCGTAGCGTGCGTGCAACTCCGACAGCACCGAGCAGATCCGCGCATGCGCGTATTGCACATAGTAGACCGGATTCTCGTCGTTTTGCTTCAGCGCGAGGTCGATGTCAAATGTGAATTCGGTATCGGCCTTGCGCGAAATCAAGAAGAAGCGCACCGCGTCGCGGCCCTTGCGCAGCATGTCGCTGTCCAGTTGCTGAGGGCTCAGTGAGGCGGCGGACTCGTCCGGATTGCCGCCGCCGGACCATACGATCAGGTCTCGCACCGTCACGTAGCTGCCCGCCCGCTTGGAGATTTTGATCTCGCGGCCGTCGCGCATCACGGTGACCATCTTATGCAGCACGTAGTCCGGATAGCCGCTCGGAATACCGATGGCCAGCGCCTGTAGGCCGGCGCGCACGCGCGCGATCGTGCCATGGTGATCCGAGCCCTGCACGTTGATCACTTTTGTAAAGCCGCGCTCCCACTTGGTGACGTGATAGGCGATGTCCGGCACGAAGTAGGTATAGGTGCCGTCCTTCTTGCGCATCACCCGGTTCTTGTCGTCGCCGTAGTCGGTGGTGCGTAACCACAGCGCGCCATCGTCCTCGTACGTCTTGCCGGCGGTCACCAGCGCCTGGACCGCGCGCTCGACGCGGCCTTCGTCGTACAGTGACGACTCCAGGTAGTACTGGTCGAACTTGACACCGAATGCCTTCAAGTCGATGTCCTGCTCACGGCGCAGGTAAGTCACGGCGAAGCGCCGGATTGCATCGAGATTGTCGACGTCACCGGCGCCCGTTACGGGCGTGCCATCACTGGCCGACACCGTTTCGCCGGCCAGGTAGTCACGTGCGATATCCGCGATGTAGTCGCCGTTGTAGGCCGCTTCCGGCCATTGCGCATCGCCCGGCTTGAAGCCGCGCGCCCGCGCCTGCACCGAGAGCGCAAGCGTGTTGATCTGCACGCCGGCGTCGTTGTAGTAGAACTCGCGGTGCACGGTCCAGCCCTGTGTCTGCATCAGTGCGCCGAGGGCGTCGCCGAGTGCCGCCTGCCGGCCGTGGCCCACGTGCAGCGGCCCGGTCGGATTGGCCGACACGAATTCGATTAGCACTTGCTTACCATGGCCGCCGTGCCCCGGCGGCGCGAAGCCGAAGCGCTCGCGCTCTGCCAGTACCGCGTGCACGGTCTGCTGTTTCGCGGCGTCGGTCAGCCGCAGGTTCAGGAAACCTGGGCCGGCGACTTCCGCGCCGGCGATCAGCCCGGCCGCGCGCGGGTGCGCAAGGGTGGCCTCGGCCAGTTGTTGCGCGAGCGCGCGCGGATTGGCGCGCAGCGGCTTGGCCAGCTGCATCGCCAGGTTCGACGCGACATCGCCATGTGCGGCGATCTTGGGCCGGTCCAACGCGATGGTCGGCTGTATGAATGCTGCATCGCTGGCCGCCGGCGACGCCTGAACGGCTCCGGCGACGGCATCTGCTAGGATCAATTCGATGATGTGTTTCTGTGCGGGCAGCATGGAATGACGGCAGTTATCGGAACAGGCGGGCGCGGCGACCCGCTGGCCGCCTGCCTCGCGAACACGCCACAAAGCGAGAATGATGGATTTTAGCAGGTGCTAAACTGTCGAATACAGGTCCAAGCCGGTGCGGTGCGTATGCGGCGCCGCGACGCGGGCGCGACCGGATCGACGAAGCGAACAAGGAGCCGCCATGCTGATCACGTTTAAGTCTCGGGCCACCGTGGATGTGACGATGCTCGAAAACCTCGCGCAATTCCTGTTGGCGATCATCGGCAAGCGCTTCGGGCAGCGTGGCGTCATCGCGCATGACGAGTTGCAGCCGGCGATCGCCAAGCTCGAGGCGGCCATTGCGCAGGACAAGCAACGCCGGGCCGAACACGACGGCCATGCCGATGACGAGGGGGGGGATCACGAGGCGCATGAGGCGCCGATTGGCCTGGCGCAGCGCGCCTATCCGTTCCTCGACATGCTGCGGCAGGCGCACAAGGAGAACTCGGACGTGATCTGGGGCGTTTGAGCGCCAACCGTCCGAGTAATGCGGGTGCTCGATCGCGCGCCGCGCCGCCGCCGGGCACAGCCGGTGAACGGCTGATTGCGTGCCCAAGGGCGGGATCACAGTTGCGGCGCCAGCGCGCGCCGCGCGTCCTCCAGTGACAGGCCCATGCGGCGCGCGTAGTCCTCGAGTTGATCGTCGCCAATCCTGCCGACGGTAAAATATTGGCTGTCCGGGTGGGACAGATAGAAGCCCGACACGCTGGCCGCCGGCCACATTGCCAGCGATTCGGTCAGGCTCATGCCGATCTCGTCCGCTTGCAGCGCCGCAAACAGGTCACGTTTGACCAAATGGTCCGGACACGCTGGATAGCCGGGCGCGGGCCGAATGCCGGCGTATTGCTCGGCAATCAACTGATCGTTGTTCAGTGCCTCGTCGGCCGCATAGCCCCACAGGTCGCGTCGCACGCGCTGATGCAGTTGTTCGGCGAACGCTTCGGCAAGCCGGTCGGCGAGTGCCTTCAGCATGATCGCGCTGTAGTCGTCATGGTGCTGCTCGAACTGTTTCTCGCGCGCGTCGACTCCTAATCCCGCCGTGACCGCGAACAAGCCGATGTAGTCGGCGATGCCGCAGGCGCGCGGTGCAATGAAATCGGCCAGGCAGCGGTTGGGCCGCATCACGCCGTCTACGACGGGCCGCACGCTTTGCTGGCGTAGGTTGCGCCACGTCAGCGCAACCTGCGTGCGGCTCTCGTCGGTATAGATCTCGATGTCATCGTCGTTCACCGTGTTGGCGGGCAGCAGCGCGATCACGCCGTTCGCGCTCAACCATCGTCCCTGGATCAGCCGCGCGAGCATCGCCTTGCCATCGTCGAACACGCGCCGCGCCGATTCGCCGACCACCTCGTCGTCCAAGATCGCCGGGAAGCGTCCGGCCAGGTCCCAGGTTTGGAAGAACGGGCCCCAGTCAATGTAGTGTGCAAGCTCGGCCAGATCCTGGTTCTTGAATGTGCGCCGGCCGACGAATTTGGGCTTGGGGGGCACATAGCCGTCCCAGTCGATGCGGGTCTTGTTCTCACGTGCCTGCGCCAGGGTGACCAGCGGCTGGGCCTTCTTGTTCGCGTGCTGCTCGCGGATCCGATCGTAGTCGGCGCGCAACTCGTCGATGTAACGGGCCGCGCCCTCGTCGGACAGCAGGCTGGAGGCGACCGAGACCGAGCGCGACGCGTCGGGTACGTAGACAACTGGACCATCGTAGTGCGGCGCGATCTTCACCGCGGTGTGCACGCGCGAGGTGGTCGCGCCGCCGATCAGCAACGGAATGTTCTTGCCACGGAAATAATCGTCGCGTTGCATTTCGGCGGCAACGTAGGCCATCTCCTCCAAGCTCGGGGTGATCAGCCCGGACAGCCCGACAATGTCGGCGCCCTCGGCCTTGGCGGTCGCGAGGATGTCCGTACACGGCACCATCACGCCCATGTTGACCACCTCGAAGTTATTGCACTGGAGCACCACGGACACGATATTCTTGCCGATGTCGTGCACGTCGCCCTTGACCGTGGCGATCACGATCTTGCCCTTAGGCTTCACGTCCGAGCCGGCGGCGGCCAATTGGCGCTTTTCTTCCTCAATGAAGGGAATCAGGTGCGCGACAGCCTGCTTCATCACGCGCGCCGACTTCACCACCTGCGGCAGGAACATCTTGCCTTGTCCAAACAGGTCGCCGACGATGTTCATGCCGTCCATCAACGGCCCTTCGATCACGTTGATCGGTCGCCCGCCAGCTTGCGCGATTTTCACGCGCGCCTGCTCGGTATCCTCAACGATAAAGGTCGTGATGCCGTGCACGAGCGCGTGGGCCAGCCGCTGCTCGACCGGCTGCTCTCGCCATTGAAGGTTTTCCTCTTTTTTAGCCGCACCGCTCTTATACTTGTCCGCGATCTCCAGTAGCCGGTCCGTCGCATCGGGCCGACGATTAAGCACGACGTCTTCGACGCGCTCGCGCAGCACGGGGTCCAACTCTTGGTACACGCCGAGCTGACCGGCATTGACAATGCCCATATCCATGCCGGCCTGGATCGCGTGATACAGGAACACCGTATGGATCGCCTCGCGCACTGGGTCGTTACCGCGAAACGAGAACGACACGTTCGATACGCCGCCGCTCACCTTGGCATACGGTAGGTTCTGCTTGATCCAGCGTGTCGCGTTAATGAAGTCGACCGCGTAGTTGTTGTGCTCGTCGATGCCGGTGGCGATCGCAAAGATATTTGGATCGAAGATAATGTCCTCGGGCGGAAAGCCCACTTCGTTCACGAGGATGTCGTAGCTGCGCTGGCAAATCTGGCACTTGCGCTCGAAGGTGTCGGCCTGGCCGTTTTCATCGAATGCCATCACGACGGCCGCCGCGCCGTAGCGGCGGATCAGCTTCGCATGGTGGCGAAACGCCTGCTCGCCTTCCTTCAGCGAGATCGAGTTCACGATCGCCTTGCCTTGCACGCATTTCAGTCCCGCTTCGATCACGTCCCATTTGGACGAGTCGATCATGATCGGCACCCGTGCGATGTCCGGTTCTGACGCGATTAGGTTCAGGAAGCGGACCATTGCGGCGCGTGAATCGAGCATCGCCTCGTCCATGTTCACGTCGATCACCTGCGCACCGTTCTCCACCTGCTGGCGCGCGACGGCGAGCGCGTCGTCGAACTGGCTGTTCAGGATCATGCGCGCGAAGGCTTTGGAGCCGGTCACATTGGTGCGTTCGCCGACGTTGATGAACAGTGTCGTGTCCGTGACGTTGAACGCTTCGAGCCCGCAAAGGCGCATCGTATGGTCGGTCATGAGTCGTTTTTTTCTTGATAATGCGCCCATGTGCGTGGCTTGACGTCCGCCAGGCGCGCGGCGATCGCTGTAATGTGCTCGGGCGTTGTGCCGCAGCAGCCGCCAGCCAGATTGATGAGGCCCGTGTCGGCGAATTCCTTGAGCAGTCCGGAGGTGACCTCCGGTGTCTCATCAAAACCGGTCTCGCTCATCGGGTTCGGTAACCCGGCGTTCGGATAGCACGACACGTACGTGTCGCACAGCTTCGCCAACTCGGCGATGTACGGCCGCATCAGCGCTGCCCCGAGCGCGCAGTTCAACCCGAAGGTTAGCGGCCGCGCATGGCGCAGCGCGTTCCAGAATGCCTCGACGGTCTGTCCGGACAGGATTCGTCCAGACGCGTCGGTCACCGTGCCGGAAATCATGATCGGCAGCACTTCGCCGGTATCCTCGAACAATTGGTCGAGCGCGAACAACGCGGCTTTCGCATTGAGCGTATCGAAGATCGTCTCCACCAGGAATAAGTCCGCGCCGCCATCGAGCAGCGCTTGCGCTTGCTCGTAGTAGCTGTCGCGCAATTCGTCGAAGGTGACATTGCGCGCGCCCGGGTCGTTGACGTCTGGTGAGATGCTCGCGGTCTTCGGCGTGGGCCCTATCGCCCCGGCGACAAAACGTGGCTTGTCCGGCGTCGAATACCGGTCGCATGCAGCGCGCGCCAGCTGGGCCGAAGCGATATTCATTTCGATCGCAAGCGCCTCCATTCGGTAATCGGCTTGGGCAATCCGGGTCGCGCCGAACGTGTTCGTCTCGACGATATCCGCGCCGGCGGCCAGGTACTGCTCGTGGATTTGACCGATGATCTGCGGCTGCGTAATCGACAGCAACTCGTTGTTGCCCTTGACATCATGGTCCAGCGTGGCGAACCGTTCGCCCCGGTAATGGGCTTCGGACAGCTTGTAGCGCTGGATCATCGTGCCCATTGCGCCGTCCAGTATCAGGATGCGGCGCGCGAGCAGCGCGGGCAGTGCGCTGCCCCGGGTGTAGCGAAGGCTGTATGCGTTTTGCATGGAATGAATGCGCGAATCGCGGCTGACCACGTTGCGTCACGTCGTGACGGTCGGCGGCGGCGCGTGCCCAAATGCGCCACAATATAACATCTAAAAAGAAAAAAACCACTGGACATTGAACTGACCCGAAAAGTTGGGCAGCTTCGGAAAGCTAGGGCTGACTGGGCTGGGCCCTGTATTGCACACGGCCCAGCCCTTTTAGTTTGAGTTTGATGCGATCGTGGTTGTAGTCGTGGATGTAGCGTGCCAGACTGAACTGCAGTTCATCCAGGTTGCGCAAGCGCTCAAGATGGAAAAGCTCGGACTTGAGCGTGCCGCGTCAATCGCGCCAGCGCCTTTTTGAGCATCGCGCTCACTACCTCGAACGCCGAACAGCGGCTGGTCTCGTCAGCGACGATTTCGCCGTTGTACAAGTCCAGCAGCGGCAAAAGGTCAAGCTTATGCCCGCCTCAAGTTCGTCCAAATAGCAAATGGGCTGGCTCACACCACTGGCGACATTAGCGTATTGCTGGTTATCGAGAACCAGCAACTTGAACGATATTCACTGCGCATTGCGCGCGAGCGTGATCACTTGACCGACTAAGCGAAGTGCGGCGTATTACAGGCGATTGTCAAGTCATGTGATCCGCTTGGCTGAAATGTATTAGCTGAAACGACCTGACGTGCTACGCACATTGAGTTATTGCCTGGCAGATGCCCGCTGTCGTTACCCGCTTGCATCACTCGCCTGTCATACCGCGGCTTATCCGCCAGCTTATGTCCTCCGCCAAAAACCTCGCGCTTGTGAAGTATCGTTGCGCGCCTGTGCCTACTTTTCGCTAGCCTGCTGCGCAACTTTGCTACGCGTGGTGTCTTCTTTACTTCTTGCTGAGCTTGCCGATGGACTTCGATCTGAATGCCGCTTTAAACGACTATCAGGCCTATATCTGCGCGTTAGAGGCTCGCCCGGCACCCGCCTCGTCGGCAGCACCGCCGCCGCAGCCATCCAACGCCGCGCTGACACCCCTTTTGACCAAGCAGCCCACCACCTACCAGGACTTGCCGACCGAAATCATCGCGCGCATTGGTGACTACGTGCCCGTCCAAGACGTGATGCCGTTTGCCACCGTTGACCGGCGCACGTATCATGCGATGCAGACTCGACGCCTTGTTCATAGCTATTGGCAACGAGCAAAACAAGCGGTGACCTTTCAGTCGATCCACCGCCTGCTCGATGAGATGGACGGCACGTTCGCTGATCCAGCGCAGTACGCCGACCCCCTGGACGCGCTGTGCCAACGTTTGAAAACGTTGGAGGCCGGGCGCACCCGCGTATTTAAGCGTTTATTCGCAGCCGCGCAGCGTATCCCGCAAGACGGCGTGCAGATACAAAAAGCGCTGTTGCTCATGCACCGGGATTTCACCTATGAGCGCGAATGGATGGAACTGTTTGACTTTGCCTACGCGCTGGCCGAACAGCGCGAGCCCGGGCAGGACAATGTATGGCCGGAACTGGCGCTTGGGCTGTCGAATTTTTCCCTCGACACACCTGAAACCCCTACGTTTGCTCAGTGGTATTACAAGATTCTGGCACGGCTGCCGTCGTTGAGCGTAGCCGAGCAAGCGCAGATCATTCCCACATTGACCCGTTTACTAGATAAATTTAATCAAGCAGACCCGCGCATCCCTGAACTTTATACGCTCTTACACGACTACGCGTTACGCCTGCCCCCCTCTCATCAAGGCGCATCGGTCGGCGCGTTAGCAAGTTACGTGTGGCAATTGCCGGAAGCGGAACAATCCGCGCGGTATGTGCAAATGCGCGACTGGGCGCTGTCGCTGCCTGACGACCAATGGGGGGTCGCGCTGCAGCGTTTGCCCGAAGGACTGGGTAGGTTCTCCCCTAAGCGACAAGCGCAGGAGCTGGCGTTGCTTGAACGCTATTTGACGCGCGTGCCGACGGCGCAGCGCACGCAAGCAGCAGTCGGGTTCATTAGAAGTATCTATTTCATCAATGACACGCTAGCCAAGCGGGGATGGCAGCAGGGATTGAGTCTACTGAACGGGGCGGGTGAAGCTGCTTTATGGGAGGTACTGAACGAGCTTCGGGCCAATGGGGTGCTATGGCGTCGGAACAATCGCCAATGGAAAGTGGCGATGGGCGAGATCACGCGCTTTATGAAAGCCAACCAGTTTTCCAAACCAGCCCAGGCGCGGATCCAAGACAGTGCGTGCTGGCTCAGAAGTCGGCCAGATTAATAGCTGAATCTGCATCATCAATTATTTGATCCTCACGTTGTTTCGGCTGCTTGCTGATTATCACTGTTAGCTTCGCACAAGCTTCTTCAGAAGTGTGAGTTGTCAACAGACGATGTAACAATTTCCGCATATTGGCATGGCACTATCCGCCAAGAACATGGCGTTCACAGTCCATCGCTGTGCTCAGCTTCCCGTTTTCAGCTAGCCTGCTGCGCGGCCTCACTTCGTATTGCGCCGTTTTTTATCGACTGCCGAGCTTACAGATGGACTTCGATCTGCATGCCGCTTTGAACGACTACCAAGCCTACATGTATGCGTTGGAGTCGTGCCCGCAGCCTGCTGCGTCGGCGCCCCCGCCGATACTGAAACCAGCAAGCGGTGGGCTGGCGAGCCCGTCGGCCAGCCGGCCTACGACATATCATGACCTGCCGCGCGAACTGATTGAGCAGATCGGTGACTACGTGCCCGTCCAAGACGTGGGAAACTTTTCAGCAGCCGATCGTCGTACGTATCATGCGATGCAAAGTCGGCGCGTAGTCTACCGTTACTGGCAACGAGCGAATCGAGCCGTGAGCCTCGCGTCAGTCAACCAGCTGCTCAGTGAGATGGACGGCACGCTCGCCGATCCGGCGCAGCACGTCGAGCCGCTTGACGCGCTGCGCCAGCGGTTGGAAGCGTTGCCATATCGCGAGCAGGGCGAAGCCTTTAAGCGCATGTACGCGGCGGCGCAGCGCATTCCGAAGGATGGCGTGCAAATACAAAAAGCGCTGTTGTTGCACTCATTGCGCGATTTTCATTGGAGCCATCGGGATGAATTATTCGACTTCGCTTACGCGATGGCGCAGCGGCGTGCACCCGAAGAAGATAATGTTTGGACGGAACTCGCTGACAGTTTGAGATTCTTGTTGTTTGGCTCAGCTGAGTTTATCGAGCGTTATCAGGCGCTCGTGGCTCGGCTTGCGTCCTTAAGGATGTCCGAGCAAGCGGAGCTGATCCCGGTATTGTGTCGGCGAATGGTTCACTTTGCTGGAAGCAACGACCGCCTCCCTGGGCTGTATGCGGTGTTACGCGAACAAGCATTGCAGCTGCCGCCCTCTCATCAAGGCGAGTCGGTTGGCATGTTAGCCAGTGCCATATGGGTTTTGCCGTACGCGGAGCGGCTCGCCCAGTACACGCAGCTGCGTGATGTAGCGCTGTCGCTGCCTGACGGGCAGTTGGGCGCTGCGCTACGCTATCTTCTAGAGGGGGTGACGGATTTACCGAGCGAGCATTATGCACACGAACTGCAGTTACTGGAACCGGCATTGCTTCGCGTACTGCCAGCGCAGCGTGCGCAGGCCGCACTCGGCCTATTCATGTATACCCACAGACTGGACGATGCACTGGCAAAGTGGGTCTGGCAGCGGGGGTTGAGCCTACTGAATGGCGCGAGCGAAGCTACCTTATGCGATGTGCTTAGCAGACTTCGAGCGCAGGGTGCGATAAGTAACTTAGACGATCATCAATGGAATATGGCGGTGGTTGAAATCACCCGCTTTATGGAAGCCAACCAGTTCTCCGAGCCGGCCCGGGCGCGATTCCAGGACAGCGTGCCTTGGCTCAGAAGTCTGCCACATTAACTATATTAACCAGTGGCTGAACCCGCATGCTTCGTTTATCCGGGGGATCCTTCGCAAGTCGGACAGGGTGATGTCAGTTCACCGTCTATCTTCAAGTGGTGACACCATCCTAGGATTCACCATGGACCACCGGATACCTCTCTCTTCCATTAATGTAGGCGCCAGCACATTATCTGCGCCACCCGCCGTGACAAATTAAGTTTAGGCGACTGTCACGCTCGATCGATCCGGAGTTAGACGCCGCGCTCATTTCTAGCCATATGATCATTATGATTAATATGGCAAAGGAGGGTGCGATGATTACCGAAGTCAATGCCGTGAACTTCCGACAAAACCTAGGTGAAATGTTCAATCAGGTACAGTATCGCAACGACAGTATCGTGATCAATAAGGACGGCAAGCCGGTCGCAGCGCTCGTCGACGCCGAATTATTCACCCGCATCCGGCGTATGCAGGACTGCTTCGATGCGCTCAGCGACCGAATCGCCGAAGCCTATGCTGGTATCAGGCTTGGCTTACTCGAGCAGCATGCCTGGGCGCATCGTCGCGGCTTGGCGCCAGGGCGGGTTGGAGGTGGCACTGTCGCACTACCTCTTAAACGAGATGGTCCGGGTTCTACCGCGGTTGCCTAGGGCAGGCATGACACCGGCGCAAATTCGCGACCTAGCCGACAGTTTTATGTTATTGGCCGATGTAGTCGAGCCAGAGGGCGCACAGGACGCAAGTTTGCGCGATTCCGCTGATCAGCCCGTATTACTTACGCTGCTGGCAGCGAAAGGGCAGTATCTCATTACGGGGGACAAGGATTTGTTGGCGCTGGCGGATCGGTATCCCATCGCCACGCCTACGGATTTCTGGACGCGCGATGGGACCTAGTTGAAATGGGCTGGTGATGCGAGTTCTAGAATGCACGACCTGTAGCTACCTTTTATTCCGACAGTGAAAGGGGCGCCGTACCTTTCGTAAAAGAGGTATTCGTATTGAAATGGATCAGATTTCGCCTCGCTCGATCAGCCGCGCCAGCGTTGATATGTCAATGCCGTAATTTTTCGGCTCGTGTATTGATCCGGCACGCTCGCGTTTGAGTAGCACGACACGATCGCGCGTAAGCGTTGCGGGATCGTCTTGCTTTAGCATTTGGCCTTCTGACACGAGGACCCACCGCATGCCGCTAGAGCCACTTTACGTTACGAACCGGGTTGTCACGATCATTCTGCCCAACGCGCCGTTTGTCGATGGGCCAAGGCGGCCGATCCTGTTGCTTCCCATGCCACGATCACGTTCGAGGATGCGCGTGAGGAACCGTCGGCGTTTCTGATTCTCATGGATGATGCCGATGATCCGGAGCTATGCCCGCGTAACCAAACGCTCAAGTTGTTCCGGGATTGATGTGAGGTCCGCGTTCACACCGTTGTTCTAAATACGCCGATACACCACTCGAGCACGATGACTGATCCAGATGCCACGGCAGCAGTTCATCGATCCGGTTAATCGGATGATCCGCGATGCGCCCCAGCACATTTCGCAGATACGCCTGTAGACTCTCCAGGTGTAGCTTGAGTTGGTGATCCAATTTCTCTGATTTGCGGCCGAACTGCATGCGTCGCAACTTGGCAATGAGCCGCTTCAGATGCTCGACTTCTGCAGCGCGCGAAGTGTGCCGGACTCAAGCAAATGACGCCGCTGCCGGCTGGCGGCCATATGAAGGATTCCTGCTCGAGTCGCATCATTAATAAGCACATGCCATTGTCGCTCCACCACAACAGCTTGAGCAAATCGGCGCGCTTGCCGCAAAAATGAATGGCCGTACCCAATGCCCGCGTATGGCCGCCTACTTAAGCAGCGCGTGCTCACCCAACGCATATCTCGCAAGGGCAGTTGTCTGGATAATGCCGCCATGCAGAATTTCTTCGGCACGCTTAAGTCCGAACTCTTCCATTTTGAGCGCTTGCACAACCTGGATGAGCTTGCACAACCTGGATGAACTATAGATCAGTCTGGCACGCTACTCCACTACTACAACCATGATTGCATCAAGCTCAAATTAAAAGGGCTGAGTCCTGTGCAATACAGGACTCAGCCCAGTCAGCCCTAGCTTTCCGAAACTGTCCAACTTTGCGGGGTCGGTTCACATCCGGTAGGGGGCTTGGGGAGTCCGCCAGCGATCGAAGATCAGTGCAGCACGACGGGCTGGTTCATTAGGCTGTCGAATTGCCCGAGGAATTCGTCGACTTCCTCCAGCGACGGTTGCGCTTGGATCAGGCGCTGCACGTGCTCGCGAAAGCGCGCCGCCATCGAGCCGTCGATGAATATCTCGCGCTGCGCATTTTTGTCGACGATCTCGAATCCGCCGGACAGCATGGTGCCGTGCTCAGCTTGGGGGGCAAATTCGACAACGCAGTAGTTCGGGCTGTTGTAGATCATTTGCATGGCGACACTCCTCAATTCTGTTGCTCTGCCACGGTTTGCACCGTAGATGGAGAGGTTAATCAGAAATTCAAGGGGCCGACCCGGAACGGGTATTCCCTGCGATTACATTACGTTATGTTGTTGAGCTGACTGCCGTTCCGAATCTACCGATTCGACCGCCGGTGCAGAAAAAGGATTCCAGCGCTAGGCCGACGCACTGAACGGCCAAGCGAAGCATCCGCGCTACGGTTGCGCCGGTGCTTGCCATGGCGATGATTCAGCATGGCCTATGCCCGGCACAGATGTGGGTGCATCGGCGGTCGCGGGCGCCGGACGCTTCTGAGCAGGCTCGGCCGGGGCGACGGTCTTTTCTTCGGACATGCCGGTCGCCTCGGATAGGATGGGCCGGCCTGTCCCGCTGTTCGCCGGCAGCTTGCCGTGCCACAGTAATTCGACTTGCGTGCCGTTTGGCTCGGTTTGCACTAGCCTGACCGGCAAGTAATCGAGCATGGGGCAGAGCCATACGTTGATGCGTCGTCGGTCGCCATTGCGGCGTGGCAGGCGCATGAAATGTAATGCATCAACGAATCCTTGCCGAGTCTGCACCGATTCGGTGCCAATCATCTCGATCGACCAGGTCTCGCCACTGTCGCTGTCGGCGACGAAAAACTGACGCGCGACGCCCGGTGTATAGGCCGACGGGTTACCGCGCACGAGGCTGGCTAATTGCATCACCATGCTGAAGCGGTCTTGCGCGCCGTCGGACAGTGGCACGATTTGAGGCGAACGCGAGAACGCGATGCGTCCCGGCTGCGTGTCGCGCTCAAAGCGCGTCGTATCGGTGCCTCGGCGCCCGCGCTGTTCCACGTAGCGTTGTGGCGCGAGCCCGAATGCGTCGACGCGGCCCTCGCTGGTGAAGCTGTATGTGCCCACGAACGGCAGCGTCATCGAGACGACCATTTGGTAACGTGTGCCATTGGTGGTCCAACGCAGCGTGCCAGCCTGATTTTGCACGCCGTTGTAGAAAGTGTCGTACCGGATATCTGCGCTCGGGGGCAGCGCGAATTTTTCGCCGCCGGGCGTGAGCGGCGCGGAGGCCGGCGACAGGGCTGAGGCGGCTGATGTGCTCGAAGCGGTCGAAGTACCAGAAGTAGCCGAAGTAGCCGAAGCATCGGCTGCGCGCGACGCCTCGTCCAGCGGCGACGCGCCGCTCGCCACCGCGTCGCGCGTGGCCGGCTGCGGTTGCCAGCTGGCGCCGTATTCGCCGGCGAGCGGGCCGCGTGTGCCGGCAAAGGCCTGTGCGGCCTTGTCAGCCGGTGTGTGCGGGGTCAGCGCGCCCGGCCCGGTGTTGTCTTTCGCGCGCGGTGTCCGGGCGGGCGGCAGGCCAGCGGTGTCGGCGCGCGTAGCACGGGACGTGTTCGGCTGTGGTACCACCGCTTGCAAGACATCGCTGGACGGCAGGGCTGCCGCGCTGGACGGCGAGAGAGGCGCCGCGTGTGGCGCATCACCGGTCACCGACGCGGCGCGCTCGTGCTGCATCGCCGAGTCGATCGGCCGCGGTATCAGCACGGCGACCTGGATGGGGATCTCGCTCGGCATCAGTGCGGGGTGCAGTCCAGGCACGCGTTCTAACCACACGCCAGCTAGCGCATGGGCGAGCAATACCAGCGCCAAGGTGACGACCCAGCGCGTGGCTGGCCCGCGTGCATGCCGGCGGCATGAGTGGCTGGCAACGATCGTGCTGGGCCGCCGCGATGCGGCGTGCGAAGACAATTCCGCCATGGATTTCCAAGCAGGCGGGCACTACGCGTTGCATGCGCGATCGTACCCCAGTTCATAGGACAGCCATTGCATAGGACAGCCATTGCATAGGACAGCCATTGCGCGCAGTCGCGCAGCGCCACGTCGATTTCGCCGCCCCAGCGGATATCAAACGTGCCTTCCTGTCCGGCCGCGATCAGCGCGAGCGCTCCAGTGGCATCGAACACTGGCCTGCAGAACGCATAGAGCGGCGGCAGCAGCATGCCCTGCGTCCGTGCGGCACCGTGTTTGCGAACCGTGGCAAATAGCGCTTTGGCATCCGCTGCGTGCGCGGGGCATTGGGCAGTTGCGACGCGCGTGCATCGCGCAGTTCGTGCTCGATTATCGCCGCTGCACGGCAGGTAGGTAGCAAACAGTCGCTCAGTGGCCGAACTGAGCAATGGCATTACATCGCCGAGCTTGAGCGAGGCTTTGGCTGGATGGCTCAACTCCGTCCAGTGTACGACAGTCGGCCCTGATTGCCCCAAACTGCGATGCCCACCGTCTGGTCGAGCTGATCACGTAGTCTGGTCAATGCGATTCGCGAGCTTCATGCCGTCCACGCGCACGAGTCGCGCCAGGCCCATCTGCAGCGTAAAGTCGCCGAGTTCGTAGCGCTGTGCCAAATCGCGCAGCATCATTGCATGTGGTTTGTTGATCAACACCGCGAGCAGCTTAAAGCCGACCTCGATCGACTGAATGCCAGAGCGCACCTTGTCTTCGCCGATATCACCGCGCTCGTTTTCAACTTCCTCTCCCATTGTGGCGGGCGTCTGCTAGTGTTCAGACTATCGGGCGTGCCGCCCGCTTCCGGACAGGCCGATGAACGATTTTCCGAACGACCTACACTACGCCCGCTACGAAGCGCTAAAGCTGCGCCGACACGAGCATGGGATTCTCGAAGTGATCATGAGTGGTGAAGGGGCCAACAAGAGCGCGTTGGCCACCGCCGATGAACGGATGCATCGCGAACTGGCGGATATCTGGCGCGACATCGACACTGATCCGCACACACGGGTAGCGATCATCCGCGGCGAAGGTAAGGGATTCTCCGGCGGCGGCAATCTGGCATTGGTCGAGCAGATGGCCAACGACTTCCAGGTGCGCGCGCGGGTATGGCGCGAGGCGCGTGACCTCGTCTACAACCTGGTTAATTGCAGCAAGCCGGTGGTTTCAGCGATGCACGGTCCGGCGGTGGGGGCTGGCCTGGTGGCCGGCTTGCTCGCCGATATTTCAATCGCCGCGAAAAGCGCGCGCATTATCGACGGACATACGCGGCTGGGTGTGGCCGCCGGCGATCACGCGGCGATCGTCTGGCCGCTGCTGTGTGGCATGGCCAAGGCCAAGTATCACCTGCTGCTGTGCGAGCCGGTGTCCGGCGACGAAGCCGAGCGTATTGGCCTGGTGTCGCTGACGGTCGACGATATCGACCTGGTGCCGAAGTCCTTTGAGCTGGCGCAGCGATTGGCCAACGGCTCGCAAAGCGCCATCCGTTGGACCAAGTACGCGTTGAACAACTGGCTACGCAGCGCCGGCCCGACGTTCGATACATCGCTGGCGCTGGAATTCCTCGGCTTCGGTGGGCAGGACGTGCACGAAGGCATTCATTCGCTGCGCGAGCGTCGCGCGCCACGGTTTCCAGACGGTGCGCCGTTCTGACTGGACGATGCCCATTATGACCGAGTGGCAGAGGGAGGCAGGATCAATGAGCGAGTCAGGCGACAATAACCCATTTTCGTCATTCCCGCAGTTTTCGCCGAATGCCGGCTATCAGATGTTCGACAGCTTGCTCAAGCTGATGCGCATGCCGGACAGTTTTGCAGACGGCGGCGGGTCGACGTCGTCACCGCTCGGGCCCAGGCCGGATATCGTCGCGCAGCTGATGAGCGTCGAGGAGCTCGATAAGCGCATCATCGATCTTCAAGCGGTCGAACAGTGGCTCAAGCTCAACTTGTCGATGCTGCAGTCGATGATCCAGGCGCTGCAGGTGCAACGCTCGACGCTTGCGACGCTGCGCGCGTTCGGCGCATTCGTGCAGGCGCCGATGACGTCTGCGCCGGACGGCGCGTCTGGCGCAGGCCGTCCGTCGGGCGAGTCCGGCATAAGTGGCGATGCGCGCGGTGAGCCATGGTCGCCGCCGGCCGCAGCGGGTCAAGCAAACGAAGCAAACGAAGCAAACGGAGCAAACGGAGCAAACGGAGCAAACGGAGCAAACGGAGCAAACGGAGCAAACGGAGCAAACGGAGCAAACGGAGCGGATGATGCCCGGCGGACCGGCTCGCATGCGGCGCCTGCGGCTGACGATCCCCCAGAGCAAGCGGCGGCCGCGGATCCGTTTGCGTTCGCAAGGGCGTTTTACGATGTCGCGAGCGATGTGGTAAAGGGTGCGATGGAAGGCGCGGCCGGCGCCACCAGACCTGCCGACGCGGACCCGGCCGCCCCTGGCGAGGCATCGCCGCAACGGGACGCGCCGGCGGCGCACGGGATACGGGCGGCGCAGACGGGCGAACCGGTTGCCGGACAGCGGGGGCCCGATACGCAGGACGGCGCGCCAGCGGATCGCCGTACACCGGATACGTCGCGGGGTGAAGCCGCCGCCGCTGCCGCGGCGGCTGGTGCCGGCGAGCGCGCGGCCGCGTCCAGGGCTGGCGAGCCGCTCGACGTGTCAGCCTGGTGGAACTTGCTGCAGACGCAGTTCGAGCAGATTGCCCGGTTCGCGGTTGCGCCGCATACGATGCCCGGTGCATCGGTGTCGGCCGACGATATCAAGGAAGCGATGCGGCAGCGGGTCGACGAGGGGCTGGGGTGTTCGTCGCCGAGCGCTTCGGCGGGAGCGGGCCGATCCGCTACAAAGGTCCGCGCGCTGTCCAAGCGCGCGGCAGCAGCTGCAAGCGGATCGGCGACCCAGGGCGGCGCCATGGCGGAAAGCGGGATGGCTTCAAGCGGCACGTCGGTGGCGGCAGGCAAGTCGGCGAGGCGCAGCGGCTCGGCGAAGCACGGTGGCTCGGCGAAGCACGGCGGGTCCGCTGCGAAGGATAAATCTGCGACGCGCATCAAGTTGGCGACGGCGACGGGTCGCAAGGTCCCAACGGCTCGCAACGCTGCCACTCATGGTAACGCCACGAGTGGCACGGCCACGACAGGCAATAAGGCCGTGACTGGCAGTAGCGCCGACGCGGACAATAGGCCGTCAGCGGCCCGCAGGCGCACCAAGGGAACAATGCCGGCGGCCAGCGTGCGCGGGCGCCGCGGCCGGACCGCCGAATAGCACCGGACATCGATGCCGGATGCTCCTGCGCCGCTGGCTGCCCGACCCTTGCGTAGATCGGCCAGCAGACCGTGGCCAGCGTGTTGCTCGACCTGTAGACCGCCATCGTCATACCCCATGATGTGGCCGGCACCTGCGAACCAAACGAACCCATCTTGCCCTATTGTCCGGGATTTGTCCGCGTATAGCTGCGAATTTGTCGGTTACAAACCGCTTTCTTCTGTCCCCAAAAGCGTGAATTAGGGTTAGGATTGGCGGCCACGTTTGAACAATAAGGGGCGCGCCGCATTGGCGAAGCTTCACGACACCTATGGCCAAGCACATTTCCGCCGATGGGCAAACGGCAGAGGCAGCAGATTGGGGGCCGGCGCATGGCGACGGCGCGAGTGGCCGGATGCACAATGACGATACTGGCGTGCCCGAGCCGTCACTATCGCCGGTCGGCATTGGTGCCCTTGCCCATGAAATCGGTTTGACGAAGGATACGTTGCGCGTCTGGGAGCGCCGATACGGTTTTCCTCGGCCGCTGCGCAACACGGGTGGCGAACGCCTGTATCCGGCCGAGCAGGTCCGCAAGCTGCGGCTTGTGAAGCAGTTGCTGGAGGCCGGGCATCGTCCGGGCAACGTGTTGCTGCATTCTGAGTCGGTTTTGCGTACGATGGTGCGCCAGAGCACGCCGGTGTCACCCCACGTGGACTTGGTGCCGCTGCTCGAACTGATCGATACCGAGCGTTGGCCGGCGCTGCGCGACGAACTGATGTGGCGCCTGGTGCGCGTGGGCATCGAGCGCTTCATCGACGAAATCGCGATCCCGCTTGGCGCGCGGGTAGTCCAGGCGTCGGCGGGCGGATCGCCGAGCGCCGCGCATGCGCCGGCACTTGGACAAGTGCTGCAGGACGTTTTCCGACGTGCGGTGCGGCTGCTCACGGATGGCGTACGGGGCCGGCCCTGCGCGTTACTGGCAGCGGTCCCGGGCGCGGCGCATGATGTGCAACTGGCGATGATGGAAGTCTTGTTTGTGCTCTCCCGCTGCCGTTGCACGGTGATGAGTGCTGATGTATCGATTGATGAGATCGCCGACGCGGCGCGCGCTAGCGATGTTGACATGGTCGTGTTATCGATGGCAGCCGCACCCGACGCCGAGTCTGCGGCGCGCGCGGCCAGCGAGCTGCAGACTCGGCTGCCGCCGCAAGTGCAATTGTGGACCAGCGGCGGCAACGTCCCGCGCCGCCTCGCGCAACAGGGGATCCAACACTTGGTGTCGATGACGCACATCGATAGTGCAGTCGCGCAGTGGCGTCAACACCGCGTGCTATCATAATTGGAACGCCGCACATTGGCGCCCGCCGCACATTGGCGCCGCGCAACAGCCAAACACGATGGATAACAGACGCTGCGTGGCAACGCGGATTCTCTCTCGGAAGGCGTCGCCCGCTGCGGCATTTTTCCGCACCTGGGCGGGCCGCGCTCACGTAAAATCCTGCGTTTGCCCGTCTGCCGGGTCGAACCATGCGGCGCACGATATCGATGACGGGCGCAACGCAGTCTACGCTTTTCAGGTTGATAGGGTGGCACCATGAACACCATGCTTTATCCGGAACTCTACCGCTCGCTCGAATCGGTTCGCTGGGATATGGAAAAGGACATCCCGTGGGACAAGTTCGATGGGTCGATGTTGACTGACGAACAAGCGAACACAATTAAGATGAACGCGATCACCGAATGGTCCGCGTTGCCGGCGACGGAGATGTTCCTGCGCGATAACCATAACGACAGCGACTTCTGCGCGTTTATGAGCGTCTGGTTCTTTGAGGAACAAAAGCATGCGCTGGTATTGATGGAGTATCTGCGGCGCTTCCGCCCCGAGTTCGTGCCGACCGAGCAGGAGTTGCACGCGGTGCGCTTCCCGTTCGACCCGGCGCCGCCGCTGGAAACGCTGATGCTGCATTTCTGCGGCGAGATCCGGTTGAACCACTGGTACCGCCGTGCGGCCGAGTGGCATACAGAGCCGGTAATCAAGCACATCTACGAGACGATTTCACGCGACGAGGCGCGGCATGGCGGTGCCTACCTTCGGTATATGAAGAAGGCACTGGCCACGGCCGGCGACTCCGCGCGCGCCGCATTCGCGAAAATCGGCGTGCTGATGGCGTCGGCTCGGCGTACCGAGAAGCCGCTGCACCCGACGAACCTGCACGTGAACCGACAGTTGTTTCCGCGGGACACCGTGCAATCGCGACTGCCCGACCCGGAATGGCTTGAGCGCTGGCTGGACGAACAGATCCGATTCGACGACACGTGGGAAAAAAAGGTGATCGAGCGGATCCTGCACAATTTGTCGCTGCTGTTCGAGCGCACGTTCACGACGGCGCAGGAATTGAACCGTTACCGCAAGGAGTTGGTGGCGCGACTGCAGCGCGATACCGACGTGAGCGGCACAGCGCAGCCGGCGTAGGCCCATGCCGGCTTCATTCGAGCGCAAGATCGTCGAGTGGCAAACGTTGCTCGGGTGCCGAGCCTCGCTCGGTGCGCCGGTCGTGTTCACCAATGGTGTGTTCGATATCCTGCATCGAGGGCATGTGACGTATCTAGACGATGCCCGCGCGTTGGGCGCGTGCCTGGTGGTCGGCGTCAACAGCGATGCGTCGGTGCGGCAGCTCGGCAAGGGCGACGATCGCCCGATCAATGTGGAAGCGGACCGCATGGCGTTGCTTGCCGCGCTGGAAAGCGTTGATTACGTTGTGTTGTTCGACGAGCCGACGCCGATCGAGTTGATCCGCGCGTTGCGCCCGGACATTCTGGTCAAGGGCGGCGACTATGACATGGACAAGCTGCCGGAATCGGCATGGGTGCGCAGTTGGGGCGGCCGCGCACTAGCGATTCCGTTTGAGCACGACCGCTCGACGACGAAGCTGTTGCAGCGCGTACGCTCCCGCTGATCACGGGCTGAGCGCGTACGCGGCCATCCCCGAATCCTGGCCCGGCCCGCCGATCACCGGCTGTGGCTGTGGCTGTGGTTGCGGTTGCGGCTGTGCCGGGTCGAGCGGCTGGGCGCGCAGTGCATCCGGACGTACTTGGCTGCTCCGGCGAAACGGCTCCCTGGGACCGGCCGCCGGAGCCGGGCCAAACGCGCCACTGAGCGTCACGAATCCGAGTACGTTCGCCACTAGCAATCCTGCAATCAACCAGCGCAGCATCTGCGATTCTCCGTGCTTCTTCTCTAGAGGGGCCGCTGCGTCAGGCGCCGTGCCTGTGCGCCGTCACCTCGTCCTGCGCAATCAGCGCGAGCCCAGACAGTATCAAATGATCGTGCCGCGTGTGCGGCACAGTCAGCGCTGGCGCCAACGCGTCGGCGGCGCCGCCGCCAAGCACCATGCGTACCGACGCGCCGCCGAGTTCAGCACGCCATGTCAAGTAAGCATGCTCGATCAAGCCGGTTTGTGCGAGCGCACATCCGGCGCACAGCGACGCGGGCGTGTCGGCGCCGAACGTCAGGCCCGGCTTGCCGGCCAGCGCGGAGCGTGCGCCCGCCGGCGTCAGCGTCGGCAACTGCGCGGTATGCTCGCCGAGCGAGCGCATCATCAATGACCATCCCGGTGCAATCAAACCGCCGACAAAGATGCCGTCAGCGCGCAGCGCTTCGATCGTTGTCGCGGTGCCGAGCGTGACGATCAGCAGATGCTCACGCGGGTAGGCCGCACGTGCCCCGATCATGCCGGCCCAGCGATCGGTGCCCAGTTGTGCCGGCTCGCCATATCCGTTTGTCACCCCGCACTGCGAGCGGCGCGATACGATGGTCGTGCGTGCGATGCCTGGCCAGCGCGCATCGAGCATCGTCGACAGGCGCGCGGCGACGTGCTGGCCCGCAACGTTGGAGATCCAGATATCGGCTGGTGTCGGCAAGTCGTCCCACTGCAGTTCCGCCGCGCGTGCGGCGACGTCGCCCTGCGCGTCGTCTAGCGGGTTTTCGTGCGAGAACGCGCCGAGTTGCCGCAGACTGCCATCGGCATGCACCAGCGCCCATTTGGTGCGGCTATTGCCCGCGTCGATCACCAGGCGGTGGCCGGTCGTGCCGGCAAGGTCAGAATCGATCATGGCGGCTTACGCGTCGTCGTTGTGCGGCTGTTGTTCACGCGCGCATCCGGTAGCGGGCGGTTTGCCAGCGCCCGGGAGCGCGGGGGCGGGCGCGTCGGACGCGGGCACGCCGCCGGGGGGCAATCCGGACGGACGCAGTCCTGCGGTGGATACGGCAGCCGTTGGCAGTGCGCCCGTGCCCGCACCGCAAGTAGACGAACCGGGCGCCGGCTGCGCCGGCGCATCGATGCTTGCGGCAAGCCGCAGCGACACGTCGCCTGTGGCGATTGCCCGGATTGCTTGTGGCGTGCGTATCAGCAATTGTCCTTGTTCGTCAACGCCGTATGCGGTGCCGCGTGCCATCTCGTCGCCTTGCTCCAAGACGACGACTTCCTGGCCTGCATACGCATGCTCGGCGATCCAGGCGTCACGGAACGGCTCGAAGCCATGCCGGCCGAAGCGCTCCAGTCCGACTGCCAGCGCATTGAGCACTGCGCCGAGCACGGGGGTGAGCGCAGCATGCGGCCACGCGCGGGATAGTGCACCAGGCATGGTCGGCAGCGTGGCGCGAAGCGTTTCGTGCAACGACGCAATCTGCTGCTCCAACTCGTTGGCGCCATTGATGTTCAGGCCCACGCCGACTACCAGCGCGGTGGCGTCGCGCGTACTCCATACGGTTTCCACGAGCACGCCGGCTAGCTTTGCGCCGTCCAACAGGATGTCGTTTGGCCACTTGAGTGAGAGCCTCCCGCTGTCATCCAGCGGCAGAGTACGCAGCCCGTCCACGATCATTGCACCGAGCGCCAGGCTCAGCCCGGCGAGCCGGGCTGGCGCGCGCGGCATCAAGTAGCCGAGCGAGAACAGCAGCGCATTGCCCGGGGTGGCCAACCACGGCCGGCCGCGCCGCCCTCGTCCCGCCGTCTGCGAATAGGCAACGCGCACGCTTGGCTCGAACGGCACGCCGCGTGCTTTTTTCAGCCGTGCGGCGAGATCCGCGTTGGTCGAGCCGGTCTCGTAGACTACCTCGATTGCCCAGCGCGAAGGCCATGGGTCGAGCAGCTCGAGGAGTCGCTCGCGTTCGATGTGGCGGGCCGCCGGCCGCGGATCGCCGCTGGCGGTGGTCTCACCCGGGATGCCGGGCGAATCTTGGAGGGAAGAAGGATCGGACATCTTGCTATTGTAGCGAGGCTGTGCTGCGCCTTTCGATACAATGACGCTACGTTGACCCTTTGCCGTGCCCGCTTTGGATTTCGAGACGCCGCCGCTGCTCACTATCGATGCCGTAAAACCGAGCCAGGACCGGTCCGTGCCGTCAGGTACGGCGATTCGCCTAGGTGGCCAATGGACCGCGCTCTCGCTGGCGCTGGATCAACGGCGCGGCGGCATCGCAGCCAAGCTGCGCACGATGCACGACGCGGCGGCCCGGGCCGATACGCTGTGGGACCTGTCGCCAATCCAGAGGCTGGATCATGTCGGCGCACAGGCGCTGTGGCAGATTTGGGGACGGCGCTTGCCGCCCGGCATCAGCTTGACCAGTACGCAGCGCGAGATCTTCAACCGGATCACGCTGCTTGAGGCAACGCGGGAACCGGCCGAGCCGGCGGCGGCAATCGATCCGATCACACGGCTCGGGCTCGCTATGTTCGATTTTGCCGGGCACCTGCGCGACGGCATCACACTGCTCGGTGGCCTGGTGATGGATGGCGGCAGGCTGCTGCGTGACCCGCGCCGCATCCCGTGGCGCGAGATCTCCGCAAACGTCTACGCGGCCGGTGCGCAAGCACTGCCGATCACCGCGCTGGTTGCATTTCTGATCGGCATCGTACTGTCGTATTTGTCCGCACAGCAACTGAGGTTGTTCGGCGCGAACGCTTACATTGTCAACATCCTTGGGCTGTCGATTATTCGGGAGCTTGGCCCGGTGCTGGCGGCGATTCTCGTGGCCGGCCGCTCCGGCTCGGCGATCACCGCTCAGCTGGGCGTGATGCGCGTGACCGAGGAGTTGGACGCAATGCGCGTGATGGGGATCTCGCATGGGCTGCGGCTGATTTTTCCGCGGGTGATCGCGCTGGGTGTCGCGATGCCGTTGCTCGTGATGTGGACCGACGCGATCGCGCTGACCGGCGGGATGCTGGCCGCGCAACTGGTGCTCAATATCGACATGAGCTTCTTCATCCGTTCGTTGCCGAACGTGGTGCCGGTGGCGAATTTGTACATCGGCCTGGGCAAGGGCGTGGCGTTCGGCATGCTGATCGCGCTGGTCGGTTGCCACTTCGGCTTGCGCATCAAGCCCAATTCGCAAAGCCTGGGCGAGGGAACGACCACGTCGGTCGTGTCTTCGATCACGGTCGTGATCCTGGCCGACGCGGTGTTCGCAATCATGTTCCAACGGATCGGGTTGTCGTGAGGCGTGCATGATCCGACCGCACGCGCTGACCTCGATGGCCCTCGCACACGGCGCGCCGCCGGTGGCCGAGCCTGTTATCGAGGTGACCGACCTGACCAAGCGCTATGGCCGTACGGTAATCCACGAGCACCTGGACCTGGAGGTGCGGCGCGGCGAGATCGTATCGCTGGTCGGTGGTTCCGGCTCCGGCAAGACGACGCTGATCCGGCAGATTCTCGGGCTTGAGGCGCCAAGTTCGGGCACGATCCGCATCTTCGGCGAGGATACCGCGACGATGAGCGAGCACGCGGCCCGATTGCTACGCAGCCGTTCGGGCATGTTGTTTCAGCATGGCGCGCTGTTTTCCGCGATGACGGTTTTCGACAACATCGCACAGCCATTGCGCGAACTGGGCAAGATCCCGCCGGCGCTGTTGTCGGATATCGTCATGCTGAAGCTCGAAATGGTCGGGCTGTCGGGCCGGCACGCAACCAAGATGCCGGCCACGCTGTCCGGCGGGATGGTCAAGCGCGTGGGCATGGCACGCGCGTTAGCGTTGGAGCCGGAACTGCTGTTCCTGGACGAACCGACTGCCGGCCTGGATCCCCAGGCCTCAGAGGAGTTCGTCGAGTTGATTGCGACGCTGCATCGCGCGCTCGGCCTGACGGTGGTGATGGTCACGCACGACCTGGACACGATGGTGTCGTTGTCCACGCGTGTGGCGGTGCTGGCCGATCGCAAGGTGATCGTCGCGGCGCCGCTCGAGCAAGTTGCCGGCGTCGACCACCCGTTCATCCGCGAGTATTTTTTGGGCATGCGCGGCCGTCGTGCACTGCAGGCGCTGCCAGCGTCGCGCCGTGCCAAGCTGCCGGCGGACGCGCTCGAGCCGATACCCGACGACGCATTGCTCGAAGTCGAGCATGCCGCCCGGCGTGGGCATCGCGGCGAGCATCGTCGACCGGGCGTTGGCGTGGAGGGAAGCTGAGATGGAAAACAAGTCACATGCATTCTGGGCCGGGCTGTTTACGATCGTGCTGCTGGCGGCGATCGTGTTGACGATCGCGTGGTTCAGCATGGATCGCACCGAGCGCGTTCCGTATGACTTGGTCGCCACGACGAATGTAACCGGTCTGCGCGCCGACGCGGCGGTGCGCTATCGCGGACTGGCGGTCGGCAAGGTGCAGAACATTCACTTCGACACGCACCGCCCCGGCCGGATTGTGATCCGCATCCTCGTGGACAAGCGCGTGCCGTTGACCAACTCGAGCTTCGCGTCGCTCGGCTTTCAGGGCGTGACTGGATTAGGCTTTATCCAGCTGGATGATACCGGCGACGATCCGCACCCCCTGAGCTCGTCCAACGAGAACGTCGCGCAGATTCCGATGCGGCCTGGCTTGGTCGACGATTTGCAGCGGCATGGCGTGGCCTTACTCAATCAAATGGAGAAGATTGCGGTCAACCTGCAGCAAATGACCGACGAACCGAACCGTCGGCAATACTTGGCCACCGCGCGCAGTATCCAGGATGCGGCCAGCGGTGTGGCTGCGCTCACGCAGCACCTGGAGCCGGTGACACGCAAGCTGCCGGGTATGATCGACGAGCTGAACCGGACGATGGGTTCGGTCAACATGCTGGCGACCAGCCTATCCAACCCTAATGGACCCGTTGCGGCCAATCTGAATCGGGTGGGCCAGGCGGCCGAGCAGGCGGGTGTGGCATTGGCGCAGCTTAATACATCGATGCAGGAGCTGACCGCGCGAGTCGGCTACGAGACGTTGCCCCGCGTGAATTCGCTGGCCGACGACGTCAGGCAGGCCATGCGGTCGGTCAACAGCGCGGCAGGCGCGATCAACGCGAATCCGCGCGCACTACTGTTCGGTGCACCATCGCCCGAGCCCGGGCCCGGCGAGCCGGGTTTCTCGTGGTCGTCCGGCTCCCCGCACTAACGCGCGCACGTTGCCGCACTGCACGGTGGGCGTCCATTCGACAAGGATCATCGATGTCATTACGTATTATTGGTTCGCTTGCGGTGTTGCTGGGTGCGTTCACGTTCGGCGGATGCGGCACGGCCGGACACCGCGCTTCGCCGGTGGCCTATCGCTACGATCTCGGCGCGCCGGCCATGGCGGTGTACCCCGGTCCCATGAGCCCGAACGCGGCGGCATCTCGCGCCGGCGCCGCGTCGCCGGCGTTCGGTCCGTTTAAGCTGGTTGACATGGGCGCGCCGGCGGGCTTGGATTCGGACGGCATCGTCTACCGGCTCGCCTATGCGCACGCGCAGCAGCTGCGCACTTACACGTCGAACCGCTGGACCGCGACGCCGGCACAGTTGCTGACGCAACGTTTGCGCGCACTGCTCGGCGCACGCGGCGTGGTGGTTTCGCCCGGCGACCCGGTGTCGGCACCGGTGTTGAGGGTCGAGTTGCTGGACTTCGAGCAGATCTTCGACAAGCCCGGCGCGAGCCGTGGCGTTGTCGCGTTGCGTGCGACGTTGCTGCGGCGGGGCGGACAGTTCATGCAGGCGACGTTCCGCGCTGATGCGCCGGCGCCGTCCGCCGATGCGATCGGCGGTGTGCGCGCCCTCGCGCAGGCCAGCGACGTTGCGCTGTCGCAACTAGTTGACTGGCTGGCCAGTCAGCCGGCGCTCGCGCGCTGAGCGACGGGGGCACGGCGTGCCGGTTGCCCCGTCGTTATAATTGACTCAATGCCGATGGCGGGACCGCTTTCCAATGACTTCTTTTTATCAGCACCATGTTTTCTTCTGCTTGAACCAGCGCGATCCGGGCGAGCGCCCGAGTTGCGCAAACTGCGGTTCGCAAGCGATGCAGGAATACGCGAAACGGCGTATCAAGGCGTTGGGCCTTGCCGGCGAGGGCAAGGTGCGCATCAACAAGGCCGGGTGCCTGGATCGGTGCGAGCTTGGTCCTGTGCTGGTCGTGTACCCCGATGCGACGTGGTACACCTATGTTGATGAAGCGGATATTGACGAGATTATCGATTCGCATCTGGTCGGCGGCCGGATCGTCGAGCGCCTGTTGATCGACGCGCCGCGCGGCGGAGTGTGACCGGATGAACGCGCAAACGCAGAAGTATCGGATCGATGGTCCGGTCGGCAAGATCGAGATCGCGATCGATCGTCCGGATCGTGGCGACGCGGGGGGCGAGCCACGTGGGCTGGCGTTGGTTGCACATCCGCATCCGCTGTTCGGCGGCTCGTTAGACAACAAGGTCGCGCAGACACTGGCGCGCACGTTGGTGCAACTCGGCTACGTGGCGGTGCGACCGAACTTCCGCGGTGTCGGTGCCACCGAAGGCGAGCATGATGACGGGCGCGGCGAGCAGGATGACCTGATTGCAGTGATCGATCACGCGCGCATGCTGCCGGGGCTGGCCGGTGTGCCGCTGGTACTGGCGGGTTTCTCGTTCGGCACATTCGTGCTGTCACACGTGGCGCAGCGACTGCGCGAACGCGGTGACGCGATCGAGCGCATGGTATTCGTTGGGACCGCGGCGAGCCGTTGGCAGGTCGCTGACGTGCCGTCCGACACCATCGTGATTCACGGCGAACTCGACGATACGGTGTCGATTGCGTCAGTGTACGATTGGGCGCGGCCACAGGAACTGCCGGTCGTGGTGATCCCGGGTGCCGAGCATTTTTTCCACCGCAAGCTGCACATCCTGAAGCGAGTGATTGCCGAGCGCTGGCGCGTATAATGGGTGCCGCGTCGCTGCCGCTGCACAGGCGGGGGGCGCATCACCCGTGCCGAGCCGGTGTTGGTTCGCCGCGTGGACACGAACGCTTGGTTCGTTCGCCAGTCCAATCGGCTTGCGCCGCGGGCCGCCGTAGCGGGCCGCTTCCCGAACTCCCCCGTTTAACGTCGATTCGATTGCTATGCGTTTGACCTTTGTCCCGACCGTTGTCGCCCGCGCGGCAACGCTCGCGTGCGTGCTGCCTGCCGCACTCGCCGCTTCCGCTCTGATTGTTCCCGCCGACGCGCTCGCGCAAGTGCCGCCTCCGGCTGTCAATGCGCGCTCGTGGGTGCTCGTCGATGCCAGCAGCGCGCAGACGCTTGCGTCGGCCAATGCCGACGAGCGGGTCGAGCCCGCTTCGTTGACCAAGTTGATGACCGCGTACTTGGTGTTCGATGCGTTGAAGACCAAGAAGATCTCGATGGACCAGACCGTGATCCCGAGCGAGGCGGTGCGTCGCGTGCGCGCGGACGAGTCGCGCATGTTCATCGAGGCGAACAAGCCAGTGACCGTGCACGACCTGGTGTACGGGATGATCGTGCAGTCGGGCAACGACGCGGCGATCGCGTTGGCCGAACTTGTTGGCGGCAGCGAAGCGCACTTCGTGCAGATGATGAACGAGGCGGCGCAGAAGCTGGGCATGAAGAACACGCATTACGCCGACGTAAATGGCATGCCAAATCCCCAGCACTACACGAGCGCGGCCGACCTGGCCGTACTGTCAGCGCACCTGATTCGAGACTATCCTGAGTATTATCCGATCTTTGCAGTCAAGGATTTCACGTACAACAAGATCAAGCAGCCGAACCGCAACCGTCTGCTGTGGATCGACCCGACCGTGGACGGGGTTAAGACCGGCCATACGAAGGCGGCCGGCTTTTGCCTGATCGCCAGCGCGAAACGGCCGCTGCCGGGGGTGCCGGACGCGTCGCGCCGGCTGGTGAGCGTGATGATGGGCGAGCCTAAGGAGCACGATCGCACGCAGGACAGCCTGAAGATGCTGAACTACGGCTACGCGGCGTATGACACGCTGCGCCTGTACAAGGCCAATCAGGTCATCGATTCGCCGCGCGTGTACAAGGGCCAGCAGGACGCGGTGCCGGTCGGCGTCAAAAGCGACCAGTACATCACGGTTCCGAGGGGGGGAGCGACAAGATCAAGCCGGTGCTCGAGCGCCATGGTCCGCTGGTCGGCCCGATCGCCGACGGGCAGGTGGTGGGCACGGTGAAGGTCGTCGCCGATGGCAAGGTACTGACGCAGTTCCCGGCCGTGGCGCTGCAAGCCGTGCCGCAGGCCGGCATCTTCGGGCGCTTGTGGGATTCGGCGCTGCTGACGCTGGCCAAGAAGTAAGCCGAGGATTAGGCGATCGGCCGCCGAGGCCGGCGCGCCCCGCGCGGGTGCGTCGTATGCATGAAACCGAGGATTGAAGGAACACTGTCATGAACTCATCCAGCGAATCACTGCTGCAGTTTCCGTGCGACTTCCCGATCAAGGTGATGGGCAAGGCGCACCCGCAGTTCCAGCAAGTCATCGTTGAGGTGATTCGGCAATTCGATGCCGAGTTCGACGACAGCCGGGTCCAGAGTCGGCCGTCCAACGGCGGCAACTACGTCGGCCTTACGGTGACTGTGCGTGCGACCAGCCGTACACAACTCGATGACCTTTACCGGGCGCTGACCGGGCACCCGATGGTGAAGGTCGTGCTATGACAACTGGGCGAGCGTCGTGCGCGGATAATCGTCGTGCGTGGCGCGCCGTCGCGATGCAACGCGGTGGCTAGTGCCGCCATCGCGCGGCTGCACCCGTAACGCGTTGTGTGGCGCCGATGTGCGCTGATGTAGCACTTACGCGGCGGCCGCGGACAAGGGTACGCCGCTCGGGCATTGCGCGTACAGGGCGCGAAAGCGCCCGGCTTCCTCGTGCAGCCATTCGCGTAACACCGCGACCCGGCGTGTCTCCAGCAGCGGTGCTGGACAGACGAACCAGTACGTCCCCGGGCTGGGGCCGTCTATGTCGAATAGCCGCACGAGCCGACCGTTGATCACCTCTTGCATCGCCAGCGAGCGGCGCACCAGCGCAATGCCCTGTCCCTCCAGCGCGGCTTGCAGCAGCATCGACGAGTCCTGGTATAGCACCCCGCGCCGCGGCTCGCTCCAGCCGCTCAGACCCGCCGCCTGAAACCATGGACCCCACATCTCGTCGTCGTTGCGCAGCAACGTCAGGCCGGACAGGTCGGCCGGCGTTTTCGGCAGCCGGCCGCCGTTGAAGTCGGGCGTGCATACGGGGAAAAACACCTCGTCGAGCAACGGCTCGACGAACAACCCCGGATAGTTGCCGCCGCCAAAACGCAGCGCAACGTCAACATCGTCCCGGTTGAAGTGCGTGATCGCGTTGGTGGACAGCAGCTCGACGTCGATTTCCGGGTGCCGCTCGATAAAGCGTCCGATCCGCGGCGTCATCCAGCGTGCGGCAAACGGCGGCAGCACGCTGATCACGAGCCGGCGTTGTCGGTCACCGGCGCGAACCGCATCGGTGGCCGCGGCAATGTCGAACAGGGCGGCGCGCACCTGGGCCGCATAGCGGCGCCCGCAGTCGGTCAACGCGACCCGCTTGCCATCACGCTTGAACAGCGGCATGCCGAGTTCGGCCTCCAGCGCACGGATCTGATGGCTGATCGCGCTGTGCGTCACGAACAGTTCCTGCGCGGCGCGCGAAAAGCTCTCGAGCCGGGCTGCGGCTTCGAAAGCCTTCAACGTGCCTAGATTGGGCAATTGGCGCAGGTCCATGGCGGTTCCTCTTCGATAGGTGGCGGGCGTCGCGGCGCTGGCCGTGCTTGTTAATTATGCTCACAAGCCGGCGAAAAAACATCGCTTTGCGCCGGGGCTGGCCATCGCTACGATTCTAGTTATCCTGGTGCATCCGGGGCGTGGGCAGGAGCGTACGATGAAACCCCTTTATTCAAGCATCACGTTCGAGGTTCAACCCGGGCAGACCGTGCCATTGCGCGTGAGCCGGGGCGTGGCGCTCACCATCGAAGGCGAGCGCGTTTGGATCACCCGCAGCGCGGACGAGCACGACTATTGGGTGGCCCCAGGCGAATCGCTGTCGCTGCGGCCTGGCGAGTTGATGTGGCTCGGCACAGAAGGCACGCGCACGGCGCGGGTGACCGTGGCTCTGCGCCCTCACTATGCTCAACGCGTTGCGTCATGGTGGTCGCGACGGCTGTCCGCCAGCCGGTTCAGCTGGCATACCGGATGGCTGTTAGTCTGATTGTCGCGGGTACGGGCGGGCGGACTCGCTTTTCGGTAAACTGACGGGATCATGCCCGCGCCGTCATTTGAATTTAACACCGAGCTTGTCGCATTGGCGGCGATGTCCAACGATGTCGTCGTGTGCTGGCGTGGCCTCGAGCCCTACGAAGCGAGCTTCGACGCGATGCGCGCGTTCACCGCCGCACGCACGCCGCTCACTACGGATGAAATCTGGCTGGTTGAACACCCGCCGGTCTACACGCTGGGCCAAGCCGGCGATCCGGCCCATCTGCTGGCCGCGCATAACGGTATCGCGCTGGTCCAGGTCGATCGCGGCGGGCAGATCACCTACCACGGGCCGGGCCAAGTCGTCGCGTACCTGCTGGTCGACCTACGGCGGCGCCGGCTATGGGTTCGTGACCTGGTGACGCGCATCGAGCAGGCGGTGATTGACACGCTGGCAGCGTATAATATAGTCGGTGAGCGCCGGATCGGCGCACCAGGCATCTATGTCGCCGCCGGATCTACGCATCGCCATGCCGGTGCGAAGATTGCAGCGCTTGGCCTGAAAATCCGCAATGGCTGTTCGTATCATGGCGTGAGCCTTAACGTGCGGATGGATTTGCAGCCGTTCCGCGACATCAACCCATGTGGCTACGTTGGTCTCGAAACGATCGATATGGCTTCGCTCGGCGTGTCGGCGTACTGGCACGACGTGGCACGAACACTCGCCGAGCGGCTGACCGGCAACCTGCCGCCGGTTGCCGTCGCCGCATCGCCCGATGCAGCACGCGAAAGGGGCAACCCCGTGGTTGGCTGAGCAGGATGCGGCCGCCACTGCACTGGATTTCGACATGACGATTGCTGTTCCCGACCCATCCGCCACCCTCGCCGCATCTGCGGCGCACGCTTCTTCCGCCACCTACGATCCGAGCGCGAAGCAGAAGGCTCAGGCCAAGACTTCGCGGATCCCGATCAAGGTCGTGCCGATCGACAAGCTGAAGAAGCCGGATTGGATCCGCGTGAAGGCCGCGACCGGCAACTCCCGCTTTTACGAGATCAAACAAATCCTGCGCGAGCACAACCTGCACACGGTTTGCGAAGAAGCCAGTTGCCCGAATATCGGCGAATGCTTCGGCAAGGGGACGGCGACGTTCATGATCATGGGCGACAAGTGCACGCGCCGTTGCCCATTCTGCGACGTCGGGCATGGGCGACCGGATCCGCTGGATGTCGACGAGCCGGTGAACCTGGCACGTACCATCGCCGCGCTCAAGCTGCGCTACGTCGTGATCACCAGCGTGGACCGCGACGACTTGCGCGATGGCGGCGCCGGGCATTTTGTTGAGTGTATCCGGCAGGTGCGGGAGCTGTCACCGCAAACCCGGGTCGAGATCCTGACGCCGGACTTCCGAGGCCGGTTGGACCGCGCGCTGACCATTCTCAACGCAGCGCCGCCGGACGTGATGAACCACAATCTCGAAACCGTGCCACGACTATACAAAGAAGCGCGTCCAGGCTCCAACTACGCACACTCATTGAAGCTGTTGAAGGACTTCAAGGCACTGCATCCAGACGTCGCGACCAAGTCGGGGTTGATGGTCGGGCTCGGCGAAACCGAGGAGGAGATCTTACAGGTCATGCGCGACTTGCGGGCGCACGATGTCGACATGCTGACGATCGGCCAGTACCTGCAACCCTCGGAGCACCATCTGCCGGTGCGCGCCTACGTGCATCCGGACACCTTCAAGATGTACGAGCGAGAAGCCTATGCGATGGGTTTCACGCACGCGGCCGTCGGCGCAATGGTGCGCTCTAGCTATCACGCGGACGTACAGGCGCAGGGCGCGGGTGTCGTCGCGGGCTGAAGCAGCGGGCGCTATCGCCGGGTGACGCGCGGGCGTCGTCGCGAACCGAGAGAGGGGGCCGGTCCACCAGGTTGCCTGCGCAGGCCTATTGTCAGGCTGCCAGCGCTTTTTCCAGCAACTGGTCGAGTTCTGCGAATTGCGGCGGACCGACATAACGTTTCAGGATCTGGCCGTTGCGGCCGATCACGAACGTGGTCGGTGTCAACTGGACGTTGCCAAACTGTTTAGCGGCGGAACCATCATCCATCGCCACCTTGAACGGCAGTTGCCGCGTTTGCGCATAGTTGGCCACGTACATCGGCGGATCGTATTGCATCGCGACGGCAACGAATTCGAGACCCTTGCCCTTGAACCGGTTGTACGTGTCGACCATCTGCGGCATTTCCTTCACGCACGTGTCGCAACTGGTCGCCCAGAAGCTGACCAGATAGACCTTGCCCTTCAGGTCCTCGGTGGTCAGCTTCTGACCGGACAGCAGCGTGAAGCTTGCTACGGGTGCCTGCTTGTGCGTACTAAAAGCGAAATACGCACCGACGGCCAGCGCGATGGCGACAAGCGCGGTTGCGATCCATGAACGGGATGGGCGGGAAGTGGCGGGCTGGCTCATCGGCGTATTTTCGGCTGACACAACGCCGGTGGCGTCGCTGGATAGCATAACAACGATAGCCGACATTCTATCGCTGATTCGCGGTACCCGTGAGGCGTGCGTGCCCGCTGTGGCCTGATCGGCGCGTCGGCGATAATTGTCGTTTTTTTGCGTTATGCCGCGTCGATCTCCAGCCGTGGCTGCGCGACGGGGGCTGGTCCAATGTTAAACCGACGTTTATGCTGGATGATATGGGTTATTTCTCTGCTGATAGTCGCCTGTTCGCCACAATTTGACTGGCGCACGGTGCGCAACGACGAGGGCCACTATACGGTGATGCTGCCGGCCAAGCCGTTGCTTGACGAGCGAGTGCTTACGATCGCCGGGCACACGCTGAAGATGCAAATGCAAACGGCGACGGTCGGCGACGCGATGTTCGCCGTTGGGGCCGTGACGCTTCCCGCCGACGATCCCGCGCTTCGTGCGCAAGTGCTCACGTACCTGCAAAACGGTCTGGCGCGCAACGTCGGGGCGCAGCCCATGTTGTACGTGGTCCGGAGTCCGGGCAGCCATGACGCCGGGGGTGAAACGCGCATCGCGATGGATGTGGCCGGTCCGGTAGCCCATATGCAAACACAGGAGCAGCGCGTGATCCACGCGCAGTTTGTTGCGCGTGATCGACACGTGTACCAGGCTGCGGTCGTGTCCAGGCGTGAGCTCGACCCAGTGCAGTTGGAACAGTTTTTTGCGTCGTTGAAGGCGGATTGAGGCTCTATTTTTTCAATATCTGGAGCAACCTTGTGGTTGCGCTGCGCACCTATGTTCATTTTTCAAATGAGCTATGGACACTAACCACACGATTCTTATTGGTTTTTAAAGCTGTCCACATACACTGTGGATAACTTTGTTGAAAAGTACCCGGGTCGCGGCTCGGGAGCACGCTGTGACGTCACGTGTAGAGGGGGTAATGTGATGTCAGGCAGTTCATGCATTTCTTTTATTTTCATGGAGTTGCGGTAAACCGTCGGAGATCTGCCGGATTCGGCCCAGAAGCGGTGCCGCTATCAAAACAGGTGTGCATAAGTCAAGGGTTGTTTTCTTCCGAAGGTTGGCTTTCGGGCTGAATTCTCACATGCCGGTGCGCCCGGGCGGGCTATGTGCTCGCATGCGACCGGCGTGCGGTTGTGAGTCGCGGCCAGGATCAGACCGTGATCGACGCGCGCCGGTATTGCACCGCCTCGCCGACGTGGACAGCGAGTACGTCATCGCTCAGATCAAGGTCGGCGATGGTGCGCGCAACGCGGCGTACCTTGTCGAAGGCACGCCCCGACCACCCCAGGCGCTCGCCGCAGATTTGCAGTAACGCTTCGCTGCGCGGATCGAGTGGGCACCAGCGGTTGAGGTCCTCAGCATTCAACGCGCAATTGGCCTTATGCTGGCGTGCCAATTGACGTTCGCGCGCGCGCCGCACACGCGCCGCGATCACGTGGCTCGCTTCGCCGCGCGCGCCGGTGCGGCGGGCAAGCTCGGCGGCCGACAGCGAAGGCACGTCGATGACGATGTCGATCCGATCGAGCAGTGGTCCAGACAGCCTGCCGACATAGCGGGCGATCTGATCGGGCGTGCATCGGCACCGTCCTAGCGGATCGCCGCGCAAGCCGCAAGGGCACGGGTTCATCGCGGCAACCAGTTGACATGCGGCGGGAAAGTCGGTTTGCGCAGCTGCCCGAGAAATCGTGATCTTGCCCGTTTCGAGCGGCTCGCGAAGGGTCTCCAGCACCGCGCGGCTGAACTCGGGCAGCTCATCGAGGAACAGTACGCCCAGGTGCGCTAGTGTGATTTCGCCGGGCCGTGGCGGGTTGTAGCCGCCGACCAGCGCGGCGGCGCTCGCACTATGATGCGGCGCGCGAAACGGACGGCGCCGCCAGTCTGCCGCCGTGAAGCCACGGCCGCTGGCGGACCGCAGCATTGCACAGGCCAGTGCGTCGTCGTCCGACATCGGTGGCAGTATGCCCGGCAGACGTTGCGCCAGCATCGACTTGCCGGCGCCGGGCGGTCCCACCATCAACATGTGATGCGAGCCGGCGGCAGCGATCTCCAGCGCCCGGCGCGCGGCAGGTTGGCCGATCACATCAGCCATATCCGGTGCGGGTTGTGCGGGTAGGGCGACGCCGCTCGGCTGCGCGCGCTCGATGCGAGCCTCGGGCTCGCCTTTCAGATGCGCGACGAGCGTGGCCAGGTCGGCAGCTCCGTACACGGCCACGCCTGGCGCCAGCGCGGCTTCCGCCGCATTGTCCAACGGCACGTACAGTTCCGGGTACGCCGCGTCGGGCCCAGCCTGTCTCGCGGTGCCGCACGCCATCGCGAACGCACCCCGGACCGGCCGCAGCGTGCCGCTGAGCGATAATTCGCCGGCGAATTCGCGGCCGGTCAGTGCATTGCACGGCAATTGCCCGCTCGCGGCCAGGATGCCCAGTGCGATCGGCAAATCGAAGCGCCCGGATTCCTTCGGTAAGTCCGCCGGGGCCAGATTGACGGTGATTCGCCGCACGGGCACGTCGAAACCGCAATGGGCCAATGCGGCCCGCACCCGCTCCCGGCTCTCACGCACTTCCAGGTCAGGCAGCCCGACGATCGCAAACGACGGCAGGCCGTTCGCCAAATGGACTTCGACAGTGACTTCGGGCGCGAGCGCGTGCAACGGCGCGCGGCTGCGGACCACGGCTAGCGACATGGCTCTTCCTTGCGGCATGTCGCCGCCGATCGGAATGTCCCGGAGCTTGCGCGCCTACACGCTGTCCACGCGCGCGGACAGCCTCTGCTCGAGCTCGGCCACACGCCGCTCCAGTTCCTCGAGCCTGAGCCGGGTGCGGGCTAGCACCTGGGCCTGGGTGTCGAATTCCTCGCGCGTGACCAGGTCCAGTTTGGAGAAGCCTTGCGACAGCATCGCCTTGACGTTGCGCTCGACATCCTTCGCCGGCGAGTTTTTCAGCATTTCGCTGAAGCGGGTCTGCAAATCGTTGAACACGTCGTTTGGCTGTTTCATCACTATTCCTCAATCTAAAAGTGGCATAAAGCCCGTGCATTACCTCTGATTGCCGCCATCGCGGCGCGATGTGATGCACGGCGCGTTTTGTCGCACAAATGCACGATTTTGGTGCAAAATCGACCAGTCGCCTGTTTTTGGCGCAGCTCACCGCGGGCGGTTTGGCTGCGTGCCATCCCGGTCGCGCAGCCGATGGAAAGACTCTAGCACGTCCGACACGCCGCGTTGTCACGGTGAGTGCGGCGTTGACCATCCGGTCGAGCCCTGCTGGGCGCAGTGTCCGCGACGTACCACGTTGACACTTTCAAACCACTTGCAGTCCGTGGGCGCAGCATACGGCATGATCATTGCTTTAAGTGGCCCCAGCGCAAGAGGTCAGCCACCAAGAGGATTCCATGAAACTCATTACCGCAATCATCAAGCCGTTCAAGCTGGATGAAGCACGTGAGGCACTGTCGGCGATCGGCGTCTCGGGTATGACGGTGACCGAGGTCAAGGGCTTTGGTCGCCAAAAGGGGCATACCGAGCTGTATCGCGGCGCCGAGTATGTCGTTGACTTTCTGCCTAAAGTCAAGATCGAGGCCGCCGTGGCCGAGGACGTCGTCGAGCAGGCGATCGAGGTGATCGAGTGTGCGGCGCGTACCGGCAAGATCGGCGACGGCAAGATTTTTGTCACGCCGATCGAGCAGGTGATCCGCATTCGTACTGGGGAGACGGGTGCCGACGCGCTTTGACGCAAAGTGTCGGGGCCGCGCAGCGTCTGCAAACGAATTCGAATGAAGGGCAAGGAACAAGAGAAATCACTATGCGTAAGATTTTGAGGACGTTCCTGATAGTCGTATTGCTGTTGGCGGCTGGCATCGGGCTCTCGGCGCCGGCGTTGGCCGACGGCGCGCCGGGTGCCGTTGCAGCGTCCGCGCCCGAGTCGAGCGCGACGGATACGGCCCATGCCGCCAGTGCGGGGCCGGCCCCGACCCCGGTGGCGGCCGAGGCTGAAGCGCCGAGTGCCGCGCCAGCCATGGGCGCCAGCGCCGAACAGGCGGCCAGCGCGCCTGCCGTACCGACGGCACCGGTGGTGCTTGACGCATCAAAGATCAACTCTGGCGACACCGCATGGATGCTGATCTCCACGGCACTCGTGCTGTTCATGACGATCCCAGGGCTCGCGTTGTTCTACGGCGGTATGGTGCGCAAGAAAAACGTATTGGCGACCCTAATGCAGAGCTTTGCGATCACCTGTCTGGTGACGATCATCTGGGTGGTGCTCGGCTACAGCTTGGCCTTCACGCCCGGTAACGCGTTCATCGGCGGGTTCTCACGCGTGCTGCTGTCGGGCATGAGCTTTGTCAAGGGTGACAAGGGCGTCACGCTGACAGTGAGTCATCTGGCCCCGACGATCCCCGAATCAGTCTACATGATCTACCAGATGACTTTTGCGATCATCACGCCGGCATTGATCTGTGGTGCGTTCGCGGACCGGATGAAATTTTCGGCGATGCTGGTGTTCATGGCCCTGTGGTCGATCTTGGTGTACCCGCCGATTGCGCATATGGTGTGGGAGCCGACCGGCTGGCTGTCCGCAGCAGGCATCCTTGACTTTGCCGGCGGCACGGTTGTGCATATCAACGCAGGTATTGCCGGGTTGGTCTGCGCGCTGGTGTTGGGCAAGCGCGTCGGCTACGGCCGCGAGGCGATGGCGCCGCACAATCTAGTGCTGACGCTGGTCGGTACGGCGATGTTGTGGGTGGGCTGGTTTGGCTTCAACGCGGGCTCGGCGCTCGCCGCCGACGGTCGCGCCGGTTTCGCGATGGTAACCACGCAGGTCGCCACGGCCGCCGCGGCGCTCGCGTGGATGTTCACGGAATGGATTGGCAAAGGCAAGCCGTCCGTGTTGGGCATTGCATCCGGTGCGGTGGCAGGTCTGGTCGCGGTGACACCCGCATCCGGCTTCGTCGGCGTATCGGGCGCGCTGAGCATCGGCATCGTGGCCGGCGTGCTGTGCTTTCTGTCGGCGACATGGCTCAAGAACAAGCTTGGCTATGACGATTCGCTCGATGCATTCGGCGTACACGGCGTTGGCGGAATCATTGGTGCGGTTCTCACCGGCGTGTTCGCGCTTAAGGATATCGGCGGCGCCGACGGTAGCGTGATCCTGCAGCTTAAGGGCGTGGTCACCACGCTGATCTACAGCGGCCTCGTGTCGTTCGTCCTGCTTAAGATCATCGACGCGGTCATCGGCCTGCGCGTGACCGAGGAGGAAGAACGTGAGGGACTGGATGTGGTGCTTCACGGCGAGCATGTCGAATGAACCTGTGGCGTGCCCGGCGGGCAGCAGGCACGCCGTGGCGGGCCAATCGCGCAATAGTGAGAAGCGGCACAGCGTTTGACCCGCCGCGAAGCGGGGTTTTTTATATCCGGTTCCCGCCATTGAACGTCAGCCATGAACTTCAGCCGTATCGAGCAGTATTGGCGCTGTATTGAGTAGTATTTGAGCGGCGTCGAGCGGTATTAAACTACATCGAGTGGTAACTCGGGCCGCATCGAATGGTAGCCACTCTGCCGTCAGAGCGGGTAGGGGCGGTGCGCGGCGATGCTGACGCGGACCTTGCAACGAGGCAAAACACCCCCATTTGGAAGAAGCAACCCTCTACAATTGCTTTTTTGAGCCTGTAAGCCTCGAGTTTCTATGGTTCCGCACCTCGTCACCGCGCTCAATGGTCCACTGCTCGACTTGGAGCGGCGGATTCTGGACGCCACGCCCGCGATTGAGCGCTGGTTCCGCCTCGAATGGCAGGAGCACACGCCACCGTTCTATTGCTCGGTGGACCTGCGCAATGCCGGCTTCAAGCTTGCGCCGGTCGATACGAACCTGTTTCCGGGCGGTTTCAACAACCTGCCCCTCGAAGTGCTGCCACTCGCCGTGCAAGCCGCGATGGCGGCCATCGAGAAGATCTGCCCGGACGCGAAGAATCTGCTGCTGATCCCGGAGCGCCATACGCGCAACGCGTTCTACCTGGACAACCTGGCGCGGCTCGTCACGATTATGCGCCAAGCGGGTCTGAACGTGCGGCTGGGCACGCTGGACGAAACCGTCACCGAGCCTGTTACGCTGCCGTTGCCTGACGGTCAGGCTCTGGTGGTCGAGCCGCTGGAGCGCTCGGCACGCCGTCTCGGGCTGAAGAACTTCGATCCCTGCTCGATCTTGTTGAACAACGACTTGTCGGCTGGGGTCCCGCCTGTGCTGGAGAACCTGCACGAGCAGTTTCTGCTGCCGCCGCTGCATGCCGGATGGGCGGTGCGGCGCAAATCGAACCACTTCGGCTGCTACGATGAGGTGGCTAAGAAGTTCTCCAAGTTCATTGGCGTCGACCCGTGGATGCTTAATCCATACTTCACTCGCGTGTCGGACATCGATTTCACCGAGCGCTTGCATGACGAGGCGCTGGCCGACGCGGTCGATGCGGTGCTGAAGAAGGTAGCGAAGAAGTACCGCGAGTACGGGATCAAGGATCGGCCGTACGTGGTGATCAAGGCCGATGCTGGCACCTATGGGATGGGCTTGCTGACCGTGCACGACGCATCGGAGCTTGCCGGGTTGAACAAGCGAGAGCGCAACCGGATGGCGGTCGTCAAGGAAGGGCTGCAGGTGCACGACGTCATTGTCCAGGAAGGCGTGCAGACGTTCGAGCACGTGAACGAGGCGGTGGCCGAGCCGGTCGTCTATATGATCGATCGCTACGTGGTCGGCGGCTTCTACCGCGTCCATGCGGGTCGTGCGCCGAATCAGAACCTGAACGCGCCGGGCATGCACTTCGTGCCGCTGGCCTTTGAGCATACGGCGCTGCCGGACGTGCACGCCAAGCCCGGTGCCGCGCCGCCCAATCGCTTCTATATGTACGGTGTTGTTGCTCGCCTGGCACTGCTGGCTGCATCGGTCGAATTGGAGAAGACCGATCCCGAGGCGATCCTGGTGTGACCCGCTGGCGCACGCGGGCTTCCACTGCGCGATAATGCACGCTGGATAGCCGCTTTGCGCCGGAACGACCCAATGGACATTCTCTTTATTGCCGACCCGTTGTCGCAGTTCAAGATCTATAAGGACACGACGTACGCGATGATGACGGAGGCCGCGCGCCGCGGCCATGCGCTTTATGCGTGTGAGCCGCGGCACCTCGCGTATGCGGGCGGCGGCGTCGAGGCCACGGTACGGCGTTTCTCGATTGTTGGCGATCACACGAACCCGGGTCAGTGGTACGACGCGGAACTCCCGGAGAATCGCGGCCTGGGCACATTCGGTGCGGTGTTGATGCGCAAGGACCCGCCGTTCGACATGGAGTATGTGACATCGACCTGGCTGTTGGAGATCGCCGAGCAGCACGGCGCGCGCATTTTCAACAAGCCGCGAGCGATCCGCGACCACTCCGAGAAGATGGCGATCGGCGAGTTCGCGCGGTTCACCGCGCCCACACTAGTCACGCGCGACGCGGCACGGCTGCGGGCATTCCACGGCGAGCACCGCGACGTGATCTTCAAGCCATTGGATGGCATGGGTGGCACGGGCGTGTTCCGGATACGCGAGGACGGCATGAACCTGGGCTCGACAATCGAGATGCTCAGCGACCATGGCGCGCGCACCGTGATGGCGCAGCGGTATATCCCGCAGATTAAGGACGGCGACAAGCGGATCCTGTTGATTGGCGGGGAGCCGGTACCTTATTCGCTGGCGCGGATCCCGCAGGGCACCGAGATCCGCGGCAACCTGGCCGCTGGTGGGGTAGGCTGCGCGCAGCCGCTGGCGCCGCATGACCGCGAGATTGCCGCCGCGCTCGGCCCGGTGCTGGCCGAGCGCGGCCTGCTGCTAGTGGGCTTGGATGTGATCGGCGATTGGCTCACGGAGGTCAACGTGACGAGCCCGACATGTTTTCGCGAGATCACCGAGCAAACGGGGTTCAATGTCGCGTCGATGTTCGTCGACGCGCTAGAGCGCGCGGTTGGCTGACACGGGACCGAGACGATCTGCGCCAGCCTGATAAACTATTGAAGTTCATGGCGATTTTGACGCAGGCTGACATGGCTGGCATCTTGATCATTGCCCACGTGCCACTGGCATCGGCGTTGCGCGATTGTGTCGCGCATTTCTACGGCAGTTTGCCACCGCGCATCGGCGTGCTGGACGTGACACCGGACTGCGATCCGGTCGCGGCGCTGGCCGACGCGCACGCGCAGCTACAGCAGGTGACCGAGCACAATGGTGCACTGGTATTGACTGATATGTTCGGGGCGACACCGGCCAACATTGCGGCGCAATTGGCGGCATTGCCGCACGTGCGGGTGGTGGCGGGTGCCAATCTGCCGATGTTGGTGCGTGCGGTGTGCTATCGGACGCTGCCGATCGACACGTTGGCGGACAAGGCACTGCAAGGCGGAGCCAAGGGCATCCACGGCGTCGTGCCGGGCACGCCTGCCACAGCGGCGTGCCTGCCGTGCGCCGAAATGGCGTCGGCGGCCCACGGGACTGCGTTGCCGCCGTGCAGCGCCGATCTGCCCGCGGATCCCGCGACGAGTATGCCGTGCGGCCCGACGGGCTGAGCGGCAGGCGCGCGTGCCGCATCGAGCCTGCGTGCGCCCGATGCAGGCTTTCCATCGTTTCAATCCCAACCAGAACATGATTCAAAAAGAAGCAACGATCGTTAATAAATTAGGGCTCCATGCACGGGCATCGGCCAAGCTGACGCAACTCGCTGGCAGCTTTCGGTGCGAGATCTGGATGGCGCGCAACGGCCGACGGATCAACGCAAAGAGCATCATGGGGGTCATGATGCTCGCGGCAGGTATCGGCAGCACGATCACCATCGAGACCGAGGGTCCCGACGAGCAGGCGGCGATGGATGCGATCCTCGCGCTGATCGCGGACAAGTTCGGCGAAGGTCAGTAACGCCAAACAATCGGTGCTGGCGGCCAGGTAGTGTCAACGCGTGCCGCGATCCCTACTGCGACATCGCGGCGCATTGCCCGATACTGCATCGCGGGCTGCGGCCAAACAGGGCAGAACCTATAATGGGCGTGACGGTCTGAGGCTGCGTCAGACATTGGCCGGGCAGACATGATGGCGCCCAGCGCGGGTTGGTTGACCACGCGCGTCCGATGCCCCCAATTGCCCAAACACAACTAGAGGAGGTGCGCGTGTCGTTCACGCTGCATGGAATCCCTGTATCTCGAGGCATCGCGATCGGCCGCGCGTACCTGATTGCGCCTGCCGCGCTGGACGTTGCCCATTATTTAGTCGAGCCCGACCATGTCGAGGCCGAGGTGGCCCGCTTCGTCGCGGCGCAGCAGGCTGTCCACGACGAACTCGATACGTTGCGAGCCGAGCTGCCGGCGGATGCGCCCAGCGAGATGGGCGCGTTCCTCAACGTCCACACACTGATCCTGCACGACGAGATGCTGGTCGAGGCGGTAATCGAACTGATCCGCGTGCGGCGCTACAACGCCGAATGGGCGCTCACCGAGCAGCTGGAGCGCCTGGCCAAGCACTTTGACGACATCGACGACGAGTACCTGCGCGAGCGCAAGGCAGACCTGGAGCAGGTCGTCGAGCGCGTGCTTAAGGCGTTGGCCGGATCACCGGCGACCGCCGTGATGGCCAACGGCGCGCGGTGCGGCATCGATGAGATGATTGTGGTCGCGCACGATATTGCACCGGCCGACATGCTGCAATTCAAGACGCAGACGTTTCGCGGGTTTGTCACGGACCTGGGCGGGCGCACGTCGCATACTGCAATCGTCGCGCGCAGCCTGGGCATCCCGGCGGCGGTGGGCATGCAGCACGCAAGCTCGCTAATTCGGCAGGACGACATGATCATCGTCGATGGCGAGCGTGGCGTGGTGATCGTCGACCCGGCGCCGATCGTGCTGGAGGAGTATACATACCGACAAAGCGAAAAGCTGCTTGAGCAACGCAAGCTGCAGCGGCTGAAGTTTTCGCCGACGCAGACCGTATGCGGCACAAAGATCGATCTGCTGGCAAATATCGAGCTGCCGGACGATGCACGCGCCGCGCTGGACGCCGGCGCAGTCGGCGTCGGGCTGTTCCGCACCGAATTTCTGTTCATGAACCCGCGTGGCGAGTTGCCGGAAGAGGAACAGCAATTCGACGCGTATCGACGCGTCGTGCAGACGATGAACGGCTTGCCGGTGACGATCCGCACAATCGACGTTGGCGCCGACAAACCGCTCGATTCGCGCGACGAATTCGAGACAGCGCCCAACCCGGCGCTTGGATTGCGTGCGATCCGCTGGAGCTTGTCTGAGCCGCAGATGTTTCTCACGCAGTTGCGGGCCATCCTGCGTGCCTCGGCGTTTGGGCCCGTGAAGATTCTCGTGCCGATGCTCGCCCATGCGTGCGAGATCGACCAGACGCTGGACTTGATCGCGCAGGCCAAGCACCAGCTCGACGATGCGGGCCTGGCATACGATCCGAACGTGCGGGTCGGCGCGATGATTGAGATCCCGGCTGCCGTGATCGCGCTACCTCTGTTCCTGAAGCGCCTCGACTTCCTGTCGATCGGCACCAACGACCTGATTCAATACACATTGGCGATTGATCGCGCGGACAATGCGGTCGCGCATTTATATGACCCGCTGCATCCCGCGGTACTGCAACTGATCGGCATGACACTGCGCGAAACCAGGCGAGCCGGCGTGCCGGTGTCGGTGTGCGGGGAAATGGCCGGCGATCCGGCGCTGACGCGGCTGCTGCTCGGGATGGGGCTGACCGAGTTCTCGATGCATCCGAGCCAGTTGTTGCTGGTCAAGCAGGAGGTGCTGCGCGCGCAATTGAAAAGTCTGGAAAAGCCGGTCGAGGACGTCCTGGCGTCATACGAGCCGGAAGAAATCCAGGCAGCGCTCGACCGGTTGCTGCAAGCGTAACGCGGCGGCGTGCTACGGCGCGGTGTCAGCGCCGCGATGCGGCACGCCACACACCAGGCAATCGGCCTGGCGGCCGATACGCATCGTCTGCCAGTCCATCGTCATCGCGTCGAGCATCATCAGCCGTCCGACCAGCGTACGCCCGATCCCGGCGATCACGCGCAGCGCTTCGGCCGCTTGCATCGCGCCGATGATGCCCACCAACGGGGAGAACACGCCCATCGTCGAGCATGCGACTTCATCGAACGGCTGGTCTGGCGCGAACACGCACGCATAGCAGGGTGAAGTCGGATCGCGCGCATCGAACGTACTGATCTGCCCGTCAAAGCGCAACGCCGCGCCGGATACCAGCGGCACGCGATGCCGGACGCATGCGCGATTCACTGCATGACGGGTCGCGAAATTGTCGCTGCAATCGAGCACGACGTCGGCGTGCAGCACCCATTGCTGCAGCAGTGCATCGTCCGCGCGCGCGCGGATCGCGTTCACGCGTACGTCGGGATTGATGCGGGCGAGCGTTGCACGTCCCGAGGCGACCTTGGCCTGTCCGATGGTGTCGCTCGAATGCAGAATCTGTCGTTGCAGGTTGGTCAGATCGACGGTGTCGGCATCGACCAGCGTCAGCGTGCCAACGCCCGCTGCACCGAGGTACATCGCAGCCGGCGAACCGAGGCCGCCGGCCCCGATAACCAACACGTGCGCGTCCAGAAAGCGCTGCTGTGCCTCAATACCGATTTCGTCGAGTAGGATGTGGCGCGAATAGCGCAGCAGTTGGTCGTCGTTCATTGCAGCATTCGTCGGAGTTCATGCGCGGCGTGTCGGCAACATCACCGCCGACACGCCGCCGCCGGCGTGTGCGATGTCGGCCGACAATGCGCGCCTGGTGTCTAGCGTGGCGCGGACGCGCCGGCGGGCGCCAATGCCGGGACATGGTCAGTACTCGGCACCGCAGGTAGCGCGGGCTTCACCGCGATCGGCGCGGACGCGGAGCGGGGCGGCTTATTTTCGGCCATCTTGCGCTCGGTCAGCGACTTGGAGACTTGCACCGGTTCGCCCTTGAGCTGGTGCATCGCCTGCTGCAGCATGAAGTCATCGCTGCTACCGAACTCGATCGGTGGACGGCTGCGTTCCTTCTCGCGCTGTTCCTGCGTCTTCTTCGAATTCTGCTCCTCAAGCTGACGCAATTGGTCGAGCCGGTTCTGCTCGCGCTTTTCCTGCTCGGCCTTCTCGTTCGGGTCCTGCGTGTTGGCCAGGTGATTCGAATAATCGACCTCGCGCGTGACCAGGGCATCGTCCGGATCGCCGTCCGCGAACTGGTCGACCGGGATGTCGGGACGAATACCCTTATTCTGGATCGAACGGCCGCTCGGCGTATAGTAGTACGCGGTCGTCAGGCGCAGTGCAGTGTCGGCGGTCATCGGGCGCACCGTCTGCACCGACCCCTTGCCGAACGTGGTCTTGCCCATGATCAGCGCGCGATGCTGGTCCTGCAGTGCGCCGGAGACAATTTCGGAGGCCGACGCCGAGTACGCGTTGACCAGCACCACCATCGGCACCGTCTTGTAAATCGCGGGCAGGTTCTTTAGCGGGTCGCTGTCGAAGGTCGACAACCGATAGTTGTCGAACGTGTCGCGATAGGTTTGCTTGGCATCGGCGATTTGGCCATTGGTCGACACGACCACCGAATCCGGCGGCAGAAATACGCCGGCCACGCCGACCGCGCTTTGCAGCAGGCCACCACCGTTGTTGCGCAAGTCCAGGATCAGGCCCTTGAGCTGCGGTTGCTGGTGTGCGATATCAGTGAGCTTAGCCGCCAGGTCCGGCACGGTGCGCTCTTGGAAGCTTGTAATTCGCACCCACGCATAGCCCGGTTGCACAATCTTTGTCTTCACGCTCTGGACTTTGATCACCGCGCGAGTGACGGTGATCGGGAACGTGCGCTCGTCGCTCTTGCGATAGATGGTCAACGTGACCTTCGTACCCGGCTCGCCGCGCATCTGCTTAACCGCCCGGTCCAGCGTCATGCCGCGCACCGGCTTGTCGTTGACCCGCGTAATCAGGTCGCCCGGGCGGATGCCGGCGCGAAACGCCGGCGTATCCTCGATCGGCGAGATGACCTTCACCAGGCCGTCCTCCTGCGAGATTTCGATGCCCAGCCCCGCGAAGCGCCCCTTGGTCTGTTCCTGTAATTCCTGATAATCAGTCTTGTCCAGGTACGATGAGTGCGGATCCAGGCTTGACACCATGCCTTTGATCGCCGCGGTCAACAGCTTCTTGTCATCGACTGGCTCGACGTACTCGTGCTTAATTTGGCCGAATACCTCGGCGAACAGCCGCAACTGATCTAGCGGCAGTGGCGCGGTTGTGCTGGTCGCGGCGGACGCCGAAAATTGGAGCGTGGCGAACATGCCGGTCGCGAGGCCGGCGGCGATCAGACCTGCGTTCTTCAGAGTCTTGCGCATAAAGTAAACAGTTGCGGTGGCGTGTTATGACGCGCGGCAGCGCCCGGCGGGCGCTCATCGGAGAGCAAGTATAACCGCCGTTGGACAGGCCACTGGCGGCACGGTTCGGAAAATTAGGCAGCCTTACCCTGGTTCGCGACCGCGGCCTGCGCGTTGGCGATCGCCGCTGCGTCACCTAGATAATAGTGCTTGATGGGTTTGAGTGCTTCGTTCAACTCGTAGACGAGCGGCACGCCGTTCGGGATGTTCAGCCCGACGATATCGATATCCGAGATGTCGTCCAGGTATTTGACCAGTGCGCGGATCGAGTTGCCATGCGCGGCAATTAGCACGTTGCGGCCCGACTTGATGGCCGGCGCGATCGATTCGTTCCAGATCGGCAGCACGCGCGCGACCGTGTCCTTCAAGCATTCCGTGAGCGGCAGCGACTCGCGCGGCACCTTGGCGTAGCGCGGGTCATTGTACGACGTGCGCGGATCGGACGGCTCGAGCGCCGGCGGTGGCGTATCGTAGCTGCGCCGCCATATCAGCACCTGTTCGTCACCGTACTGCGCTGCCGTTTCAGCCTTGTTCAGCCCGGACAGCGCGCCGTAGTGCCGCTCGTTCAGGCGCCACGAGTGCACGACGGGGATATACATGAGATCCATTTCATCCTGCACGTGCCACAGCGTGCGGATGGCGCGCTTGAGCACGGACGTATACGCGATGTCGAACGTGTAGCCGGCCTGCTTGAGCAGCACGCCGGCGTGCCGCGCTTGGGCCGCGCCTTTGTCAGTGAGGTCGACGTCGACCCAGCCAGTGAAGCGGTTTTCCTTGTTCCACGTCGATTCGCCGTGGCGGATGAGGACGAGCTTGTACATGTCAATGTGAACGGTAGTCAGGAAGCGGTAGGCCGCCGGCGCACGCCGATCCAACGGCGCACGTTAGCGCATCATACGGATATTTTATAATGTTGGATTGTCTTCTTTGTGCGAATGCCATCCGTGAAATTTTTCACCGAGCCAGCTAACCTTGTATTGATCGCCATTGCCCTCATTTCCGGAGGACTGCTGCTGTGGCCGGTCATCACGCGGCGCGACCGCGGCCTGTCCGCCGCGGACGCCACGCAACTGATCAACCGCCGTAATGCGGTCGTCATCGACTTGCGCGATGCCGATGAATTCGCGCAGGGCCACTTGCCGCAGGCGCGTCATCTGCCGTTCGACGAGTTGAAGAGTAAAGTTGCGCAGGTGGCCAAAAACAAGAACACGCCAGTGCTGCTAGTCTGCCAAAACGGCGGGCATTCGACCAGGGCGCAGCATGTGCTGAAGGAAGCCGGTTACGCGGAAGTGTTCATGCTGCAAGGCGGCGTCAACGCGTGGCAGCAGTCCGGCATGCCGGTCGTCAAGCAAGGAGCGGCGAAATGAACAAGGTGGTCATGTATAGCACCCAGGTCTGTCCGTATTGCCAGATGGCTGAGCGGCTGTTGAAGTCGCGCGGTGTCGAGCACATCGAGAAAGTGCTAATCGATCGCGATCCTGAACGTCGGGCGGAAATGATGGAGCGCACCGGCCGGCGTACAGTGCCGCAAGTCTTTATCGGCCAGACCCACGTCGGCGGCTACGATGACCTGTCCGCGCTCGACCGTGCCGGCGGGCTGATGCCGCTGCTCGAGGCAGTTTGACGCTCGTCTGATTGACACCTTTGCCGACGCTCCCGCGGCGTCGGCAAGCCGTTATACGCGCGCCCCGGTCTCGCTTGGGCCGCGCCATTCGCGCGGCGTGCAGCGGCTCGATGCCGGGCGCACCCGCCCCTTTCACCGAAGGAAAGTCCATGTCCGACCAGCAGAACAACCAGCCGTTCTTTAACATCCAGCGCATTTACTTAAAGGATTTGTCGCTCGAGCAGCCGAATTCGCCAGCAATCTTCTTGGAGCAGGAGATGCCCGGCGTTGAAGTCGAAGTCGACGTTAAGGCGGAGCGGCTTGCTGACGGCGTGTTCGAGGTGATCGTGACGGGCACCGTGACGGCGAAGGTCGCCACCAAGGTTGCCTTCCTGATCGAGGCCAAGCAAGCTGGTATCTTCGACATACGCAACATTCCGAACGAGCAGATCGATCCGCTGATCGGCATCGCCTGCCCGACGATTATTTTTCCGTACCTGCGCTCAAACGTCGCCGATGCGATCACCCGTGCCGGCTTCCCACCGATCCACTTGGCCGAAATCAACTTTCAGGCGCTGTACGAGCAGCGGCTGGCGCAGGTCAATAACCAGCCAGGCAACGGCGCGGCCAACGAAGGCTCCGCGACCACGCACTGAGCGCGGCGCAGATGATCGACGCACGGCCGATCGCTGTGGCGCCGAGTATCTGGACGGACTGCAACGAGGTTGCTGATGCGAGGTACCGGAAATGAAAGTTGCCGTACTCGGCGCCGGTGCGTGGGGCACTGCGCTGGCTAGTCACCTCGCGCAGCGCCATGACACGCTGTTGTGGGCCCGCGATCCGGCTCTCCTAGCCGACCTTGCTGCCGCGCGCGAGAATCGCCGCTATCTGCCAGGCATTGCGTTGGACCCCGCGCTGCGCTACGAGTCCGACCTGGGGAGCGCGCTGCAACATGCGCTTGCGGACGATGCGCTGTGCGTGCTTGGCACACCGGTCGCGGGGCTGGCCGACGCCTGCACCGCGATGCGCAATGCGGGCCACGTGCCGTCACACCTTGTTTGGTTGTGTAAGGGCTTCGATGTGGGCACGATGCATTTGCCGCATCAGCTCGTTGCCGATGTGCTAGGCGCGCACCCGAGTTGCGGCGCGCTGTCTGGCCCGAGCTTCGCGCGGGAAGTGGCCCAGGGCCTGCCTGTCGCGTTGACCGTCGCCAGCGCGAGCGCCGAATGCCGGCGGCGCACCGTCGATGCATTCCATCATGGCTCGATGCGCGTCTATACTGGAGACGATGTCGTCGGCGTCGAAGTGGGCGGTGCGGTCAAGAACGTGCTGGCAGTCGCCACCGGCATTGCCGACGGGCTCGGGCTCGGCCTGAACGCACGTGCTGCGCTGATCACGCGCGGGCTGGCGGAAATGACGCGATTCGGCGTCGCGCTCGGTGGACGGTACGATACCTTTACCGGTCTGACCGGGTTGGGTGATCTGATCCTGACCGCGACCGGCGATCTGTCGCGCAACCGCACCGTGGGTTTCCAACTGGCGGCTGGACGCGCGCTGGATGAGATCTTGGCCGCGTTGGGGCATGTCGCCGAAGGGGTGCGATGCGCGCGCGCGGTATTGGCCATTGCGCGTCAGCATGGAATCGAGATGCCGATTACCGAAGCCGTCTGCGGCGTGCTGTTTGACGGCGTGGCGCCCCGCGCCGCAGTCGGTGCGCTGTTGCGGCGGGATGTGAAGGCCGAGACGAACTGAACGGGGGCGGTCGAGTCGAGGTGTTCGTTTGCCGGGCACGGCATGTAGGAGGTCATCATGCAGTCAGCCCAACTGTTGATCGGCGGTTGTGTGCTTCGAGCGCGGCAAGCCGATATCACGACCCTAAAGGTTGACGCGATCGTCAACGCGGCTAATACGTCACTGCACGGTGGGGGCGGGGTCGATGGCGCGATTCACCGCGCGGCCGGTCCTGAGTTGCTTGAGGCGTGCCGGGCACTCGGCGGCTGCCGCACCGGCGATGCCAGGATCACTGGCGCGTACCGGTTGCCGGCGCGGTATGTGATCCACGCGGTTGGCCCCGTCTGGCACGACGGCGAGCACGGTGAACCCGACTTGCTGGCCGGTTGCTACCGCCGCGTGCTGGAATTGGCGCACGAGTCCCAGTGCCGCAGCATCGCGTTTCCGGCAATCAGTTGCGGAGTTTTCCATTTTCCGGCGCCGCAGGCCGTAAAGATCGCCGTATCGACCGTGATTGACACGTTGCGCGCCGTTCCGGCGCTCGAGCACGTGATCTTTGCGTGCTTCGATGCGGCCATGCTACGGCTTTACGAGGCGGAACTCGCGCGCTAAGAGATAACTGGCGACGACTATCGCGCCGTTCAGGCGCCGCCCTCGAAGCCATGTTGCCGCCACGCCTCGAATACCACGATGGCCACCGTATTGGACAGGTTTAGGCTGCGGCTGCCGACGCGCATCGGCAGGCGTACACGCTGGTCGGCGGCAAAGTGCTGCAGCACTGTGTCGCACAGGCCTCGCGTTTCGGCGCCGAATACAAACCAATCGCCGGGATGGAACGCGCGGTTTCCGAACATCGACGAGCCTCGGGTCGTGAATGCGAACATCCGGGCTGGGTCGGGCTGCTCTGTGGCGAGCAGTGTGTTCCAGTCTCGGTGTACGCGCATCTGCGCGTATTCGTGATAATCGAGACCGGCGCGGCGCATCTTCGCGTCGTCCAGTGGAAAGCCCAGCGGCTCGACCAGGTGCAGCGTGGCGCCAGTATTCGCGCAGAGGCGAATGATGTTGCCGGTGTTCGGCGGAATCTCGGGTTCGACTAGAACGACGTTGAACATGGAATGAGTCAATGAGGTGGCTGGCGTGGGTGTTGCCGGACGAGTGCCGGTCGTGATCGTGGCCGCCCGGGGCGGATTATGCGCGCGGCGTGCGCAGCGCGACGAAATTGGTGACGCGTCGCGCGCCAGCATCCTTGAGCATTCGCGCGAGCGTATCGAGCGTCGCCCCGGATGTCATCACGTCGTCGACAATGCCCACGTGTTGGCCGCGGACCGTCTTGCGCAGCGCGAATGCGCCAGCCAGGTTCGCGCGCCGGGCGGTTGCACCGAGCAGCGCTTGTTGCCCGGTGTCGCGCACACGCACGACGGCGCGCGGATCGGCGCGCACGCCGAGGCGCCGGGCGAGCGCACGTGCGATCTCCCAAGCCTGGTTGTAGCCGCGCGCTGAGAGCCTCGGCGCTGAAAGTGGCACGGCGATCAACACGTCGGGCAACTCAGGCAGGTCTTGCGACGCGAGTGCCAGCCGGCGCGCGAAATCGCGCCCAAGCTCGATACGGGAGCGAAATTTCAAGTCGGCCACCAACTGGTCGAGCGGCGGCGCATAATCGGCAAGCGTCACGGTGGCGTCGAACGCCGGTCGTGCCTGTACGCAAAACGAGCATTGCGTTGCAACATTGCGTGGCAGTGGCAGTGGCAGTGGCAGTGGCAGTGGCAGTGGCAGTGCGCAGCGCGGGCAGCGCAGCCGTGTTTCATTCCAGTAAATTTCATCGCAGGCGTTGCACAGTACATCGTGCGACAAATTGCCACAGAGCGCGCACTGCGTTGGTAATGCAGTGCGCCAAGCGCTGCGACATAAGCCGCGCAGCGTGGCTACCCAGCGGCGCTGCCCACGGCCGGTGCGCGGCGCGACGGGGGCGCGGCCTGGGTGGGCGATGCGCACCGCCGCCGCAGCGGGCCACCCGTGGCCCTGCTGTCGGCCACTGCTGTGATCGTTGACGGATATACTGTCGCGGGCTGGTGTGGGCAACGGGGTAGACTGCTTCATCAAGAAATGGAAAGGGATACTGGCTCAGGGCGGTCGAACGAGTATACTGCGGCCCTTCCCGCAAGCCTATGCTCATGCCAACCGATCACGACCGCCCGGCGGACCAAGACACCGATGTGGGCGCGCAGCGCACCCCCGGGTTGCGCCAGCTCAGGCAGATTTTTGATCGCCGTGCCGCGCAATTTTGCGACGTGGCGTTCCTGCCGCGCGAGATCGCGCAGCGCATGCATGAACGATTGCAGTACATCAAGCTGCAGCCGGCGCGGGTGCTCGACGCGGGGTGCGGTGCGGGCGAGGACATCGATACGCTGCGCGTGCGCTTCGCGCAGGCCACCGTCTATGGCGTGGACCTATCGCGAGCGATGCTCGGCGCCGCGCACTCGTCGAGTTGCGGCGGCGCCGACGCGGCGTGCGGGCAGCTCGCCCCAGCAGGCGGCTGGCGTCGCTTGCTGCCGGCCGCACTGCGTCATCTCGCGCCGGGCCGCGCCCAACCGCGCGACCGGGTGCAGGCCGACTTCGGCGCGCTGCCGTTTGCGCCGGAGCGCTTTGACTTGCTATGGTCAAATCTGGCGCTGCAGTGGCATGCGCGTCCGGACCTGGTGTTTCCCGAGTGGCAGCGGGTACTGAAAACCGGCGGGCTGCTGATGTTTTCCACGCTCGGTCCTGATACGCTGCGCGAGTTGCGTGGCGCATGGGCGGTCGCGGATGGCGGCGCGGCGCAGCACGTGCTCGACTTCGTCGATATGCACGACTGTGGCGACATGCTGGTTGCCAGCGGCTTCGAGATTCCGGTGATGGACATGGAGACACTCACCATCACGTACTCGTCTGCGCAATCGTTGTTGGCGGATGTGCGCCGCTGGGGGGCGATGCCGCCGCAAGGTGCGCGGCGCGGCGACGCGCGCGCCGATGTGTCGCGTGGCCTGATTTCGCGCGGCACGTATCGTCGCCTGCTCGACGCGCTGGAAGCCCAACGGCAGCCCGACGGCACGATACCGCTCACCTTCGAGGTGGTCTACGGTCATGCGTGGAAGGCGGTGGCCCGCGTGACGCCTGAAGGCCATGGCATCGTGCGCATCGACGAGATCGGCCATCTGTCGCGCGGTGGGCGCAGGACGTCTTCCTGATGCATCGGCAGGCGCGCGTGGGCGGCGAGACCGGTACTTCGTTATCCCGGAAATCGCTGCTGAAAATGACTGTCGCAAACTGCGTCAAAATGGCGCAGAGGCTTGTCGGGCAAAGGTTCGAGCCGGTTTGGCGTTGCTTGTGGATGGCCATGAACCCGCCTATAATGCGTCAGTTTGTCACCCGGGGTTCCGCAATATGGAGGCGATGGGCACGTAGCATACATTTGTCTGTGCCCGGACCATCTTTTGATTCGACGGGTGAGCGCCGGCAACGTCACGCAATTCGAGTTCAACCCGCGCTGTGTCCGGATCGAGCCGGGCCGCGAGTCGCGACAATATGTGACCGTGGCATCGGGTCGGGTGTTGATATCGGTTGGGCGGCATCTTGCGTTCGGCCATCGCGCCGAATTTGCGCGCGAGTTGCGCGCGTGGCTCAAGCAGAGCGCGTCGTGCGGGCACTGGGGCAGCAGGGCGGAAGGCGAGTCTGAATGGTAATTTTGGGTAAGGAAGCTATGAAAACAATCAAGCGAGCCCTCGTGGGCATGCTTGCCGCGAGTACGTGGCTCGTCGCAGGCACGGCCCAGGCGGTCAATGACATGCCGGGCGGCCCGGCGGTCAACCAACTGAATTTCCAGCCGCCCGTCACCAAGATCGCCGAGGAGCTCTACGGCTTGCATACGATGATGTTGATCATCTGCGCGGTGATCTTTGTCGGCGTGTTTGGTGTGATGTGCTATTCGATCCTCGTGCACCGCAAATCGAAAGGCTTCAAACCCGCCCACTTTCATGAAAGCACCACCGTCGAAATTATTTGGACCGTCGTGCCGTTCCTGATCGTCGTGCTGATGGCGTTGCCTGCGACGAAGGCGGTGGTCGCGATGAAAGACACGTCCAACGCGGATTTGACGATCAAGGTCACCGGCTACCAATGGAAATGGGGTTATGACTACGTGAAGGGGCTGGGCGAGGGGATCAGCTTTCTGTCGACGCTGACGACGCCACGCTCGATGATCAACGGCAAGGAGCCGATTTCCGATACCTATCTGCAGGAAGTCGACAATCCGCTCGTTGTGCCGGTGGGCCAGAAAATTCGGATTATCACAACGGCCGCGGACGTTGTGCACTCTTGGTACGTGCCTGCGTTCGGTGTCAAGCAGGACGCGATTCCCGGCTTCACGCGCGAAACCTGGTTCAAGGCCGAAAAGGTCGGTACGTATCGTGGTTTCTGCACCGAGCTGTGCGGTAAAGAGCATGCGTACATGCCGGTTGTCGTTGAAGTCAAGAGCGCGGACGACTATGCGAAATGGGTCGCCGACGAGCAAAAGAAAATGAGCGCGTCCGCAAACGAGCCGAACAAAACGTATACGATGGATGAGCTGAAGGAGCAGGGTGCAAAGGTGTACGCGGCCAACTGTGCGGTTTGCCACCAACCGACCGGCAAGGGCACCGGGCCGTTCCCGGCGCTTGACGGCAGCCCGGTCGTCAAAGGCCCGATTGCCGGACACCTGAACGTCGTGCTGAATGGAAAGGGACAAATGCCGGCGTGGGGGCCGACGCTAAGCGACGTCGACATTGCGTCGGTCATGACGTTTGTGAGCAATACGTGGGACAACCACAACGGTGTGGTATTGCAACCACGGCAGGTCACAGACGCGCGCAACGGCAAAATGCCCGCCGTCGCGGTAGCCGGCAACGGCGCCTGATGTCCCGCATGCAACCGTTGATTCGGCCCCGGAATTCGTTTTAGGAGAAGTGTTATGTCAACGATCGGACACGACGTCGCGGCAGGTCACGATCACGCACACGACCATGCGCACGAGCATCCGCATGGCTGGCGGCGCTGGTTGTTCGCGACCAATCACAAGGACATTGGCACGCTGTACCTGATTTTCTCGTTCGTGATGTTTCTGTCGGGCGGGGTGATGGCGCTGCTGATTCGCGCGGAGTTGTTTGAACCAGGCCTGCAGATCATGCGGCCCGAGTTCTTCAACCAGCTCACGACGATGCACGGGCTGATCATGGTGTTCGGCGCCATCATGCCAGCGTTTGTCGGCTTTGCGAACTGGATGGTGCCGCTGCAAATCGGCGCGGCCGACATGGCGTTTGCGCGGATGAATAACTTCAGCTTCTGGCTGCTGCCGGTTGCCGCGGTACTGCTAGTCGGCTCGTTTTTCTCGCCGGGCGGCGCGACCGCCGCGGGATGGACGCTGTATGCGCCGCTGTCAGTGCAAATGGGGCCGGGCATGGATCTCGGCATCTTCGCGGTGCACATCATGGGTGCGTCGTCGATCATGGGCGCGATCAACATCATTGTGACGATCCTGAACATGCGCGCGCCTGGCATGACGCTGATGAAGATGCCGATGTTTTGCTGGACCTGGCTGATCACCGCATTTCTGTTGATCGCGGTGATGCCTGTACTGGCCGGTGCGATCACCATGTTGCTGTTTGATCGGCATTTCGGCACGGCGTTTTTCAATCCGGCCGGCGGCGGTGATCCGGTGCTGTATCAGCACATCTTCTGGTTCTTCGGTCACCCCGAAGTCTATATCATGATTTTGCCGGCGTTCGGGATCATCTCGCAGGTCGTACCGGCATTCTCGCGCAAGCCGCTGTTCGGCTATAGCTCGATGGTGTATGCCACGGCGTCGATTGCGATCCTGTCGTTCATGGTGTGGGCGCACCACATGTTCGTGACCGGTATGCCAGTCACCGGCCAGCTATTTTTCATGTACGCGACGATGCTCATTGCGGTGCCCACTGGCGTCAAGGTATTCAACTGGGTCGCAACGATGTGGCGTGGTGCGCTCTCGTTTGAGGCGCCGATGCTGTTCGCCATCGGCTTCATCTTTGTGTTCACGATGGGCGGCTTTACCGGATTGATCCTGTCGATGGCGCCGCTCGATGTCCCGCTTCACGGCACGTATTACGTGGTCGCGCACTTCCATTATGTACTCGTTGCCGGATCGCTGTTCGCGCTGTTTGCTGGATGGTATTACTGGTCGCCGAAGTGGACCGGCTGGATGTATAACGAGACACGCGGAAAGATTCATTTCTGGACGTCGATGATCTTCTTCAACATCACGTTCTTCCCGATGCACTTCCTTGGGCTGGCCGGTATGCCGCGCCGCTACGCTGACTATCCGGCGCAGTTCACCGATTTCAACCAGATTGCGACGATCGGTGCATTCGGTTTTGGGCTTGCACAAGTGTACTTCCTGCTGGCGGTCGCATTGCCGGCGTATCGTGGTCATGGCGAACACGTGAAAGCGGAAGACCAACCATGGGATGGTGCAACGGGTCTTGAGTGGACCGTGCCCAGCCCGGCGCCATTCCATACGTTCGAAACGCCGCCGACGGTTAAATGAGCATTGGACGGTAATCGAAACGAACATGCTGTTACTGTGATGGGGGGCCCTGGCGGGCGCCGGGGCCGCAAAATGGTGCGAACGGATTCACAAAAAAGACGAACGCCAGCTGAGCAACGTGCGGCCAACCGCCGATTGCTGGCTATTTTGATCGCGATTGTTGCCGTCTTCTTTATGAGTGTCGTGCTCAAGCATCGGGTCGCATGAAAAGCGGGAGGACGGTCATGTCGGATCGGCCGCGGGACTTGAAGGCGGGCGCCGTCGCGCGTTTCACCCAATCGATACGCGCGGTGCTATGGTCGTTTTTTGGCGTACGCAAGGGCAAAGATCATGAACGCGATCTGGCAAGCCTGAACCCGTTGCACGTGATCGTTGCGGGCGTTGTCTGCGCTGCGATGTTCATCGGGATCCTGCTAGTGGTCGTTCACTGGGTGACGCAGCCGACTTCTTAATCGCGAAAGCCGGCGTCGGTGGTGGACAAGACAGGACCTGCATCAAGAAAGAACTGGACTGAAGTGGAGAATCAACAATGAGCGGACAAAACGAGAGCCCGTATTACTTCATACCCAATCCGTCGCAGCATCCGATCGCCGCGGCAGCGGGCTTGCTGGTCATGCTTGGCTCGCTCGCCGGCTGGATTAACGGCGTGTCGCTCGCGCCACTCACGTTTGCACTCGGTCTCGCGTGGTTGTTATTTGTGCTGTGGCACTGGTTCGGCGATTCGATCGGTGAGTCCGAGATCGGGATGTACGGCAAGCGCGTCGATACGTCGTATCGGTGGAGCATGAGCTGGTTTATCTTCTCCGAAGTGATGTTCTTTGGCGCGTTCTTTGGCGCGTTGTTTTATGCGCGGCAGTTCGCGTTGCACGACCTGGGTAATCTCGATGCGAAGTTGATATGGCCTGACTTTGCCGCAGTGTGGCCGAACAACGGCCCGTCCAATCTGGTCGCGCATTTCAAGTCGATGCAGCCGTGGCCCATTCCGACGATCAATACCGCATTGCTGCTAACGTCGGGCGCGACGCTAACGGTTGCGCACCATGCGTTGCGCGACGATCATCGTAACAAGGCGATTGTGTGGCTGGCCGCGACGGTGTTGCTCGGCGTGATTTTCCTATTCATGCAGGGATATGAGTATTTTCACGCGTACAACGAACTGAACCTGAAGTTGACCTCCGGTGTCTACGGCTCGACGTTCTTTTTGTTGACTGGGTTTCACGGTTTTCACGTGACGATGGGCGCGTTGATGCTGGCCGTTGTGCTGGTGCGACTGATCCGTGGACACTTCAAGCCCGATCATCACTTCGCGTTTGAAGGCGCCGCATGGTATTGGCACTTCGTTGACGTCGTCTGGCTTGGACTGTATGTGGTTGTTTACTGGTTGTGATATTCACTGTGACAAAACGCCGCCCTTCTTCAAGGCGGCGTTTTGCATTTTGCGGGAAGCGACGACATTTATCGTCCGTACGGAATGCCGGTCGACTCTATCCAACCCATCCAGTGCGCGAATAGGATGAACAGGAACAGTGAGATGGATAAGCCAACGCGCGTCGCGAGCGACCACACCATCCGTTTGGTGGTGCCGCGGTCGCGCATCATGAAATAGAGTGCGCACGCCATACTGGCAATAATCAGTGTGAACGCGATGGCAACAAGGATACCCATGAAGAAGGCCGAAAAAAGCTGTTTGGATATTATCCCACTATGTTGGATGGTACGCGCTGTCGTGCCGGCATGCTGAAAATCCGCTTTTGGCCAGCGTTGGCGGTGCTGATCGTTATCGCGGTGACCGTCCGGCTCGGATTCTGGCAGCGTGACCGTGCACACCAGAAAGAGGCGCTGCAGGCGCGTATCGAGCGGTTCGAGCATGCGACCCCGATATCGCTGGATGGTCGTAGATGGGCGCTGGCGGACATCGAGTTCCACCGCGTCGTGGTGCGCGGCCGGTTCGTGCCGGATGCGACGGTCTATTTGGACAATCGGCTGTACAACGACCAGCCCGGCTTCTATGTCGTCACGCCGCTGAAGCTGGCGGCTGGCGGCTACGTGCTGGTCAACCGGGGCTGGCTGCCGCGCAACGCGCAGCAGCGCAGCGTGATCGCACCCTATCGTACGCCTTCCGGCGAGGTGACGATCGAGGGCGTGGCTCGGGCGGATGCGTCGCGCGCGTTCGAACTCGGGCGAGGGGGGGCGGCGCCGCACCAGTCGATCCGCCAGAACCTGGATGTGGGATCGTACGCAGCGGAGACCGGTTTGCCGCTGGAGCCGTTTGTGCTGCAACAGACCAATGACACGGCGGACGGGCTGGTGCGTGACTGGCCGGCACCGGACACCGGTGTCGAACGTAACTATGGCTATATGGTGCAGTGGTGGGGCATGGCGTTGGCGGCGCTTGCCTTTGGGCTGTATGCGGCGCGCCGCGCTGCGCGGGGCGGCAACGACGCTCAGGCATGATCCTGCACGGTGACTTGGTGACTTGGTGACTTGGTGACTTGGCAGTGTGGCAGTGTGGCAGTGTGGCAGTGTGGCGGCGCGTGCAACGCGTAGCCAGCGCGGCAACCGATGTTGTGAATGAAGTGTGAAGGAGTGTAGCGTTGACCGATTCTTCTCGATCGGAACCCGGTTCCGAGGTGCCCGGTACGCGCCGCGTCGACCCGATGGTCACCGGCGGCGTGCCCGCATCGCATCGTGGCAGGCGGCGTACGCGGTGGATGCTGCTGTTGCTGGCCGCGGTTTGTGCCGCGCCCGTCGTCGCATCGTACTTGATGTACTACGTATTCAAGCCCGGCGGTGGCTCGACTAGCTACGGCCAATTGATCCAGCCGCAACGGCCGATTCCGGATCATCTTATCGTGCGTGATGAAACGGGTCATCCGATGCGGCTCGATTCGCTGAAAGGGAAATGGCTGATGTTGTCGGTCGATCCGAGCGCCTGCGATGACGCGTGCGCGAAAAAGCTGTACTTCATGCGGCAGGTGCGGGCGACGCAGGGCGCCGAACGTGAGCGAGTCCTTACTGTATGGCTGCGCACCGACGACGGCGCGATACCGGCGCGCGTCGCTGGTGCGTACCCGGACACGCCCAAGCTGATCGTGCCGCCGGCGCAGGTCGCCGCGTGGCTGCCGCCCGATCCGGATGTGGCTGGCGATTCGATCGCCTCGCACATTTACTTGGTTGACCCGAACGGAAACTTGATGATGCGCTTTCCGCGCGATCCGGATCCGTCGCGGATCAAGCAGGACCTGACCAAGCTGCTCAAATGGTCGAGAATCGGCTGAACGGTCGGGCTGCCTTTCGATGAAGTCCCTACACCATTGCCATGTTTGTCGTTGAGCTTGCGTTGATCGGCGCGGCGGTCGCGCTGTTGCCTCTCGGCTGGATCCTGTTGCGGGTGCGCTCGGACCGCTATCGCAAGCTGGCCTGGCTGACGATGTTCCTGACGCTGGACCTCGTGATGTTCGGTGGCTTCACGCGCTTGACCGACTCGGGCCTGGGCTGTCCGGACTGGCCCGGCTGCTATGCCAGTTCGTCGCCGTTTGCTGCGCATGCGTCGATCGCCGCCGCGTATGCGGCGATGCCGAGCGGACCGGTCAGTGTGATGAAGGCCTGGATCGAGATGACCCACCGCTATTTTGCGATGGCGATTGGGCTGCTGATCGTGCTGATGACCGCCATCGCGTGGATCCGACGATGGCGTGGCCAGCCCTTGCCGGCTTCGCCGTGGTGGCCGACCGCGTTGCTGGCGCTGGTGCTGGTGCAGGGGGCATTCGGTGCGTGGACCGTGACGTTGAAGTTGCAGCCGGTGATCGTGACCACGCACTTGTTGCTTGGCCTTGGCTTGCTGGCGGCGCTCGGCCTGTTCGCGGCGCGCATGACGCCAGCACCGCAGCGGGAGCCGGCCGCCAGCCGCGGTTCCGTGGCCGCGCTCGTCGCGCTTGCACTATTGATCGCGCAGATCGCACTCGGTGGCTGGGTCAGCACGAATTATGCGGTGCTCGCGTGCCCCGATTTCCCGACCTGCAATGGGCAATGGGTGCCGCCAATGGACTTCGCGCAGGGATTCCACCTATGGCGGGCCCTCGGCCTGGATGCCAACGGCGAGGTGATCACGCAGGACGCGCTCGTGGCGATTCACTGGACCCACCGCACGTTCGCGATAATCGTCATTGCCTATCTGCTCGGATGGGCGTGGCGCATCCGGCGCGTGAAGACGCTGACACGGTTGGCCGATGGCGTGCTGGCGGTCGTCGTGCTGCAGTTTCTGACCGGCCTGTCCAACATCGTGCTGCAATGGCCGCTGCCCGTCGCTGTCGCGCACAACGGCGGCGCGGCAATCCTGCTGTTGCTGGTTGTCATGTTAAACTGGCGCATTGCCTCCAGCCGCGCCGTTGCCGCCTCGTCGGCGGAATCGAGCCCCGTCACCGCGTGATTCACGAATGGACAGTACAACGCTTCGTCACTCGTCCGGCAGCCGCATCGCACAATATTTTGCGTTGACCAAGCCGCGTGTCACCCAGCTCGCCGTGTTCTGCGCGGTGATCGGCATGTTCCTGTCCACGCCCGGCATGGTGCCGTGGCAGAAATTGGTTGGCGGCACGATCGGCATCTGGCTGTTCGCCGGCGCGGCGTTTGCGATCAATTGCCTGGTTGAGCAGCGTATCGACGCGATGATGCGGCGTACCGCGTGGCGTCCGTCGGCGCGCGGCGAGATCACACCGGCGCAGATTCTGACTTTTTCCGCGGTGCTCGGTGGGCTGGGCATGGGGACGCTGTACACGTTCACGAACGCGTTGACGATGTGGTTGACGTTCGCGACGTTTATTGGTTACGCGGTCATCTATACAATCCTGCTGAAGCCGGCTACGCCGCAGAACATCGTGATCGGCGGCGCCTCGGGCGCGATGCCGCCTGCGCTGGGTTGGGCGGCAGTGCAGGGCACGGTGCCGGGCGACGCGTGGATCCTCGTGCTGATCATCTTTGTATGGACGCCACCGCATTTCTGGGCGCTGGCGCTGTATCGTCGCCAGGACTACGAGAGCGCGAAGTTGCCGATGCTGCCCGTTACCCATGGCGTGCACTTCACTGCGCTGCATATCCTGTTGTACACGCTCGTGTTGTTCGCCGTCACGCTGATGCCATTCGTGTCAGACATGAGCGGGGTGCTGTACCTCGCCAGCGCGGTCGTGCTCGGCGTACTGTTTCTGAGCTATGCATGGAAGATGTATCGCGACTATTCGGACGAGATTGCGCGCAAGACATTTCGGTATTCGATCGTCTATTTGTCGCTGTTGTTCGTTGCATTGCTGATCGATCACTACGCGCGCGGTTGGATCGGCTTCTGATGTCGGCGCGCGCTTTTTCCCATCTTCTGGCAGCGGCCCGGGTAGTATCCGGTCTACGCGAAGCGGCTCGTGCGAGCCACGGCGGGTTGCGGCGCGCGGTGGCCGCAGTCATGGTCGGCACGGCGCTCGCATTGGTTGGCTGCGGCGACAAGCCGGCGTTCATGAACGTCGACATCACTGGCGCGAGCCAGTTCGGCACCGACTTCGCGCTTGCCGATACCAACGGCCACGTACGTACACTGGCCGATTTCAAAGGCAAGGTGGTGGTGCTGTTCTTCGGCTACCTGCACTGCCCAGATGTGTGTCCGACGACGATGGCCGAACTTGCACAAGCGATGCAGCAATTGGGCGACCAGGCAAAACGCGTGCAGGTGCTGTTCGTCACGCTTGACCCGAAACGCGACAGTGCACCGTTGCTCGCACAGTACGTTGCGGCGTTCAACCCGTCGTTCATCGGCCTGCGGCCTGCCAACGACGTGCAGCTGTCGAAGGTGACCAAGTCGTTTCGCGTGTACTACGCGAAAGAGCCGGGCAAGGATGGTGCCGATTACATGGTGGATCACACTGCCGCGAGCTACGTGTTCGATCCCGCCGGCAAGCTGCGGCTGTTCGCGCGCGACGGCCAGGGTTCGATGCCGTGGGTGCACGATATCAAGTTGTTGCTCGACTAGGTGGCCCGTAGTCGGAGTTGGTAATCGGTGGTCGGTGGTCGGCGTCGGTGGTCGGCAGCCAGTAGCCCGATGGTCTCTCCCGTAAAAGCATAAGCGTATGCGTATTCGGTAGTTCACTTCGTTGGTGCTGCCATGCGACCATCGCGTTCTCAAAATCGAAGTGGGGTACCCATGCTACGCAGAACACTACTGAAAACGCTGTCCATCGTCGCAATGGCAGCTGCATTGTCGAATGTTGCGCGAGCCGATCCGGTGCTGCGCGTGGGCACGATGAGCGGCCCGGACGCGCAGATCTGGGCGAAAGTGGCGAAGGTGGCGGCGAAGAACGGCTTGAAGATTAAAGTCATCGAATTCAATGACTACGTGCAGCCGAATGCCGCGCTTGATGCCGGCGACCTGGACGCGAACGGCTTCCAGCACCAGCCGTTCTTGGACAGCCAGATCAAGCAGCGCGGCTACAAGATTGTGAACGTGGGCCTAACCTATGTGTCGCCGATGGGCTTTTATTCGAAAAAGTTCAAGTCGTTGAAAGACCTGCCGGAAGGCGCCAAAGTCGGTATCCAGAACGATCCGTCCAACGGCAACCGCGCGCTGTTGCTGCTGCAGAAATACGGGATCATCAAGCTGAAGGCCGGTGCGGGCGTGGGCGGCGTGAACGCGACGCCGCTGGATGTGATTGAGAATCCAAAGAAGATCAAGCTGGTCGAGTTAGATGCCGCGCAGATGCCGCGCTCGCTCGATGATCTGGCTGCCGCAGCAATCAATAACAACTACGCGGTGGGCGCTGGCTTCTCGCCGATCAAGGATGCAATCGCGATCGAAGACCTGAAGGGGCCGTATGCGAACCTGATTGCCGTGCGCGTGCAGGACAAGAACAAGCCGTGGGTGAAGAAGCTGGTGGCCGCGTACGAGTCCGACGATATTCGCAAGTTCCTTGAGACGCAATTTAAGGGTGCGATCTTGCCCGCCTTCTAAGGCGTGACGCCCGTGGCCGGCTGCCGGGCAGGGTGGTCCGGCTACAGGGCCTACCTCCACACGGGGCCGCTCGCCGTATGGGTGGCTTACCGCGCCCGGCCATGTCGGCCGCGCATGAAGGCGCTGAGCCCGCATAAGCGCCGCGCCGACGAGCTCGCCCTTGGGGCGCGCGATAAGCGCATGTTCACGGCCGTGTCCTGCGACGACGCGCTCGCTATCACGGTGCATACGTTATCCACTAACCACAGATCCCGGTTTTTGCCTTTCCCTCCTTTCTCGCACGTACAGAACGCGTGCGGCTGGCCGACGGCACACTGGCGGGCAGCACCCTGACGATGGACCAAGCGCTGCGCAATCTCGCCTCGATTGGTTTGCCGATCGCCGACGTGTCGGCACGTCTGTCGCGTCATGCGGCAGATTACCTGGGGCTGGGTGACCGTGGCCGCATCGAGCAGGGCACATGGGCCGACGTGGTGGTGAGCGATCGTGAACTGACGCTCGTTACCACGTACGTCGAAGGAGAAGCCGTTGTCGACGATGCTTAACGAGGCGTTGGCCTTGTCCGAAGTCGTGGCCGCGCAACTAGCCCCGGCAGTGTGACTTGCGCAGTGCTGCAGGCGCTGGCCGGCTAACTCGCGGGTTGCCGATACGTTCCACATCGTGTGCGGCCATGCCGGCCGAGCGCTACGCGAAGACGATGGCGACGCGGCTGCTAGGCGCCGGGCGTTTGACCGTGCTTGTGTCGATGGTCCCGTTAGGGGGCGGCATTCGAAATTGACTGCCCTCCTAAGGCGCGAGTTAGCGCCGCGCGTACGGCCGAAGTACGCTGCCCGGAATGGGGCGTCGCGCGGCCTTTCTCCCGCTAATGCCCGGCCGACAGTCCGCATGCCGACGCTTCATGCGGCGTAGGCGAGGTGCGCGGGAGCGGTGAAAACCGTCAGCCGGCACCGGCCATTTCAGCGTGTTATTTCTTCGCGTTAGGCTCTGTCAGTCTTTGTGCGTCGCGATGCGACTCGAGCCACATCGCGTTGATGACGCCGAACGCGAGTGCGACGCCAATACCCAATATCCAGCTGAAATACCACATGCTCTGCTCCGTCAGATCGGTCGATTGAAGTAAGGCGGCTCAGTACATCGAGTGCGTGTTGCTTTGCACCCCTTGCTCGGTGACCTTGCCGCGCATCACGCGATAGACCCAGCTGGTGTACAGCATAATCAGCGGCACGAACACGATCACCACGATCAGCATGATGCCCAGCGTGCGGTGGCTCGACGTCGAGTCCCACAGCGTCAGGCTGCTGGCCGGGTCCAGCGACGATGGCATGATGAATGGGAACATCGAGAAGCCAGCGGTCAGGATCACACCGGTCACCAGCAGCCCCGTCATGATGAAGCCCACCACGGTGAAGCGCGATGAGGCAAGCGCCAGTGCGAGCACGCCGGCCACGATGCCTAGCGCCGGTGCGAGCATCATCCATGGGTAGGCGATGTAGTTGGCCATCCACAGGCCGGGCGCGGCGGCCACGCGCTTGAGCAGCGGGTTGGCCAGCGCGTCCAGCGGCGCCGCGCGGGTGATTTCGAAGCCGGTGATGCGGGTGGCCACAAGAATGCCGGCCATGATGAACAGCACGACTGTGATCAGCGACGCGATGCGCAGCACGTGCGACGCGCGGCGCGCTACTGCCCCTTCGGTCTTGATGCGCAGGAACGCGGCGCCGTGCGCGACCAGCATGCCGACGCTGACCGCACCGCACAGCACCGCGAACGGGTTCAGCAGCGCGAAGAAGCCGCCATGGTAGCTCACGCGCAGATCGTCGTCGAAGCAAAATGGCACGCCTTGCAGCAGGTTGCCAAACGCGACACCGAACACCAGCGCCGGAATCGCGCTGCCGGCGAACAACGCCCAATCCCAGCTCGTGCGCCACCGCGGATCGTCGCGCTTGGCGCGGTACTCGAAGCCGACCGGTCGCATGAACAGCGCGAACAACACCAGCAGCATCGCGAAATAGAAGCCGGAAAAGGAAGCGGCGTAGACTAGCGGCCACGCGGCGAACATTGCACCGCCGGCCGTGATCAGCCACACCTGGTTGCCCTCCCAGGTGGGGCCAATCGCGTTGATGATCACGCGGCGTTCAGTGTCGGTTTTGCCGATGAACGGCAGCAGTGTACCGACACCCATGTCGAAGCCGTCGGTGAGCGCGAAGCCGAGCAGCAAGACGCCGATTAGCACCCACCAAATGACCTTCAAAGTCGGATAGTCAAACATAGTGATTTTGTCCAGTAACAAAGGCTTCGATCCACGGCATCAGGCTTGCCCTGCGTGAGACAGCTGTCGGGTTTCGTAAGCTGTTGCGTCGTCATGCGGCTGCGGCTGCTCGTGGTGGTAGCGGCCGGTATGCAGCGACGACGGCCCGAGTCTTGCATACTTGAACATCAGCGTGATCTCGACGATAAATAGCACCGTGTAGAACAAAACAAACCCGCCGATGCTCCAGTAAAGGTCTGAAGGCGCCAGGCTGGAGGCTGACGAGAACGTCGGCAGTACACCGGCGATCGTCCACGGCTGGCGGCCCATTTCGGCGACGATCCAGCCAAACTCGGCGGCGAGCCACGGCAACGGGATCGCCCAGACGCACCAGCGCAGGAACCAGCGCCGGCTCTCATGCGCCACGCTGCGCGTGGCGCAGAACCAGAAGGCGAGCACAAATGTCACGAGGAACAGGATGCCCAGACCGACCATCAGCCGGAATGACCAGAACACCGGTGCCACGGGAGGAATCGAGTGCTTGGCTGCCTCGGCGATTTGCGCGTCAGTCGCATTCAGCACCTCCGGTGCATAGCGCTTGACGAGCAGCCCGTAGCCGAGGTTGTTCTTGTGGGTGTCAAACACCGTGCGCGTTGCATCGGACATGTCGCCCTGCTTCATCTTTTGCAGCGCTCCGTACGCGACGATACCGTTACGGATGCGCTGCTCGTTCTGAGAGATCAGATCGCGCAGCCCGATCACGGGCTCATCGATCGAGCGCGTGGCGATTAGTCCCAGTGCGTAGGGTATGCGCAGCGCGTAGTCGGTGCGCTGCTCGTCCTGGTTCGGCAATCCGAATACGGTGAATGCAGCCGGTGCCGGCTCGGTGGTCCATTCCGATTCGATCGCGGCGAGCTTGGCTTGCTGAACTTCGCCGGTCGTGTAACCCGACTCGTCGCCGAGTACGATCACGCACAGCGTTGAGGCCAGCCCAAAACCGGCCGCGACGGCAAACGAGCGCAATGCGAAGTCAACATCGCGCTTCTTCAACAGGTACCACGAGGATACACCGAGCACGAACATCGCTGCCGTCACGTAGCCTGCCGACACAGTATGGACGAACTTGACCTGCGCGACCGGATTGAACACCACCTCAGCTAAGCTGGTCAGTTCCATGCGCATCGTTTCGTAATTGAACTCAGCGCCGACCGGATTGTTCATCCAGCCGTTGGCGATCAGGATCCACAACGCCGACAGGTTCGAGCCAAGTGCGACGAGGAACGTGACGATCAGATGCCCGACGCGCGACAGCCGGTTCCAGCCAAAGAACATGAGTCCAACGAACGTCGATTCGAGGAAGAATGCCATCAGACCTTCTACCGCGAGCGGCACGCCGAAAATATCGCCGACGTAGTGCGAGTAGTACGACCAGTTCGTGCCGAACTGGAACTCCAGCGTGATGCCGGTCACCACGCCCATCGCAAAGTTGATGCCAAACAACTTGGCCCAGAACTGGGTCATGTCCTTGTAGATCTGCTTGCGGGTCATCACATAGACGGCTTCCATGATGACCAACAGCCAGGACAGACCCAGCGTCAGTGGGACGAAAAGAAAGTGGTACAGCGCAGTAATGGCGAACTGCAGCCGCGAAAGGTCGACGACTTCGCTACTTATCATGATGATCACCTGAAGCGGGCGGATGTGTTGCGGGCACCGACAACAGCGCTTGCGCGACCTGGGCCGGCGGCAGTTCCATGTGCGGTGCCTGGGGATGACTGAACAACGTGTACTTGAAGACGAGCAAGATCGCGACCTTGGCCATCACAACCAGTGTCAACTCGCGAACCAGTCCAGGGCGGTGCAGGATCGCGGCTAGCAGACCGGAGCGCTGCGCAGGGTCGGCACGGTTGATATCGGTGCTATGGCGAACGTCATGGCTAAACATAGTGTTTCGTGGGCTGTGCGGCAGGCGCGACTTCAACGAAACTTATTTTATAGATGGGGGGAAATGAGGGGCAGTTATTGCAGCGCGTCAAACCGCCGCATTTTCACCGCGCTGCGGCCTCGCGCATCAGTATTGTGTCGATTTGTCGCGGTGCAAATAAAAACCCGGCCGAAGCCGGGTCCGGTGAGTGCACGCGGCAAACGCTCACGCGTATTGCTGCAGCGCGCCGCGCATTTTCTTCATCGCACTCGCCTCGATTTGGCGGATGCGCTCAGCGGACACGCCGAACTCGTCGGCCAGTTCATGCAGCGTCGCGCCGCCCGAGCCGTCGTCCTGCACCTGCAGCCAGCGCGCTTCGATGATACGACGGCTACGCGCATCGAGGGATTCAAGCGCATCAGCCAGGCCTTCAGTCTGCAGCAGGTCGCGCTGGCGTGACGCGAGCACCGCGGTCGGCTCGGTACGCGAGTCGGCCAGGTAGGCGATCGGCGCGAATGATTCCTCGCCGTCCTCGAACTGTCCTTCGAGCGCGATATCGCCGCCGGCCAGCCGCGTCTCCATCTCGGTCACTTCTTCACGCTTGACGTTCAGTTCCTTCGCGAGCCCTGCGATCTCGTCCGGCGTGAAAGGTTGCATGCCCTGCTTGTGGCTGCGCAGGTTGAAGAACAGCTTGCGCTGCGCCTTTGTCGTTGCGACTTTCACCATGCGCCAGTTGCGCAGGATGTATTCGTGGATCTCGGCCTTGATCCAATGAATCGCATACGACACCAACCGTACGTTCTGACGCGGATCGAAGCGCTTGACGGCCTTCATCAGGCCGATGTTGCCTTCCTGGATGAGATCCGCGTGAGGTAGGCCGTAACCCAGGTAGTTGCGCGCGATCGACACGACCAGCCGCAGGTGCGACAGCACCAGCTGGCGCGCGGCATCCAAGTTGTTCTGCTCGCGGTATTCGGTCGCAAGGCGCGTTTCGTCGGTCTGCGACAACAGCGGGATGCGGTTGACTGCCTGAATGTAAGCGTCCAGATTGCCCAGCGTACCCGGCAGCATCGAATTCGAGGCGAGCGCCAGCGCGCCTGCGCCAGCCGGCGTCAAGCTTGCAGAGCTCGGTAGGCTCATTGCGTTGCTCACTCGTGTTACTCCTTGTATCGGCAGCTTCATGCGCTACTGCGCAAACGGCGTTCCGCTACATCTTAGCACTCAATGCCACAGAGTGCTAAACCGTTAGGCTGACAGTGGCGCAGCCGGTTCTGTTTAACTATTGATATGGATATTCTAATAGTTTTTTTGACCCGCGGACGCGGATAGAAGTTTCCTCCGGCGTGCGGGCTGAATATAAGGGGCAGAAGGCGGCAAAGAGTACGCAGTGAGCAGCGATCCGCGCGGCAACCTAAAATGGCGGGCGAACCACGTTGTCAGTGCTTGCTTAATATTTGGAGAACAATGAGTACGTTCACGACGAAGCACGGCCCGGCGGCGCCAGCGCAGCGCGTGCTGCGCGCAGCGTTGGCGGCACTGGCGCTGGCTGCCAGCGCGGCAGCCCATGCGGACCGGTTTGGCGTCCAACTCGGCGGCGGGATCGGCGACCGCCACATCAAGAAGGGCGACCTGGCGCTGGTATGGGATCCGGACATGACGTGGTGGGATACGGGATCCTGGCACTTTGCGCTGGTCGGCGAAATGCATGTGTCGTATTGGCATACGGACGAAGGCGATGGGCATTCGAACATCGGCGAGTTTGGTATGACGCCGGTGGTGCGTTTCATCAAGAACAGCGGCCAGGTCCGTCCGTATGTCGAGGCCGGCGTGGGCGTACGGTGGTTGACGCGCCCGCGCATCTCAGCGCGTTTCACCGTCTCGTCGGCGTTCCAGTTCGCGGACATGGTTGGCGTGGGCGCGCAGTTCGGCGAGCGCCAGCAGTACCAGGCGGGATTTCGTTTCCAACATGTGTCCAATGGCGGTATCAAGCAGCCGAATCCTGGTATAAATTTCACCCAGCTTTATCTGCAATACAACTTCTGAAGCGGGCGTCACGCTCGGCCCGTTTCGCGTTCGAAGCGAGGCACAGATGGCGGCCAAGGTTATTGAGACGATCCGGGGATTGGAGCGCAAGCGCTTTCAAGCGATGGTTGACGGCAACAGCGAGTTGTTGGACACGTTAATTGCCGACCACGCCAGCTATGTGCATACGAATGGCAAGCGCGAAAGCAAACAGCAAGTGATCGATTCGATCGTCGGCGGCCGGCGGCGCTATCGGCAGATCGAGGTGCAGAGCCAGGAGATCGTGCCGCTGTCCCACGATATTTGCATGGTGAACGGGCGCGTGCTGATCGAGATGGAAGCCAACAGCGGCGCACTTGTGTACCCGATTGCCTACACGGCGGTTCAGGCAAACGACAACGGGCACTGGCGTCTGGTCGTCTGGCATGCGACGCGCTGCGCGGTGGAGTGAGCCGGCGCCACCGGGCGTCGTGTCCGCAAGCCGGAAGGCGGCTGCGGCAGCGGGTTGCCGCGTGCCAGTCGTCGCTGCAGTGGCGAGCGTCATCCGCTTGCCGCCATGGGCTGGGTTTTCAACAGTAGCGTGCGACCCAGATCGGTGCTCACACCGGCGCGTCGGCTATGGACCGAGTAGGCCATCGGCACGAGCGCAGGCGCATGTCCAGCGTTGCATCGCAGGCGTAGCCGGCGGCCTGGGTTCATCGTTGAGCGCGGGCTGCGTTGTTGTCGCCCTTGCGGTCCGGTCAAAGCCGAACGGCCGATGAGGCGATAGCATGGTCGCTGTCAAACGACCGGCGAGGGCTTGCTCAACGGCGGGTTGATGCGGTTTCTGCCGGACGCAGGTCGGTCCGAATGTCAGCGCGAAGAAAGGATTTTGCGGCCCGATGCGAAACACTGTGCCGTTGTGCGAATGCGCGTGAGCGACTCGCGCATGAGGTAATTTGGCCACGATGCCAAAATGCTATATTGATGTCGCGTACAAAAAGTGCGTTATCCGAAACAATATGGAGATTGATATGGGATACAAAGTAATGAAGGTAGTGATGGCAGTTGCGTTGACCGTATCGGCCGTGACGGGTATTGCTGTGGCAACGAGCCAAAGCAGCTATGCGTGTGGCACCATGGCCCGTTACTGCAACTAACCTTGCGGTGCTATAGGAGTATTTGCAGCAGGTAGCAACGTGTGTCGCTGCGGCTATCCGACGCTGTCGCAGCGATACGCCAGCACAACGTAGCGAGCGAATCACAAACATGTCGCCACGCGTTGAGCCGTTGCATGGAACATAGCGTGTGCAGGCAACACAGGTGGACAGCGTTGCTGATCGGCCGCAACGGTCGATGCGCTTACGCGCACGGTGCCTGTCCCGATTCCCTCCATCGGGCAACGCGCTCGATGAGTTCGACTTGCTTCACGATGGCCTCGGGTGCCCTCGCGTGACCATCCAGTACGTCCGTTATCCATCGCGCGGTCGTTGCCGCATCCAAAGCGTCGGGCAGTTCGACCACGGGTGCTTGCGTCGATGCACGTTCAGCATCGACCAGCGTCTCGCATACCTGATCATGCAGCCAATCGACCTGCACCCGGCGCCGGGTATCGGCCGCGGCTTCTCCTTCGGTTCCACGCGCCAGCAACACACCACCGGCTGCTGCCTGCGGGAAATCGCGGAACAGCGCTGACAGGCTGTCACGGTAAGCCGGATGGGTAAGTTGACCAGCCGCAGTCCCGGTTCGGCGAACGGTTGTAGCAGCTTGACCAGCGTATGGGTCGTATTGCGCACGCCGAGTGTCGCGCGTAGCCCGAGCAAGCGGGACATCTTGGGCGCGAGCACGTCGATCGGCGCAAATGCGACCCGCGCGTGAGCGAGTGCCGGGTCGATTTCGTCGATCGAGCGCGCAGCCGGCAGGTCCAATTCGGCAAAGATTTCGGCGCTGGTCACCCGTCCCGGGTCCACTGTCACGCCATGCACGAGTACCGGCACGCCGCGACGCGCAAGCAACAAGGCGAGCAGCGGTGTGAGGTTTGGTTGCTTGCGCGCGCCGTTGTAGCTCGGTATCGACACAGGGCGGTAGTGATCGCCGCGCGTGGCGAGTGGTCTGAGCGACGCTTGCGCCGCAGCAAGCATCGCCGCAAGCTCCTGCGGCGTCTCGCCCTTGACTCTGTAAGCGAGCACCACTGCGCCCAGCTCGACATCGGAGACGCGCCCGTCGAGCATCGCGGTATAGAGCGCATAGGCATCGTCATGCGAAAGCGCGCGGGCGCCGCGCGCTCCTCGCCCGATCTCCTTAATCAACGGCGCACAACGAAAACTTGCGCCGCCGGGCGTGCTGTCGGATAACGGGTTCGATTCAGTCATGGCATCGGGCGACCAATGCACCGGCTATGTAAGCGCATGTGCCGATACGATCAGCCGCTTCACTTCGGGAATGCAGGAGCCACACTGAGTACCGCATTCGAGGCTTTCTGGCAAGCGCGCAAGGCATGCCGCGCCGGACTGGCGATCGCCACCGGTTTAAACTTGGGTGTTTCGTCTAAGGCGTACGCCTCGCCGGTTGTTCCGCGGGCGGATACCGATGTAGTGCTCACACTCGTCAGGGGAGCATGTGATGGCTTATTTATTCGAGGTGCCCAACCCCGCGGTGCCGGTAGTGCAGTCGTCCGATGTGTTTCCGGTGCGCCGTATCTATTGTGTCGGCCGCAATTACGAAGCGCACGCGCGCGAGATGGGCCACGACCCGCAACGCGAGCCCCCCTTTTTCTTTAGCAAGCCCGCCGACGCAGTGCTGTATGTGGCGCCCGGGACCGTGGGCGAATTTCCGTATCCGCCTGAGTCGGGCGAGGTCCATCACGAGATGGAACTGGTCGTGGCGATCGGGCGTGGGGGGCGCGACATCCCGGTGGAGCACGCACTGGAGCATGTGTACGGCTATGCGCTCGGGCTTGACATGACACGCCGCGATTTGCAGGCGCAGGCTAAGAAGTTGGGCCGTCCCTGGGACATGGCCAAGGGTTTTGACCTGTCTGCGCCAATTGGGCCGATCCATCCGGTATCGCAGGTCGGGCACGTCGCTGCCGGCCAATTGTGGCTGACGGTCAATGGCGTGCCGCGACAGCACGCGGACGTGTCGACGATGCTCTGGCCAGTGCCGGAAACGATCGCCTACTTATCGCGGTTCATTGCTCTGGCGGCGGGCGACCTGGTCTATACCGGAACGCCGGAAGGGGTGGCGGCGGTGGCGAAGGGCGATGTGCTCGAAGGCGGCCTGGACGGATTCGACATACTGACATTGCGTGTAGTCTGACACGCGCGCTGTAGGAGCAAGTTCATGAGGCACAAAAAGACGCGTGGTGCCGCCACTGGATCGAGACGGGCTTCAGCGCGTTTAACGCGCAGTTGGCGAACGATTCGCGCATCGGCAAGTTTGCGATCGGCGACACGCCGACCCTCGCTGACCTGTGCATCGTGTTGCAAGTTTTCAACGCGCAGCGCTTCAACATCGACCTGGCGCCCTTTGCCGCGATCCAGCGCCTCTTCGACAACGCGATGCAATTAGACGCATTCCGCCATGCTGTGCCCGCCGCTCAGCCGGATGCCAAATGAGCTGGGCTGAATCATTGCCGGTGTTCGGATCGACCTATGCGTCGGGCTTCGGATTGTGCGCGAGCCTGATCGTCGCGATCGGCGCCTCAATCGATATCGTGCTCATCGCGGCGGGCGTCGCTGGCATGGGCGCGTTGATGACACGGATGCCGGCGTTGCTCGTGGTGGTCAAATACGTCGGCGCGCTGTTCGTATTCCTGTATGGCCTGCGCGCGCTGTATAGCGCGTGGAAAGGGCCGGGGTACCTCGATGCCATCGGATCGAGACGATGCGCAGTCGGCGGTTGGCATGGCCGGCACGATCGTCGCATTATCGCTGCTTAATCCGCATGTCTATCTCGATACCGTCGTGCTGCTCGGCGCGGTCGGTGGCCGCCATCCATGGCCGGCCAACCTGTGGTTCGCGCTCGGTGCAATGAGCGCGTCACTCGTATGGTTCTGCGCGCTCGGCTACGGCGCGCGGCTGTTACGGCCGGTGTTCGAGAAAGACGTCGCGTGGCGCGTGCTCGATGTGCTGATCGCCTGCGTGATGGGTTGGATCGCGCTGATGCTGGTGTCAGGCGGTTAACAGGGAGGGGCACGCGTTGCGCCGCGTGCTTACCCGAGCAGCGCGTCGGCAAATTCGGCGGCGACGAACGGTTGCAGGTCTTCGACCTTCTCGCCAACGCCGATGAAATACACCGGCACTGGGCGTTGGCGCGCAATGGCGGCCAGGATGCCGCCCTTGGCGGTACCGTCTAGCTTCGTGACGATGAGTCCAGTCAACCCCAGCGCCTCGTCGAACGCCTTGACCTGGGCCAACGCGTTCTGGCCGGTATTCGCATCGAGCACCAGCAGTATTTCGTGCGGGGCCCCGTCCATCGCCTTGCCGATTACCCGCTTGACCTTGCGTAGCTCCTCCATCAGATGCAACTGGGTCGGTAAGCGTCCGGCGGTGTCTGCCATCAGCACGTCGATGCCGCGCGCGCGCGCGGCGCCGACCGCGTCGAAGATCACCGCGGCCGGGTCACCGCTTTCCTGCTGGATCACAGCAACGTTGTTGCGCTGGCCCCAGATCACCAACTGCTCACGCGCGGCGGCGCGGAACGTGTCGCCGGCGGCCAGCATCACCGACTGGTTAAACGACTGCAGGTGCTTGGCGAGCTTGCCGATGCTTGTAGTCTTGCCGGCTCCGTTGACGCCGGCAATCATCATCACCAGCGGTTGTGTGCGGCCAAGCACCATCGATTGCTCAAGCGGCGTGAGCAATTCGATCAACAACGTGCGCAACGCCGCCTTGACCTGTTGTGCGTCAGTCAGTCTCTCGCTGCGGACCTTCTGACGTAGCGCATCGAGCAGGTAAGTAGTGGCATCCACACCGGCATCAGCCATCAATAATGCGGTCTCGAGCTCCTCGAACAGCGCCTCGTCGACCTTCACGCCGATGAAAATGCCGGTCAGACTCGAGCTGGTTTTGGTCAGCCCCGATTTCAACCGGCTGAGCCACGAGCGCTTGGCGGTCGGCTCGGGAGCAGGGGGCGGCACGATCTCAACGATCTCTTCGTCCGCGCCGCCGACGAGCTGCTGCGTGGCGGTTCCAGCGGGCTTGGCGGGCACGGGTTGCGGTGCCACGCCGGACGCGGATCGGGCCGAGACTTCCGCAAGCGGCGCCGCAGAGGCTGGCGAGAGTGCCGGCGCCGGCGAAGCCGCGGGTGAGGATGACGTCCCGGATGCTGATGAGGGTGCCGGCTGGACTGATCCTGCCGGCTGCGCTGATTCGAGGGAGGAGGGCTCGGGCCCTGGCGCGCCGATCGCGCCCAGCGTGCCGCTTGGCGCTGCCTCAGGGGCCGACGCCGGTGCTGGTGGTGTGACAGGTGCTGTGGTTGCAGCAGGTGCAGTGGTCGTAGCAGGCGCAGCTGGCGCACCACGCGCTTCAGACGTGTCCGGGGCGGCCGGCGTGCTGGACGTGGTGGTTTGCGAGGCGGAATCCGCTACGGGCGCGTCTTGCTTCTGGCTGGACGCATCGCTCTTCCTGAATCGTTTGAAAAAGCTGAACATGGTTCGCAATGTGGCGGTACGCGCGCCGCGGGCGGGCGACGTCGGGGCCGGCAACGGAGCGCCGGTGGCAGACCGGACATTCTAGCAGAGCGCCGCATGGGCTTCTGAGTTTGTGCTCCGGCTATGGTAAGGTTGCCTCTCCCCACCCCGGCGCGGGAGGATGGCTGGTTGCGCGCGGCGACGGCGTCCGTTCCCGCGTCACGACAGCCTAATGGAATGAATCGATGAACCACTCGTCCCGCACGCGCGCCCGTGCGCCTTTTGCCGCCCCCGACGGTGCGCAAACGCGTGCCGCCGGTGCCGCAGCATCGCGCCGCGTTGCCGCGACGCGTCACGCGCCGCACCAGGTCCGCCTCATCGGCGGCATCTGGAAGCGTACGCTGCTGCCGGTGCTCGATCTGGCGGGGCTCAGGCCGACGCCGGACCGTGTGCGCGAAACCTTGTTCAACTGGTTGGGCCAGCAACTGGATGGCCTGGTGTGCCTGGACCTATTCGCCGGCACCGGGGCGCTCGGCTTCGAAGCTGCATCGCGCGGCGCGCAACGTGTGGTAATGGTCGAGCGCGATGGGCGCGCGGTTGCACAACTAAACGCGATCCGGCAAAAATTGGATGCGCAGACGATCGAAATTGTGCAGGCCGATGCGCTGCGGCTGGCGGCCGGCCTCGCGCCGGCGGGGTTCGACATCGTGTTCCTCGACCCGCCGTTCAATGCCGAACTGCTTGGGCGCGCGCTGACGCTTGCGTTGCCGCTGGTGGCGCCTGGCGGTGCAGTTTATGTCGAATCCGATGCGCCATTGGCTGCGGTGCGGGACGCTCAAGCGCAGCAGGGCGTCGCTGCCACGCCCGGCTGGCCGTCGCTGCAGGAATGGCGCATCGTACGCCACGCGCGCGCCGGCGCGGTGCATTATCATTTGCTGCGGTGCGAAAATGGTGAATAATGCGCTTTCCAAAAACGAGCTGGCGGCGTTTTACCGCGACGTCACGCCGGCCACCGCTGTACCGGTCCCGCTTGCCGCCGGGCATTGGCGGCGAGTGCCAGCGCGACCGCGCATCGTGCCACCGGCTTGTTAAGCGAGAGGAGAATATTGATGGTAGTTGCGGTCTATCCCGGTACGTTCGATCCGCTCACTCGCGGTCATGAAGATCTTGTGCGCCGTGCTTCGAGCATTTTCGACACGCTGGTGGTCGGAGTCGCCGACAGTCGCAACAAGAAGCCTTTTTTCTCGTTGCAGGAGCGTTTGGACATCGCGCAGGAGGTGCTGGGTCACTATCCGAACGTGAAGGTGATGAGTTTCGCGGGGTTGCTCAAGGACTTTGTCCGCGCCAATAATGCCCGGGTGATCGTGCGCGGCCTGCGTGCGGTGTCGGACTTCGAATATGAGTTTCAGATGGCGGGGATGAACCGCTATCTGCTGCCGGACGTCGAAACGATGTTCATGACGCCGTCTGATCAATATCAATTCATTTCGGGCACGATCGTGCGGGAAATCGCGCAGTTAGGCGGTGACGTCAGCAAATTCGTGTTTCCTTCGGTGGAGAGGTGGCTCAAGGACAAGGTCGCCGGGGCCTCTCGGGCCGCGGCCGGCGGTTGAATTACCGCTTGCACTACTGACGCAGCGGCAGCGGTATTGTCGAAGCGGCGCGGTCTATCGCACCTGACTCGGAGGCCACCGAGCGGACGTTCTTACTTTGCACGGACCGGACATTCTCACGTTACGCTGACATGCAATGTTGCGCAGCCGAGAAGCAGGCCAGAAAAGTTATAATGTGTTGTTTTTTCTCGGAAAGTTGGTGGCCGTATGGCTTTGATGATTACCGACGAGTGCATCAATTGTGACGTTTGCGAGCCCGAGTGCCCGAACGGCGCGATTTCGATGGGGCCGGAAATCTATCTGATCGATCCGGATAAATGCACCGAGTGCATCGGTCATTTCGACGAGCCGCAATGTGTTCAGGTGTGTCCCGTCGAATGTATCCCGGTGAATCCCGAGCGGGTTGAGACCCGCGAGCAGCTAATGGACAAGTATCGCGCGCTGATGACGGTCGATGAGCGCGCCGACGGTGAGCGCTGAGCCACCCCGCGCCAATCTAATTGTCCTGTGCCGCCGTTGCGGCTTCTCTATCGTACTTAAGCGCGGTGAAGTTGCATCATTGCGCGTTCCATTTCCCCGCTGACAATCAGCGGCATCACCGCGAGACTTTTGTCGGTGGCTGCGTCGATAAGTTGCTGTTCTTCCTTGCGCGGCGGTTTCAGCACGAAATTGACCACGTCAGGTTTGGCGCCCGCGCGCGCGCCCTCCGGAATCAGCTCCCGCGGATGGCCAATGCCGATACGCAGACGCCAATATTGCTGCGTTGACAGATGAGCGGAAATATCCTTCAAGCCGTTGTGTCCGCCACTGCCGCCGCCTAACTTCAGTTTCGCGACGCCCGGCGGCAAATCCAACTCGTCATGAACGACGAGGATGGATTGGGGCAGAATCTTGAAGAACTGTGCCACTGCCACCACGGACAACCCAGACCGGTTCATAAACGTTTGGGGTTGCAGCAAGTGGATTTCCTCGCCGTGCAGGCGCACCTTCACATAGGCGCCGTGAAAGCGCCGCTCGTCGCGCAGCGTGGCGCCTGCTTTGTGTGCGAGCTGGCCGATGAACCAGAATCCCGCGTTATGCCGCGTGGCCGCATATTCAGCGCCCGGATTGCCGAGTCCGACGATCAACTTGATCATGATGGTCGTGCCACTCGTGAATTCAGTTAAAAAAACCCGCCGGGCATGGCCTCGGCGGGTCACTTCGTCCCGCTGATCCGACTTCGTTGCATCGTACCGGCGGATCGAGAGGATCGATTCTACTATGTGACGGGCACGCAGCATTGCGTCCCCGTATGCAGTGTCCGTACTGCGTTATGCAGCCGGCGTGCCGCCTTCTGACGATTCACCTGCTTCATCTGATACCGCGCCAGCAGGTAGCGTCGCCGACACGATCACCGGGTTTTCCTGCTCGACGTGCGGCGTCAGTTCAACCCCGGCCGGCAGCTTGACATCCTTCGCGTGCAACGACTGGTTCAACCCGAAGTTGGCCAGGTCGACTTCGATGAACTCGGGCAGGTTGCCCGGCAGGCACGATACTTCGATTTCGTTCAGCACGTGCGTAATCACGCCGCCACCGAGTTTCACCGCCGGCGAGCCTTCCTGGTTCATGTAGTGCAGCGGGACCTTCACCGTGATTTTCGTCTTTGCGTCGACACGCTGGAAGTCCACGTGCAGCACCATTCGACGGAACGGATGATATTGGACGTCGCGCAGCAGTACTTGTTCGGTCGCACCGGCGATCTCGAGATCGAGAATCGACGAATGAAATGCTTCTTTGTTCAGCGCGTGGTACAGCGCATTATGGTCCAACTCGATCAACTTCGGTTCGGTGCCAGCGCCGTACACGATTCCCGGCGTCTTGCCGGCATTGCGCAGGCGGCGGCTCGCACCCGTTCCCTGCTGGCTACGCTCGAAAGCGACTACTTTCATGTTGTCTCTCCAATGACTGCCCGCGACCAGGCAGTGGGTCCGGGCAAATTGCCCGGGTCATCAAAACGGGACCATCGAATCCGACACGGATCCCGTCGGTCCCGAAATACGCGGCGCGCGTTCGTAACTGCGCACCACGGGCTGGCAGTGCCACTCGAGGGCGGCCTTGCCGGAATACAGCTATTCTTAATGTTCGGCGAACAGCGACATCACCGAGTCGCCGCGGCGAATCCGCGAGAAAGTTTCAGCCAGCAGGCCGGCGCATGACAACGCGCGAATCCGCGAGCATTCCAGTGCCTCCTTGCCCAGCGGAATCGTGTCCGTCACGACCAGCTCATCGAGCGCTGAGTCCGCGATGCGCTGGATCGCGCCACCGGACAGCACCGGGTGCGTCGCATACGCGAACACTTTCTTCGCGCCGCGCTCTTTCAGCACTTGTGCGGCCTTGCACAGTGTGCCGGCAGTGTCGACCATGTCATCCATGATCACGCACGTGCGACCCTCAACTTCGCCGATGATGTTCATCACCTCGGCGACGTTCGCCTTCGGGCGGCGTTTGTCGATGATCGCCAGATCGGTGTTCAGCTGCTTTGCCAGCGCGCGCGCGCGTACCACGCCGCCGACGTCCGGCGACACGACCAGCAGCTTGTCGTACGCTTGCTTGCGCAGGTCGCCGAGCAGCACCGGCGTCGCGTAGATATTGTCAACCGGAATGTCGAAGAAACCTTGGATCTGATCGGCATGCAGATCCATCGTGATGATCCGTTCGACACCGGCGATTTCCAGCATGTTGGCGACGACCTTCGCGGAAATCGCAACGCGCGCCGAGCGCGGGCGGCGGTCCTGCCGCGCATAGCCGAAGTAGGGGATGGCTGCCGTGATCCGTCCGGCCGATGCGCGTTTGAGCGCGTCGACCATAATCATCAATTCCATCAGGTTGTCGTTCGTCGGCGCGCAGGTGGACTGCAAGACGAATACATCCTTGCCGCGGACGTTCTCTTGGATCTCGACCTGGATTTCTCCGTCCGAGAAGCGGCTGACCATCGCTTTGCCAAGAGGAATACCCAGGGTCTTGACGACTTCCTGTGCAAGCGAGGGATTCGCGTTGCCAGTAAATACCATCAGGCCGTCACTGTTCATCGTGCACCTGCTACTCGGGGGGCGTGGCATGGGATGGAGCGTGTGGCGCTAGGGCAAGATCATGCCCGCGCTATGGGTAACTGGCAGGGGAGGAAGGACTCGAACCCTCGAATGCCGGAATCAAAATCCGGTGCCTTAACCAACTTGGCGACTCCCCTACACGAACCGTCTGCCTGGTCGGGACTCGCGAACCCGACACGGCGAAACCTTTTATGACGCAAAAGTGTACAACGGATGGCGGTCCAGACTCGATGCTATCGCACTTTGCCAGCCGGCAGGGAGCTTTGCTTGCGCCAACTCCGCTTGCGCCCTGCTGGGAAATGCTGCGAATACACTCGCACCCGATCCCGTCATACGGGCGGGCGCGATTGTCGAAAACCAATCCAACACTTGCGCCACTTCTGCATATTTTCCCGCGACAACCGGCTGCATGTCGTTTCGACCAAAATGATCTGGCCAACCCGCCTCGCTTGCCTTATTGTCATCAGCGATGTTTTGCCGTGCAAGAAAGTCCACAATTGTGATGTGTTTGGTGTCTCTTGTCAATGCCTCGGAGCGGAAAATTTCAGCGGTCGGCACATGTACCGCGGGTTTAACCACCAGGAACGTGCGTGCTGGCAGCTGAACCGGTTGCAGTTGCTCGCCCACGCCTTGCGCAAAGGCATTGCGCCCGAACACGAAGAACGGCACGTCGGCGCCCAGTTCTAGTGCCAGGGCTTGCAGCGTCGCGCGCGGCAGATACAGCCGCCACAGCCGGTTCAACGCGAGCAGCGTGGTTGCCGCATCCGAGCTGCCGCCCCCGATGCCGGCTCCCATCGGCAGGCGCTTGTCGATGTCGATCTCCACACCGTAGCGACAACCGCTGCGCTGTTGCAACAGCTTTGCCGCTCGAACGCTTAGATCGGCCTGCTCGGGGACCCCGTCCAGTGGCCGCAGGTGGCGCACCGTGCCATCGTCGCGGCGCCGGAAATGCAGCACGTCGCTCCAGTCCAGCAACTGGAACACCGTCTGTAGCTCGTGATACCCGTCCTCGCGGCGGCCAGTCACATGTAGGAAAAGGTTGAGCTTCGCGGGAGCTGCGCAGTCGCGCAGTATGTCTTCGGTTTCAGTCATGGGGGTTCATCACGCCGTGGATGCCTGTGCGCGGCTTATTGGTCCAGTACGAGTTTGACCGACAGCGGTGGCGCCTGCCGCGTCAGGTTTACGCGCTTGACGCGGCTTACCGGCGCGGCGACGTACGCTAGGTATTCAATCGTCCAACCGTCCTGCTCGACGCGGCTCAGGCGGCCGGCGCCGTCGGTCGCCGTCCAGGCGCGCGAGTCTGGCGACACGGATGGCTGCAACCAGTAGCGCAGCCCTTCGACCGGCAGTGAGAAGCCCAGCGTGCCCTGCATTAGCTCGGATACGCTTGGCGCCATCTGTGGCGCTTTGTTGGGCAATTCGAGGGTGGCCAATCCTGGTGCCGACGCGACGATGGCCAGCGTCTGACCGAGCGGGCTCAGCAATTGCAGCTTGACGGTTTGGCCGGCTTCCTGCCAATCAAAATTGCCATACGCGTTGCGCGGCTGCCCATTTTGGTCCTCGTAGCTGACCGCGAAGCGTCCATGGTACGCGTGCACGGTTTGCCCGGCCTGCGCGCTGCCTGTGCCGGCAACGGGCGCAGTGGGCCGCTGTTGTGGCGTCACACAGGCGCTCAGCAGCGCAGCGAGCCCGAGCGCGCCACACCCGTGGCGCATGGCGCGCGACTGCCGCAGGCCGCCAGCAGCGCAGCGCAACACGCGGCGAACAGACGAAACACAACGAGCAGGCCGGGCGCGCACGTCGGCCAGTAGTGGAACTTGGTTCATCACAGGTCGTCGATCTGGAAGCGTTTCAGCGTCTTGACCAGCGTGTCGTTGTGCGGTTCCAGCTTCCGTGCGTCGCGCCACGCCGCGCGGGCCTGGTCACGATCGCCATTTTCCCACAGCACCTCGCCTAGATGCGCGCCAATCTCCGCGTTCGGCTGCAAGTTGTACGCGCGACGCAGCACCTTCACTGCACCAACCTTGTCGCCGAGCCGATACTTGATCCAGCCGACGCTGTCCATGATGAATGCATCGTCCGGTGCCAGCGATGATGCTTTTTCGATCAGCTGATTGGCCTCGTCCAGCCGCTGGTTGCGGTCCGCGAGCGAATAGCCGAGTGCGTTATAAGCCTGCGGGTTTTCCGGTTGCAGCCGGATTAGATCGCGCAATTGCTTTTCCATTACGTCGTAGTGACCGTTGCGCTCGGCGGCCATCGCGTAGTCGTAGGCCAGGTCCGGATCGTCCGGAAACGCCTTAGCCGCTTGCGCGAGCCGCGCCTCGGCTTGGGCATAGCGCTTGGCGTCAAACAAGATCGCGCTGTCGGTACGCGCGATCAGCGCCGCTTCGCGCGGCGTCATCGGCTTGAGTTCGGCGAGCAGGTTGCGTGCGTCGTCGACCTTGCCCTCGCGGGCGATGATCTGCGCGCGCGTGATTTGTCCCGCCAGGTGTTGCGTGCTTCCGGGCGAGATCTTGTCCAGCCATTGCGACGCAGCCTGGTCATCCTTTTGCTCGAGCGCGATCTGTGCCAGATAGAGGTACGCTTGGCCCGGATCGGCGTTTGGCTGACGCTGCGCGGCCGCGACGTACCGTTGCAGGTATTGCTTCGCGCTCGACCAGTGCCGCTGCTGGATCTCGATCAGCGCGAGCGCCATCAACGGCAGCAGGTCGTGGCTGTCGTCATTGGCCAGTCGCGTGAACTCGATTTTCGCGTCGTCCAGCTGATCGCTGGCCAGATACAACTGGGCCAGCGACATCCGCGCCTCGCGCGCCTGCGGATTCTTACGCACGTATTGCGACAGCCGCTGCGTGGCCTCCGCGCGATCCTGTGGGCCGAGCTGCGCGAGCAGTAGCACTGCGGGCAGGAAGTCGGGCTTTTCCTTCAGCGCGACTTGCAGCGACTGGCGCGCGCCATCGCGATCCTGCGTAAGTGCCTGCTGTCGGGCGATCGCGTAGTTCGCCTCTGGCTTGTCCATGTCGTGACGCAACAAACTCTGCAGCACATGCAGGCCCGACGTGCGGTTCGGGCCGCGCGCCAGCAGCATTTGCACCCCGATTAGCGCATTGGCACGATTATCCGGCGCAACTTTCGCCAATTGCTGCTCCAGCAGCGGCTTGGCTTCCTCGGGCTTGCCAGCCAGCACCAGCAGCGAGGCATCGATTTGCGCGGCACGATCCGACTGGGGCGCGTACTGTTGCCACAGCTGTGCCGCGTTCAGCGCGTCGACCGGGCTTTGCGCAAGCAGCGCGATTTCCGTGGCGCGCTGCGCGAAGCGCGGGTCCATCGTGTCGCGGGCCAATGCCAGGTAAGTCTGGTAGGCCGGTGCGGGCTGGTTGCGCTGCAGCGCAACCTCGGCGGCCAGCACCTGGTAGACCACCTGGCTGGTCAGCGGCAGGCGCGGCAGCGCCTTCTGCTCATCGGGCGTTGGCGTGCTGATGATATCGGTCAATTCCGGCGAGTCGTTGTCCTGCGCGGCGGCGGGCCGTGTGAGCACGAGCGAGACGGCGAGCAACGCGGCAGCCGCCGCCGGGCGTGCTGGGCCTCGGTGGAGCAGCTTGGCAAGAAGCAGGTTCATGGAAATCCAGTCAATGTTTCGATGGATTGTAACGCGGTGGCTACAATAGTGGGCGTGGACCACGGTGTGTCCACCTGCCTGCCTATTAGACATGCCAGAACTGCCGGAAGTTGAAGTGACGCGACGCGGAATTGAACCGTATGTCGCTGGACGACGCGTGCAGCGCGTCGAGGTGCGTAATGTTGCGCTGCGCTGGCCGGTGCCGGCCACGCTGGCGCGCGAGCTTGAGCAACGCGTGATCCACAAAGTGGAACGGCGCGGCAAGTACCTGCTGTTCGAGCTGGACGACGGATGGCTCATCGTGCACCTGGGGATGACCGGTACGCTGCGCGTGCTGCACAACCTGCCCGCGTTGCCGCCCGCCGCCCAGCACGATCATATCGACTGGGTCTTCGATGAGTTCGTGTTGCGTTTTCGCGACCCGCGTCGCTTCGGTGCGGTGTTGTGGCATCCGCGCGCGTCGGGCGGCGTGCTCGAGCATCCTTTATTGGCCAGCCTTGGAGTCGAGCCTTTTTCGAGCGCATTTTCGGGCACGCTGCTGCATCGTCGCACGCGTGGGCGCACGGTGTCGATCAAACAGGCGCTGCTGGCCGGCGACATCGTCGTCGGTGTGGGCAACATCTATGCATCCGAGAGTCTGTTTCGCGCCGGCATTCGGCCGAGTACGCCGGCGGGACGCGTGTCGCTGCCGCGCTATGAACTGCTGGCCGACGCTATTCGCGCGACACTGGCGGCGGCAATCGACAAGGGTGGCAGTACGTTGCGCGACTTTGTTGGCAGCCACGGCGAGAGCGGTTATTTCCAACTCGACTATTTCGTCTATGATCGGGCCGGCCTGCCTTGCCATGCCTGCGGTGTGCCGATCCGGCATATCGTACAAGGACAGCGCTCGACCTATTACTGCACGCGCTGCCAGCGCTGAATCGACCCCTTGGAGGCCAATATAGAACCAGCTGACTTCGCGCCGCGCCTGATCGCGTGGCAGCACACGCATGGGCGGCACGACCTGCCGTGGCAGCGCAGCCGGGACCCATATCGAGTCTGGCTGTCGGAGATCATGCTGCAGCAAACGCAGGTCTCGACGGTGATTCCGTATTATTCGAGGTTCCTCACACGCTTTCCTCACGTTCACGCATTGGCGGCTGCCGCGGCTGACGACGTGATGGCGCTATGGAGTGGACTGGGATACTACACTCGCGCGCGCAACCTGCACCGGTGCGCGCAGGTCGTCGTCCAGCAGTATGGCGGCGCGTTCCCGCAGACTGTTGAGCAACTCGCGGCACTGCCGGGAATCGGCCGTTCGACGGCGGCGGCGATTGCCGCCTTCTCGTTCGGCGTGCGCTCGCCGATCCTGGATGGCAATGTCAAGCGGGTGCTCGCGCGGATTTTTGGGATTGACGGCTTTCCGGGCGACAAGCGCGTAGAGACCGCGATGTGGGCGCTAGCTGAGTCGTTGCTGCCGACGGCCGGTGACGCATCCGACAAGGCGTCCGGGAAGGCGTCCAATGACGCAGCCGATAGCGTACGCCAGCGCGATGGCGCACCGGTCGAGCCCATCGTGGCGTATACGCAAGGACTGATGGACCTGGGAGCGACGCTGTGCGTACGGGGCCGGCCAGATTGCGGTCGCTGCCCGTTTGCGCACGCGTGTGTGGCCAATCTGACGGGCCGACAGCGTGAACTGCCGGCCGCTAGGCCCAAAAAGCCCGTGCCGACACGCCGCACAATGATGCTGGTGCTGCGCAGTGCCGATCAGGTGCTGCTCGAGAAACGCCCGCCGTTGGGCATTTGGGGCGGGCTCTGGAGCTTGCCCGAGGCGCCGGACGTGGACGCGCTTGCCGCGCGTGCGGCGCAACTCGGCGGTGCGCCGGTCGTGCTGGCGCCGCTTGCCCCGCTGGCGCATACGTTCACACATTTTCGCCTCGAAATCGAGCCGCGGCTCGCGCAACTGGTGGACGAACCGCGGGCCGCAGTGCGCGACGCGCAGGCGGACACTGCATGGGTGCGGCTGGATGCCATCGGCGACTATGGCTTGCCCGCGCCGGTGCGCAAGCTGCTCGATGCGCTGGACGGAACGTTGTTGTAGCCCAAGTTACAGCAGTGGGTGATGCAGGTTACAGCAGTGGAGTGGGTAGAGCAGGCTACAGCAGTTGGTGCTGCAGCATGTAGTGGTGCACGACGTCGATCCGCGCGCCGGCATCGAGGACTTCCATTAGTTTTTGCCGCGCGCGCGCGGAGACCGGCAGGACCTCGGCGAGCCGGTTGGATACCCAGCTTGGATCGTCGAATGCGTACGGCTCGATGAATGGCAGATTGCCCGGGCTGCGCTCGGACAGCGTGGCAACGATTCGCTCGAGCACCTCTGCGCACGCGCCGAACTTCGCGACGCGCTCGTCGCCGTTCAGCGGGCGGTCCTCGGGCAGTAACTGCACCTGGCCGCGTAGCAAGCCGTTGGGCTCAGTCCGATGCGACAATAACCGGAAGCGGCGCGTGCCTCGGGCGCGGATATGCATCAGGCCGAAACGCTCTACGTCGCAATCGACAATCTCGGCCAGGCAGCCGATCGATTCGGGTACTGGCGGCTCGTCCTGCTGGATCACTTCACTGCCGCTCTTGAGCAAGCATACGCCGAACGGCGCATGATCGCGCAGGCAGTCACGGGTCATGTCCTGGTAGCGGGCCTCGAACACCTTCAACGGCAGCAGGCCACCAGGAAACAGCACCGTGCGCAACGGGAACAGAGGCAGCTTAGCAAGGGTATCGGATGGGACAGTTGACATACGTTCGTGCTCGGTTTGGCGCGGCTAGCCGGACGCTCGGGCCGATGTACTGGCAAACGACGCGCTGTCACCATGCGCGCCGGCGATCTCGCGATGCCGCACCAGCACGTTTGCGGCGCTTGCGAAGCGCGCGGCGAGTGCCTCGGCAATGTAGACGGAGCGATGCTGCCCGCCGGTGCAGCCGATCGCCACGGTCAGGTACGCACGATTGTCGTCGCAGAAATGCGGCAACCACTTGGACAGGTACTCGGCGATATCGTCGATCATCGTGCCGACCAGCGGCGTGGCGGCAAGAAAGTCGATCACCGGCCGATCGAGTCCCGTCAGCGGCCGCAGCTCCCGGTCATAATAGGGATTAGGCAGAGTCCGCGCGTCGAATACCAGATCGGCGTCCAGCGGAATGCCGCGCTTGAAGCCGAACGACTGGAACATTAGCGCGAGACCGGTCTGATCGTGTTCGATGAACTGCTTGACCCAGGCGCGCAGCGTGTTCGCGCGCAGGCTGCTGGTGTCAATCTGGTGCCCGAATTCCGCCAGATTGGCCACCAGCTCCCGTTCGTGCTCGATTGCATCGGCCAGCGAAGCCTGTATGCCATCGAGCGCGTCGTCCGCCATTGACGCGGACAGCGGGTGCTTGCGGCGCGTTTCGGAGAATCGCTGGATGAGTGATTGCGTGCTCGCATTCAAGAACAGCACGCGAACGTCGTGGGTGTGGCCAAGTGCACGGATAATTTCCGGCATTTCGTCCAGCGAGCGCGCCGAGCGCGCGTCGATCGCGACGCCGAGCCGCGCCTGTCCCTCCCGGGACAGGAACGCCACGAGTTCCGGCAGGAACCGTGGCGGTAGGTTGTCGACGCAGTAGTAGCCGGCATCCTCGAGCGCCGCGAGTGCCACCGATTTGCCGGACCCGGACATGCCGGTGATCAGGATGATTCGCATCGAGTCAGGGTTCATGCGTTTCATCATAGCAGCGCTGTAGCGCTTCGGGCCGCTCAGATTAGCTTGCCTGGAAATTGTCCGTCCGGATCCTGCATCGCAAGCCGCTGGCGCTCCATAAAATCGCGCAATGTATCGATGCCGCGCAATTGCAGAATCGTATTGCGCACGGCGGCTTCGACCAGCACGGCCAGGTTGCGGCCGGCCGCAACCTGGATCGTGACCTTGCTGATTGGCAAGCCTAGCACGTCAACCGTTTGGCTTTCTAGCGGCAGGCGTTGGAATTCGCCGTCGGGGCGGCGCACCAGCTGTACAATCAGCTTGAGCTTCATTTTTCGGCGCACCGCGGTTTCGCCGAAAATCGTCTTGATGTCGAGCAGCCCGAGTCCGCGTACCTCCAGCAAGTTCTGCAGTAGCGGCGGGCAGCGGCCTTCGACGAAATCTGGGCCGAGCCGCACGAAGTCGACCGCATCATCTGCGACCAGCCCGTGGCCGCGGCTGATCAGCTCCAGCCCCAGTTCGCTCTTGCCCAGCCCCGAGTCGCCAGTCAGCAGCACCCCCATGCCGAGGATGTCGAGGAACACGCCGTGCAGCGTTGCGCGCGGCGCCAGGATACGCGACATGTATAGCCGCAAGCTGTCGATCACGGCGGCGGCGGACATCGGCGTGGTGAACAGCGGCGTCGAGGAGCGCGTGCAGCGAAGCACCAACTCCGGCGGCGCCGCTACGCCGCCGGCCACGACTAGGAACGGCGGTTCAAGGGCGATCAGCTCGGCCATGTTACGCGAGCGATCCTCATCGCTTTGCCGCTGATAGTAGTTGACCTCGGCTTCGCCCAGCACCTGGATCCGGTTCGGATGGATCAGGTTCAAGTGGCCGACCAGATCGGCGCTGGAGGTCGCATTGGCGACGGTTTCCGTTGAAAAACCGCGGTCCCAGCCTTCATGACCCGTCAGCCAACTTAGCTTCAGCGAAGCGGCGTTGTCGTCGAAGATGCTTTGCGCGTTGATGCTGGACGTATCCATGGTGGCCTTCTCGGGTTGCGTCGCGCGGCGCTGCTCATCGCGGTATGCGACGCATGCGCTTGAATCTATTGTGTTAGAAGCGCACGCGTCGCGGCGATTAGGGTTGCCACTGAGTCAGCAGTTGGTGCAGCGCGCCACGGTCCGGCTCGGTGGACAGATTCTTGCGCGCTTGCTGGTCCGACAACAGTTGTGCGATCTCGGACAGGATTTCGAGATGTTGCTGCGTCGCCTGTTCTGGCACAAGCAGGAAGATCAGCAATTGGACCGGCTGGCCGTCCGGCGACTCAAACGGAATGGGTTCGGCAAGCCGCACAAATGCCGCCAGCGGCTGCTTCAGCCCCTTAATGCGCCCATGCGGGATCGCCACGCCTTCGCCCAGACCGGTCGAGCCGAGCCGTTCGCGCGCAAACAGGTTATCGGTGACGACGCTACGGGCAATGCCGTTTTGATTTTCAAAGATCAGGCCGGCTTGTTCGAAAACCCGCTTCTTGCTGGTCACGGACAGACCCAGCACGACATTCTCAATGGGCAGGATTTTAGCTAGACGATTCATAGGGACAGGCGAAAAGCAATTGTATCGCGCACGGGCTGTCGGCCAGCACTGGGGGCCGCGCGACGACTCACGGCAGACGCTTTCCGGCTGATGATTTTATAGGTGGCAACTATGGTAACCAAAGCATTATAGATCAGGCGAGTTGCGTATGGTGCAACGCGCCAACGCGGGTCCGGTCTACGCGATACAACGGTGCGGGTAATGAAAAAGCCGCCCGGTGCGGGCGGCTTGCCAACGCGGACCCGATCCGCGCTCAGGGTGCCGGTTGCTCGGGAACAGGCACGTACTTGATCGCCTCATGCTGGTGGCCTTGCAGCCGGCCCTTGTAACGCAATACCTGACGGTCGAGTTTGTCGATCAGCATGTCGATCGCCGCGTACAGGTCGCCATTCGCGCTCTCGACAAAGATGTCCTTGCCCTTCAGGTGCAGGTTGACCTCCACCCTTTGCCGTTTTTCCTTTTCCTTGTGATTGTCCACGGCCAGTAGCACAGTGCCATCGATCACCTGGTCAAAATGCCTGAGCACTCGGTCGAGCTTCGCGACCACATATTCGCGCAGGGCGGGCGTGACGTCCAGGTGGTGTCCACTGATCTTCAGATTCATAGCTGCCTCTCCGTGCTCAATAGCCGCTGGCGCAAAGGCATGATCCGGCGCCGCTCGAGCCTCGTCCCGCTTGTAGCGTGCACCCCGTTGTGACGAAAAAGGTGCGGCGGGCCGATATCGGCCGGCTCCTGACCATATTCTATCTAAGCGCCGCGGCCGGTAAACGCCCACCGCAACATGCAGTAGGCTATAACGACTTACGCATGCTAACAGCCGGGATCTTCAGCGCTTCGCGATATTTCGCCACAGTTCGGCGTGCGACCACGAAGCCCTGTTCGGCCAGCAGTTCAGCGATGCGGCTGTCTGAAAGAGGGGTTTTCGGGTCTTCGGCTCCTATCAGTTGCTTGATGAGCGCGCGGATCGCGGTCGATGACGCCGCGCCCCCCGTATCGGTCGACACGTGCGAGCCAAAGAAGTACTTGAATTCGAGCGTCCCAAAGGGCGTCAGCATGTACTTCCCGGTCGTGACCCGCGATACGGTCGACTCATGCAAGCCCAGCGTATCAGCAATTTCTCGTAAAACCAAGGGGCGCATCGCGATCTCGCCATGCACGAAAAAACTACGCTGACGCTCGACGATTGCTTGTGCGACGCGCAAAATCGTTTCAAATCGTTGCTGGATGTTCTTGATCAGCCAGCGCGCTTCCTGCAGTTGCTGGCGCAACGAACCGCTGCCTGGGTCACCCCGGTTGCTGCGCAGGATGTTCGCGTATAAGTGGTTGACCCGCAGCCGCGGCACGACTTCGCGGTTCAACTCCGCCTGCCACCCCTGTGAGGTTTTCTTCACGATGATGTCCGGCACCACGTAGTCGGCCTCGGCCTTGCCGTACGCGGCGCCGGGGAACGGCTCGAGCGAGCGGATCAGCGCATGCGCGTCGCGCAGCGCGTCGTCGCTGGCCTTCAGGTGCTTGCGCAGACGCGTGAAGTCGCGCGCCGCCAGCAACTCCAGGTAGTTCGACACGATTTCCAGCGCCAGCGTGCGCGTGGCGCTTGGCTCCAGCCGCAACAATTGCAGCTTCAGGCATTCGGACGCCGAGCGCGCCCCGACCCCAGCCGGATCGAAGCTGTGCAGCAGCGCGAGCGCCGCGTTCAACTCATCGGCGTCGACCTCAAGTTCGGCCGGCAAGTCGGCGAGGATTTCGTCGCAGCTCGCGCTCAGGTAGCCATCGTCGTCCAGCGACTCGATCAGAAACGTGACCAGCGCGCGGTCGCGCGGGCTAGCCTTGGTCAGGCGCAATTGCGCGCCCAAATGCTCGCGTAGGCTGACCGTGGATTCGTGCAACTGCAGCGGCGGCATGTCGTCGTCGTCGGAGGTGCCACCGGGACGCACATAGTCGTCCAAATTCCACGACGCCGTGTCGGTGCCGCTGTCGCTGTTCATGCCGTTGTATTCGTCGACGGCGGCCGGCTCCGCGCTTTCCGCGCGCTCGCCGTTCACGCCGTTGGCGCTGCCGAGCACCGGTGCTGGTGCCTCGGCCATGCCGGTGGGCAGCGCGCTGCTTTGCGACGGCAACAGTGAGCCGTCCGCGGCGACCCGCAACGGGCTCGCGATCCAGTCGTCCTCGTTCTCCAGTAAAGGATTTTGCGCGATCGCCGTGGCGACCTCCTGCTGCAATTCGAGCGTCGACAGCTGCAGTAGCCGAATCGACTGCTGCAATTGCGGGGTCAGTGCCAGATGCTGCGATAGACGGAGTTGAAGGCTTGCTTTCATGGCAGATTGCTTTTTATTGTAGACAGTTTGCCACGTTGGCGGAACCTTGAGGGAACACGTTGGCCCATTTTGTGCATGTTTGAACGAGTCGGCGCACGCGAGCCACCCGCTGGCGCGGCAGTGTCGCCAGGTCGGCGCTGGCTGGGGCGGGAGCCCGCCCCAGTAAAGGGACTACATACGAAAATGTTCGCCCAGGTACACGCGGCGCACGCTCTCGTTCGCAATGATTTCCTTGGGCGCGCCGGCCGCGAGCACGCTGCCGTCGCTGATGATGTACGCGTGGTCGCAGATGCCGAGTGTCTCGCGCACGTTATGATCCGTGATCAACACGCCGATGCCGCGCTCCTTCAAAAAGCGCACGATCTTCTGGATTTCCAGTACGGCAATGGGGTCCACGCCGGCAAACGGCTCGTCCAGCAGGATAAAGCTGGGGCGGGTGGCGAGTGCGCGCGCGATTTCGACACGGCGCCGTTCGCCGCCGGACAGCGACATCGCCGGATTGTCGCGCAAGTGTGCGATCTGCAGCTCCTCGAGCAATGCGTCGGCACGCACCGATACCGCTTGCTTGGACAGCGGTTTGTCATGCTCGTCTAGTTGCAACTCCAGCACCGCGCGGATGTTCTCGTTGACAGACAGCTTACGGAATACCGATGCCTCCTGCGGCAGATAGGACAACCCCATCCGGGCGCGCTGGTGGATCGGCAGCACGCTGATCGGCGTGTCATCGAGCATGATCTCGCCGGCATCGAGCGGCACCAGTCCGACGATCATGTAGAACGAGGTCGTCTTGCCGGCGCCGTTCGGTCCGAGCAGCCCAACCACTTCGCCGCTTTTCACGTCAAGCGACACGTCCTTGACGACGGTGCGCGCGCCGTAACGTTTGCGCAAGTTGCGCACCGACAGCGTGCTGGCCGCAGTCCGAGCAGACACGGGGAGAACCGATGCGTTCATGGTTGCGACGTTCCTTGCAGCGTCGTGGACGGGGTCAGCGTCACGTCGCCGGCCGGTTGAGGCAGCGCGCCGCCCCCCGTGCTGGGGGTGAGCATCGCGCGCACGCGGCCGCTTGGATTGCCCGGTCCCGCGACATCCTTGCCCGACTGCGCGGTGTAAAAGTCCTTTTGACCATCGTAGGTGATCACACTGCCGCGCACCTCATCGACGAGTTTGGACAACCCATGCAAGCGCCGCACAACGGCGCGCGTGGTCAACGTTGTCAGGTCCTGCTTGCCGTCGTAGTCGATGCGCACCGCGTTGCCTTCGATGTATTCGTCCATGCCGTCGCGCTTCTGCCGGAAGTACGACAGTGTGCTGCCGTTGCTGGTGCCGATGGCGTGCTGGTAGCCTTGCGGATCCTGCTTGACTTCCACGCGGTCCGCACGGATCAGGATCGTGCCCTTGGTCGCGACGACGTGGCCGGTGAAGACCGTCAGCTGCTTCAGGTCGTCGTACGTCATGTTGTCCGCTTCGATGTTTAGCGGCTTGTCGCGATCCGCGCGCTCGGCGTGCGCAACGGACAGCGACAGCGCAAGCGGCAGCGCGACGGCCAGCGTCGACACGATCCGCCTGCCTGCCGTGCGGGCACGGCTCGCCCTGGCGCAGCGCTGCGGATGCAGCATGCGCGCAGGCACGGGGCGGTCAAACATTGGGTTCATGCGCGTCGTGCGAGAAAGAGGTGCCCGTCATTGACTGAACGGTCCGCCCGCCGCCGTGTCGGACGCGGCAATCATGCCGCGTACCTGGCCGAGCAGATGCATTTCGCGGGTCACGTTGTTGTAGATCATGCCATTGGCCGTCATCTGGGACGGGCCGCGTAGCAGTTTAACCGGCTTTTCGGTTTCGATGATATCGTCGTTGGTCAGCACGCGGAAGTGCTCGGAATCAGCTTGCATCCGCGGATCGGTCGGACCCGCGTCGCGCACGATGCGCGCGTCGTCGTACAGGTCCACGATCGAGCCGTCCGCATTAATGACAGCGTGCTTGCCGGTGGCGGTGACGACCGGCTGACCCGGCGCGAACGCGCGGATTGCTGGCAGCGTTGCGTGCGTCGCCGCATCGTCCTCGTAGTGGACCATCGACGCGGCCGCGATCCGGTACTGCGTTACGCCACTTTCGTCCAGCATCGAGATCGAGAAGTGGTCGGCGAAATAGTCCGGCGTATGCGCCTTGGTCGCCGATACCCCCTGCGACGGGCGCGGCAATGTGTTCTGCAGCAGCCAGTACGTGCCGGCGGCGAGTACCGCCATGATCACGAGCGGCAACCAGGCGGACAGGCGTATCTCGCGCATCGCTTAGCCTTCGCACGCCGCCGCGAGCAGACCGTCATACCGGCCCTGTGCGCGCAGCAGTGTATCGATGACCTCGCGAGCGGCGCCGTGACCGCCGCGTGCGGTGGCGATCCAGTGCGCGCGACTGCGTACCTCGGGGTGCGCGCCCGCTGGCGCGGCGGCAAAACCGACGCGCAGCATGACCGCCAGATCAGGCCAGTCGTCGCCCATGTACCCGCATTCGTTGGCGGTGACGCCGGCGGCATCCAGCAACTTGTCGAACGCGACGAGTTTGTCGCTGATCCCTTGGTACAGATATGACACGCGGATCTCGCGCGCGCGCAACTCGACGATCTTCGAATCGCGCCCGGTGATGATCGCGGTCGCGACACCGGCCTGCTCGAGCAGCTTCAACCCATGGCCGTCCATCGAGTTGAAGCCCTTCATTGCATCGCCGTCTGGCGTAAAGTACAACGTGCCGTCGGTTAGCACGCCGTCCACGTCGAATATCATCAGCTTGACGCGCGCGGCACGTTCAATTGCGGTCAGGGCCATGGTCGGATCAGATGACTTTGGCGGAGAAAAGGTCGTGCGTGTTCAGCGCGCCGATCAGCGTGCCATCGGCGTCGGCGACCAGCATCTGGTTGATGCGGAACCGCTCCATCAGTTCCACGGCCTCCACTGCGAGTTGTTCGGCGCTAATCGTGCGCGGCTTGTGTGTCATCACGTCGGTAATCGGCAGGCCCAGGATGTCGCCCTTGTGCTCCAGCACGCGGCGCAAATCACCATCGGTGAAGATGCCTTCCACGTGTGAATCCTCATTCACGATCGCGGTCATGCCTAGCCGTTTCGCAGTGATTTCAAACAATGCGTCTCGCACCGTCGCGCACAGCGTCACGCGCGGCACCTCGTCGCCGGTGCGCATCACATCGCGCACATAGGTCAGTAGGCGCCGGCCCAACGTGCCGCCCGGATGTGAGCGCGCAAAATCGTCGGCAGAAAAGCCGCGCGCGTCGAGCACCGCTACCGCCAGCGCGTCGCCAAGCGCGAGCGTGGCTGTGGTGCTGGCCGTGGGCGCGAGGTTCAGCGGGCATGCCTCTTTTTCCACGCGCGCATTCAAGTGCACGTCGGCCAGCTTGGCCAGGCTCGATTCCGGCCGTCCGGTCACCGCGATCAATTTTGCGCCGAGCCGCTTGATTAGCGGCAGGATCGCAACCAGTTCTTCCGATTCGCCGGAGTTGGACAAACCGATGAACACGTCGTTAGCGGTGACCATGCCCAGGTCGCCGTGGCTCGCCTCGGCCGGATGCACGAAGAACGCGGGTGTGCCGGTGCTCGCCAGCGTGGCCGCCAGCTTGCGCGCAATATGGCCTGACTTGCCGATGCCGGAGACTACCACGCGCCCCTTGCAGGCCAGCAACATTTCCACGGCGACGACAAACTCGCCGTTCAGGCGCGTACTCAGGCTCCGGATGGCCTCTGCCTCGATGTCGAGCACGTGCTGCGCCAGCTGCAATGCCCGGGCGCCATTGATTTTCGCTATCATGCGCGGAGTATAGCAAACGCGCATTTGGCTCGCGGCGCACCCGGCGGCGCGGCTCCCGAAGCGTTGATGGCGCTGCCGCGTGTGTACCGGCCGTTACTGCCTGGTTTTGCGCACGTCGGCTGACCACTGAAAGGACCGGCGCAAGGGCCCGTATGACATCGCCGCTCGAACTCACGCTTTTTTTGTTGCTGGCCGCGGTGGTCGGGGTCGTGATCTTTCGCATGCTGAACTTGCCGCCCATGCTTGGCTACTTGAGCGTGGGCATGCTCGTCGGTCCCCATGCGCTGGGCATGGTGAGCGATTCGGAGCGGGTGCAGTATCTAGCCGAATTCGGCGTGGTGTTCCTGCTGTTCTCGATCGGGCTGGAGTTCTCGATCGCCAAGCTGCGCTCGATGCGCACGATCGTGTTCGGGCTGGGCCTGTCGCAGGTAATGGCCACGATTGCGTTGGCCGTGCTCGCCGGTATGGCCACGCGCGCCTGGCTGCACCTGAGTTGGCAGGCGAGCGTTGCGCTCGGCGGTACGCTGGCAATGTCTTCGACTGCAATTGTCAGCAAGTTGCTCGCCGAACGGCTCGAACTCGAGTCTGCGCACGGGCGCACCATCTTTGGCATCCTGTTGTTCCAGGACCTGGCCGTGGTGCCGCTGCTACTCGTGATCGGCGCGCTCGGGGCTGATCCGAAGGAATTGGCGATTGCACTCGGGTGGGCTGTGGTCAAGACCGCCGTGGTGCTCACGATCTTGCTGTTTGTCGGACAGCGGTTCATGACTCGCTGGTTCAATGTGGTGGTCCGGCGGCGCTCGCAGGAACTGTTCATGCTGAACCTGCTATTGGTGACGCTGGGCGCCGCGTTCATCACGGAGACGTTCGGATTGTCGCTGGCGCTCGGCGCGTTCATTGCTGGCATGCTGATCTCCGAGACGCCATATCGGCATCAAGTCGAAGAGGACATTAAGCCGTTTCGCGATGTGCTGTTGGGCTTGTTCTTCATCACCACCGGGATGGTGTTCGATCCGCGGGTACTATGGCAGCACCCGCTGATGGTGCTGTTGTTCCTGGTCGGTCCGTTGCTGTTCAAGGCGGCGCTAATCACCGGCCTGGCTCGTCTGTTCGGCGCGATGCCCGGCGCGGCGATGCGCACCGGGCTCGCGCTCGCGCAAGCCGGCGAGTTCGGTTTCGTGCTGCTGAATTTGGTCCGCGAGCAACGCCTGATTTCGGACGAACTGATGCAAATAATCCTGGCGGCGATGTTGCTGTCGATGCTGGCGGCGCCGTTCGTTATCGATACGATGGACTGGATCGTGCTGCGCCTGTCTTCGAGCGAATGGATGATGCACTCCCTACAGATGACGCGTATCGTGACGCAGAGCATCACGCAGCAGGGGCACGTGATCATCTGCGGCTACGGGCGCAACGGGCAGAACCTGGCTCGGATGCTCGAGCACGAGGGCCTATCGTATGTCGCGCTGGATCTGGATCCGGACCGCGTGAGCGCCGCGGCGACGGCCGGCGAGCAAGTCGTGTTTGGCGACGCGGGGCGCCGGGAATCGCTGCTGGCCGCCGGTATCCATCGGGCGGCGGCGCTCGCGATCACCTATGCGAATACGCCCTCGGCGCTGCAGGTGCTGTATAACGTACATGAGCTGAAGCTAACCCTGCCGGTGATCGTGCGCACGGTGGACGACGCCGACCTAGACACGTTGCTGGCCGCGGGCGCCACTGAGGTGATCCCGGAGATCGTAGAAGGCAGTCTGATGCTCGCATCGCATACGCTGGTGCTGGTCGGCGTGCCGATGCGCCGCGTGCTGCGGCGCATCGAAGACTTGCGCAACAAGCGCTACAGCCTGTTGCGCGGCTATTTCCACGGCGCGGACGACTTGGATGAGGATGGCATCGAGCAGGTGAGGCTACAATCGGTGCCGATTGACGAAAGCGCTGACGCAGTCGGCCAGAGCCTGGATGAGCTCGGGTTGTTCGAAATGGGCATCGAAGTCACTGCGATCCGCCGGCATGGTATACGGGGTGTCGAGCCCGATCGCGACACGAAACTGCGCGCGCATGACATCGTCGTGCTGCGCGGCTTGCCCAACGCGCTCGCGCTGGCCGAGGAGCGGCTGCTGCGCGCGCGGCGTGGTGCGGCAACGAAGCCGGCCTAGCGCGGCACGCAGTCGAATGACGTCCGAATGAACCCGGCGCGGGCTGACACCCGGCGCCCGATCCGCAATGGAGACCACCATGCAAGAGCGCGCTGCGCCGCCACCGGCGGTGCTGACCGATTCTGCCGCCTATATCCGCCAACATATCCGTACTGTGCCCGACTGGCCGCAGCCTGGCGTGCAATTTCGCGACATCACGCCGCTGCTGCAGGACGCGAAATGCCTGCGGGTGCTGGTCGACTTGTTCGTGCAGCGCTATATCGACCAGCGGCTAGACTATATCGCAGGGCTTGATGCGCGAGGATTCATCGTCGGACCAATCCTTGCCTACGAGCTGAACGTGGGTTTTATTCCGATCCGCAAGAAAGGTAAACTGCCGTTCACGACCGTATCAGCGTCCTACTCGCTCGAATATGGGGAGGCGACGGTCGAAGTCCACGCAGATGCATGCCGCCCGGGCGAGCGCCTCGTGCTCATCGATGACTTGATCGCCACGGGCGGCACAATGATGGCCGGGCACGCGCTGCTGGAGCGGCTCGGTGCACGCGTCGTCGAGTGCGCGGCGATCATCGATCTGCCCGAGCTGGGAGGCTCGACGCTGCTGCGCAATGCCGGGGCACCGCTCTATACCGTATGCACGTTTTGAGCCGCTGCGGCCATGATCTGCTGGAGCAAGGCGATGTCTGAATTGCCGCTGTTCCTCGCCACGTCCGTGGCGATCACCGTCGCGTCGGGTCCGGGCTACTTGTCAGTACTCGCGCGGGACGTCTCGCCGGGGCGCGCCGTTGACCGCGTGTGGGCGTTAGGTTGGGCGGGCTGGCGGGCGTGACCTTCATCGCCTTCGACGCTCGGGTTGCCGCGTCGCAGAGTTGAAGAGGCGTTAGAATCATTGGTTTTATGCGCAAAGGGCATCGGCGATGACTTGGGGCTGCATTGACGCCGCGCGCCGTTTCCGGCGCGACCAGCATCTGCGGTTCGTGATCGGCGGGCAGCCGGTCGGCTGGATCCGCGCGGGCGACGTGCGTTGGCTCGCGCACTGGCCGGACGTGTTCGCCATCAGTGAGCGCTGCGTCGTGATGGCCGATGCATTCGATACCGTCCAGGCGCGCAGCGCCGCACTGGGCTCGGTCATGGGTGCGCTGGCCGCGCACGGCCTGATTCGCGGATGGCGCAACGAGACCTATGCGATACGCAATGCATTTGACGACCCGCCGCTCGCCTTTATCGAACGTGCGGCGTCGCGGTTCTTTGGCACGACGACATACGCTGTCCATCTGAACGGCGTGGTGGTGGGCCTCGACCGCGAGGCGCCGCCGCTGCGCGTCGGCGGTGCCGCCCCGCCGGTTGCGCCGCGCGGCGCGGACAGTGAACCGTATTTCTGGATCGCGCGCCGCAGCGACACGAAGCCGACCGATCCCGGCATGCTCGACAGCCTGGTTGGCGGCGGAATCGGCTGGGGGCTGCCGGTGTTCGACACACTGGTAAAGGAAGCGTACGAAGAGTCCGGCATCGATGCGTCGTTGCTCGTGAGCACGGCCAGCGCGGGGCGCACGATTCATGTTTTGCAGGAAATTGACGAGGGCACGCAGGCCGAGCAACTGTTCGTCTACGATCTGCTGGTGCCCGATGATTTCGCGCCGCGCAATACCGACGGGGAAGTCGCCGAGCACCGGCTGGTGTCGCGCACGCAATTGCTCGACATCGTTCGAGCTGGCCGGATGACCGTCGATGCGAGCCTGGCGACGCTTGATTGCCTGTTGCGCCGCGGCTGGCTTGATTCCGCCGAATGCGGCGCTTTCGACGTACTGCTGCAGGCGCCCGGCGATTGAACGCCGCTGCGTCGGCTGGCACCGGCAGACCTATCCAACCGTATTACCCGGTGACGAATTAAACAAGGGGTTATGGCATGGCCACCGAACACAGCTTCATTCTCAAACTCGCCTGCGCCGACCGGCCCGGCATCGTGCATGCGGTGTCCGGATTTCTGTTCGAGCGAGGCAGCAATATTCTGGATTCTGCACAGTTCGGCGATAGTCGCACCGGCGAGTTCTTCATGCGTGTGCACTTCCAGCAGGTGGGCGGCGATCCCGGCCTACACGCGCTGCGCGCCAGTTTCGCGACGCTGGCCGAGCAATTTGGCATGCGCTGGGAATTGCACGATGCGAACGTCAAGTCGCGCGTGATGATCATGGTGTCCAAGATCGGTCATTGTCTGAACGACTTGTTGTTCCGTTACCGCACCGGACAGCTTGCGATCGAGATCCCGGCGATCGTGTCGAACCACCAGGACTTCTACCAACTCGCGGCGAGCTACAACATCCCATTCCACTATCTACCGCTGGCCGACGGCACGCCGCAGGCGAAGGCGGCACAGGAATCCCGCGTCCTGGAGTTGGTCGAGCACCACGGCGTGGACCTTGTCGTGCTGGCGCGTTACATGCAAATTCTGTCGGGCGAGCTGTGTGAGAAGCTGGCCGGCCGGGCCATCAATATTCATCATTCGTTTCTGCCCAGCTTTAAGGGGGCGAAACCGTACTACCAGGCGTTTGATCGCGGTGTGAAGCTGATTGGTGCCACTGCGCACTATGTGACCACGGATCTGGATGAAGGTCCGATCATCGAGCAGGAAGTCGAACGCGTTGACCATAGCATGACGCCCGACGAACTGACAGCCGTGGGCCGGGACGTCGAATGCGTGACCCTTGCGCGGGCGGTGAAGTGGCACGTTGAGCACCGCATCGTGCTCAACGACACGAAAACCGTGGTATTTCGCTGACTCAGTGCATCGCCCACGGACAAGTGCACCGCCCACGGACACGCTCAGCACATCGGTGTTGGCGGGGCATGGGCGTTGACCAACGCGTCGTGCACTGCGAGCGGGCTAGGTGCGGCAGCGTGCGCCGTGCGCCGCCCGCGCGCTCAGATCAGCTTGGAGAGCACCAATTCACGCTTGATGTAGGCATAGAAGATGGGCGCCGCGATGACGCCAAGCAGCCCAAACGCCGCTTCCATCACCAGCATCGCGATCAGGAGTTCCCACGCCTTGGCCTCGATCTCGCCGCCGACGATACGCGCGTTCAGGAAGTACTCGAGCTTGTGGATCACCACCAGGAACGCGAGTGACGAAATCGCGACGCCGATCCCGGAAGCCAGCGAGATCAGCACGATCACGGTGTTCGAGATCAGGTTGCCGACCACCGGCAACAGGCCAACCACAAACGTGAAGATCACCAGCGTCTTGGACAGCGGCAGCCGCGAATGGAACAGCGGCAGGGCGACAAGCAGGTAGAGGCCGGTGAAGAACGCATTGACCGCTGAAATTTTGACTTGTGCGAACACGATCCGCCGAAACGCGTCGGCCAAGCGCGACACCCGCGTGACTAGCGCCGCGGACAGCGGCGCGCGAGTCGCATGATGCTGCGCGTCGACGGCCACGATTGCGCCGAGAATCATGCCGAGCAGCACGTGCGTGATGCCGCGCATCGCCGTTTTGCCGCCCTCCTGCAACTGCGTCGCGTGCGAGTGCAACAAGACAGTAATCTTCGATTCGATCTCGGCGGCGTTACTTGGCAGGTACGTCAACGCCCAAGCCGGAAGCCGCGCACGCGCTTGATCGAAGAACCGCATCACCTGCTCGAACAGCGCTTGTACGCTGGTGACGTGCTTTTCTAGATGCTGTGCGATGCCCAACGAGATGCCGGTGAAGGCGGCGACCACCGCACAGGCGACGAACACGACCGCGAACCACCGCGCGCGCTGGCTGGACAAATGACGTTCCAGGCGCGGCGAGATTTGGTGCACGACCTGATAAACAAGTAGCCCCGCCAGCAGCGCGCCGAGCAATTTCAGCTCGATGACCAGCACCATCGCGGCGATCATGAATAGGTAGCTGGCGATATCCACCAGCGCGAGCCGGGACAACGACGCAGGGCCCGGTCGATTCACGTTGTGTGTCGGAAGCGGCTGCACCGGACGCGACCCCTGCGCCGAGCCGCGTCCGTCATTGCTATCGCTCGGACGCGCCGCTTCATATTCTGTTGCCATCCCCAATCCTCGTTACGACTATTTGTCCGCACGGACGTTGGCGCAGCGTAGCACATGCGCTAGGCCTGCGTCTGGCGTGCGCCGAGCAGGGGCGCCAGGTACTTGCCGGTAAAGCTTGCCTTGGATTGTGCCACGTGTTCCGGCGTGCCCTGCGCGATGATTTGACCACCGCCGGCGCCCCCCTCCGGTCCGAGGTCGATGACCCAATCCGCCGTCTTGATCACGTCAAGATTATGCTCGATGATGACAACCGTATTGCCATGATCGCGCAATCGGTGAATGACTTCCAGCAGCAGTGCGATATCGTGGAAGTGTAATCCCGTCGTCGGCTCGTCCAGGATATAAAGCGTGCGACCAGTGTCGCGCTTACTCAGTTCCAGCGAAAGCTTGATTCGCTGTGCTTCGCCGCCGGACAATGTGGTCGCGGACTGGCCCAGCCGGATATAGCCGAGCCCCACGTCGAGCAGCGTCTTGAGCTTGCGCGCCACCACTGGCACCGCGCGGAAGAATTCATACGCGTGTTCGACCGTCATGTCGAGCACTTCGCTGATGCTGCAGCCCTTGTACTGGATTTCGAGCGTCTCCCGGTTGTATCGCTTACCGTGACACACGTCACATGGCACGTAGACATCGGGCAAAAAGTGCATCTCTACTTTCAGCACGCCGTCGCCCTGGCACGACTCGCAGCGTCCACCCTTGACGTTGAACGAAAATCGTCCCGGATCATAGCCGCGCTCCTTGGCCGACGGCACGCCGGCGAATAACTCCCGGATCGGCGTGAATAGGCCGGTGTAGGTGGCCGGGTTCGAGCGCGGTGTACGGCCGATCGGCGACTGATCGACGTTGATTACTTTGTCGAAATGCTCTAATCCGTCGATGGCCTCGTGCGGGGCGGGCTCGGCCGCCGAGCCGTACAGATGGTGTGCGACCGCGTGGTACAGCGTGTCGTTGATTAGCGTGGACTTGCCTGAGCCTGATACGCCGGTCACGCAGGTGAGCAGACCCACCGGCAGGTCCAGCGTTACATGCTTCAGGTTGTTGCCGTAGGCCCGCATGATCTGCAGCCGGCGCTCATCCGGTGCGCGCCGCTGCTGCGGCACCGCGATTCGCCGCGCGCCGCAAAGATATTGGCCGGTGACCGAGGCAGCGTCGCTCTCAATTTGCTGCGGTGTGCCGTGCGCGACCACCATGCCGCCGTGCTCGCCGGCGCCCGGGCCCATGTCTACCACGTAATCGGCCATCCGGATCATGTCATCGTCGTGCTCCACGACGATGACCGAGTTGCCTAGATCGCGCAGGTGCTTCAATGTCGCGATCAATCGGTCGTTGTCGCGCTGATGCAGCCCAATCGAAGGCTCGTCGAGCACATACATCACGCCAGTCAGGCCCGAGCCAATCTGCGACGCGAGGCGGATGCGCTGCGCCTCGCCGCCGGACAGCGTGTCCGCGCTGCGCTCCAGCGACAGGTAATCGAGCCCGACGTTGTTTAGGAACATCAGGCGCGCGACGATTTCTTTGACCACCTTGTCAGCGATTTCACGCTTGGCGCCGTCCAGCTTCAGCGTCTGGAAGTAACCTAGTGCGTCGCGCAGCGGCCAGCTGTTCACCTCTAAGATTGCTCGCGCGTTGTCGTCGGAGCCGATCTTCACATGGCGCGCCTCACGCCGCAGCCGGGTGCCCTCGCATGCGGGGCACGCCTGGTTGTTTTGGTATTTGGCCAGTTCCTCGCGCACCGCCGCCGAATCGGTTTCCCGGTAGCGGCGCTCCAAATTGCGGATAATGCCTTCGAACGGATGCTCGCGCACCGACGCGCGGCCGCGCTCGTTCATGTACGAGAAGGGGATGGCCTGTTCGCCGGAACCGTACAGCACGGACTGGCGCACCGCCTCGGGCAGGTCCTCGAATGCTGTTTCGATGTCGAACTCGTAGAATGCCGCCAGGCTTTGCAGCATCTGGAAATAGAATTGGTTGCGCCGGTCCCAGCCCTTCACTGCGCCGGCGGCCAGCGACAGCGACGGATGCGCGACTACCCGCTTCGGGTCGAAGAAGGTGATTTGTCCCAGGCCGTCGCATTCCGGGCATGCACCCATCGGGTTGTTGAATGAGAACAGCCGCGGCTCAAGTTCTTGCAGTGAGTAAGAGCAGACCGGGCACGCGAACTTTGCGCTAAACAGATGTTCGGTGTTGCTGTCCATCTCCAGCGCGATCGCGCGACCGTCGGCGAGCCGCAGCGCGGTCTCAAACGACTCTGCGAGCCGCTGCTTCATGTCTGGGCGCACTTTGAGCCGGTCCACGACGACGTCGATCGTATGCTTGTCGTTCTTTTTTAGCTTGGGCAGCGCGTCGACGTCATAGATTTGCGCGGTCCCTTCGTGCGCGGTGCCGCCGCCGGAGCGCACTCGGAAGCGGATGAAGCCCTGCGCCTGCATCTGCTCGAATAGCTCGGCGTGCTCGCCCTTGCGGTTGACCACGACCGGCGCGAGAATCATCAGCCTCGTATCCTCGGGCAGAAACAGCGCGGCGTCGACCATCTGCGATACGCTTTGTGCCTGCAGGGCGATGCTGTGATCCGGGCAGTACGGCGTGCCCACCCGTGCGTACAATAGTCGCAGGTAATCATGGATCTCGGTGACGGTGCCGACCGTGGAGCGCGGGTTGTGCGACGTCGCCTTCTGCTCGATCGAGATGGCCGGCGACAGACCCTCGATCAGGTCGACATCCGGTTTTTCCATCAACTGCAGGAACTGCCGCGCATACGCGGACAGGCTCTCGACGTAGCGTCGTTGCCCCTCCGCGTACAGCGTGTCGAAGGCGAGCGATGACTTACCGGAACCCGACAACCCTGTGACCACGATCAGCTTGTGGCGCGGCAGATCAAGGTTGACGTTTTTCAGGTTGTGGGTGCGGGCCCCACGGATGCGAATCTCTTCCATTGAGCGATGGTGCCGGCTTCGCGGGCGTTGCTGCCAAACCTGCTACTATAACGACTTTTCCTCACCGCCGTACCAGCGCCCAACGGGCAGAGCTGACACCCGGTCAGGGTGCATGAATGGACGGAAATTCATCTCGATGCCCACGTCGTCCGCTTCTTCTTCTCGAATGAGCGCGCCGGAGTTGCGCGCGACCGTCTCACTTGCGTCGGTTTTCGCGTTGCGCATGCTCGGTTTGTTCATGATCATGCCGGTGTTCTCCGTCTATGCCCACACGATCCCGGGCGGCGACGACACGGTGCTCGTTGGTATCGCGCTGGGCGTCTACGGCGTGACGCAGGCGGCGTTGTATATTTTCTACGGATGGTTGTCCGACCGCATCGGGCGCAAGCCGGTGATCGTCGCCGGGTTGGTGATCTTCGCGCTTGGGGCCGCGGTGGCCGCGCTCGCGGACACTATCCACTGGATCATCGTCGGCCGCGCGCTGCAAGGTGCGGGTGCGATTTCGTCGGCCGTGCTCGCGCTGATCGCCGACCTGACCAGCGAGCATCACCGTACGAAGGCGATGGCGATGGTCGGCGGCAGCATTGGCGTCTCGTTTGCAGTAGCCATTGTCGGCGCGCCGGTGCTGTATGCGGTGATCGGCATGAGTGGGCTGTTCGCGGCAATCGGCGTACTATCGGTATTAGCGATCGCAGTGGTGCTGTGGATTGTGCCCGATCCAGCGTCACCGCCGGTCCATGTCAAGGCGCCGTTCGCTGAGGTGCTGCGTCACCGCGAACTGCTACGGATGAACTTCGGCGTGTTCGCGCTACACGCGACGCAGACCGCGCTGTTCGTCGTCGTGCCGCGGATCCTGGTCGGCGCCGGGCTGCCGGTCGCGTCGCACTGGAAGGTCTATCTGCCGGTCATGGCACTGGCGTTCGTGCTGATGGTGCCGGCGATTATCGCGGCAGAAAAGCGGGGCCAGATGAAGGCCGTGATGCTCTCAGGCATCATCGCTATCCTGATTGGCCAGCTTGCGCTGTCCCAGGTCGGCCATGCGATGATGGCGGTAGCGGTTATCCTGCTCGTGTACTTTACTGGATTTAACGTGCTGGAGGCGTCGCAGCCGTCGATGGTATCGAAGCTCGCGCCGGGCACGCGCAAGGGCGCCGCGATGGGCGTCTATAACACGACGCAGGCGCTTGGGCTCGCGCTGGGTGGTGTGATGGGCGGCTGGCTGCTCAAGCTGCATGGCGATGCGTCGGTATTCCTGGCCTGTTCCGTGCTGGTGTTCGTTTGGCTTATCATTGCGGCCCCGATGAAGGTGCCGCCGCCAGCGGGCAGCCGCGGCGCGCATTGACCGCGCATCCGACGCCTCGTGTAACGCGTATCGAATCAAACTGGAGAAAGGCATATGGCATCCGTTAACAAAGTGATTCTTGTCGGCAATCTCGGCGCCGACCCGGAAACGCGCTACTTGCCAAGCGGCGATGCGGTGACCAACATTCGTCTGGCCACGACGGACCGGTACAAGGACAAGGCATCGGGTGAATTTAAGGAACTGACCGAGTGGCACCGCGTGGTGTTCTTCGGCCGCTTGGCGGAGATCGCCGCTGAATACTTGAAGAAGGGCTCGCCGGTGTACGTCGAAGGGCGTATCCGCACCCGCAAATGGCAGGATCAGAGCGGCCAGGACCGTTACTCGACCGAAATCGTCGCGGACAGCATGCAGTTGTTGGGTGGCCGTGGCGGCTCAGGCGGTGGCGATGACTTCGGCGGCGGCACGTCAGGCGGATCGCGGGGCGAAGGCGGTGGCGCCGGTGGAGGGCGCGCGTCGGGTGGCGCACGCCAGGGTGCGGGCGGCGGTGCGAGCCGGCCCAGCGCGCCTGCCGGCGGCGGATTCGATGAGATGGACGACGATATTCCGTTCTAGCGAGTACTTTTAGGATGATGTAACTAGGAGGCCCGTACGCCTTATGCATACGGGCTTTTTCTTATTGCGGTTTCACTCTTATCAAATCGAGCCAAGGCAAGGGACAGTCTTTCCAAAGTCGATGGTGATTCCGTTGGTGTCCGGATACGCTATGTTCGGCAGTTCATCGTACGTCGTCGGGCGGCCCGTTGAGTCATTGTGCGGGCATGGCACCAAGCGTTGCCGCGCACGTGTGTTGTCAGACGCCGTCAGACTTGGCAATTAGGTGGGGCAGCTGTCGCAGAGCGACCGGCTTGATGGTTCTGCATGGCATAACCGCCACTTGGCGCCGTGGGCGGCAGAGTTCGAATCAAAGTCCATCGGCAACATGGTTAGTTGTGTTTCTAATAGACGTGGAAGTAACTGCCGGTGTCATTGGCGCACCCGCCCGCGCAGTGTCATCACCATCACACATCGTATTGATAGCTCCTTGGCAAACCGTGCAGGCGATTTGTCCCCTTCATGCGCGGCGCCGAGCGCTTGGCGCGCTGATGCAGCAGCGCCATCTGGTTGCCGCGCAGGGCCAAGGAGAAACTCATCCTCCATTAACCTTTTCTTCTTTATCAGCCCGACTACCTGCCAGCTCAAGTTCCGGCTAATACAAGTTAGCCGACAAGAGGCCTGCTCCATCGCAGTGATATGAGACGTACTGAGTGAGGCACGCGTAGCTAAACAGCACACGACAAAAACGCTTGGGGTTGCTGCGGATTGTGGCAACCACGCATGCGTCGTTTCCATTTCCGCGTGGAGGGCTATGTTCGGTTGAGTAGGTCACCCGTGTGCGGCCGCCTTCACAAACACGCGCTGCCTCTCGGTAAGCGCTGTTAACGGGGACTTTGTTGCCCGATAGCGGCGCAGCTGGCCGGTGACAATGGTGCATGCCACGGCACCCGAGCGCAGCGCACGCTTGGCATTGTCAGCACGCGAAGTAGGGGCCTAAGCCCTGAATTGCCCGGATGATTAGTGGCAGATTTGCTTCATGTCGGCTTCGGACAAGCCCGTCATACGTTTGACCGTCTCGCGCTCCAATCCGCTTTCTAGCATCGTGCGCGCGATCTTCAGTGCGGCTTCCTTGTGGCCTTCTTCGCGCCCTTCTTCACGTCCTTCTTCACGTCCCAACATCCGGCCGCGCTCCAGACCTTTTTGCTCGCCTTTTTGCTCGAGCTTTTGTGCAATCGTCATCAAGACCTCCTCGTGTTGCGGGGAACGGATCGCCAACTCTCGCATAAATCGCTCCGGATCCGTCGTGTCGCCCCACTGCAGCATATAATGCATCAGCGACACCAATTGCTCGTGCGTAGTGTACCCCGCGATCAACAGGCTTGCCAGTTGCTCCAGCAGCGTCGCCAAATCACGTTGCCGGATATGCTTTTGCAGCAACTCTAGCATCGCCATGCGCCGATGCGTGAGGATTTCATCATCCGGAATCACCGTGACATCCACTAACGGAAAGCCTCCCGCATACAGCTGCGACGCCAACTCAGGCGCCTCGAAGCTGTCCAACCACCGCATTGAGTACGGATACGGACTGACTTGCCCGTGATAAAACAGCATCGGAATCACCAGCGGCAACTGGTCATGTCCGGCTTCTAGATGGCGCTGCATGGCGGCTATCGCGTAACGCATTAGCCGAAACGCCATGTGACGTTCCGGCCGGCTTTGATGCTCAATCAGCGCATAGACATACCCCTCGCCCTGCCGGGTCTGCAGCGACCACAGTACATCCGAATAGTAAGCGCGCAGATCTTCTTCCACAAAGCTGCCCGACTCCAGACGCAATGTGTTCAGGTCGCACTGCGCCAACCACTGCGTGGGCAAATGCAGGCTTAAGAAATCCCGCGCGGTGTCCGGATGCGTGAGAAACTGCTTAAAGAGCGCGTCGTGCGGCGTCATCGTCGATGAGCGTTTCATGCCGAACGTGAATGAGGGGAACCGCTTATTTTACCATCGCCTGCTCTCGATGCCCGCACGCTGCTGTGCATCGCTGCCTATGGATTTCTTGTTGCACCATGCCTCATTCGACAGTAATAAAACGCCGACATCCGCCGCCCGCCTGCCTTACCTGCGCACTACATGCCGCGCGGCCGCACAGCGCGTACAGCGACACATGCCTGATTCGATCGCGACGCTGCGCTGGTGCATCGCTAGGTCAGCTCATAATCCCAGTTCGGTGGCGATGATGTTGCGTTGAATATCAGAGGTTCCCGAATAGAGGAGGGATGCGATGGCGTCGCGCAGTCCTCTTTCAGTAGGGGTTTGAGCGAGATAACCTTGCGCACCGTAAATGCGCAGTGCGTCTATCGAAAACTTCGTGTACGTTTCCGAGACGAACAGCTTCGCACAGGCCGCTTCCAGCGTGGCATCTTTGCCCGCATCCTTGAGCCGCCCTACCCGGTAGACGAGTTCGCACGCGGCATCGAGGTTGACTTTCATGTCGGCGAGGCGATGGGAGGTGGCCTGGTTCTTCCCAATGGGTTGGCCGAACTGGCGGCAGGTACGCGCGTGGGTAATGCATGCTTCAAGGCGGCGGCGCATGGCTCCCAACGTGATGGCAAGAATGCGTCCACGTTCATATTCGATGGCACTTCCAAAGACCTTGACGCCTCGTCCCTCCCGCCCCGGTACGCCTGACTTTTCCCCAACTGCCAGCCTTCGCGGCGTAATAGCATGGGGACACGCCGATAGCCGTAGCGCACGCATGTGTAGGCAATTTCGCGCATGCGTGCGTGAACTCAGCACGAGGGTCCTGGCGCTGCGGTAGTACTGAGCGCTGCGCGGTTGCTTTACGAGCCGGCAGGCCTGCCCCATCGTCAATCCGTAGCGGCTTACCACGTAACCCACTACCTCTGTCCTCAGCGCGGGCCGGGCCACTTTTTTGAGGCAACATCTTGCAACATAGTCTTGTCCAGGCTCAGTTCAGCAACTAGCTTCTTGAGCCGTGCATTCTCGTCCTGCAATTGCTTGAACTCACGCACTGGGTCCGACTGCATCCCAGCGTATTGCTTCTTCCACCGATAGAACGTCTGCTCGCAAATGCCGATCTGGCGAATCAAGTCCGCCATCGGCATCCCCAGTCCCGCCTGCTTGAGTACAACCACAATTTGTTCGAGCGAAAACGCTTGCGTTTTATGACAAACTACCTCGTTCAGGGCCAAGTTTGCCGCAAAACTCGCTTTCGAGTCGGTCCAGAATTCCTAAAGCAGATCAGTATTCCATCCACGCTAAATCTAACACCAGGCTATAGGCTTTCACGCTGTATTATCGCGTCTCGTGCACCGCACTACCGTCGCCGTCCATTGATGGTCGTGAGCGTCATCATTCAACTCGTCAACGTACCGTACTTCCTTATGAACCCGGCTCTTGGCATCATTTTGATGATCGTTACACTCGCCGCCATCGGCGGCGGCATTGTCATTCCTGTGTTGCCCAGCCTGCTGCACGAGTTGAGCGCCACTGAGTCAGTCGCCAGCCAGTACGGCATGCTGCTGGCCATCTACGCGCTGGCGCAGTGCCTGTGTTCATCCATGCTCGGCGCGCTCAGTGATCGTTTCGGGCGCCGCCCGATGCTGCTGGCCTCGCTAATCGGCGCCACGATTGACTATGCCGTGATGGCCATCGTCCCCTCGCTGTGGGTGTTGATAATCGGCCGCTTGGTGGCCGGCATGACGAGCGCTAACTTGGTGGTGGCGACCGCCTATCTTGCCGATATCGCACCTAGTGGGCAACGCGCCAGTCACTATGGTTACCTGCACGCTTGCTTTGGCCTGGGTCTGGTGGCCGGACCCGCGCTGGGAGGCTTGCTAAGCCAGGCTTCGTTACGGTATCCGTTTATGTTTGCTGCGCTATTGAGCGCACTGACTTTTGTGCTGGCCTGGCGGGCGCTGCCCGAATCCCATCACCCGCACCGTCGCGCGCTGGCCTGGAAAGAGATTCACCCTTTTGCCGCGTTGCAGGGTGTCATTCGGCACACTGGTGTGCTGCCGCTGCTGGCCGTATTTTTCATCATAGCGTTAGCAGGCCGTATACCGCATTCATTGTGGCCGATCTATAACGAAAACCGTTTTGGCTGGGACCCGCGCATGATCGGGATGTCACTGGCGGTGTTTGGCTTACTGCGCGCACTCACGCAGAGCTTGATGGTCAAGCCGGCCTCAGCGCGACTGGGCGAACGGCGAGCCATCCTACTGGGTCTGGGCATCGAGGGATTGGCGTATGTCATCATGGCTTTTGCGTCCCGCGGCTGGGTCGTATTTGCCGTGATGCCGATGCTGGTCACCGGTGGAATCGTATTGCCCACGCTGCAAGCGCTACTATCGCGGCGCGTGGCACAAGATAAGCAAGGGGAATTACAAGGCGCATTGGCCAGTGTGCTGAGCCTGGTAGGGGGGATTGGGCCGCTGGTGGCCACTACACTCTACGCATTGTCCTACGCATCATGGACTGGCTGGGTGTGGCTTGTCGGCGCACTCCTGTTGCTGGGCGGCATGCTTAGATTGAACCGATTGTTGCGACAGTGGACTGCGCCTGATCTAAACGCTAACCAGCCATCGAGGCAATTGTCGGGCACGTGAAACAGAATCACGGCATGCACTGCTATGAGCGCTATAGTCTAGCAGGCTGTTGAAATAGTTCACCTCGTCGTCATCGAAGCGGGAGGGGTAAACGTTGAAACAAGGGAGCGGCCAGCATAGAGGCCGAAACGATGCGCAGAGCGCACGGCTACACCGAGGCTATGTTCACCATGGTGAAGCTCAATGACTTCGTGCCGGCCAGCCACCTCTTGCGCCCAATTCGTATCTGGCTGAACGACGCGCTCAAGCGTATGGAGCCGGTGTTCGTACGCATGGACGAGAGTGACGCGAAGGGCGGCCACCCGAGCATCGCCCCGCAGAAGCTGATTCGCGCGTTGCTGTTGCAGGTGCTGTATTCGATTCGAAGCGAGTGCATGCTGATGGAGCAAATTTCTACAACATGCTGTTTCGCTGGTTTGCCGGCCTGGCGATGGACGATACGGTGTGGGACCACTCTTTATGGGAGCGTGCTAGAGCCGTTTGCCCACGCGCTGATGCTGCAACGCCGTTATGATGAGGCCGGCATGTAATGGGAGGCCGCGGTGAGTTGGCAACGCGTCGTCGTGTCGTGGGGACTGCGCCGGTATTTCCGGCCGTATACCGAACTGCCGGATATCAGCGTGAGCCGCGTGCGCGCGCAGGTCAACAAGCGTCTGTGGACGCCCAGGGTACCGGCCGGATTCCGGCTGCGCGAGCGCTATGGCAGTGAGTGTGCGCCGCTCGTCGGCGAATGGCTCGAGCCTGAGCCGCCGGTGCCGGACCGCAAGCGCCCGATGGTCCTCTATCTGCATGGCGGCGGCTATTACTTCTGTTCACCACGTACGCATCGCACGATCACGTTCGAGTTGACGGCGCGGGCACGGGCCGCGTTGTTCGCGCTGGACTACCGGCTTGCACCCGAGCATCCGTTTCCAGCCGCGCTGCACGACGCGCTCGCGGCGTACCGCGCGTTGCTTGCGTGGCACGCGCCCAGTTCCATTGTGATTGCTGGCGATTCAGCGGGGGGCGGCCTCGCGCTGGCAACGCTGGTCGCGCTGCGCAATGCGGGTGAGCCGCTGCCGGCCGGGGCCGTGCTGTTCTCGCCATGGACCGATCTGGCCGCATCCGGCGCGTCGATCGTCTCCAATCATGGACAGGACCCGATGTTTGCTGGGTCGGTGATTGGCCGCGCGGCGAAGCTGTACCTTGGCGACGCGTCGCCGGACCATCCGCTGGTTTCCCCCGTCTACGCAGATTTGCACGGGTTGCCGCCGCTGTTCATCCAGGTGGGCAGCACCGAGGTGCTGCTCGATGACTCGGTGCGCGTCGCGCACAATGCGCGCATGGCCGGCGTGACGACGCAGTTTCGGATATGGCCGGACATGCCGCATGTGTGGCAGATCTATGCGCCGTTTCTCCCGGAGGGGCGACGTGCACTGCGGGAGGCGGCACAGTTCGTGACGTGCGTTGCGGCGTGACGCGGCGCGCGTCGTCCCCCATCATGGCGCGTGCTGCGCGATCGCATCATAAGCGGCCCGCACCGCCGGCTCGCCATAGCGTCGTTCCAGCCGGCGCACCGTGAAGTGCGCGTGGGCCATATTCTGGAAATGCTCGATGAATGCGGCGTTAACCAGCGCGCCAAGCACCGCGCCGAGCGCTGGCACGGATTTGGCGGCGAGTTGCTCGCTGACCTGGACCGAAAAGCGCGCAGCGACGGCATGGATTAACCGGGCCAATGCAGTGGATGCCTGGGCAGCCATGCCATGCGCGAAACCTTTGGCCGCGACGTCGGAGGAGGCCTTCGATACCGCTTGCGCGAGCGCGCCTCGCACGAAGAAGTAGCCCATCTCCGCGCGGCCTGGCCCAATTGCGGTGTGACCCATGGCAAGCACCGACAAGCATTCGAGTTGCACGTCGAGTGTGGACAGATCCTCGCCCTCGCTCCGAGCGATGTCGCAGATCGAGCGGAACATCAAGGTCGTCGTGACGGGCAACTCGATCGGCAGTGCGACGAGCCCGAATGCGCCGCCGGCCGCACCCGTGGTTGCCACCGCGACCTTATGTAGCCAGTTGCGCGGCCGCGGGGCCGCAATCGCCCCGAGCGTGGTGGGTCGTGCCTCTGCATCGGCCATCGCCGGATCGTATTCGGTGGACAACGGCAACGCGCTGTCGCGGTGGCCAAGGCTGTGCAGCGCAGCGCGCAGGCATCGGCGCAGCGCGATATGAGTCGCATCGAGCACTTTATCGTTGGCGCCGGCCGGCAGGCGCGACAGCAATGCCTCGAACGGCGCGCCGATCAAGCTGGTCAGCTTGATCGCTAGGCCGGGGCGCTCCAACAGTTGCCTGGCGCTGCGCAACGCCTTCAGGTCGGCATCGCGCATGGTCGCATTCGATGGGGCAATGAGCGCATTTGACATCGCATTGAACTCCGGAACAAAAAAGACGATTCGAGGACGGCCGTGACCGTCCATCTGAATTCGTTAGAGCGGCTTTTCTTGCTATAATTTCAATCAATTGATAAGGCAATTATTGTATACGCAAATATGCCATTCGACTCTTCCGCTCAACATTCGAGCGGGCAGGTACTGCCGTTTCGCGAATCGCTGCTTGCGATGCTGGGCCTCTCGTTTGTGACGATGCTTGTCGCGCTCGACCAGACCGTGGTGGGTACCGCGCTGCCCACCATCGTGGCAGACCTCAAAGGCTTTGACCTGTACGCGTGGGTCGCTACCGTGTACTTGTTGGCGTCGGTGATTACCGTGCCGATTTTTGGGCGGCTGGGTGACTACTACGGCCGCAAGCCGTTTGTCATGGCATCTATCATTTTGTTCACGGCGGCTTCGGCGCTGTGCGGGCTCGCGCACGACATGCTATTTCTCGTGCTCGCGCGCGCCTTGCAGGGTGTGGCCGGTGGCATGCTGGTTGGCACGGCGTTCGCCTGTATTCCGGATTTGTTTCCCGATGCTCACGTCCGGCTGCGCTGGCAAGTGATGATGAGTTCGGCGTACGGCATCGCGAATGCGGTCGGCCCGTCGCTCGGCGGATTCCTAACGCAGTATGGCGGATGGCGCTCGGTGTTCTACGTGAATCTGCCAGTCGGATTATTGTCGCTGTTCTTTGTCTGGCGTTGCTTGCCGCATTTGCGGCAGGCGCAGCACCAGGGTCGGATGCGGGTGGATTGGCTTGGCGCGGTGTTGATCGCGGCGTCGCTATGTGGCTTGCAACTATTCGTTGAGTTGTTGCCCAGGCACGGGTTGACGTGCGGCACTGGCGCGCTGCTTGTGGTCAGCGCGCTGTGCGCGGTGGGACTATGGAAGTGGGAGCGGCACGTCGCGCAGCCGATGCTGCCCATCGACATGTTCGGGCATCAAAGCTTGTCTGTGCTATTTGCATTGTCGCTGTTGGTGGGCTTCTCGATGTTCTCGCTGCTGTTCTATGCACCGTTGCTGCTCCAGGGCGGTTTCGGTCTGTCGCCCCGCGATGCGGGCATCGTCGTCACACCGCTGGTGGTCTGCATCACGCTAGGCAGCATCCTGAACGGGCGCATTGTGACGCGGATCCGTCATCCCAATGCGCTGCTGCACGTTGGCTTTGCGCTGCTCGCATTGTCGTGTGTGGGCGTGGTGGTGTCCACGCGGGCGATGCCGCAGGCGTGGCTGATGGTGTGCATGGCGCTCGGCGGACTCGGGCTGGGCCTCGTGACGCCGAACTTGACGGTATTCGCGCAGCAAAGCGCCAGTCGCGAGCATCTGGGCATTGTCACGGCGTTGCTGCAGTCATTGCGCATGATCGGCGGCATGCTCGGCACCGCAGTGACCGGAACATTGGTGTCTCATTGGTATGCGAGCGGAGTGCGCGATACGCTTGCGCGCAGCCATGCCGGTGCCTGGTTCGACGCGTTCGGCGATCCACAAGTGCTGATCAACCAGCAAGCTCAGCACAGGCTGGTTCAGCAGGTCGACGCGGCCGGGCACGATGGTGTCGCGCTCCTGGAGGGCGCGCGCGAGGCATTGGTAGGGGCGATCCACCTGGGCGTCGCGCTTGCTGCGCTCGTCGCAGTATGGGCGGTGTGGCACGCCCGGCGCGTGCCACGCATCCAGCTGGCGCGCTCCGCCAAGCATGAGCCGACAATGACGGAGTAGGCCGTGGAACTGCAAGAGCGAATCGCGATATTTCAACAATTTGGCCGGACCTACCGTGCATTCATGACCGCGTTCGAGTCGCGTGTCGGTTTGCCGTTGCCCCGCTGGCGGATTCTGCTGGCACTCTACGACCACGCACGGCTTGTCGAGCAGGGGGCGGGGGCGGTGAGCGGCGACGATACGCCGCACGGCGGACCAAGCCTGTCGCAAAAGCGGCTCGTGGAACGGCTCAGCATCGACCCGGGCGCATTGACCCGGCAGTTAAAGCAGCTTGAAAGCCTCGGGTGGATCGCCCGCAGTACGGACGAGCGGGACAACCGGTTAACCAATGTCGTGCTAACGGACGCAGGGCGTCAGGCAGTCGAGCACGGATTACCGCGCCGCAACGCGTTTCTTGCAAGTGCGCTCGGGGCACTGTCCGAAGATGCACTGCATGCGCTCGAGGAAGCACTCAAGAACATCGAGTGTTGCGTGACGCATGGCGAGCCGTCGGTCCTGGCCGAGCACGGCGACGCGCCAGCCATTGAATGACAGCTTGACCCGCGACAGCTTGACCCGCCGATAGGCATGCGGGCCCATCATCCGGGTGACTTCTCCGCAGGCAAAGCTTCGCCACGGGGCCTGGTATCCGGCGCGGCGCGCGCAACGATGCCACGCGGCCCGGCTCAGTGCCGCGCCGCTTGCCCCACATTACAGGTTCCATGTCCTAGGCGGGCAGCCAGTGCGCCATCTCGACCTGCACCGGCTGATGGACAGCGCTGCCCAGCCATACGTCGCCGTCCTGGACCGTGCATTGCAGCCGCATCGTGCGTTCGGCCAGCGTCGCGAGCGCCGGCGCGACGCCTTCAGCGAGGTTCAATACGGTGACATTGCGCAGTCGCGCGACCTTGCCCTGGATCGCGTCCCACCAGATCCGGGATGTGCGTCCAGCGTATACCAGCACGACCACGTCGTCTGCCCGCGCGCTCGCTTTAGCGATGCGCCGCTCGTCCGGCTGGCCGACTTCAATCCATCGTTGCACTGCGCCAGTCAAGTCCTTTTGCCACAGGTCCGGCTCGTCGGTATCGGACAGCCCTTTGCAGAACTCGAGCCGCTCGTGTGCATACAGCGCGAATGCCAACAGGCGCACCATCATCCGTTCATCGGTTTCGGACGGATGCCGGGCCAGCGTCAGCGAATGGTCTGCATAGTAATGACGATCCATGTCGGCGATCTGCAGCTCGGCTTTGTAAATTGTTGATTTCAGCGCCATCGGTTAAACAGTATTCGTTGCGAGTGCCGCGCCGGGACTTGCACGACCCGCATGGTCTGTGCAATCCGCGTGACCGCCGTCGCTTCTGTGGCGTACCGGCTCGCGTGATCGGCACCGCTTCGATGCTGAACACTTTTTACGCAGCATGCACAGCCTGTGTGGACGTGCATAGCCTGCGCGGACTGCACAGCCCGCGTAAGCGTGTATGCGATGCATCAAGATGGGGCACGGTCGCACGGCTTATTGGCGCGCGGTTCGCGCGTTGTCCGGCAACGGCAGGTTGAAATTGGTGCGCAGTGGGTTGATGTCCAGCCCGCCGCGTCGCGTATAGCGTGCGTAGACTGCCAGCTTGATCGGCTTGCACACGCGTTGGATGTCGATGAAGATGCGCTCCACGCATTGCTCGTGAAACCCAGTGTGGTCGCGGTATGACACGATGTAGCGTAACAGGCCGGCGTGGTCGATCGGTGGGCCGACGTACCGGATCTGGATGCTGCCCCAGTCCGGTTGCCCGGTCACCGGGCAATTGGACTTAAGTAGATTCGAAAACACCGTTTCATCGACAGGCGCCTGGTGGGTGTCAGCGCTCAGCAGTGACGGGTCAGGCGTGTAAATATCGGTGTCCAGATCCAACCGGTCTAGCGACGTTCCCGCAAGTTCATCTAGCGCCAGCGTCGCGAATTCGGCCGGCGGCGTGAGCCGTACCGACACGTTCGCGCCCGCGCATGCGCAGACGTCGCGGTGGATAGTCTCGCGCAGCGTGTCGATCGACGCAATACGTGTCTGCGCGAACGACCCTAGATACAGCTTGAACGATTTGGATTCGATAATATTGGGCGATTCGGCTGGCACGTGGAACGTAGCCAGCGCGATCTGCGGCTTGCCGCGCTCGTTCAGCCAAGATAGCTCGTACGCGTTCCAAATATCGGTGCCGAAGAACGGCAGTACTGCCGGTACGCCGATTGCGTCGCGGCCTTGCCTGCGCTCGATCGGGAACAACAGCGTCGGGTCATACTGCTGAGCATAGCCTACCGGCTTGCCCAAAGGGGATTGGTCGGGTGTCATGTTGCGGCTCGAACTTAAGCGAGGAACAATTTGTACGCTGGGTTGGCTGTTTCGTCCCAATGGGGATACCCCAGCGCCGCCAGGAACTGCTGGAACTGGGCGTCTTCGTCCATCGGCACTTGCAGGCCCACCAGGATCGAGCTGTAGTCCGCGCCGCCATTGCGGTAATGGAACAGGCTGATATTCCAGTCGGGCGCCATCGATGATAGGAACTTCATCAGCGCGCCCGGGCGTTCCGGGAACGCGAATCGGTACAGGCGCTCATCGCGGGCCAGCGGTGAGTGGCCGCCGACCATGTACCGCACGTGCTGTTTGGATAGCTCGTCGTTGGTCAGATTGACGATCGCAAAGCCATGTTTCTCGAAGGTCTGGGCAATCAGCTGCGACTCGTCGCGACGCTGGATCTGCAGGCCGACGAAAATGTGCGCTTGCTCAGCGTCGGCGATCCGATAGTTGAATTCGGTGACGTTGCGTGCGCCGATCAATTCGCACAAGCGCTTGAAGCTGCCGCGCTCCTCAGGGATCGTCGCTGCGAACACCGCTTCGCGTGCTTCGCCCACCTCGGCGCGTTCCGCAACGAAACGCATCCGATCGAAGTTCATGTTCGAGCCCGAGGTGATCGCAACAAACGTGCGGCCCTCCGACTTTTCGCGTTCGGCATAGGCCTTGGCGCCGGCGACGGCCAGCGCGCCGGCCGGTTCCAACACGCTGCGTGTATCCTGAAAAACGTCCTTGATCGCCGCGCATAGCGCGTCGGTGTCCACGGTCACGAAACCGTCGACGTATTGCTGCACGAGCCGAAATGTCTCTTCGCCGACGAGCTTGACCGCCGTGCCATCGCTGAACAGGCCGACTTCGCTGAGCGCGACGCGCTCACCTTTTGCGATCGAGCGCGCCATCGCGCATGAATCGTCGGTTTGTACGCCGATGACCTTGATCTCCGGGCGAAGCGCCTTGACGTATGCCGCGACGCCGGCGATTAGGCCACCGCCACCGATCGGCACGAAGATCGCGTCAATCGGACTCTGGTGCTGGCGCAGGATTTCCATTGCGACGGTGCCCTGGCCCGCGATCACGTCCGGATCGTCGAACGGATGCACAAACGTCAACCCGTACTGCTGCTGGATCTGCAGCGCATGCGTGTAGGTATCGGAATACGATTCGCCGTGCAACACGACCTCCACCGTCGGGCCACCGTGCGCGCGCACCGCATCGATCTTGACCTGCGGTGCGGTGATCGGCATCGCGATGACAGCCTTGCAGCCGAGTCGGGCCGCCGAATAGGCGACCCCTTGTGCATGGTTGCCGGCCGACGCGGTCACCACGCCGCGCGCCAGCGCGTCGCGCGGCAATTGCGCCATCCTATTGTATGCGCCGCGCAACTTAAACGAGAAGACCGGCTGATTGTCCTCGCGCTTCAGATAAATCGCATTCCGAATTCGAGCCGACAGGTTGCGTGCGTGTTCGAGTTCGGTTTCCCGCGCCACGTCGTAGACGCGGGCGGTCAGGATTTTCTTCAGATAATCGGGCGAGGACATGGCAGTCTGCAAAGGTATGGATCTGAAACGGCGGGAAAAGGATCAATCATAGCGCTATCCGGCGCCGCGTTCGTATGTAGGCGTGCATTCGATGCCGCAACGGCCGATTAGAGACCCGTGAAGTGGCCTGGATCAGCTGAGATATTGTTCAAACGGACAATGTCGAACGCATGGCCGCAATAAGCTGACATGGCGTGCTCCGGATGGAATACAAGATGCGGGTGGCGCGGCGAGCCGCATCCGGCGGCGTGGCTGCCCCGGATGCACCAATTCATAGGGTCGAATGGTTTTCTCCTCAAAAGGACGGCATCGGAAAGCCGGCACTCAGGTTGCTAGCCCAGCCAGCCGCGTCGATCGCAGGCGCCGTTCCGTTGTGCAGCTCGGCGCGCTGGCCGCGTCGGTGGGCGTGGGTGTGGCCACGACCGCGTTGGTCGGTGGCAACACGCGCATCGGCGGCTCGGGCGGTGGCGGCTCGGACAACGGTGAGAGCGCCCGCTTGCCGGTGTCCATCAAGGACGCGTCGCACGACACGGGCACTGGGTCGATGACCACGGTGCTGCTGGTGTTTCCTGACCATTTTTCGTTTCGTCCCGACGAGATATTCGTTGCCGTGCTGGGCCGCGCGCCATGGGCGCCAGACGTATTCGGTTATGTTGACCCGGTGCGCGGCACGTTTCATCCGACGGGAAGCGCAGCCGATTTCCGGCTCGACAGCGCGACGATGACGTTCAGCGTGTCGACATTGCGGCGCGACGGCGGCCAGTCACTGACGCTGACCATCCCGCCGTTGGCCAGCGGCCGCGTGTATTTCGCGTTCGGACGCGGGTTCGACGCAATGCCGCCATTCGGCGCGGGTGGGCCATCCAATGGCGCGGACAATCCGGTGCTGTACGACAAGTTCGAATTGCATACGGCTGACCACCCGAACTTCAAACTGACCAATGCCGATTTCTGGTCCGTGCCCTTCACGATTTCGGCAATCGACGCGAACACTGGGACACGGCGCGTGGTGGGTTATCCGCACCGGCGCGCCGACATGATCGCCGCGTTTGATTCGATCCCTGTGCCCGACGCGGCGGAGCCGTTCGGCAATCCTAGCATCTTCAAGGCGCTGCGGGTGAGCGCGAACGATGGCCGGCTCACGCGGATACTGTCGCCCAAGCAGGCCCGTTTCACCGATTGGGGGAGGGACGATGCCACCCGGCTGGCCTTGGCGCAGCGCTTCACGCACTTCTGGGATCGCTACGTGAACGAGTTGTGCTGGCGGCCGAATCGCCTCTTTTCCTTCTACGGCAAGGATTTGACCGACAAGCGGGTATTCTACGGCCGCGTCGCGCCCGACGGCATGACGCTGTCATTGTTCACCGATGCGGCGTACACGGTGCCGTACCGCGTCCCGACGCTGCCGCGGCCTAGCGCGCGCTGGGGGCAGCCTGACTATTCCCCGGCCGATGGCAATCCGTCGCTGTTTCATAATACGGATTCGTCCGTAGGTCCGATCGACTGGGGATTTCTGCTGGCTGGTAACGCTGGCGCGCAGGCCGGCGACGGTGCGCATTGGGCCAGCGATCCGGCGGCGATCGCCATCGCGATGTCGATCTGTCGCGGCGTCATGCACCTGGACGACGGCTGCGTGTCATGGATTGATCCGGCGCGGTTCTACAACGGCGCGGGCGATGGCGTGGATACGCCGCGCATGCCGATCTTCTGGTACGCGAAGTTGCTACACGCGTTCGGCATCGACGCACGGGCGTACGCGTTTTCCTATGACGACGTGTACGGGACCGATCCGGCCGTGTATTTTGGCAGCCATTCCGAGTTGATCGTGCAGTTCGGCCAGATGTGAAGTACCCGGCGTGGCCGTGCGCACTGACAACGCGCCGCCTGCGGTTGCAGTACAATCGGGGTCTGGAATCAGGATCGAACGATGCATTGGCAGACCCGAACCGCTTTTTCGACCGTTGAGCCGCGCTGCAACTGGCCGGCGCCGTCGGCTATCGAGCGGCTCGCGCGTAGCTCGCGATCGTGCCGCTGCCGGTGACACCGGCGAAGCCTCACACCGTCAATGCTGGTCCACAAGACCTCGTGGCGACAGAACAGGCGCCCGTCAGGCTTTCCGCCTCCAGACCTTGCAGACCACAGCGCGTTACCGCGCCGTCGGCGCTCAAGTCCCGCGACTGCCTGGACGCGCTGGCCAACTGAATTGCAAAACATGAACGCACCTCAAGCCTTCGATCCTCATGGCGCGGCTGCCGCCGTTGCGCTGGATACTGAGCCGCGCTTGCGCGAGATTCCCTACAATTACACGTCGTTTTCCGACCGTGAGATCGTCATTCGCCTGCTTGGCGACGATGCGTGGCGTACGCTGGACGAGTTGCGTGCCGAGCGGCGCACTGGACGTTCGGCACGGATGCTGTACGAAGTACTCGGCGACATCTGGGTCGTGCGCCGCAATCCGTACCTGCAGGACGATCTGTTGGACAACCCAAAGCGCCGCGCGATGTTGATCGACGCGCTGAGCCATCGGCTCAACGAGATCGACAAGCGCCGGCATGCCCATCTGCGTGAGCACGGCGACGAGGCTGGTCACGGCCGCGCGGCCCGCGTCGGCTCGCTGGTCACGGCCGCACGCGGTGCGGTAGACGCGTTCGCGGCGCAATTCGAGCAAATTGCCGCGCTGCGACGCCGTGCGACGCGCGAACTGCGACGCTGGACCGAAAAGGACAATATCCGCTTCGACGGACTCTCGCGCGTGTCGCACGTGACCGATGCAACCGATTGGCGCGTCGAGTATCCGTTCGTCGTGCTGACGCCGGACACTGAAGCGGAAATGGCTGGCCTGGTGAAGGCTTGCTTCGAGTTGGGCTTGACGGTGATCCCGCGCGGCGGCGGCACAGGCTATACCGGCGGAGCGGTGCCGCTGACACCGTTTTCCGCAGTCATCAACACCGAGAAGCTTGAGCAACTCGGCCCGGTCGAGTTGACTGAGCTGCCGGGTGTGTCAGGCAAGGTCGCAACGATCTTCTCTGGGGCCGGCGTCGTGACGCGGCGCGTCACGCAGGCCGCCGAGCAGGCCGGGTATGTGTTCGCCGTGGATCCGACCTCGCTCGACGCATCGTGCATCGGCGGTAATATCGCGATGAACGCCGGCGGCAAAAAGGCCGTGCTGTGGGGGACCGCGCTGGACAATCTGGCGTGGTGGCGGATGGTCGACCCGGATGGCAACTGGCTCGAGGTCACGCGCGTCGGCCATAACCTGGGCAAGATCCACGACGTGCCGAGCGCCACTTTCGAGCTGCGCTGGTATGACGGCAGCGCGGCGCCCGGCGAAAAATTGTTGCGCAGCGAGACGCTGACCATCGAGGGCTGGCGCTTTCGCAAGGCGGGGCTGGGCAAGGATGTGACCGACAAGTTCCTCGCGGGTCTGCCCGGCGTGCAGAAAGAAGGCTGCGACGGACTGATCACATCGGCGCGTTGGGTGCTGCACAAGATGCCGGCCCATACGCGCACCGTCTGCTTGGAGTTCTTCGGCCAGGCGCGCGATGCGATCCCGAGCATCGTCGAGATCAAGGCGCACCTGTTCGCGACCGCGAAGGCGGGCGGCGCAATCCTGGCCGGGCTGGAGCACCTGGATGAGCGCTATCTGCGCGCCGTTGGCTACGCGACCAAGTCCAAGCGCAACGCATTGCCGAAAATGGTGCTGATTGGCGACATCGTCGGTGACGATGCGGACCGGGTCGCCGAGGCGGCATCGGAAGTCGTGCGCATGGCCAACGGCAAAAGCGGCGAGGGGTTTGTCGCGGTCTCGGCCGAGGCGCGCAAGCGCTTCTGGTTGGACCGTTCACGCACGGCGGCGATTGCCAAGCATACCAACGCGTTCAAGATCAACGAAGACGTTGTGATTCCGCTGAACCGGATGGGCGAGTACACCGACGGCATCGAGCGGATCAACATCGAGCTGTCGCTGAAGAACAAGCTGCAACTGGTGGATGCGCTCGAGGCGTTCTTCGTTGCAGGCAATCTGCCGCTGGGCAAGAGCGATGACGCGAACGAGATTCCCAGCGCGGAGCTGCTGGAGGACCGTGTCGCGCAGGCGCTGGCGTTGCTGCACCAGGTCCGCGCTCGTTGGCAGTATGTGCGCGACAATCTCGACGCGCCGCTCGCGCAGGCGCGTCAGCGGCTGCGCGAGCTGGGCTGCGAGGCGTTGGCCGAGAAATTTGCGGACCGGCTCGATGCGCAGCCCGACGCGAGCGTGTTTGATCTCGCGCAGGATCGCACGATCCGGATCTCGTGGAAGCGGGAGATCCGCGCCGAATTGCGGCAGATCTTCAACGGTGGGGCGTTCAAGCCGATCCTGGACGAGGCGCAGGCGGTGCACAAGCGGGTGTTGCGCGGCCGCGTGTTTGTCGCACTGCACATGCATGCTGGCGATGGCAACGTGCATACGAATATCCCGGTGAACTCGGACAACTACGAGATGCTGCAGGACGCGCACACGGCAGTGGCGCGGATCATGGCGCTGGCCCGATCACTGGACGGCGTGATCTCTGGTGAGCACGGCATCGGCATTACGAAGCTGGAGTTCCTGACCGAAGCGGAGATCGCCGAATTTCGCGCGTACAAGCAAAAGATCGACCCGCAGGGCCGCTTCAACAAAGGCAAGCTGCTGGATGGCGCGGATCTGCGCAACGCGTATACGCCGAGTTTCGGGTTGATGGGCTACGAGTCGCTGATCATGCAGCAGTCCGATATCGGCGCGATCGCCGATTCGGTCAAGGATTGCTTGCGTTGCGGCAAATGTAAGCCGGTGTGCGCGACGCACGTGCCGCGTGCGAACCTGTTGTATAGCCCGCGCAACAAGATCTTAGCGACGTCGCTGCTGGTCGAGGCGTTCCTGTATGAGGAACAGACACGGCGTGGCGTGTCGATCAAGCATTGGGACGAGTTCAATGACGTCGCGGATCACTGCACCGTATGCCATCAGTGCGTGACGCCGTGCCCGGTCAAGATCGACTTTGGCGACGTGACGATGAACATGCGCAACCTGCTGCGCAAAATGGGCAAGAAACAATTCAATCCCGGGCAGGCTGCGGGCATGTTCTTTCTGAACGCGACCAATCCGCAGACAATTCATGCCGCGCGCGTGGTGATGATGGACATCGGCTACAAGGCGCAGCGCTTGGCCAGCGACGTGCTCAAGACGCTCGGGCGCAAGCAGACGCAGCGCCCGCCGGCGACCACCGGCCGTCCCAGGGCGGTTGAGCAGGTGATCCACTTCGTGAACAAGAAGATGCCGGGTAATCTGCCGAAGAAGACGGCGCGCGCGTTGCTCGACATCGAGGACAACAAGGTAGTGCCGATCATCCGCAATCCGAAGACCACGACAGTGGACACAGAGGCGGTGTTCTACTTTCCCGGTTGCGGTTCGGAACGTTTGTTCTCGCAGGTCGGACTGGCCACGCAGGCGATGCTGTGGGAGGCCGGCGTGCAGACTGTGCTGCCGCCGGGATACCTATGCTGTGGCTACCCGCAACGCGGCGCCGGACAGTACGACAAGGCTGGGAAGATCGTCACGGACAACCGTGTGCTGTTCCACCGGGTCGCGAATACGTTGAACTACCTGGACATCAAGACGGTCGTCGTCTCGTGCGGAACCTGCTACGACCAACTCGCCGGCTATGAATTCGACAAGATATTCCCCGGCTGCCGCATCATTGACATCCATGAATTCTTATTGGAGAAGGGCCTTAAGCTGGACGGCGTGTCCGGTGTGCGCTACATGTATCACGACCCGTGCCATACGCCGATCAAGACCGTGGACCCGGTGAAGCTGGTCAACGAGCTGGTCGGCAGCCAGAAGCAGAGCTACCGGATCGAGAAGAACGATCGCTGCTGCGGCGAATCGGGCACGCTCGCGGTCACGCGTCCTGACGTGTCCACGCAAGTGCGCTTTCGCAAGGAGGAGGAAATCCGCAAGGGGGCGGCCAAATTGCGCGGCATGCCGATTGCAGCAGCGCCGCTCGGCGCCGGCGCGCCGGCCGATGTGCCCGGCGGGCCCGTGACCGGCACCGGCGTGGACGCGCCGCGCGCCGCGTTCGACGGCGACGTGAAAATTCTGACCAGCTGCCCGTCATGCCTGCAGGGATTGTCGCGCTATAACGAGGACGCGGGCATCGAGGCGGACTACATTGTCGTGGAGATGGCTCGCCATATGCTCGGTGAGAACTGGATGGCCGATTACGTGCAACGGGCGAACAGCGGCGGCATTGAACGGGTGCTTGTATGAACGCTGGTACGCCTGCTGGGTCGGCCGAGGTTGCGTCGCGCGACGCGGCATCGTGCGTGTTCTGTGCGCAGGAGGGGGGCACCGTGTGGTGGCGCGACGCGTGGCTGCGGGTGATCGAGGCGGACGAGCCGGACTATCCGGGATTTTGTCGGCTCGTGTGGAACGCGCATGTCACCGAGTTTAGCGACCTGTCGGCTGAAGAGCGTGAGCATCTGATACGTGCGCTGGCTGCGCTCGAGCGCGCATTGCGCGCGACGTTGAATCCGGACAAGATCAATATCGCGAGTCTGGGCAACATGGTCGCTCACCAGCACTGGCACGTGATCCCGCGCTTTGCCGACGATCCGCATTTTCCGGCACCCGTGTGGGCCGCCCGGTGCCGCGAGCCGTCTGCGCGGCAGCATGCCGCACGCGTTGCGGCGGCGGCCGGCTTGGGCGCCGCGGTGCGCGACGCGTTGCAGCGCGAATTTGGCTGAACTGAGAATGGAGTTGTCGATGGCAGGTTTGTCTCCCGATACGCCGGTGCCGACTGGCATCGTCGTGCATTCGGCATCGCGCGTGCTGGAACTGCGCTATGCGGACGGTGCATGCTACAGGCTGCCTTTCGAGTACCTGCGGGTGTGGTCCCCGTCGGCCGAGGTGCGCGGGCACGGCCCGGGCCAGGAAACGCTGCAGACCGGCAAGCGCGACGTGACGATCGTGTCAATCGAGCCAGTTGGCCACTACGCGTTGCAGCCGACGTTTTCCGACGGACACAATTCCGGCATCTATTCATGGGATCTGCTGTACGATCTCGCGACTCGGCAAGCCGAATACTGGCAAGCCTATCTCGACAAGCTGGCGGACGCCGGCGTGGACCGTGACGCGCCGATGGGCGAGGCGGCGCGCACGCGCGACGGCCACCGCCACTGACATCCCCACACGCATTACCGCGGCGCATGCCGCGCTCTTTCACGCAAGGAACCGCCGCCATGACGAAGACCCATTTCGGTTATCAGACCGTCGATGAGAGCGAGAAGGCGCATAAGGTCGCTGGAGTGTTCCATTCCGTGGCCTCACGCTATGACGTGATGAATGACCTGATGTCGGGCGGACTGCACCGCATGTGGAAGGCCTTCGCCATCGCCCAGGCCGGGGTGCGTCTCGGCTACAGCGTGCTGGATCTGGCTGGTGGCACGGGCGACTTAGCCAAGGCGTTTGCCCGGCAAGCCGGACCGTCCGGACAGGTATGGCATACCGACATTAACGAGTCGATGCTGCGCGTGGGGCGCGACCGCCTGCTCGACCAGGGCATCGTCACGCCGACGCTATTGTGCGATGCGGAAAAAATTCCGTTTCCCGACCATTACTTCAATGTGGTGAGTGTCGCGTTCGGTCTGCGCAACATGACTCACAAGGAGGTCGCGCTCGCCGAGATGCGCCGCGTGCTCAAGCCTGGCGGCCGGCTGTTGGTACTGGAGTTCTCCAAAGTGTGGCAACCGCTGAAGAAGTTCTACGATGTGTATTCATTCAAGGTGTTGCCGTGGCTCGGCGAGAAAGTGGCGCGCGATTCCGACAGCTATCGGTACTTGGCCGAGTCGATTCGGCTGCACCCGGATCAGGACACGCTAAAAACAATGATGGAACAAGCTGGACTAGACGCCGTCAAATATTACAATCTGTCAGGTGGCGTTGTTGCACTGCATGTCGCCACCAAATACTAGCGACCGTCCAGGAGATCAGATGTCGGCTCAGTCCCGTTTTTCCAGTCATTCCTCCCATTTGCCCGCTACCGGCGCACCGCGCCTGAGCACACGCATCAGCCGCCGGTTCGGCGTGATTGCAGCAGCCGGCTTGTTGGCTATCGGCTCGTTCAGCGCATTCGATGCCGACGCAAAGCGCATGGGCGGCGGCCGCTCGATCGGCAAGCAGTCACAGATCACGCGGCAGGCGACGCCGCCCGCACAACCGAACGCGCCGCGGCAGGGCACGCCGTCCCAGCCCGCACAGGGCGCGCAGGCGGCCCGCGGGCAAACCCCGCCGCCCGCGGCGGCCCAGCCCAAGCGTAATTGGATGGGGCCACTCGCGGGATTGGCCGCCGGCTTTGGGTTGGCGGCGTTGTTGTCGCATTTTGGACTCGGCGGCGCGTTGGCCAGCGTACTAAGCAACGTGATCCTGATTGCCCTGGTTGCGCTCGTCGGGTTGTGGCTGTTCCGCAAGTTCGCTAATCGCAACGCACGGCCTGCTGCCGCTTATGCGCATGGTGGCTTCGAGCCGCCTTCCAGTGCGTCACTGCGGCAATATGACGCACCGGTGGCCGCGCCGTCGCAAGTACCCGCAGCGGACGGCTTGGGCCAAACGGGCGTCGTGCCCGAGGGCCAGGCCCGCGTCACCGCGGATCCTAGCGTGCTTGACGTTCCCGTGGTGCCAGCCGGCTTCGACGTCGACGCATTCATGCGCCAGGCAAAGGTGGCGTTCGTGCGGCTACAGGCGGCCTGGGATGCCGGCAATCTCGACGACATCCGCGAGTTCACGACGCCCGAAATGTTTGCCGAGATTAAGCTGGATCTCGATTCACGCCACGGTGAAAACCGCACCGACGTGGTGCAGTTGAACGCCGATCTGGTCGGCGTCGAGGACCGGGGTGGCAACGAGTACGTGGCGTCGGTGCGCTTCCATGGTCTGCTGCGCGAGGCCCAGGGTGCCGCGGCCGAGCCATTCGCCGAAATGTGGAACTTAAGCCGCAACGCGCGCAGCGGTGAAGGCTGGGTGCTGGCCGGCATCCAGCAACTGTCCTGACGATCCGGCTACACGGAATCGGGCGGCGCAGGCAAGCGCCGCCACGGACGTTACAATAACAGCCCGCGCGAGCGCCGCTTGCGCGGGCTTTCTTTCTGCCCCGATGACCATTGCCGCCAAGCCTTTCGTTGCCGTCGTCAACCATTTACTGATCCGCGAAGCGTGGGCGCGCGAGCGCCTGCTGCCGTACGCGGGGAAAACCGCGCGGCTGGTGTTGTCTCCGGCCGTGCTAGAGTTGGCCGTGCAGGGCGATGGCACGGTCGCTGTGCGGCAGCGTCCGCCTGCCGGCGCCACTGCGCTGGCACCGGCCGCATCCGGCGGGGCGTGCGACGTGTGGGCCAAGGCACCGCACGCGGCGCGGGACGGCGCGTCGGCGTCGCACGCGCCTATGCCCCCAACGGTCGACGTAACGATCACGGTGCCGCCGTCGGCGTTGTCTGCGTTCACTGCCGGTGGGCAGGCGGCGATCCTCAAGCACGTGCGGATCGAGGGCGACGCGGAATTCGCGGCGACGATCGCGAAGCTCGCGGAGCATTTGCGCTGGGAGGCCGAGGAGGATCTCGCACGTCTGATCGGTGACGTGCCAGCCCACCGCATTGCGTCGGTGGCGCGGGCCGTCTCGGCCTACGCGCGCCGCACCGCAGGGGGCTTAGTCGGTTCGCTGACCGAATACCTGCTGGACGAGAATCCGCAACTGGTCCGCCGCGCACGATTCGAGCAATTCGGCGATGAGCTCGCGCGCGCGCGCGACACGCTTGCTCGGATCGAGAAGCGCATCGAGCGCGCCGAATGCGGCGTCGCGACGCGCCCGGGCGGCGCCGCGTCATCCACGGGAGCACGCTCCCGCTCGGCTGACGACCTGCACTGATCCGGCCGCCCATGAGAATCCTACGCTTTTTCAAAATACTATTTACAGTCTATCGCTTCGGACTCGACGAGGTGATGCTGGGGCACATTGCCGACTGGCGCGTGAAGCTGCTGGTGCGCGTGATGACGTTCGGCCGTCCGATCCGGATTCCGCGCGCGCAGCGGTTGCGCCTGGCGTTGGAAAGTCTCGGGCCGATCTTCGTGAAGTTCGGTCAGGTCCTGTCCACCCGGCGCGACCTGTTGCCGGTGGATATCGCGACCGAGCTGGCGAAGCTGCAGGATCAGGTCCCGCCATTCGATTCTGCGGTGGCGACCGCGTTGATCGAGAGGTCGCTGGGCAAGCCGGTCGATGTGCTGTTCGACGAGTTCGAACGGGTGCCGGTGGCCAGCGCTTCGATCGCGCAGGTGCACTTCGCGCGCCTGAAGAGCGGCACGCACGCCGGCAAGCCCGTGGCAATCAAGGTGCTGCGCCCCGGCATGCTGCCGGTGATCGACTCCGATCTCGCGCTATTGCGCGACATCGCGCGCTGGACCGAGCGGCTGTGGGCTGACGGCAAGCGGCTGCGGCCCCGCGAGGTGGTGGCGGAGTTCGATAAGTACCTGCACGACGAATTGGATCTGATGCGCGAGGCGGCGAACGCAAGCCAACTGCGCCGCAACTTTGCTGCACTGGACCTGCTGCTGGTGCCGGAGATGTACTGGGAGTATTGCACGTCGACGGTGATCGTGATGGAGCGGATGATTGGCGTGCCGATCAGCCAGGTAGACACGCTGCGCTCGGCCGGCGTCGACATCCCGAAGCTTGCGCGGCAAGGCGTGGAGATCTTCTTCACACAGGTGTTTCGCGACGGGTTCTTCCATGCAGACATGCACCCCGGCAACATCCAGGTGAGCTTAGACCCGGACCATTTCGGCCGTTATATCGCGCTGGACTTCGGGATCATCGGCGCGCTGTCGGATTTCGACAAGAATTATCTGGCGCAGAATTTCCTTGCGTTTTTCAAACGCGACTACCACCGGGTCGCGACGTTGCACCTGGAATCCGGGTGGGTGCCCCCGCACACGCGGGTCGAGGAACTGGAGAGCGCGATCCGCGCGGTGTGCGAGCCGTACTTCGACCGCGCGCTGAAGGACATTTCGCTCGGCCAGGTGCTGATGCGACTGTTCTCGACGTCGCGGCGCTTCAACGTCGAGATCCAGCCGCAATTGGTCCTGCTGCAAAAGACGATGCTCAACGTCGAGGGCCTGGGCCGCGCGCTTGACCCGGAACTCGATCTGTGGAAAACGGCCAAGCCGTATCTCGAGCGCTGGATGAACGATCAGATTGGCTGGCGCGGTTGGATGGAAAGGCTGAAAATCGAATCGCCGCAATGGAGCAAGACGCTGCCACAAGTGCCGCGCCTGATCCATCATGCGTTGTCCCGGCATCACGATCAGCCGCCGCGTGCGACCGAGGCTTTGATGCGGCGGATACTGATTGAGCAGCAACGGACCAACCGTTTGCTACAAGGACTGCTGGTATTCGGGGTGGCGGTCGGCGCCGGCGTGCTGCTGGCCCACTTCGGGCTGGCGTCCCTGGTTGGTATCGAGTCGTGTATCGGAGGTCCCCGATGAACTCAGCGAGCGGCGGCTCGTGCCGCGATGGCGGATTTGGCCCGCAACAGGACGTGCCGCAATGGGTAGACAAACGCGCGTTCCTGTGCTCGATGCCGCCGCGATGCTGGCTCGGGTATGCTGTCCGAATAACGGCGCTGGCGCCGCCGGGCGCATTGCTCGCCGGGTTTTTCTTTGTCGGTGTGACGCCGAAAGGCCCGCCGTTTGGCATCGAGCGCGACACGCTGCTGAACTCGTCGTTCGAACGGGTGGACGAGCGTCCGGTCAACGGCTCACTGCCGGTGTTCGGTCAACATGAGCGCTGGATAAGCTGGCGTCGGCGTGCGTAAGACGCCACCATTTCCGGCTATAATTCAAGGCTTTGCGAGATCCTTGAGGGGTGATAGGGCGATGCCGATCTATGCATATCGTTGCGAGTCCTGCGGCTTTAAGAAAGACGCGTTGCAAAAACTTAGCGATGCACCGCTGAGCCAGTGTCCCGAGTGCGGCCGCGACACGTTCCGCAAGCAGGTCACTGCAGCGGGATTCCAATTGAAAGGCTCCGGCTGGTACGTGACCGATTTCCGCGGCGGTAACTCGGGCGGCAATAACCAATCCGAGGGCGGGGAAGGCGGCGCGAGCAAGGCGCCCGCCGCGAAGGAGGCGGGCAGCGGCAGCGCGGACGGCGCGACCAGCGCCGGTGCGTCCACCGCACCGGCTGCGGCAGGCAGCGCGACGCCGTCGTCCAACGCGGGCACGTCTGCCTGAGCATCGATCCATGAAAATCAAGACGACCAAGAAGACGCTGAAGAACGTATTTCTGACCGGGCTGCTGGTGCTCGTGCCACTGGCAATCACGCTGTGGGTGCTGGGGTTGATCATCGGCACGATGGACCAGACGCTGCTGTTGCTGCCCGAAGCGTGGCAGCCGGAGCGCGTGTTCGGCTTTCGCCTGCCCGGCCTGGGTGCGGTGCTGACGCTGGCGTTCGTTTTCGTGGTCGGCCTCTTGACTCAGAACCTGATCGGGCAGACGCTCGTCAACTGGTGGGAAAAGCTACTGGCTCATATTCCCGTCGTCGGTCCGTTGTACACGAGTGTCAAGCAGGTATCTGACACGCTGCTGTCGTCCAGCGGCAATGCGTTCCGCAAGGCGTTGCTGATCGAATATCCGCGCAAGGGCTCGTACACAATTGGCTTTCTGACCGGGATTCCAGGCGGTGACGTCGCTAACCACTTGAATGGCGATCATGTCAGCGTCTATGTACCGACCACGCCGAACCCTACGTCGGGCTTCTTCCTCATGGTGCCAAAAAACGAGGTGGTGGAGTTGGACATGACGGTGGATGCCGCGCTGAAGTACATCGTGTCAATGGGCGTGGTGGCCCCGGTTGCATCGCCGGTGCCGGCCGTTGCGCCGCCGCGCCGTCCCGTCGAGCCGCTGCTCTGATTATTGCGGGCGTCGCCCGCGCGCCGGCATGATGCCGATCGCGCCGTCGCCTATCTTTACGAATGAAAGACGAACATCATGTCGATGAGATCTGAATATTGTGGTCGGGTGACTGAAAAACTGCTGGGCCAATCGGTGTCGCTCTGCGGCTGGGTGCATCGGCGCCGCGACCATGGCGGTGTCATTTTCATCGACTTGCGCGACTGCGAGGGATTGGTGCAAGTGGTGTGCGACCCCGACCGGCCGGACATGTTTAAGACCGCCGAAGGGGTGCGCCATGAGTTCTGTGTGCGTGTGGTCGGCATCGTGCGGGCACGCCCGGAAGGCACCCTCAACGCGAATTTGACCAGTGGTCAGATCGAGGTGTTATGCCACGAGCTGACGGTACTCAATGCATCAGTGACGCCGCCGTTCCAGCTGGACGACGAGAACCTGTCGGAGACCACACGTCTGACGCATCGCGTACTGGACCTGCGCCGGCCGCAGATGCAGCACAACCTGCGCCTGCGCTACCGTGTCGCAATGGAGTCGCGCAAGTACCTGGACGAGCAGGGGTTCATCGACATCGAGACGCCGATGCTCACGAAGAGCACGCCGGAAGGCGCACGCGACTACCTGGTGCCGTCGCGCGTGAACGCAGGGATGTTCTTCGCGTTGCCGCAGTCGCCGCAGCTGTTCAAGCAGCTGCTGATGGTGGCGAACTTTGACCGGTATTATCAAATCACGAAATGCTTTCGCGACGAGGACCTGCGCGCGGACCGGCAGCCGGAGTTCACGCAGATCGACTGCGAGACGTCGTTCTTGAACGAGCAGGAGATCCGCGACCTATTCGAGGCGATGATTCGCCATGTGTTCAAGGCGACGATCAACGTCGAGCTTGCCGATCCATTCCCGGTCATGCAGCATGCGGAAGCGATGCGCCGCTTCGGCTCGGACAAGCCCGACCTGCGCGTGAAGCTAGAATTCACCGAGTTGACCGACGTGATGAAGGACGTCGATTTCAAGGTGTTCAGCACGCCGGCGAACACGAAGGACGGCCGGGTGGCCGCGCTGCGCGTGCCCAACGGAGCGGAGCTGACGCGTGGCGATATCGACGGCTATACGGACTTCGTGCGCATCTATGGTGCAAAGGGTCTTGCGTGGATCAAGGTCAACGAGGTGGCCAAGGGGCGCGACGGCTTGCAAAGCCCGATCGTGAAGAACCTGCATGATGCGTGCATTGCGGCAATCCTCGAGCGCACCGGCGCGCAGGACGGCGACATCCTTTTCTTCGGCGCGGACCGCGCCAAGGTGGTCAACGACAGTCTCAGTGCGCTGCGGTTAAAAATTGGCCACTCGGCGTTCGGCCGCAGTGCCGGACTGGTCGAGCAGGGCTGGAAACCGCTGTGGGTCATCGATTTCCCAATGTTCGATTACGACGACGAGGATAATCGCTGGGTTGCCGCGCATCACCCGTTCACCAGCCCAAAGGACGAACACCTCGAATATCTCGAGGTTGATCCGGGTCGTTGCCTTGCAAAAGCGTACGACATGGTGCTCAACGGCTGGGAAATTGGCGGCGGTTCGGTGCGGATCCATCGCGAAGACGTGCAAAGCAAGGTGTTCCGCGCGCTGAAGATCGGCCCGGAGGAAGCGCGTGCGAAATTTGGCTTCTTGCTCGACGCGTTGCAATACGGCGCGCCGCCGCACGGTGGCATTGCATTCGGCCTGGACCGGATCGTCACGATGATGGCCGGCGCGGATTCGATTCGCGACGTGATCGCGTTCCCGAAGACCCAGCGTGCGCAGTGCCTGCTCACGCAAGCGCCGAGCGAGGTGGATGAGCGTCAATTGCGCGACCTGCATATCCGGCTGCGCAACGCCGAGCCGGTGAACGCGTAGTACGGCGCGCGGCGCAAGTTGCCGATGTCCCGGCCGTTTAAGATCCCGGAGTCGGTGCTGGTGGTGATTCACACCGCCAAGCTGGACGTGCTGGTCCTCGAACGCGCCGATCGCTCCGGTTTCTGGCAATCGGTGACTGGTTCGAAGGACACGCCCGACGAGCCGCTTGCGCTGACCGCGGCACGCGAAGTGTTCGAGGAGACAGGCATCGCGGTTGGCACGGCGCAGGTGCCGGCCGACGCGCTGCTCGATTGGTGCCATGCGATCGAGTACGAGATCTACCCGCAATGGCGCTATCGCTATGCGCCCGGCGTGAAGCGTAATATCGAGCACTGGTTTAGCCTCTGCGTGCCGCAATCCATTGAGATCACGCTGGCACCGCGTGAGCACGTCGCGTATGCGTGGCTGCCTTACCGGGACGCCGCGGCGCGTTGTTTTTCGGCATCGAATCGCGACGCGATCCTGCAGTTGCCGGGGCGACTCGCTGCCAGTTAAGCGGAGCGCGGCAATGGTGGCCACCATCAGGCGTCTGGTTCGGCTTCGACAGACGATGCTGGATGGCCATCGTAAGCCTCGGTTGCGCTTTACCGCCGGCAATGACGTGCGGATCTTTGGATCCGGCACCGCGCTGTTCGATGCGTTGATTGAGCGAATTGACGCGGCCGAACACGAGGTCGCGCTCGAGACGTATATTTTCCGCGACGATCCATGCGGCGCGCGCGTCAGCGCGGCGCTGGCGCGTGCCGCCGCGAGGGGCGTGCACGTGCGGGTGATCATCGACGGCATCGGCACTCCGCGCAGTGAATTGCTACGTGCATGGCACGATGCCGGCATCGAGCACCGTATCTACAATCCGGGCGTCTTCAGTATCCGCTTCGGATTTTCCCGCACCCATCGCAAGCTGGCTGCCGTCGATCGACGCTATGGTTTTTGCGGCGGACACAACGTCATAGACGACCGGCTGGAAGCGGGCCAACCGTTGCCGTTTGCCCGATGGGACTATTCGGCTGAGGTGATCGGTCCCGCCGTCGTGGATCTGGTCGAGGCGTTCGACCTGCAATGGCGACGTATCGACCAAGCTCGGATTCCGCCGCCGCCAGCAGTGCCGCACGAACGTCTGGCGCACGGACCGGGCGGCGCCCCGGTAACCGATGCCGCGGCAGCCCGCTGCTTAACTGCCGCTGGCCGGGACCCTCCCGGCGAGGCCACGCCGCGTCCCGCTCGGGCGCGCCGCCGTGCGCTCGGGGCGCTTGACACGCCGGCAGACGTACCGCAGGTCGCGTTTGTCGCACGCGATAACGTCAATAATCGACGCGCGATTGAGCGTGCCTATCGGCTGGCGATTCGGCAGGCGCGGGACGAGATCCTAGTGGCTAACCCGTACTTCGTGCCCGGCCGCCGGATGCGCCGCGAGTTGGTCCGCGCAGCACGCCGTGGCGTGCGGGTGTCATTGGTGATCGGACGCAACGAATTTGTCGCGCTGGACTACGCGGTGCCGTTTCTCTATCAGTCGTTGCTGCGCGTGGGTATCCGGATTGCCGAATATGACCGTACGATGCTGCATGGCAAAGTCGCGGTGGTGGATGGCGTTTGGGGCACGATCGGATCATCCAACCTCGATGCGTTATCGCTGGTGCTCAACCATGAAGCCAATCTAGTGTTGTTCCGGCATCCCGAGGTGGCCGGCATACGCGCGGCCATCCTCGAGGCTGTGGAACAATCGCGCGCCATCGACCCGCAGCGTTACGCATCGCGGCCGTGGCTGGTGCGAGTGGCGAACTGGATTGCGTACAACGGATATTGGCTCGCCATGAAGCTGCTCACCATCGGCAGCTACGATTGACGATGCAATCCATTCTTGATCCGGTGCGCAAAATCACTTGAAATGGCGCACATGCGGGTTCGACGGTGCGCCACGCAGCACCCAAAACGCGCGGGACCGGAGCACGAGCATCGAATCACATCATCACGTTGATGACCGATCATCGCGCTATACAGCACGGTCGTGCTTGTTAGAAACTCATTTCTAATAAATAGCTTGTTTCCGCGGGCGGCCGCCCATAATAATAGTACGGCCGTTCTATTTTGCGGTGCAATGAATGGACGGTAAAAATGGCGATACGAAAAGGCGAACAAACCCGTGCGGCGATTCTGGATGCTGCGTTGGCCCTGGCGAGCCGGGATGGGCTCGAGGGGTTGACGATCGGTCTGCTGGCCGAGCGCATGCAGATGAGTAAGAGCGGTGTGTTCGCGCACTTCGGTTCGCGCGAGGATTTGCAAGTTGAGGTGATCCGGGAATACCACCAGCGCTTCGAACAGGAAGTGTTCTTCCCGGCGATCCGGGAGCCGCGCGGGTTGCCGCGCCTTAGGGCGCTGGTTGGCCGATGGATGGAGAAGCGGATCCAAGAGGTCACCACGGGTTGCATCTACATCAGTGGTGCCGTCGAGTACGATGATCGAGCCGCCAGCGCCGTGCGCGAGGAACTCGCACGCAGCGTCAGTACTTGGCGCGGCACGCTGATCCGTGCCATCTTGCAAGCCAAGGATGAAGGGCATCTGCGTGCAGACACCGACCCGCGGCTAATGCTGTTCGAGTTGTACAGCGTGACGCTCGGGCTGCACCACGATGCGCGTTTCCTGCGCTTGCCGGATGCGGTCGAGGTCGCGTGGCGGGTGCTCGACAAAGTTTTTGTATCGTATCAAAGCGACGCTGGTCGCTGACGCGGGCAGAGCACTCCGCGCATCGCCGGTGCCTTAGTCAAAACGGAGAGAGTCATGGGACAGTACGCCGCACCGTTGCGCGATATGCAATTCGTGTTGCACGAATTGCTGAACGTCGAAGCCGAACTGAAGCAACTGCCTAAGCACGCGGATCTGGATGCCGATACGATCAATGCGGTGCTGCAGGAGGCGGGCAAGTTCTGCTCCGAGGTCCTGTTTCCGTTGAACCAGGTTGGCGACCAGCAGGGTTGCACGTACGTCGGCGACGGCGTGGTGACCACGCCCGAGGGCTTCAAGCAAGCGTACCAGCAGTATGTCGAGGCCGGATGGCCGGCGCTAGGCTGCGATCCGGCCTATGGCGGCCAGGGCTTGCCCGCGTTCGTGAACAACGCGCTGTACGAGATGCTCAATTCGGCGAACCAAGCATGGACCATGTATCCTGGCCTGTCGCACGGCGCGTATGAATGCCTGCACGCGCACGGCACGCCCGAGCTTCAGCAGCAGTACCTGCCAAAGCTGGTATCCGGTCAATGGACCGGCACGATGTGCCTGACCGAGCCGCATTGCGGCACCGACCTCGGGATCCTACGCACGCGGGCCGAGCCCAACGGCGACGGTTCGTACTCGATCACCGGCACGAAAATCTTCATTTCGAGTGGCGAGCACGACCTCGCCGACAACATCGTCCACCTGGTGCTCGCGCGGTTGCCGGACGCGCCGGCGGGGACCAAGGGCATTTCATTGTTCATCGTGCCCAAGTTCATCCCGGACGACAACGGCGAGCCTGGGCAGCGCAACGGCGTCAAGTGTGGCTCGATCGAGCACAAGATGGGTATCCATGGCAATGCGACGTGTGTAATTAACCTGGATGATGCCAAGGGCTGGATGGTCGGCGAGCCGAACAAGGGCTTGAATGCGATGTTCGTGATGATGAATGCGGCGCGGCTTGGCGTGGGCATGCAAGGCCTGGGGCTGACCGAGGTCGCGTACCAGAACTCGCTCGCCTACGCAAGGCAGCGGCTGCAGATGCGCTCGCTCAGCGGTCCGAAAGCGCCGGACAAAGCGGCCGATCCGATCATCGTACACCCAGATGTGCGGCGCATGTTGTTGACGCAGAAGGCCTATGTCGAGGCGGGTCGCGCGTTCACGTACTGGGCGGCTTTGCAGATCGACAAAGAGCTGTCGCACGAGGACGAGGCGGTGCGTCGGGATGCGGCCGACCTGGTGGCGTTGCTCACACCGGTCATCAAGGCGTTCCTGACCGACAACGCGTTCGAGGCGACCAACAACGCCATGCAGGTGTTTGGCGGCCATGGCTATATCGCTGAATGGGGCATGGAGCAATATGTGCGCGATGCGCGTATCAACATGATCTACGAAGGCACCAACACGATTCAGTCGCTGGACCTGTTGGGGCGCAAGGTGCTCGGCGACATGGGCGCGAAGCTGAAGAAGTTTGGCAAGCTCGTGCAGGATTTTGTCGAGGCCGAGGGCATCAACCCCGACATGCAGGAGTTCGTCAATCCGCTGGCGGATATCGGCGAGAAGGTACAGAAGCTGACGATGGAAATCGGCATGAAGGCGATGCAGAGCCCGGACGAAGTCGGCGCCGCGGCGGTACCGTACCTGCGCACGGTCGGGCATTTCGTGTTCTCGTACTTCTGGGCGCGCATGGCCCGTCTGGCGCTGGACAAGCAGGGTAGCGGTGACCCATTCTACCGGTCCAAGCTCGCGACCGCGCGGTTCTACTTCGCGAAGCTGTTGCCCGAGACGGCTTTCACGATCCGCGCTGCGCGTGCCGGCGCCAAGCCGCTGACCGAGATCGACGAAGCGCTGTTTTAATGGGTGGGAGCAGGCTCTAATTGGAGAGACACGTGAGCAATCTGATCATTCGCAAGGTGGCGGTGCTGGGCGCCGGCGTGATGGGCGCGCAAATCGCGGCGCACCTGATCAACGCGAAGGTGCCGGTGCTGCTGTTCGACCTGCCCGCGAAGGAGGGGCCCAAGAACGGCATCGCGCTCAACGCGATTGAGCACCTGAAAAAGCTGTCGCCGGCGCCGCTCGGCGTGAAGGGCGATGCCGCGCATATCGTTGCCGCCAACTACGAGGACGATCTGGACAAGCTGCGCGAGTGCGACCTGGTGATCGAGGCGATCGCCGAGCGCATGGACTGGAAGCACGATTTATACAAGAAGGTGTCCCCGTATATCGGCGAGAAGGCGATCTTCGCGACCAATACGTCGGGGCTGTCGATTATCCGGCTCTCGGAAGGCTTGTCCGATGACCTGAAAGCGCGCTTTTGCGGCGTGCACTTTTTCAATCCACCGCGGTACATGCATCTGGTCGAATTGATTCCGACCGAGCATACGCGCCCGGAGGTACTTGATCAACTCGAGACCGTGCTCACCAGCGTGGTCGGCAAGGGCGTGGTGCGTGCCAAGGACACACCAAACTTCATTGCGAACCGTGTTGGCATCTTCTCGATCCTCGCGGTGATCGCCGAGGCAGCCAAGTTCGGACTGCGCTTTGACGAAGTCGATGACCTGACCGGCTCACGGCTAGGCCGCGCAAAGTCGGCCACGTTCCGTACCGCCGACGTGGTTGGCCTGGATACGATGGCGCACGTCATTAAGACGATGCAGGACAACCTGGCCGACGATCCGTTCTTCCCGGTTTACCAGACACCGCCGGTGCTCGCCGCGCTGGTGGCCAAGGGAGCGCTCGGACAAAAGAGCGGCGCAGGGTTCTATAAGAAGGAAGGCAAGGCCATCAAGGTGCTGGACGCGAAGACCGGCGAGTACGTGGACAGTGGCGCCAAGGCCGACGAGCTGGTCGCCCGCATCTTAAAGCGTGCGCCCGCTGAGCGGCTGAAGCTGTTGCGCGAGTCCACGCATCCGCAGGCGCAATTCCTGTGGTCGATCTTCCGTGATGTGTACCACTATATTGCCGTGCACCTTGAATCGATCGCCGATAACGCGCGCGACGTCGACTTGGCGATCCGCTGGGGCTTTGGTTGGAACGAGGGGCCGTTCGAAGGGTGGCAGGCCGCCGGCTGGAAGCAGGTTGCCCAATGGGTCCAGGAAGACATCCGCGCCGGCAAGGCATTGGCCGACGTGGTGCTGCCGGCATGGGTGCTGGACGGCCCTGTTGGGGAGCAGGGCGGCGTGCATACCGCGCAGGGCTCGTGGTCGCCGGCGCGGCGCACGTTCGTGCCGCGTAGCACGCTGCCGGTCTACCGCAAGCAGGTGTTCCGTGCATCGCTGGTTGGCGAGGCCAGCAACGATCCGCGCACGTATGGCAAGACGGTGTTCGAGACCGACGTGGTGCGCGCATGGGTCGACGAGCGGGCCGGCGAGGACGACGTGCTGATTCTGTCGTTCAAGTCGAAGATGAATACGATCGGGCCGAGTGTGATCGACGGAATCACGCAGGCGATCGACGTTGCTGAACAGCAATACAAGGCGCTGGTGATCTGGCAGCCGACGTCGCTGAAGCTCGGCGCGCCGGGCGGCCCGTTCTCCGCTGGCGCAAATCTTGAGGAAGCGATGCCCGCGTTCATGATGGGTGGCGCCCAGGGCATTGAGCCATTCGTGCAAAAATTCCAGCAGGGCATGCTGCGTGTGAAGTACGCGAATGTGCCGGTGATATCGGCCGCGTCGGGCATTGCGCTGGGAGGCGGTTGTGAACTGCTGCTGCATAGCGCTAAGCGCGTCGCCCACGTGGAGACCTATATCGGGCTGGTCGAGGTCGGCGTGGGGCTGGTGCCGGCCGGCGGCGGGCTCAAGGAGGCGGCGCTGCGCGCGGCTCAGGCCGCAACTGATGCGGGAGCGACGGGCAATCTGCTGCAGTTCCTGCAAAAGCCTTTCGAGGCAGCGGCGATGGCGAAAGTGTCGTCGTCCGCGCACGAGGCGCGCACGCTGGGTTATCTGAAGCCGTCTGACACGATTGTCTTTAATGTGCACGAATTGCTCGACACCGCAAAGAACGAAGCACGCGCGCTGGCAGCGGCCGGCTATCGCCCGCCGCTGCCAGCCAACGCGATTCCGGTGGCGGGACGTTCGGCAATTTCAACCATCAAGGCGTCGTTGGTCAACATGCGCGATGGACGCTTTATCAGCGAACATGATTTCCTGATCGCCTGCCGCATCGCCGAGGTAATCTGCGGTGGGGACGTTGAAGCAGGCAGTACTGTTGATGAGGCGTGGCTGCTCGCGCTCGAGCGCCGTGCGTTCGTTGCGCTGCTCGGCACGCAGAAGACGCAGGAACGGATCATGGGCATGCTGCAGACCGGCAAGCCGGTGCGCAATTAACGCGGCCCGACAAGGAGTCTTGAGATGAGCAAACAAGTGCAAGATGCCTACATCGTCGCGGCTAGCCGCACGCCGATTGGCAAGGCGCCGCGCGGTGCTTTGCGCCATACGCGCCCTGACGAGTTGCTGACTCACGCGATCCGCTCGGCCCTCGCGCAGGTGCCAGCACTCGATACGAAGCTGATCGAGGATGCCATCGTCGGCTGTGCGATCCCGGAGGCGGAGCAGGGCCTGAACGTCGCGCGCATCGGCGCGCTGCTGGCAGGCCTACCGCCCAGCGTCGGCGGCGTTACGGTGAATCGCTTTTGCGCGTCCGGCATGACCGCGTTGGCGATGGCGGCCGATCGCATCCGTGTCGGCGAAGCGGAGGTGATGCTCGCCGGCGGCTGCGAGTCGATGAGCATGGTGCCGATAATGGGCAACAAGCCTTCGTTGCCGCCACCTATCTTCGATGCCGACGAGAATATAGGCATTGCCTATGGAATGGGGCTGACCGCCGAGCGTGTGGCACAGCGCTGGGAAGTGTCACGCGAGGCGCAGGATGAGTTCTCGCTGCGCTCGCACCAAAAGGCGTTGGCCGCTCAGCAGGCGGGCGAATTTGCCGACGAAATTGCGCCGTACACGGTGACGGACCGCATGCCGGATCTGGCGAGTGGCCGGATCGTCGTGAACCCACGTGAGATCGCGCTGGACGAAGGGCCTCGTGCCGACACGACGCTGGAAGGGCTCGGCAAGCTCAAAGCCGTGTTCGCGAACAAGGGCACGGTGACGGCCGGCAACAGCTCGCAGACCTCGGATGGCGCCGGTGCGCTGGTCGTGGTGTCGGAGAAGATCCTCAAGCAATTCAACCTCACACCGCTGGCGCGCTTCGTGAGCTTTGCGGTGCGCGGCGTGCCGCCGGAGATCATGGGCATCGGCCCAAAGGAAGCCATTCCGGCCGCGCTGAAGGCCGCCGGCCTGGCACTGCAGGACATTGACTGGATCGAACTGAACGAGGCGTTTGCCGCGCAGGCGCTGGCGGTGATTGGTGATCTGGGGCTTGACCCGGCCAAGGTGAACCCGCTGGGTGGCGCGATCGCGTTGGGTCACCCGTTGGGCGCCACGGGGGCGATCCGCGCCGCTACGGTCGTGCACGGGCTGCGTCGGCGCAAGCAAAAGTACGGCATGGTGACGATGTGCGTTGGTACTGGCATGGGGGCTGCCGGTATCCTCGAACGGGTATAACGCACGCCGATGCGTCGGGATGTATACCTGGCGCGACGCCTCAACGGCTCGACTGCTCGTGAGCAGCGTTGTTGCGCGAGCCATTTATTCGCCACTCACGTGCCGGGTTGCCCTACCCCCGTGCCGCGTGCGATCGGTCCACCGAGGAGACATCGGACGATGGATATCGTAATTAAACGCGAGCGCGGCGTGCTGACTCTCCAGTTGAATCGGCCGGATAAGAAAAATGCGATGACTGCCGTGATGTACCAGTCGATGGCCGACGCGCTCGCCCAGGCTCGCGACGATGCATCGGTGCGTGCGATCCTGATTCGCGGCCATGACGGGGTGTTTTGCGCAGGCAACGACCTGGAGGACTTCATGCAGCGGCCGCCGTCCGGGCCGGATGCCCCGGTGCTCCAGTTCCTGCAGCAGATCAGTACGGCGGCCAAGCCGATCGTCGCCGCCGTGTCGGGCCCGGCGGTTGGCATCGGCACGACGCTGCTGCTGCATTGCGATCTTGTTTATGCGGCCGACGATGCGCGCTTCTCGCTGCCGTTCACGCAGCTCGGGCTGTGTCCCGAGGCGGCGTCGAGCCTATTGCTGCCGCGCTTGGCCGGCTACCAGCGCGCCGCGCAGAAGCTGCTGCTTGGTGAGCCGTTCGATGCGCATGAAGCTCAAGCGATCGGTATCGTGAGTCAGGTCCTGCCGCTCGCACAGTTGCACGAATTCGTGCTGGCGCAGGCGACCAAGCTAGTAGCGTTGCCCGCGTCGTCGCTGCGTGTGACCAAGATGTTGCTCAAGCGCGACGCGCAGGCGCAGGTCGTGCAACGCATTGCCGAGGAGGCGGAGCAATTCGGCCGGATGCTGCGTTCACCCGAGGCGCGCGAAGCAATGAGCGCGTTCCTGCAAAAGCGTAAGCCGGACTTCTCGCCATTCGAGTGACTGCCACGCCGCACGAACGCCGGACAATGGGCTGCGATGTCGCGCGGCGCCGCCACGGTTCCTCGCCGGCCGTGCTCATCTAGCGGGGCGGTGCCGGCGCGCTGTACTCGACGTAGCCGGATTCGCGACAAAAACTGACCAGTCGGATGCCGGCTTTGGCCGCGATTGACACGGCGAGCGCGGTCGGCGCGGAGATCGTCGCCACCATCGGCACGCTCACGCGCGCGCATTTGCGCACCAGTTCATAGCTGGCTCGACTCGACAGGAACACAAAGCCGTCGCGCATGTCCTCGCGCGCGAGCACGAGTTGTCCGATCAGCTTGTCCAGCGCATTGTGCCTGCCGACATCCTCGAACGCATAGCGGATCGTGCCGTGGGCATCGCACCACGAGGCCGCGTGCACGCCGCCGCATGCCTGCATTAGCGGCTGGTGTGCTGGTAATTCCCGCACCGCGCACGCGAGCGCATCCGTGGCCAGACGCTGCAGGAAACCGGTATGCTCGACGCGCTCCGGCTCTAGGTCGAGCAATTGCACGCTCTCGATGCCGCACACGCCGCAACCGGTCCGCCCGGCCAGGGCACGGCGTCTGTCCTTCAGTGACGCGAACGCGTGCTGCACCAGCGTGAGCTGCACCTGCGCGTAGCCCTCATCGTACATCAGTACCTCAATGTCATGGATTTCGCTGCCTGACGATACGATTCCCTCAGTCAGCGCAAAGCCGACTGCGAACAAATCCAAGTCCCGCGGCGTGCACATCATCACAGCGTGCGAAATCCCGTTAAATACCAGCGCCACCGGTACTTCGTCGGCGACGACATCGTGCTCTACCCGCCGCCCGCCCGCTGCCGTGCGCAGTACGGGGCGCTCCAGCAAGCCGGATTTTCCGGTATCAGCGTCGATGTCGACCCCGTTGCGGGAAATCGGGCCTGTATTGGTGTTGGCGTCGGGGTTGGTGCTGTCGGGGCTAGAGCTAGTGTCAGTGCCAGTAGTATTGGCAGTGCCAGCGATATTGGTACTGGCACCAGGGTCGGCGTCTGGGCCGTGCGGGTGGGCGGCGCGAGGCTCGGTATGCAAAGGCATGGGGAGCAATGAAGGGATGACGATTCGATCGTCCTACAATACCTGAAAAACGCACGATGCTGGCTGCATGCGATGCATCTGCGGTCGGCCTGCCGATGTTCCGTGCTATTCACCACCTTTTTTGGGCGCTCACGACCATGCCGTTGCTCGATACTCCGTTGCTGCTCGACTTTGAGGTTTCATCGTGTGAAAACCTTACGTACATCCCGCTGGCGGTCCGCTACAACCTGGACCGCTTCGGCGTGCGTATCTCGCTGACGCAATGGCAGACATTGCCGCATGCGGATCGCGTGCTATTGGCGTGTTTTCCGCTGGACGATGATCCGCAGATTGAGCGCCGCTTTGACCAGGCGCTTGCCGAGATGCTGCGTACCCACCTAAACGCCGAGCCGTCCGTGCAGGCGCCAGACGTGTCGCCCGCATGGCAGCGTACCGACGCGGTGCCCGACGAGTTGCGCAGGCAATGCTCACTGGCTGGGGTGACCCCAGTCAGTGTCGCCCGCTGGGCCACACTGCCGCGGTTTCACCGATATGTGCTGACCAAGCTGTCACGAAGGCCGGTGGCGAACCACGATTTCGTGCCTGCGATGAAGTCCTTCGGCCTGATCTGACTGATCATGTCGGGCAACCTGGGGATGCCGTTTAACGCAAAGCGGGGCAACGCCGGCTAGCGCAGGCTTAGGCCACACGGGTTAGCGCAACTCGGCCAATGCCGTCCTGCGTAACCCGGGCAAGGCTGCTGAGCCGCATAAGGCGCTTCACTTTAAATCGGCGTACTAATAGGGTGATGTGTCAACATGGTCGCATGCCTACTGCCCAAAAGACCCCATTGATACGACTCAAGCTAATATCGCCAGAGGCCGCGGTGTCAGAGCTGGTCTGAATGCAACATCGGCCTGTCATTGCTGCCCAGGCAGGTCAATGCCTTCTCTATCCGCCAAAAATTTTGCCATTTTTGTTCATCACTGCGCTGATCCGCCCGCTTTTAGCTAGCCTGCTACGCAGCATCGCTTTGCGTTGCGTCTTTCTCACTTCTTGCTGAGCTTGCCGATGGACTTCGATTTAAACGCCGCTTTGAACAACACGCAGAGCGCCATTTATGCGATGGACGAACAAGCCCGCCCGCAGGCCACGGCTGCACCGCCTACGAGTGTGAAACGATTGGCAAGTCCCGTATCCGATACACCGCTAAAAAAGCCAAAAACGCACACTGCGCTGCCGGATGAAGTGATGTTGAATATTGCGGATCATCTGTCGTTTGCCGATCTTGCCGCGTTTTCACAAGTGAACAAACGCACTTATCATCTGATGGAGGAGAGGCGATGGGCCGCACGTTGCGGCGAGCAAACGTCCAAGGTCTCCAACCTCGCGTCGTGGCAACAGTTGATTGATGACATCGAGCGTATTCAGGCTGAACCGGGCCTGCGGGCCGAACCCTTCATCACACTGTCAAACCGATTACCGTGTTTACCCTACGAGCAGCAAAGCGAGGCTTTTGAACGGCTGTTCGCAGCAGCCGACCGCCTGCCAGAGCAAAGTCTTCAAATACAAAAAAAGATGCTTACCGGGCCCACCATGCGTCGCATTCACCCCCGCCAGCGGGCCAGGATATTTGATTTTGCCTATGCGATGGCCGAGAGACGGCGACCCGATCAAGACAATTTTTGGCCTGAACTGGCCCATGCGCTTTGGAGTATAAAGCTAGACCTATCAATCGCATCAAGGCAATCAAGCGAATATCAGGGGTACGTCGCAAGGTATCAGGCACTGCTCAACCAGCTCGCACACCTGGACTCGTTTCAGAAAGCCGAACTCGTTTCACGGTTGACTAATCAACTGAACGCGAGAATTTTTTTTCGTGGTGGAGGCAGTGTTTCCTCAGCCTATGCGATATTGCAGCAGCAGACATTATCGTTGCCTGCATCCGTTCAAGGCGCACCGGTCGGCACGTTGGCCGCCGCTGTAGAAACGCTGCCCGAGGCGGAGCGTGCAGCACGCTATGCAGAAATGCGACACTTGGCACTCTCGCTTCCGGATGAGCAACTGGGCATTGCGTTGCCCGGTTTTGCAGCCGGGTTGAGTAGCGTGCCACTCGAGCGACGCACGCCCGAATTTCAACGACTGGCGTTTGCGCTGCCGCGTGTGCCGCCTACCCAGCGCGTCCAAGTCGCAACTGATCTGCTGAAGCACACACCAGAGTTGGACGATGCGCTGTCAAAGCAGGTGTGGCGGCATGCGCTGCAATTGCTCGATGGCAGCAGCGACACGGCATTATCAGAGGTTCTTAGCAAGTCGCATATTTTGTTGTACGGTACGAAATTGCAATGGGAATATGTTATTGACGAACTTCAAGCTTTTATGGATCGGAACCGCTACACTGAGCAAGCTCGTGCCACACAACTCGAGAGTATTCATTCTATTCTCTCGATTACTTCTCGATGGCGGGGAGTTTGTGGTCAGAACATTCGACTCCATCAGCGGTTTCGGCGTTAGACAGCCGGTTTAACTTTCTTTTCAGCTTGCGTCACTAACCTCAATGTAGCCGACTTTGCATGTCGGCTTTGCCTCGATAGACAAGCTGTACGCGCTTCAAGGTTACCGGCGCAGCGGATCAATTGGCTCGCGTCATCTTCGTCTTGCTTGGACTAAATTGTTGATACGGCACGCCTGCGCTGTTCGCAAGCGGCAGGCCTCAGCCGAGCGGCGGCAATACGCGCGGACGGCGTTGCGAATCGGTCGCGACGTAGGTCAGCGTCGCTTCGGTAACCTTAACGGTCTCGCCGGCCAGGCCCATACGTTGTGCATAGACCGACACGTCAACAGTGATCGATGTGCGGCCGGTGCGGATGATATCTGTATAGAAGCTGAGCAGGTCGCCGACGAACACCGGCTGCTTGAAGACAAACGAATTGACCGCGACCGTGACGACGCGGCCGTTCGCCCGCCGCGATGCCGGGATTGAACCGGCGATGTCAACCTGAGCCATGATCCAGCCGCCGAACACGTCGCCATGCACATTTGCATCGTGAGGCTGCGGCACGACGCGTAGCGCCACCGGTTTGTCATGAGGCAATTCAGTCAGGAAAGTGGTCATGAGCGGTTCCTGTGTATTGGTGGGCCGGCCGACGAGCCAGTCAGTGGTGGATGTCGATGCCAGGCCGGCGCATCGTGCGGCCTTCTGCGAGAATAGGAGCCCATTATTTTACCGGCAATCGATCCGCGATGCGCTGCTATGCCGCCGCTGAGCCGCCGCCGGCCGATCCCGTATTCGCTGCTGGTGCTGGGGTGTTTCATTGTCAAGTATGAGGTGGACTACTATTCGGCTTCTCAGGCGCACGGGGTCTGGCGTGCTGGTTCGGCGGGCCAGGCCCAGCGCATTGAGTTCGGCATGCTGAGCCCTAGCACTAAGTCCGGCTTGCGATTAGGCGCGCATGGCCGCATGCGACCGGCTATTGCGTCGCGTGCAGCACCTCGCCGCGTTGCGAGCCCGTGTGCGCACGATTGCCCGGCACTGCCTAAGCGATCCACTCGCCGCGCAGCGTGAGCACCAGCGTGAAGGCGCAGGCCGCCAACATACCGAAGGCGGCAAAACCCATCTGATAGCTGCCAGTGCTTTCCTTGGCCATGCCCATGACGACTGGCAGGTAGAACCCGCCGATGCCTCCGGCCGCGCCGACAATGCCTGACAGTAGCCCAGTGCGTCCGGCCCAGCGACGCGGCACCAATTGGAAGGTTGCGCCGTTGCCTAACCCGAATGCGACATATAGACATAGCAGCAGCGCGATGCCGCTAGCCAACGGCGGCATCGTCGCGGCAAACAGCAGATCGGTGCAGCCGATGACCGCGAGCAGGACGAGCAATGTTCGCACGCCGCTCACGCGGTCGGCAACCAAACCGCCGATTGGGCGCACGATGGCACCGACCGCCGCCAGCAGCGACATGAATAAGCCGGCCTCGAGCTTGGGCAGTGCGTACAGGTCCGTGAGTAGCAGCGTCACGTAGGATGACATGCCGACAAAGCCACCAAAGGTGATGCTGTAGACCAGCATGATCACCCAGGTGTCGCGCTCGGCCAGCACGGCGCGGTAGCGTTGCGGCAGCACCGCGATCGCAAGCAGTGCGCCGGCCAGCGGCAACAGCAATGTGCCGGTTGTGCCGGAGCCGAGCATGCCGGCATGCACCAGTTGCACCAGCGCGATGAGTCCCACCAGCGTGATGGCGAAGCTGCTCGCTGCGCGAGCTGTGCTGCCTGACTTGATGCTGCTGTCCTTGGCCCAGAAGAACAGTGCCAGGCCGGCCAGCGCCAGCAGTGGCAACGCGCCGAGCGTGGCAGCCTGCCAGCCCGCGTGCGTGGCCAATTGCGGGAGCAAGAACCCGTCGAGCACCGCACCGATATTGCCGGCGGCAGCCAGCCCGAGCACGAGCCCCTGCACGCGCGGCGGATAGTTGCTGCCAGCCATCGGCAGCGCGACCGCGAAGCTCGCTCCGCCTACGCCCAGGAATACGCCTAGCACCAGCAGCAACGTGTACGAAGGCACGCCCGGATAGGCCGGCAGCACGATGGTCGGGATTGCTGATAAGGCCACTGCGGCCAGCGCAATTACTCGGCCATTTGTGCACTGGTACAGGTTACCCAATGTCACGCGCAGGATGGCGGCCGACAACACCGGCACGGCGACCAGGAAGCTTTGTTCCGCGGGTGTCATGGTCAGGCTTTTGTTGATGAACGGTGCGAGCGGGCCGAACAGTACCCAAACGGTGAAGCCAGTATCAAGATAAAGAAAGCAGGCCACCAGCGCGCGCCAGTCGCCGCTTCGGAGCAAGCCGAGCAGGTTTTTCATCGAGATATGCCTCGCTGAGCAGATGGTGAGGAGTAACGGCATCGCGTCGTGTTGTTCGCTGGGCGGCGCAACGTGCGATGTGCCCCGGTTTTCCCCTCGACCGACGCGTTACCGCAACGACCGTGCCATTACTTTACGGTGCGGCATGCCGGCATCGTGCGCTGGCCGGCACGCTTTCGCAGCGCCGCCGCGCCGGTGATGTGTGCCGCCGAACATGACAGCAGCCGTGGAACAATTTGTGCGTAAAATGCATTAATTGGGGAATTGTCGCGTCGGCACTGTACGGTACGTTGTCGGTTGCTGCGTAGTCGCTGGCGGCATGACGGGCGCTAAACGCTACCATGGAGGCTGCGCGCTGCGCCGTGGCTGTCATCTGGTGCGGCGCAGCGCGGTGCCGTACGGTCCGACGCGTGGGTGCAGCGCGGTGCGGGGATGGCCAATGGAGTCGTTGCATGGAATTGAAATGGCTGGAAGACTTTGTGTCGCTGGCCGAGACGCGAAGTTTCAGCCGCTCAGCCGAACTGCGGCATGTGACGCAGCCTGCGTTTTCGCGGCGCATTCAGGCGTTGGAGGCTTGGCTTGGCACCGAGCTGATCGATCGTTCAGTGTACCCGACGCGGCTCACGCAAGCCGGACAGGTATTCTACGAGCAGGCGCTGACGATGCTGTCCCAGTTTCACGAAGCCCGTACCGTATTGCGCGGCCACGGGCGCGCGCCGGCTGCGACGATTGAGTTTGCCGTGCCGCATACGTTGTCGTTGACCTTCTTTCCGCGCTGGTTGGACAGGATCGAGAAGCATACCGGGCGGGTCAATGTGCGGCTGCGTGCGTTGAACGTGCACGATGCGGTACTGTCGCTGGTGGAGGGCGGTTGCGACTTGGTGATGGGCTATCATCATCCAAGTCATCCTGTTGCGCTGGACCCCGCGCGCTACGACATGCTCGTGCTGGGAATTGAGCCGATTAGCCCGTTCGCCGCGACCACGCGTAGCGGCCGTGCGCGTTTTACGCTGCCAGGCACGAAGGATGCACCGGTTCCCTACTTGTCGTATACGCCGAGTGCCTATCTAGGGCGGATGACGGAGACGATTATCGGCACTGCGCCGGTTCCGTTGTACCTAGATAAAGTGTACGAGACCGACATGGCCGAGGGGCTCAAGGCGATGACGCTGGCGGGTCACGGCGTCGCCTTCCTGCCGCACAGCGCGGTGGAGGACGCGGTGGCGGCCGAGCGCCTCGTGCGGCTCGACCGGCCGGCGCGGGGCGTGACGGCTGACCGGTTTACGCTCGCGATGGAGATCCGGTTGTATCGCGACAAGCTAGCGTCGCACAGGGACGAAGCGCGCGGCGAGCTGGTGGATACGGTGTGGCGCCTGGCGGCTGGGCTGGCTGTCGGCGCGTAACCAGCTGCGGGCTTCGGGCGCTGGTCTCTGGCTCTGGGCGCTAGCTTCAGCCGCTGTCGCCGGCCGCCGAGCGTCGACGGTGCGGCCGATTCCGAAGACAGCGATGCCACGGCGAGTTACTGGCGCGCTGCGTGCGCCGCCGCACGTTATGCAAGGAAAGCATAGAGCATGATAATTCGGCATTGGATTTAGTCGTGCCGCTTTTTCACAATGGCGGCCATCTTGACCGAAGAGGACCATTCATGTCCGCGCAGCAAACTGTTTCGAACGATTCACCGATGCCTTCCAAGCACGCCTTGCCTTCCTATTTACATGCCGATTCGCTCGGTCCGTGGGGCTCCTACCTGCAGCAAATCGATCGTGTTGCGCCGCACCTGGGCTCGCTTTCACGCTGGATCGAGACGCTCAAGCGTCCCAAGCGCATCCTGGTCGTCGATGTGCCGATCGAGATGGACGACGGTACGATCGCGCATTTTGAAGGCTACCGGGTTCAGCACAACACATCGCGCGGGCCCGGCAAGGGCGGCGTGCGGTATCACCAGGACGTGACGCTGTCCGAGGTGATGGCGCTGTCCGCGTGGATGTCGATCAAGAATGCGGCGGTCAACGTGCCGTATGGCGGCGCGAAGGGCGGTATCCGCGTTGACCCGCGCAAGCTCTCGCGCGGCGAACTCGAGCGAGTCACGCGCCGGTATACGAGCGAAATCGGCATTATCATCGGGCCGAACACCGACATTCCGGCGCCCGACGTCAACACCAATGAGCAGGTGATGGCGTGGATGATGGACACGTACTCGATGAACGTCGGCCAAACGGCGACGGGCGTGGTGACGGGCAAGCCGATCTCGCTGGGTGGATCGCTGGGCCGGCGCGAAGCGACCGGGCGCGGGGTGTTCACCGTCGGTTGCGAGGCAGCACGGCGCATCGGATTGGATATCGCATCGGCGCGCGTCGCGGTGCAGGGATTTGGCAATGTCGGCGGGATCGCCGCGAAGCTGTTCGTCGAGGCGGGCGCGAAAGTGGTCGCGGTCCAGGACCACACCGGCACGCTCTACAAGCCGTCCGGCATCGACGCGCATGCGTTGCTCGAGCATGTTGCGGCGCAAGGCGGCGTAGCCGGCTTCGCCGGCGCAGAGCCGCTCGGCGACGAGGATTTCTGGGGTATCGAGAGCGACATTCTGATTCCCGCTGCGCTCGAAGGCCAGATCAACGAGAAGAACGCATCGCGGATCCGCACGAAGATCGTGGTCGAAGGGGCGAATGGCCCAACTACGCCGCTCGCCGACGATATCCTGCGCGAGAACAACGTGCTGGTGATCCCCGATGTGGTCGCCAACGCTGGCGGCGTCACGGTGTCCTACTTCGAATGGGTGCAGGACTTCTCCAGCTTCTTCTGGACTGAGGACGAGATCAACCATCGGCTGGAGCGCGTGATGCGTGAAGCGTTTGCCAGCGTCTGGCAGGTCGCGCAGGAAAATGACGTGTCCGTGCGCACCGCGGCTTATATCATTGCGTGCAAGCGCATCCTGATGGCGCGCGAGATGCGCGGCCTGTATCCGTGATCCATTGCTAAGTCTCTAAGTCCTATTGCTGCAATTCAGACAGACCGCGTGGCGCGAGCCCGCGGTCTGTCTTTGCATTGGCCGCGCGCGGCGCGATCACCGGCAACGCGGTGGCGGCCTATACGCGAGCCGGCGCGAAGCGATTCACGGAACAACGAACGCAAAAGCTCGTAGATTAGTACTTCAACTCATTACTTTCATAATAATTACTTTGCTAAACTGACACGACTTTTCGCGAAGGAGATCGTGGATGAACATCAAGAAAGCCGCATTCACACTGGCTGCACTGGCCGCCCTTATCGGGGCTGCCCAGGCGCAGGAGACGGAGACGCTGAAGAAAATCAAGGATTCGGGCGTCATGGTGTTGGGGCACCGCGAGTCGTCGATTCCGTTCTCGTACTATGACGAGAAGCAGAACGTCGTGGGTTATTCGCAGGAGTTTGCGCTGAAGATCGTCGAGGCAGTCAAGCATGAACTGAAGACGCCCGATCTGAAGGTTAAGTTGATTCCGATCACGTCGCAAAACCGCATCCCGCTTGTACAGAACGGTACAATCGATATCGAGTGCGGCTCGACCACTAACAACCTGGAGCGGCAGAAGCAGGCGGTGTTCTCGAACACGATTTTCGTGGTCGGCACGCGGCTGATGACTAAGAGGAATTCGGGCATCAAGGACTTCGCTGACCTGAAGGGCAAGACGGTCGTGACCACGGCTGGCACAACGTCCGAACGGTTGCTGCGCAAGATGAACCAGGACCACAACATGGGCATGAACATCGTCAGTGCGAAGGACCATGGCGAGTCATTCTTGACGCTGTCGACCGGCCGTGCCGCCGCGTTCATGATGGATGATGCTCTGCTTGCCGGCGAACGTGCGAAGTCGAGTAATCCGGGCGACTTTGTGATCGTCGGCACCCCGCAAACGCACGAAGCGTACGGCTGCATGATGCGCAAGGACGACCCGGCGTTCAAGAAGGTCGTCGATGCGGCGATCGCGAAGGTCGAGACATCTGGTGAGGCGGCGCAGATCTACAAGAAGTGGTTTGAGTCCCCGATTCCGCCGAAAGGGCTGAACCTAAACTTTCCGTTGTCCGACGACATGAAGGCGCTATTCAAGAATCCGAACGACAAGGCGATGGACTGATCCGCTCGGCCGCATCGTTCACTGACAGGCGTGACTGAAACGGAAGGGATGCTTGCGGGCGCGCCTTCCGTTTCTTTTTGGAGTTGAGTCATGGGTTATCACTGGAATTGGGGCATTTTCATGACCCCGGTTTCGACCGGCGAGCCGACGACCTATCTGGGCTGGCTGATCTCGGGGCTGTGGAATACGGTCGCGGTGTCGTTATGCGCGTGGGTGATCGCGCTGCTCGTCGGCGCGCTGATGGGCGTGTTGCGCACCGTGCCGAACAAATGGCTGTGCGGCATTGGCATGGTCTACGTCGCGGTGTTCCGCAACATCCCGCTGATCGTACAGTTCTTTATCTGGTACTTCGTGCTGCCGGAGATCCTGCCGCCGTCGATCGGCACGTGGTTCAAGCAGTTGCCGCCGGATGCGCAATTCTTCTCGGCATCGATTCTGTGTCTGGGGCTGTTCACGGCGGCCCGAGTCTGCGAGCAGGTGCGCTCGGGCATCAATGCGTTGCCGCGCGGGCAGCGCGCCGCAGGCCTGGCGTTGGGCTTCACGTTGCCGCAGACCTATCGCTATGTGATGCTGCCGGTCGCGTTCCGAATCATCGTGCCGCCGCTGACCTCTGAGTTTCTCAATATTTTTAAGAACTCCGCCGTGGCGTCAACCATCGGTCTGCTGGACCTGTCCGCGCAAGCACGGCAACTGGTTGACTACACTGCGCAGGCGTATGAGTCTTTCATTGCGGTGACGCTCGCTTACGTATTGATCAACCTGGTCGTGATGGGCTGCATGCGCTGGGTCGAGAAAAAGACTCGGCTGCCGGGCTACATTGGAGGCAAATGATGCGTCAGTTCAACTGGTCCGGCATCCCGGATGCGCTGCCGACGCTGTGGACTGGCGCGGTGATGACATTGCAGGTCACCGTGCTGGCGATCGTTGTGGGCATCGTGTGGGGCACGCTGCTCGCGCTCATGCGGCTGTCGGGACTCAAGCCACTCGAATGGTTCGCGCGCGGCTATGTGACCCTGTTCCGCTCGATTCCGCTGGTGATGGTGCTGTTGTGGTTCTTCCTGCTGGTGCCCCAGCTGCTACAGCGGTTGCTGGACGTGTCGCCTGATGTCGATATCCGGCTCGTGTCGGCGATGGTCGCGTTCTCGTTGTTCGAGGCCGCGTATTACTCGGAGATCATCCGGGCCGGCATCCAGGCCGTGCCGCGCGGACAGCTCAGCGCTGCCTCCGCGCTCGGCATGACCTACGGCCAGGGCATGCGGCTGATCGTGTTGCCACAGGCGCTGCGCGCGATGGTGCCGCTGTTGCTGACGCAAGCCATCGTGCTGTTTCAGGACACGTCGCTCGTCTATGTGATCAGCGTCGCGGATTTCTTCCGGACCGCGGCAAACGTCGGTGACCGGGACGGCACGATCGTCGAGATGGTACTGTTCGCGGGCGCCGTGTATTTCGTGATTTGCGCGGTGGCGTCAAGCCTCGTCAAGGGTCTTCAGAAAAAGGTCGCAAGATGATTTCGATCAAGAATGTTTCAAAATGGTATGGGTCCTTCCAGGTGCTGACGGACTGCTCGACCGAGGTCAAGAAAGGCGAGGTGGTAGTCGTGTGCGGCCCGTCGGGCTCGGGCAAGTCGACGTTGATCAAGACGGTCAACGGACTAGAGCCGTTTCAAAAAGGCGAGATCATGATCAATGGGCAATCGGTCAGTGATCCTAAGACAAACTTGTCAAAGCTGCGTGCGAAAGTTGGGATGGTGTTCCAGCATTTCGAGCTGTTTCCGCACCTGTCGATCACCGAGAACCTGACGCTTGCGCAAATCAAGGTACTTGGTCGCTCGAAGGACGAGGCGAGCGCCAAGGGATTGAAGTTGCTCGATCGTGTCGGCCTGAAGGCGCATGCCGACAAGTATCCTGGGCAGTTGTCCGGCGGTCAGCAGCAGCGCGTGGCGATTGCACGCGCTCTGTCGATGGACCCGATCGCGATGCTGTTCGACGAGCCGACCTCGGCGCTCGATCCGGAGATGATCAATGAAGTGCTGGACGTGATGGTCGAGCTAGCGCAGGAAGGCATGACGATGATGTGCGTGACGCACGAAATGGGTTTTGCAAAGAAGGTTGCGCACCGGGTCATCTTCATGGACCGGGGGGTGATCGTTGAGGATGACCGCAAGGAAGACTTCTTTGCGAATCCGAAATCAGATCGCGCGAAGGATTTCCTGGCCAAGATCCTGCATTGACCGTTGCGTCCCCGGCGGTATCTACTGTCCGGGGAGCGGCCTGTTGCCACCGGCGGGTCGCATGCTACGGGTTCGTCACGTCGTATGGCGTCAGCTTGACCGTTGCGTCTTCAGTCTGTTTTGGCGGGTTCGATAATGCGAGCGCGACGAAATTAACGGCTGACGATTCGTTGAGCAGCCCTTGGACGCTAAGTAGCGATTTGCCCTTACCGTCGATGACGCCCATTGTTGTCGACGATCCGCCATCGCATGCGATGGCATAACCCGGGTCGCGGTTAAATGTCCCAAGCCGAGTGACCGTGATGGCTATCTCGGTCATCTGCATGCCTGTCGACTTGACGCCGCGTACGCCGCTATCATCTCCGGCGATGACCGTCCTGTACCGATTCGTTTTCAGTGCGGTGGGCGAGGCCGCGGGCCGAGACGACGATGGAAAATCAATTGCGCTGCGTGCATTCGGGTGCGACGCGTGGCCGAGTTCTCCAGGGCGGTTCAGTGGCGTATTCTCGAACGCATATTTCGGATTGGCCGCCTTTTCCGCGGGAAACTTGTTTTCGTATTGACCCGTGGTTTCGTTGATCTGCGCCAGCAATGGCGCGAGGGTCACGTAGGATCCGTTTGGAAAAGTCACCTTATGATAGTCGTCCTCATAGGCGTCTTGGGGCCGCACACCTTCGATTTGTTTGATTCCTTTGACTTTGGCGCCGCCGATCGGGGCGTTGGCTGCGTACGATTTGATATCGATCTCGTCTTCCCGGATGCCGGTGTGTCCGTAGAATCCCCCATTGATGTACGCGATAGGGCCGAGCGGGTCGCGAGACAGCAGCTTGCTTTTCAAAGACTGATTTGGGGACATTAATCGCCGCGTTTCTTTATCTGACATGGCGCTGACGACGTACGGTTGTTTGCCGCCGCCCGCCAGATGTGGCACATATCTGTCTGCGGGGATTGACAGGTACTCAAGCCGTTTTGGGCCGTTCGATGTATCGATCCCTTTCATGCCGACACTGTCGAATACTTTGGAGTCGCCCTGGATCTTCACGTGGACGATGCCCGTGCCCGGTATGGCGCGCACACTGACCGGCCGATTGTCTCGACTCACCTTACGGACCGCTTCGCGGAACTTTGCAAGTGGCGAATCGGCAGGCACCGGTAAGCCCGTCGATCGCTGATCTGTTGCTGTACGATTGCCGATGCAGTCCGGTTTGAAACCATCGGCTTGGGTGGGGGCGCTTGTCGATGAAGTGGACGGCGCCGAACCGCGTCCGAGGACAGGGAAGCATTTCAGCATGGTGCGGGATATCCTTCGTGGCGTACATGGAAAGCATAGACGCAAAGCCGGCTCTGCTGGCGCGATAGTATCGGCGACGTCGATAACCGATGAAGGGTATCTCGCAGGTGAGGCGCGGCACCGCTAAGCGCGAAACGGGCAATGTCGTACCGAACCGGTTAATTCAGTTCAAATGGGGTTACCGGCGGCGGGCGGAATGGGCAACTTTACGATGGCACTGCTGCGGCGTTGTACGCGGATTCGATGGTGAACTCGCCGTCCTCGTTGGTGCTCAACACTGACTCGACGGTGGCCTTGCACAGCGGCTCTCGCGCCTTGGCCGCCACGTCGGCAGGCACCGGCACGTTGACACTGCACAACAATTGGCCCGCCTGGAACATCGCCAGATCCCCCGGGGCAAAGCGCGTCCACGTTTCATTATCGGTGAGCGGCTGCGTCGCAATCACCGCAACGCGATCCTCTGGCGTCGTGTATTGCGCAAAGTCGATCGTGACGTCCGTGTCGATCAAGTGCGCGGTCGAGAACGGCCAGCTGCGCACGAGGTAATACAAATGGGTCGAGCAGTGGACGAACAATGCCTGCCCGTTGGACATCAAAAAGTTGAACACACCGTGCCGAGTGATCTCGCGTGTGGCCTGTGCCAATGCGTCGAATAGCTCGTTTAGCGGTGGGTGGGTGCTGGGAAAGCACTCGCGCAGGTGCTGCATGATCGCGCAGAACGCGAGCTCGCTGTCCGTCGTGCCGACCGGCAGGTACACGCCGCCGAGTGCTGGCGCATAGTCGCGCAGATCGCCGTTGTGCGCAAAGATCCAATGCCGGCCCCATAGCTCGCGCTGGAACGGATGACAGTTCTCCAGCACGATGCGACCCTGCGTGGCCTTGCGAATGTGTGCGATCGTGTTTTTCGACTTGATCGGGTATTGCTTGACCAGCTCGGCGATCGGCGAGGTCGCCGACGCCTGGTGGTCAATGAACAGCCGGCAGGCTTTGTCCTCGAAGAACGCGATGCCGAAGCCATCGGCATGATGGTCAGTGACGCCGCCGCGCGCCGCGAAACCCGTGAACGAAAAGGTTACGTCCGTGGGCGCCGCGCAATTCATTCCAAGCAGTTGGCACATGATGCGAGCACGCAATGCTTCGCGAGCGCGCTTAGCGCCCGCTACAATGATGTTTTTGAAGCATATCACCGAGCCCTGGGCCACCCACGCCGAAACAGCGACGTATGCGTCGCCGCTTCGCATTCAATGCGTGGCCACGGGCGAGCCTTCGCATGCGTGATGCGCATGCTTAACTGCCGATCGACATGAACTCGTCCCAGTCCCATTCCACCGCAGCCGGCGTCGGCTCGTCGGGCGCCACTGCGCTGACTCTCGCCCGTCCCGATGATTGGCATTTGCACGTGCGTGACGGCGCGCTGCTCGAAGCGGTGCTGCCGCATACTGCCCGGCAGTTTGGCCGCGCGATCATCATGCCGAATCTGAAGCCGCCGGTCACCACGACCGCGCAGGCCGGCGCTTATCGGCAGCGAATCCTTGCCGCGCGTCCCGCGCACGGCCCTGGTGCAGCGTTTGAGCCGCTGATGACGCTGTATCTGACCGACAACACGTCGCCGGACGAAGTCCGGCGGGCTCGCGAAAGCGGCTTCGTGCATGGCGTGAAGCTGTATCCAGCCGGTGCGACGACCAACTCGGACGCCGGTGTCACGGATCTGCGCCACTGCACGGCTACGCTGGAGGCGATGCAGCAGACCGGCCTGCCGCTGCTGGTGCACGGCGAAGTGACAGACCCATCGATCGATGTGTTCGATCGCGAAAAGGTGTTTATCGACCGAGTGCTCGAGCCGTTGCGGCGCGATTTCCCTGCGCTCAAGGTGGTGTTCGAGCACATCACGACGCGCGACGCCGCGCAGTATGTGCGCGACGCGGATGCAGCGTCGGGCACGCTGGGCGCAACGATTACCGCCCACCACTTGCTGCTGAATCGCAACGCGATGCTGGTCGGTGGCATCCGCCCGCATTATTACTGCCTGCCGGTGCTTAAGCGCGAGGCGCACCGCGTGGCGCTCGTCGAGGCGGCCACCTCGGGTCATCCGCGCTTTTTCCTCGGCACCGACAGCGCGCCGCATCCGAAGGGCCTGAAGGAGCACGCGTGCGGCTGTGCCGGTTGCTACACGGCGCTGCATGCGCTGGAGTTATACGCGCAGGCCTTTGACGAGGCCGGCGCCCTGGATCGGTTGGAAGGCTTTGCGAGCTTTTATGGCGCCGACTTCTATGGATTACCGCGTGCCACCGACACGGTGACGCTCGAGCGCGCGAGTTGGACGTTGCCGGAGGCCATCGACGCAGGCGGCATCAGCGTGGTGCCGCTCAAGGCCGGCGAAGCGCTCGGCTGGAAGCTGCGCTGACACGCATGGCGGACATGTCACCGCTGCGCGAGGCCGTGGCGCGGATCGACTGGTCGCGACCGTGGTTCGAGCCGTTCCGGGCCCATGGGATGCGTTGGCAACGGGTGCTCGATACTCATGGGGCCGGCGCGTGGCTCAGCACGATGACGCAGGATGCCCAAGCGGCGTCGCTGTGCATCGGCGCTGGCCTGCCGCTGACCTTCGTGGCGCAGTCTCTGTTGCCGCCCGGCACGCGTTACGAAGCGCACATTGCTGCGACAGGTTGCGTGCCCACGCGCGATAATCTGCACGATTTCTTCAACGCGGCGAGTTGGTTTGCCTTTCCGCGGACCAAACTCGCCACGATTGGCTGCAGCATGGCCGAGGCGCGGCGGCAGGCAGGTGCGCCCGCGCCCGGCAACGGCAGGGGGCCGGTACGCGATGCGCTGACTCACTTTGACGAAAACGGCGCAATCTTTGTGACTTCCGATGGTTCGTTAGCTGAAGCGCTGCACGCTTTTGACTGGCGCCGTCTGTTTGTCGAGCATCGCCAGGCGTGGCCTGCGCGTTGTGCTGTATACGTGTACGGCCATGCGCTGCTGGAGAAGCTGCTCGCGCCGTATCGCGCATGCACTGCGCATGCATGGGTCTGCCAAGTCGAGCCGGACTGGTTCGATGCGCCCGCGGTGCAGCGTCAGGCCGACGTGGATGTCCGTGTCGCCGCGGCACTGGTCGATGATAACGTCGTCGAGTGCCCGCCACGGCAGGCGTCGCGCGAGCTTGCCCAAAAGGGCGGGGCGCTGACGATCGCGCGGTTTTCGCCGTTGCCTGTGCTGGGCGTGCCGGGCTGGTGGGCGGCCAACGCCAATCCGCGGTTCTACGCGGACACGTCGGTGTTCCGCAGCGGCCGGCGCGGGCCGCGCCACCCATGCTAAGATGATGGCTTGCAAAGTAGGCCAGACAGCCGCGGCTGCCGCGCATCGCGCGGGAGGCGAGGAAAGTCCGGACTCCACAGGGCAGGGTGATGGCTAACGGCCATCCGTGGCGACACGCGGAATAGGGCAACAGAAAGCAAACCGCCGATGGCCTGGCGCAAGCCGGGATCAGGTAAGGGTGAAATGGTGCGGTAAGAGCGCACCGCGGCTGCGGCGACGCAGTCCGGCACGGTAACCTCCACCCGGAGCAATTCCAAGTAGGCAGGCGTGCGTCGGCAGCAAGGCGCAAGGACGGGCCCCGTCTTGACCTGCGGGTAGGAAGCTTGAGCGCGTCAGCAATGGCGCGCCTAGAGGAATGGCTGTCACGCGTGCCGGGTAACCGGCGCACGCACAGAATCCGGCTTACCGGCCTGCTTTGTTCCCTCCTTTCGCGACACGCGCTATGCGTCGACGATCTCGAACGAGTGCGTGAGTTCCGCGCTCTTGGCCAACATGATCGAGGCGGAGCAATACTTGTCGTGTGACAGGTTGATCGCGCGCTCCACGGTCGCCGGGTTCAAGTTCCGGCCGCTCACCGTGAAATGGAAATGGATCTTCGTGAATACCTTCGGATCCTGGCTTGCCCGCTCGGCCTTCAGCGTGACGTTGCAGTCGACAATGTCCTGACGGCTTTTCTTCAAAATCATCACGACGTCGTACGCTGTGCAGCCCCCGGTGCCCAGCAGAACTATTTCCATCGGTCGCGGGGCTAGGTTGCGGCCACCGCCTTCCGGGGCGCCATCCATTGCCACCATGTGGCCACTGCCCGTCTCGGCTACAAAAGCCATTCCGTCCTTGCCCAACCAGCTGACCTTGCATTCCATTGCGCGTTTCCAGACTTGAGTTTTTGTACATTGTAACGAACGCGCACGAGCGCTGTCGCGCGTCGCTGCCGCGTGAGCGTCGCATCGGCCGACGCCAAGCAACGGGAACCCGCCGCTGTGGACCGAGCCGGTTGCGGACGGCGGCGAAATCGTCCTGGTTGTCCGGCGTCGTTAGGTGAAGCGCTCGTTTAGGCCGCAGTGTTGGCGAGAGATCATTAACCTATTGATTGAAAGGAAATATTGGCTATTTATGGTGTGATTCCAATATTTTGTATGATGGCGGTGTGTTTAGCCACGTAGTTTTTCTTGCGGCTTATCAGCGTAAGTAAGTCCCATAACGTCGTCTATTGGTCGATGCACGCTTGCTCGACCTCTGCTTGTCTCCTCCACCTCCTCCTTTGGTGGATTGAACCCGAACATTGGTTCGGTTTTTTTCACCATTATGTGGGCTAGGTTAGGGCTAGGGTAGCACCTGGCCTGAAAACCCTTTATAATTTAAAACTTTTCCGAAAATGCCCGCGGAAGAAGAATCAGGGAGAGCCTGCACCGCGCCATGATGCGCATCCACAAGCAGGACCACAGAAGGGCAGAGTATCTCATTTGGATCGATCATGAAGACGTTTTCCGCCAAAGCCCACGAGGTGAAGCGCGAATGGTACGTGATTGACGCGACGGACAAGGTCCTCGGCCGTGTCGCCAGCGAAGTGGCACGCCGCCTTCGCGGCAAGCACAAGCCGGAGTTCACGCCGCACGTCGATACCGGCGATTTCATCATCGTCGTCAATGCTGGCAAGCTGAAGGTCACTGGCAACAAGACGACCGATAAGAAGTATTACCGTCACTCGGGCTATCCGGGCGGCATTTATGAAACGACTTTTGGCAAGATGCAGGAGCGTTTCCCGGGCCGTGCACTTGAGAAGGCCGTCAAGGGCATGCTGCCGAAGGGCCCGCTCGGCTACGCGATGATCAAGAAGCTGAAGGTCTACGCGGACGCGACGCACCCGCACACCGCACAACAACCGAAGGCGCTCGAGATCTAAGGAGCCAGTCAGATGATCGGAAATTGGAACTACGGTACCGGCCGCCGCAAGAGCGCAGTGGCTCGCGTGTTTATCAAGGCTGGCAAGGGCGACATCGTCGTCAACGGCAAGCCCATCGCCGACTACTTCTCGCGCGAGACGTCGCTGATGATCGTGCGTCAGCCACTGGATCTAGTGAACCACGCGAACACGTTCGACATCAAGGTCAACGTGGTCGGTGGCGGCGAAACTGGCCAGGCTGGCGCCGTGCGTCACGGTATCACTCGTGCGCTGATCGACTACGATGCGACGCTGAAGCCGACGTTGTCGAACGCTGGCTTCGTGACGCGCGATGCACGTGAAGTCGAGCGTAAGAAGGTAGGTTTGCACAAGGCACGTCGTCGCAAGCAGTTCTCCAAGCGCTAAGCGAGCGCGTGCGCCGCGATGGACCGGCGCGCAGGTTCACCTGCAGGCGTCGGCATCGTGCAAAAAACCGCGGATCAGCCGATCCGCGGTTTTTTTCTTGGTGCGCCCAGCATGGGCGCACTTCTGTGGATGCAAGTCCCTGTTCTGCGGATGCAAGTCCCTGTTGATTTCAGGGCCTTCGGCACGATGTTCAGAACAGTCCTAGAATAGCGTTAAAGGCATTTTTGGAGAACTCGATGGACGCTGTGACCGATACCCCTGTGACCGAAATGCCGGCCCCGCTCGTCTTCACGGATGCAGCCGCCGACAAGGTCAAACAGCTGATCGATGAAGAAGGCAACCCAGAACTGAAGCTGCGCGTGTTCGTGCAAGGCGGCGGCTGCTCGGGATTTCAATACGGCTTTACGTTCGACGAGGAAGTCAACGAGGATGACACCGTGATGGACAAGAACGGCGTCCGGCTGTTGATCGACTCGATGAGCTACCAGTACCTGTTGGGCGCGGAAATCGACTACAAGGACGATTTGACCGGCGCGCAATTCGTGATCAAGAACCCGAACGCGACCACCACCTGCGGCTGCGGCTCGTCATTCTCGGTGTAAGCGTTCACTACCGAAATATAAGCGCATACTTGCCAAAATAAGTTGGCCGGCCCATCACGAGTCGGTTCACTACGAGGGCGGATCAGCTCCCGTTGTCGTTTGCACACCGCCGCTGACGCATGCCGCCGAGAACTACGCAAGCGACACAGCCTAGCGCGGATACAATGCGCCGAGCACGCGGTCGCCAGCGGCACCGGTGACGCTTGGCAGGTTGCCAGGCAGGCGTGCGACGTGGCGCATCGCCAGCCAAGCGAAGCTAGCGCTTCGACTTGGTGTGGGGCCATGCCGAGGTCATCCATGGTTTCGACGCGAACGCCCGCCGTATCAAAACGCTGCAGCGCGGTTTGCAACGCCGCCAGCAGGACGGTATTGCGCGCGCCGCCACCGCACACGTAGACGGCCTGGCAGTCGCCTGCATGATGTCCGATGTCACGCGCGACGGTCTGAGCTGTCAACGCGACCAGCGTCGCTTGCACGTCGTGCGGCGCCACGTCGGCAAACGACGAAAGCCGGCTCTGCACAACCATGACTCGTTGAACAAGTCCCGGCCGGTGCTTTTCGGGGGCGGCGCGCTGAAAAACGGTTCGTTGAGCAACGCGCGCAACAACGCATCGTTGACCTGCCCACGGGCGACGAACCGACCATTCTCGTCGAATGGTCTGTCCAAATGGCGTTGTGCCCACAGATCGAGCAACGCGTTCGCCGGGCCGCAGTCGAAGCCGCGGACCGGTTTGTGCGGATCCAAAATCGTAATGTTGCTGACGCCTCCGAGATTGCACACTACGCGGGTCTCGTGCTCGTGCGCGAACGTCGCCGCATGAAACGCCGGCGCGAGCGGGGCGCCATGGCTGCCCGCCGCCACGTCGCGCGCGCGGAAATCGGCGACGACGTCGATACCGGTCAACTCCGCCAGCAACGCCGGATTGTTGATCTGCCGCGTATAGCCGAGTTCGGGGCGGTGTCTGATCGTCTGTCCGTGCACGCCAATGGCGCGGACGTGCTCGGCTGATACCTGTGCGCTGGTCTGCAGCGCGTGGCGGCACGCCGCATAGCGCGTCGCCAGCGCGTTGGCGGCACGGGCCTCGCGGTGCACTTCGTCATCCGCTGCAGCTTGCAACGCGAACAAGGTGTCGCGCAACTCGGGCGGCAAGCTAATGAAGGCCTCGGCACGGACCTGGGGCCGTCCTTGCGTAAAGTCGACGATCACGCCGTCGACACCATCCATGCTCGTGCCTGACATCAGGCCGATATACAGCCCGTCGGCATCATGCGTCTGTCGGGGCTGTCGTCGTATTCGGCGCTGGGTTGTCTCACCTAAAGCCCCCAGTGGCGTTGAGCGGTGCGCCGGCCCAATGGTCAGCGTGCACGATCGATGTGGCACGCCGCGGCGGCGTTGCTGCCAGGCTGTATTGCTGTCATTGTGATGCGACGCGCGGTGGCAGGACGTCGTTGTCGATCAACAAATTAGCCGAGTATCGCTCGAACGCGTGTAGCGTGGCGCCACGCAATGACGCGGGTTGACCGACCGATGCCGCGAGCGGATTGACATGGCGGCCTTGGTGCCGCACCTCATAGTGCAAATGGGGGCCGGTCGCCCAGCCGGTGCTGCCAACGTAGCCGATCACATCGCCGCGTGCGATTTTCGCACCGGTTTTCAGTTTCGGTGGGATTCGCGACAGGTGGGCATACACAGTCTCATAGTGCTGAGCATGGCGTACCACGATCGTCTTGCCATACCCGTGCCGCCACCCCGCGAATGCGACAGTTCCGGCCCCGCTTGCCCGCACCGGTGTGCCGCGTGGCGCGGCCCAATCCACGCCGCTGTGGAACGCGCGGCGTTTGGAAATCGGATGCACGCGCTCGCCGAAGCGCGACGACAGTCGGGCGCTGGCAACGGGACGCGGATCGAGCCCGCGCTGCAGCGAGTGCCCGTTGGCGGCATAGAAGTGGCCGCCGCGCTTGCTCGGCGGACGGTACCAGATGGCACGCACGGGCGCGGTGCCGACGGCATGGACCTCGAGGACGAGGATGCGTCGAGTGCGGGATGACTCGCCGGCCGCTGCGCCCAGTAGCACGCGGTAGCGCTGTCCGCGCAACGGGCCGGCCAGCGCGCGCATGGTCGGCAGCGCATCGAGCGCTGCGTCGATCGAGCTGCTCAATACGCCGGCTTGTCGCATCGCGCTGGCGAACTGGCTGTCGAGCGCGCCCGAGAACACGCGCTCGGATGGGGTGGTAGCGCGGTGTGGCTCGTCCAGCCGTAGGGGGCTGGCACTTGACAGCGCGCCGGCCGCTTGTGGCGGATGTTCCGCGGCGAATGTCTCGGTAGCGGCGCTGGCTGGGGGCGCAGAAGTGGCCAGCGCGGCGGCCACGTAATCGCCATACGGGCCTAGCGCCGTGCTGCGCCAACTGATGGCGCGCAACATGCTGCTGTTGACCTGGGCTTGCGTGGCCGCTGAGCGCGCCGACGTGTATGCCGAATGCGCCGGTATCGCGAGCGCGGATATCACAGCGGGAGCGTACGGGATCGTGCGTGCGATCGTTACGCTCAAGCTCACGGACGCGGCGGCGATCGGGTGAATGATCGCTTGATGGCGCCGCGCGGCGAAGTGACGCAGCGATACGGTGCCGCTGCGCGCGAGTGCAAAAACCTGCCGGAAGCAGTACCACATCACGTAAAATCCAGTTCTTGCACGAGAAAAGCGACGGCCTTGAGGGTTGTTTGAGGCAGGGTTGCGAGGTGCGGCGCGTGACGAGCGCCGCCGTGCCGCTCGTGATTCGATGACAGTTTCGTGAAAAGTTCCCGCCTAATGAGTACCGAGTCCAGCGTTGCCGGGTCGTCCCTGACCATTACCGATGAAGTCCGTGCCGCACTGGCGATAGCGCGTCGTGGTTGCGACGAGTTGCTGATCGAGGACGAGTTTGCGCAGAAACTGGCAAGGAGCGCGCAAACTGGCAAGCCATTGCGCATCAAGCTCGGGCTCGACCCGACCGCGCCGGACATCCACATCGGACACACCGTGGTGCTCAATAAGATGCGCCAGTTGCAGGACCTGGGTCATACCGTTATTTTCCTGATTGGCGACTTCACGTCGTTGATCGGCGATCCGTCTGGACGCAATCAGACGCGCCCGCCGCTCACCCGCGAGCAAATCGAGGCCAATGCGAAGACTTATTTCGAACAGGCCGCGCTGGTGCTCGATCGCGAAAAGACCGAGATCCGCTACAACAGCGAATGGTCAATGCCGCTGGGCGCCGACGGCATGATCAAGCTTGCGTCACGCTACACCGTGGCGCGGATGCTCGAGCGTGACGACTTCACCAAGCGGTTCCAGAGCGGCGTGCCGATCTCGATCCATGAATTCCTGTATCCCCTGATGCAAGGGTATGACTCGGTCGCGCTGCAATCGGATCTCGAGTTGGGTGGCACCGATCAGAAGTTCAATCTGCTGGTGGGCCGCGAGTTGCAGAAGCAGTATGGTCAGGAGCCGCAGTGCATCCTGACGATGCCGCTGCTCGAAGGGCTGGACGGCGTCGATAAGATGTCCAAGTCCAAGAACAACTACGTCGGTATCAGCGAGAAGCCGTCCGACATGTTCGGCAAGCTAATGAGCATCTCGGACACGCTGATGTGGCGTTACTTTGAGCTGCTTTCGTTCCGTAGCCTCGAGGAGATTGCAGACTTCAAGCGGCAGGTGCAGGCCGGCCGCAACCCACGTGAGCTGAAGGTGCTGCTTGCGCAGGAAATCGTCGCTCGTTTTCACTCGCAGGCCGATGCGCAGCGCGCGCTAGAGGATTTCAATCATCGTGCGAAGGGCGGGGTGCCTGACGATATTCCGGAAATGGCGTTGAGTGGCGCGCCGCTGCCAATCGGGCAATTGCTGAAGCAAGCTGGCCTGGTGCCGTCCACCAGCGAGGCATTGCGCAACATCGAACAGTCCGGCGTGAAGATCGACGGCACGACGATCACCGACAAAGGGCTGAAGCTTGAGGCAGGCGTGTATGTCGTGCAGGTCGGCAAACGGCGTTTTGCGCGCGTGACACTGCGCGCTTAGAGCAACGGACAACCCGACGACAGCCGAACCATAGCGAGGACTTGCATTGATCGCATTGATCCAACGGGTTGCGCGAGCCAGCGTGCAAGTCGATGCGCAGGTGATCGGCGCGATCGGCCCCGGGCTGCTCGCGCTGGTCTGCGCGGAACGCGGCGACTGCGAGGCTACAGCGGACAAGCTGCTCAACAAGCTGCTGGGTTATCGCGTATTCAGCGATACACAGGGCCGGATGAACCTGTCCGTGCGGAACATCGACGGTGCCGGCGGCGCAGGCGGGCTGTTGATCGTGTCGCAGTTCACGCTGGCGGCTGATACGAATAGCGGCTTGCGCCCCAGCTTTACCCCCGCCGCACCACCGGACGAAGGCAGGCGGTTGTACAACTATTTCGTCGCCCGTGCGCGGCAGCAGCATCCCATCGTCCAGACCGGTGAATTTGGCGCCGCGATGCAGGTATCGTCGGTCAACGATGGTCCGGTAACCTTTTGGCTGCGCGTGCCGGCCGCATGACTTGAGTGATCAAGCACGCCGGCGAGTGCCCGCGGATGCCATGCCTGTAGCAATCATGCGCTGGATGCCGCTAATCATCATTGACGTGAAGTCGGCATGCCCTGTCCAGTACACTGCCTGCGGGCCGAACAGCCTCGGATTGTCCGGCGGTGATGAATAGTCGATCGCGGGGCCTTTGCCGCTCGTGAGTTCAGTGACGCCGGCCGCTACGCGCCGGCGCAGTCAGTTCAGTATGCCGTTGGCCAGCCCACAAATGCGCACCACGCAGATCGGCTATTCGCCGCTGGTGCTCCACAGGTCGCGGATCGGTCCCGCATCCGGCGCTGCAAGGCCGAAGTGGCGATAGGCGAGCAGCGTCGCGACGCGTCCGCGCGGCGTGCGTTGCAGATAGCCTTGCTGGATTAAATAAGGCTCGATTACGTCTTCGATCGTGTCGCGTTCCTCGCCGATCGCGGCGGCCAAGTTGTCCAGGCCCACCGGGCCGCCATCGAACTTGTGCAGGATCGCCTCCAGCAGCTTGCGATCCATCAAGTCGAAGCCGACCGGGTCGACATCGAGCATCGCCAGTGCCGCATCGGCCGTCGTCGCCGTGATGCGGCCGTCGGACTTGACCTCGGCATAGTCTCGCACGCGACGCAGCAGCCGGTTCGCAATCCGTGGCGTGCCGCGCGAACGCCGCGCGATCTCCAGCGCGCCTTCGGGCTGGATTTGCGCGCCGAGCAGGTGGGCCGAGCGTTCGACGATCCGCGCCAGTTCGCTTGCGGTATAGAATTCGAGCCGGGCGACGATGCCGAAGCGGTCCCGCAACGGATTGGTCAGCATGCCAGCGCGCGTCGTGGCCCCCACCAGCGTGAACGGATGCAGATCCAGCTTGACGCTGCGTGCGGCCGGTCCCTCGCCGATCATGATGTCGATCTGATAGTCTTCGAGCGCTGGGTACAGGATTTCCTCGACGACCGGCGACAACCGGTGGATCTCGTCGATGAACAGCACGTCGTTCGCCTCGAGATGAGTCAGCAGCGCAGCCAGGTCGCCGGCCCGTTCGAGCACCGGTCCGGACGTCTGGCGCAGGTTGACGCCCATTTCCCGCGCGACGATGTGCGCAAGCGTGGTCTTGCCCAGCCCCGGGGGGCCGAATAGCAGCACATGGTCGAGCGCTTCCGAGCGGCGCTTTGCCGCTTCAATAAAGATCTCGAGCTGCCCGCGAACCTTTTCCTGCCCGACATATTCGTCCAGCAGCCGCGGGCGCAGCGCCCGCTCGAACGCCTCCTCATTGGGCGATGCGGGGGTCGTTGCAATGACGCGCTCCGAGCCGAGTTTGTCCGTTTCGATCATATGCTGATTGTACCGCGATGTAGCCGGCATGCCAGTTGCCATGCCGTGCTGCGCCGCGTGGAGCTCATGCCTTCGACAAGGCCTTCAGAGCGAGTTTGATGCCGTCCGACACACCGGTGCCGGCCGGCACGTTCTTGATCGCGGCAAGCGCTTCCTTCTCGGAATAACCGAGCGAGAGTAGAGCGTGCAGGATGTCCGGCGCGTGGTCGGACGATGAGGCGGCGGAGGCGGCCGCGCCGATGTCGGCGCCCAATTTGCCTTTCAACTCGAGTAACAGTCGCTCGGCGGTTTTCTTGCCGATGCCCGGCACTCGCGTCAGGCGGGTGGCATCCTGCAACGTCACTGTCTGCGCAAGATCGCTCACGCTCATCCCGGAGAGCACCGCGAGCGCCATGCGCGCCCCGATCCCGCTGATCTTCAGCAGTTCGCGAAACGTTTGTCGCTCCTGCTGCGTGAGAAAACCATACAGCAGATGCGCGTCCTCGCGCACGATCAGTTGGGTCAGCAACGTGACTTTGTCGCCAGTGCCCGGCAGGTTGTAGAACGTGCTCATCGGCACATCGACCTCGTAGCCGACGCCGTTACAGTCGACTAGCAGATGAGGCGGGTTTTTCTCGAGCAGGATGCCCGCAATGCGACCGATCATGACGAATCAATATAGAGTGGATGCGCGAGTGTAGCGTATCGCGGCATAAACACTGCGCCGGGTTAACCGATCAGCCGGCCGCGTCGAACACGATAGCCTTTCTTCGTCAATGCCGGCGCGAGCGTGCCGAGCGCGTTGATCGCCGCGCCGCTGTTCGCGTGGCAGATCGCCATGCCGAGCGCGTCGGCGGCGTCGGTGCCGGGCAAGCCGCTCAAGTTCAGCAACCGGACCACCATCTGCTGCATCTGGTTCTTGGTCGCGCGCCCGTAGCCGACCACTGCTTGCTTGAGTTGCAGCGCGGTGTATTCGGCCACCGGTACGTGGCCCGATACGAGTGAGCAAATCGCCGCGCCGCGCGCCTGCCCCAGCAGCAGCGTCGATTGCGGATTGACGTTGACGAATACTTTCTCAATCGCGGCTTGATCCGGGCGGTGCTCGCGGATCAGCGTCGCCACGCCGTCGAAGATCGTACCCAGGCGGCTCGGCAAATCGGCGTCCGCGGTACGGATCACCCCGCTGGTCACGTAGGTGAGCGCGTGTCCGTGCTTGTCGATGACGCCAAAGCCGGTGACGCGCAAGCCCGGATCAATGCCAAGTATTCTCATCGCGCCACTATAACCGACTGGTGTTGTCCCGACGCGGACGGCGCGGCGGCGCTCACCGCGTCAGTGACGGAAATGCCGCGTGCCGGTAACGACCATCGCGACATTGTGCTCGTCGGCCGCTGCAATTACCTCGTCGTCGCGCATCGAGCCGCCGGGCTGGATCACGCAGGTCGCACCGGCCGCGACGACCACATCGAGCCCGTCACGGAACGGGAAGAATGCGTCGGAGGCGACCGCCGAGCCGGTCAACGACAGCTTTGCGTTTTGCGCCTTGATGCCGGCGATGCGAGCCGAATCGACGCGGCTCATCTGACCCGCCCCGACACCCAGCGTCATGCCGTTCGCGCAAAACACGATCGCATTGGACTTGACGAACTTCGCGACGCGCCACGCGAACAACAGGTCGTCCATTTCTTTGGGCGTCGGATGCCGTTTCGTGACCACGCGCAACTCGTGCGGCTGCACGTTCTTCGTGTCCGGCGACTGCACCAGCAAGCCGCCGCCGACGCGCTTCAGGTCGTACGCGTTGGCTGCATTGCCCAGCGGCACTTGCAGCACGCGCACGTTCTGCTTCGCGGCGAAGACTTGTCGCGCCGCGTCGGTCAACGACGGCGCGAGCAGCACTTCGACAAACTGCTTGGCGACCGCTTGCGCCGCCGCTTCGTCGACTTCGCGATTGAACGCGATGATGCCGCCGAATGCGGAAGTCGGGTCGGTCTGCAACGCCTTGGCGTACGCATCGGCCGGCGTTGCCGCCACGGCGACGCCGCACGGGTTTGCATGCTTGATGATCACACATGCCGGCGCATCGAACGTCTTCACGCATTCCCATGCCGCGTCGGCATCAGCGATGTTGTTGTACGACAGCGCCTTGCCCTGCAGTTGCCGGTAGTTGGCTAGCGAGCCTTCGGCAGATTGCAGGTCGCGATAGAACGCTGCGCCCTGGTGCGGGTTTTCGCCGTAGCGCAGGTCCTGTACCTTCGTGAAGGCCAGATTCAGCATGGCTGGGTACGCGCTGCGTGTCGCATGCTGCAGGTCCTCGCCGAGGCTAGTCAGGTAGTTCGTGATTGCGCCGTCATATTGCGCGGTGTGCGCAAACACCTTGGCCGCGAGCCGGAAGTTGGTTGCGTAGCTGACCGTGTTGCTGTTCGCGCGCATTTCGTCGAGCACCGCCGCATAGTCGGCCGGATCGACGATCACCGTCACGTCGCGGTGGTTCTTCGCGGCCGAGCGCAGCATCGTTGGGCCGCCGATGTCGATGTTCTCAATGGCTTCGTCGAGCGGGCATTTCTCCTTCGCGACAGTTTGCACGAACGGATACAGATTGACGACGAGCATGTCGATCGTCGGGATCCCATGCTGCTCGAGTGCAGCCATGTGCGCGGGCAGGTCGCGCCGCGCGAGAATGCCGCCATGGACCTTCGGGTGCAGCGTCTTTACGCGGCCGTCGAGCATTTCCGGAAAGCCAGTGTAGTCAGCCACCTCGGTGACCGGCAGGCCCGCGTCGGCGAGCAGCTTTGCAGTGCCGCCCGTGGACAGCAGGGTGACGCCAAGCTCATGCAGGCTGTTGGCGAAGTCGACAATGCCTGCCTTGTCGGAAACAGAAATGAGCGCTTGCTTGATCATGATGAAAAAAAGAACCCGAAGCCGCGCTTGCGCGCGAATGACAAATGTGCGCCAGGCACGGGCGCCGCGCTACAGCAGACCATGCTCCTGCAGTTTCTTGCGCAGCGTGTTGCGGTTGATGCCGAGATATTCGGCTGCCAGAGACTGGTTGCCCCGCGCCTGTTCGAGGACGATTTCCAGCATCGGCTTCTCGACGCAGGACATCACCATTTCATAGACGTCGTGTGGGCGGGATCCGTCCAGATCGCGGAAATACATGCCGAGACTGTCGCGGACGCATTGTTCGATGTTGTGCTTGCTCATGCTGCTAATTAGTCGGTGTCGGGTAGCGTGTCGTGCGTGCCGGATGGGTCGTCGACGTAGACGAGGCGCTCCGATCGCGTCTTTTGAGCGTCGAAGAACACGTTGACTGCCGCCAGTTGTTCCCGGGTGGAATCCAACGTATTCATTCGATGCCGGAATGCGTTGGCGCCGGAAAGGCCGCGAGTGTACCAGCCGATGTGCTTGCGTGCGGTGCGCACACCGGTAAATTCGCCATAAAAGGCGTAATGGTCTTGCAGGTGCTCGTTCATCCACTGCTGGATCTCGTCGATCCGTGGCGGTGGCAGCACCTCACCGGTCACCAGGAAGTGCTCGATTTCGCGAAACAGCCAAGGCCGGCCTTGCGCTGCGCGGCCGATCATGATCGCGTCCGCGCCGGTGATCGACAGCACTTCGCGCGCCTTGTGCGGTGTCGTGATATCGCCGTTGGCGACTACTGGGATGCGCACTGATGCCTTGACCGCGGCGATCGTGTCATATTCGGCCTGACCATGATACAAGTCCGCGCGTGTGCGCCCGTGCACGGTGAGCATCGAGATGCCGGCCTGCTCGGCGAGCCGCGCGATCGTTAGCGCATTGCGGTGTTCGCGATCCCAGCCGGTGCGGATCTTCAATGTGACGGGAACGGCATCCGGCCCGGTGCCGACCGCACGCACGACTGCCTCGAGAATGCGTGCCACCAGCGCCTCGTTCTGCAGCAGCGCGGAGCCTGCCGCGACGTTGCAAACCTTCTTGGCCGGGCAGCCCATGTTGATGTCGATGATCTGTGCGCCATGCGCGACGTTGTATTGTGCGGCCTGCGCCAGCATCGCTGGGTCGGCGCCGGCGATCTGCACGGCGATCGGCTCGACCTCGCCGTCGTGATTGGCACGGCGCATCGTCTTTTCGCTTTTCCACAGTTGCGCGTTGGACGCGACCATCTCTGACACCGCGTAACCGGCCCCCATTCGCTTGCACAACTGGCGGAACGGGCGGTCCGTTACGCCGGCCATCGGGGCGACGAACAGATTGTTGCGCAGTACATGTTTGCCGATTACAGGCATCGGAAAGGGCGACGCGCCGCTACCCGGCTGGGCGCGGCGCGATCCGAAAGACGTTGGAAAGGGGCGTATTTTAGCGTTAACCGGCGGCGAACCCCGAGCGCTTTGAAAGTTTAATGAGCGTCACGGCTGTCATAGACTTGGCCCCGCTTAGCGCCGTTGCCCGAACATCATCTGCCGCGCGAGCGTTGTCTTGACCGGTGGCACCAGGTCCAGCGCACCGAGCGCCAGGCCGCGCAGCGCCGCCAGCGGCGCAAAGTCGACGGTGAAGGCGCGTGCCAGCGCGTCGGTCGCGGCGATGGTCACGCGCCGGTCCAGCGCGCGGCGTGCGGCGAAGGCACGCAGCGCAGCCGGCTCGGGTCCGTGGTGCGCGAGTGCATCGACCAGCGCGTGCACGTCGCGCAGGCCTAGGTTCAGTCCTTGTCCGGCGACTGGATGTAACGTTTGCGCCGCGTTGCCGATCGATGCAACGCGGCGATCGGTCAACGTGGTCAGCGCATTGAGCCCAAGTGGGAAGGCTGCGCGCGCGCCAACCTTCTCGAAGCGGCCCATTCTGTCGCCGAATGCCCATTGCAACTCGTCCAGCCACTGTGCGTCGGACAGCGGCATGCGCCGTGCGGCCTGTGCCGGATCACAGCACCAGACCAGCGCATAGTCCGCCTGCCGTGGGCCGCCGAGCGGCAGCAGCGCAAGGGGCCCTTCGCGCGTGAAGCGCTCCCATGCGACGCGCGGTTGTGGCGCGCTCACGCTGACTACGGCCACCAGCGCCGTCTGGCGATAGTCGCGCTGGGCGTGCTGGCCGGCGGCCAACCGCGTCGCCGCGGCTTCGTGATACATCCCGCCCTCCGCGTTGACGACCAGGCGCGCACGCACGACGCGTTGCGGTGCCGCGGCGCTCGCGTCACCATCGGGAACGGAGGGGGCGCCGACCGGCTCGATCGGCAGCGAGACGCCGTGTTCGTCTTGCCGCGGCGCGCGAGCCACGCTCGAGCTGATCCAGTCGCAGCCGGTGGCACGTACCGCTGTGGCTAGCGCATGCACTAGCGCGCCATAGCGCACCACGTAGCCGAGCGCTGGCACGCCGTGCTCGTCGCGCTCGATCACGGTGCGACCGAGGTAACCGCGCTGCGACACGTGGATGCGCTCGATTGGTGTCGCGTCGACCGGCCAGCCAAGCGGCTCGAGCAGCATGCGGCTGCCGTGCGACAATGCGAGCGCTCGCGGGTCGTCCAGCGATGCATCCGGTTCGCGCGCGTCGATCAACGCAACACGTAATGCACGGGTGCCGCCGCGGCGTGCGAGCCAGCCGGCGAGTGCCAGTCCCACTGGCCCAGCGCCGACGATCGCTACGTCATAGTCGTATCGCACTGCGTCGGCGCGTGCATCCGGCGCCGTATCGTGCAGGGGTTGGGCAAGATTCGATTCGATCATGGGGCAGATGTCCGTGGGATTCTGTCGCGCGGCCGCGCGTCACGCGCGCGCCGGTGTATCGCGCATCCAGGCTTCGATATCGTCGGCGTGTGCCGGCACCTCTCGGGTCATCAGTTCGCAGCCGTGCGGTGTGACGATGGCGTCATCCTCGATGCGGATTCCGGTGTTCCAGTACGCGCGCGGCACATCCGGTGCGGCACGCACGTACAAGCCGGGTTCGATCGTCAGCGTCATGTTCGCGCGCAAGCGGCGCCACGGACGCGGCACGTCGCGCTCGGTCGTATCGCGCGCCAAGCTTCCAGCGTGCTGGGTATCCAGGGATGTGGCATCCGGGCAGGCGGCGTGCGCGCAGCGGGCATTCGGGCGGGCGGTATTCGGGCAGGCAGTATTCGAGTTCTGGCTGTCCGGGTCGGGATCTGGCTCCTGATAGTCGCCGCAGTCGTGCACGTCCAGACCGATCCAGTGACCGGTGCGATGCATGTAGAAACGCGTATAGGCGCGGCTGGCAATGACATCGTCGAGCGTGCCATGCACGGCCGCATCGAGCAGTTTCAAGTCAAGCATGCCCTGCGCCAGCACACGCACCGCCGCATCGTGCGGCACGTCGAACGGCACGCCGGCGCGTGTCGCGTCGATCGCAGCCTGTTGCGCCGCTAGCACGACATCGTACAGATCACGCTGCGCTGCCGTGAAGCGACCGTTGGCCGGAAACGTGCGGGTGATATCGGACGCGTAGCCGTCCAGTTCGCAACCCGCGTCGATCAGGACCAGGTCGCCGTCTCGCACGAGCGCGTTGCCGGCAGGATAGTGCAGCACGCAAGCGTTAGCGCCTGCCGCGACAATCGAGCCGTATGCCGGCGCCTGCGCACCGTGGCGGCGAAAAGCGTACAGCAATTGCGCTTCAAGTTCGTATTCGCGCACGCCCGGCTTGCATGCCCGCATGGCTTGCAGATGCGCGCGCGCCGAGATCGAAGCGGCCCGGCGCATTGTGTACAGCTCGTGCGTGTCTTTGATCAGACGCATCTCATCGAGCAGGATCGACAGATCGACCTGATGCGCTGGCAAAGTGCGGCCGCTGCCGCCTTTGCTTACCTCCCGCCATCGCTGCACGGCCTCGTCTAGCTCCGGCGAGGTGTCGCGTGCGTAATGCAGCGTGTGCGCATTGGCCAGCAGCGCTGGCATCCGAGCGTCGAGTTCATCGACCGAGTAGGCGGCGTCCACGCCGAATAGCTGCTGTGCGCGTTGCGGTCCGTACCGCACCCCGTCCCAAGTTTCGCGCTCGATATCGCGCGGCAGGCAGAACAGCGTCGTGAACGACTGCGCTGCGTCGGCACGGATGACCAGCCAGGCGTGCGGTTCAGTGAACCCGCTCAGGTAGAAGAATGCGCTGTCATGCCGATACGGATACTCGGTGTCGCGGTTGCGGATCGCGATCGGTGCGGTTCGCACGATCGCCACGCCGCCGCCATGCGCGCGCAGTGCATCGATCACCCGCTCGCGGCGGGCGCGATACAGCGCCGGGCCGGCGGGCGGCCCCGGTAGTGCGTCGTCCGCCTTGGGGGGCGGGCCGTCGGCTGGGGTAGGGGAGCGCGTATCCGTTGGCATGTCGCGCTGCGCGACGGGGCTCGTCTTTGGAGTATCCATGGCGCGAGATTGTAGCGCCGGCTACGTGCGGGCCGCGCGTAGCGCACGCTCTAGTGCGTCTAGTTGCGCTGGCGTGCCGACGTTGGCCCATTGTCCGAGGAACAGCTCGCCGCTGGCGCGGCCTGCAGCAATTGTCGCGCGATAGTACGGCGTGAGTGCACATCGCGTGCCGCGCGGCAAGTCGGCGAACATCCGTGTGTCGTACACGCCGATGTTGCCGAACGTGTAGCGCGGCGCGCCGTCCAAACTCAGCGAGGCGCCGTTCAACACGAAGTCGCCGCATGAATGAAAGGGTGGGTTGGGCACCATCACCAGGTGCATGCCCGGCGCGTCGAGCGCGGTCAGCTGTTGTGCTGCCGCACGTAACCGCGTGTAATCGTAGTTGCAGTAGATGTCGCCGCTCACGGCCACGATGAGCGCTGGCGTGCCGCGGTGCTCCAGCAGGGCACGGGCCTGTGCGATGCCGCCGGCCGTTTCCAGCGCATCCGGCGAGTAGCGCAGCGTGACGCCGAAGCGCTGGCCGTTGCCCAGGCGCGTTTTGATCTGTTCGCCCAGCCACCCGTGGTTAATCACGATGGTGGTGAAGCCGGCTGCGGCCAGCCGCTCGATCTGCCACTCAATCAACGCCCGTCCGCCTACCTCGAGCAGCGGCTTCGGACAGGTGTCGCTCAGTGGCCGCATCCGTTCACCGCGCCCGGCGGCAAAGATCATCGCGGTATCCAGCGTCGCATCGATACCTCGCGCTGTGCATTTGAACATCATTCGCCCCGCTCAGAACGTGTAGCCGACTTGCACCGCGCGCCCTTCGAGTTCGTCCAACAGTACGGCGAACGGCGTCAATTCCCGGTAGCGTCGGGCCACCTTGCGCGCATAGTCGATAAAGCGCGGCACGTCGGTGAGGTAGCGCGGCTTGCTGTCCCGGTAGTGGAGGCGGGCGAACAGTCCAATGATCTTGATGTGCCGTTGCAAGCCCATCCATTCGAGTTGCCGGTAGAACTCGCCGAAATCCGCGTCCACCGGCAGGCCGGCCTTGCGCGCCCGCTCCCAGTACCAGGCGAAGCAGTCCAACTCAAACGACTCGTCCCAGCTGACGAACGCATCGCGTAGCAGCGATGCGACGTCATAGGTGAGGGGGCCGTGCACCGCATCCTGAAAGTCCAAGATGCCGGGATTGGGCTCGGCCACTATCAGATTGCGGGGCATGAAGTCGCGCAGCATGAACACCTGGGGTTGCGCGAGCGCGCTGCGCACGAGCGCGGCGAATGTCGTGTCGAGCGTCGCGCGTTGCTTGTCGGTCAGTGTCAAGCCCAGATGCCGCTCGACGTACCATTGCGGCATTAGCTCCATTTCGCGGCGCATGAACGGTTCATCGAACACCGGCAGCACGCCGGGGCGCGATGCCGACTGCCACCGGATCAGCGCGTCCAGTGCGTCGCGCATCAGCGCGCGCGCATTAGCCTCGTTCAACACGTCGATGTAGGTGCTCGTGCCCAGATCGGTCAGCAGCATGAAGCCGTGCTCGACGTCCTGCGCGAACACCTGGGGCGCGTGCAGACCCGTGTCGTGCAGCAGCGCGGCGATCGCGGCGAATTCGCGACACTTTTCCGGCGGTGGCGCGTCCATCGCGATCAACGTGCCGCGTTCGCCGGCCGAGCTTGCCGCGACCCGGAAATAGCGGCGAAAGCCCGCGTCCGAGGAGGCGAGCGTCAGTGTGTCGGGCGCGAGCCCCAGTGCTGCGGGCAGCGAGCCGAGCCAGTCGCGCAGCAAATCCAGCTGGGGATCGGCAATGGCGAAAGAGGGGCTTGCGCAGGTCTGCGTCATGAAAGTTGCGGGGATACGAAAACGTCTTGCCCTATAATACCCCACGACTTTTTTGATGCGACCAGCACCGGCGCGCGGCGCAGGCCCCGAGGCCGGGGCGGGCAGCTTTGCTGCGACGTTACCCGGGCGGCCGCTCATACCGGGGCGGCGTCGCTTCGTCTACTGCATTCATGCCGCCAACACAGCTCGATCGAACGAATTTGCCACCCGCGCCCCATTCGCGACGCGTGCTTCGCCTGACGCACGTCGCCGCCGCATTGCTTGCGGTACCGGGATTCCTGCCAGCGCTTGCGCACGCGCAATTGACCGGTGCAGCCGCACAGCCGACCCGGCTGGATGCGCCGTGGGGACTACGCGTCGCGCCGCAGCTCGAAGAGCATGTGCTGCCCTCAGGCGCGCCGCCGGCAGTGTTCGGGCTGGGCGAGGTGGCTAGCGGCACCGCGGAGCGCAACGCGTCGCTCGAGGGCAGTGCCGAGTTGCGCCGCTACACGTCCGTGATCAAGGCCGATTCGATTCACTACGACGTGGACACCGATCTGGCCGATGCGTTCGGCAATGTGCATATCGTCAACAATGGCAATGCGTTTGCGGGACCGGACGCGCACTTGAAGGTGGGCGCGTCTGAGGGCTATATCACGCGGCCGAAGTACCACTTCAACCTAACCGGTGGCTCCGGTGCTGCCGAGCGGATCGACATAATCGACGATGCGCGCTCGGTCGTGCACCGCGGTACGTATACCGGATGCCCATGCGACAGCGATCCGGCGTGGTACGTGCGGGCCACGCAGTTCAACATGGATACCGACGCCAACTTGGGCGTGGCGCACAATGGCGTGTTGTTCTTCCAGCGCGTGCCGATCTTTGCCAGCCCGTGGCTGTCGTTTCCTCTCTCGGGCGGGCGCCAGAGCGGCTTGCTGCCGCCGACCGGCACGATGAGCTCGACCACCGGCTTTGAGATGTCGCTGCCGTATTATTTCAATCTCGCGCCGAACTACGATCTGACGCTTACGCCCCGGATGATGTCGCGGCGTGGCGTGTTAATTGCGCCCAGTTTTCGCTACCTATCGCCGACGTACTCGGGCAACCTCACCGTCGAGTACCTGCCGTATGACCGCATCACGCACACCAAGCGCTATGCGGTGTTTTTCAACCACAGCCAGAACTTTGGCAACGGCTTCGGCGGATATATCTACTACAACCGAGTGTCGGACAAGACCTATCCGGAGGATCTCGCGTCGGGCAACTCGTTCCTGCTCGGCACGCAGATGCTGTACCAGCAGGAAATCGGCTTGACTTACAACAGTGGTCCGTGGGCCGCACTGCTGCGCGAGCAGCATTGGCAGACGCTGCCACCATCGACGGCGCCGTATGGCCGCGAACCCCAGTTGAACGTGAAATACAGCCGCTATAACGTCGGCGGCTTGGATTTTGGCGCCGAGGTTGACGCGACCCGCTTTTCGATCACCACGGCCGATGCGACCGAGGGCGCGCGCTTCGTGTTCAACCCGTACGTCTCGTATCCGATCCTGCGCCCTGGTTACTTCTTCACGCCGAAGGTGCAGTGGCATTTCACGTCATACGACCTATCCACGATCGGCGCGGACGCACCCGGCGGCCAGCCCAAGCGTTTCAACGTCAGCGTGCCGACGCTGAGCCTTGACTCCGGCCTGGTGTTTGACCGCAGCCTTCACCTGTTTGGCCAGGACTACATCCAAACGCTGGAACCGCGCCTGTACTATGTGTATACGCCGTACCGGAACCAGCAGTTTGCGCCATTGTTCGATACCGCGGAGGCGGACTTCGGCTTGGCCGAGATTTTCACGGCGAACAGCTTTGTCGGCAATGACCGCATCGCCGATGCAAACCGGCTGACTGCGGCGCTCACGTCACGCTTCATCGACGCGGCATCCGGCGACGAGCGGGCGCGCTTCGTGATCGCGCAGCAGTATTATTTTCGTAACCAGCGCGTGACGTTCACGCCATCGCAACCGACGTCACAGGCCGCGCACTCGGACGTGATCATCGGTTCGTCGTTCAAGCTCGGCGACGGCTTTGCGACCGAACAGGCGTTCCAGTACAACCAGAACAACAATCAGCTGGTGCGCACGAACCTCGGGTTTTCATGGAGCCCGGCCGAGCGTCGCGTGCTGAACGCGGCGTACCGCTATACGCGCTCGAACACGACGCTATCCTACGAGCCGATCAACCAGTTGGTGATCTCCGCGCAGTGGCCGCTTGCGCGACGCCTGTACGGCGTGGGCCGGGTGAATTACGACCTCGTCCGGCACCGCCTGGTCGACGCGTTGGCGGGCTTCGAGTACGATGCGCAATGCTGGTCATTCGGCATCGGGTTGCAGAAATACGCAAACGGCGTCAACAGTTCGAACCAGCCGTCCACCGGGACACGGATGCTCGCGCAACTGCAACTCAAGGGCTTTGCGACGATCGACAATGGACTGGGGCCGCAATTCCGAGCGAGCGTGCCGGGTTACCAGCCGGTGCCGCCGCTGCCTGCACCGCAGGCTCGGTTCACTCACTATCAATGAGACAATGTCGGTGGGTGGCGGACGGTGTCCGGCCCGCGCCGGTTTTTACCTGAACGGAGTAATGGTGGGAATGATGAAGACGATACGCTCGGCACTTCTGCAGTGCGTGCTTGCGCTATCCGCGCTCGGCGCGCTGGCGCCGCTCAACGGTGCGCACGCGCAAGCGTTGCCGTCGCATCAGACCGGACAGGAGGTGGATCGCATTGTCGCGGTCGTGAACAATGACGTGATCACGCGCCGCGAGCTTGACTTGCGTATGGCGCTGATCACACGCCGCTTGCAGCAGCAGAACGCGCCGTTGCCGTCGCCGGACCAGTTGCAGCTGCAGGTGCTGAATCAAATAGTTCTTGAGCGCATCCAGCTGCAGCGGGCCAAGGACGACGGCATCGTGATTGACGATGCGACGCTGCAACGCACGCTGACCCGGCTCGCGCAGGCGAACAACATGTCGCTCGACATGTACCGCGCACGGTTGGAGGCCGAGGGCGTGCCCTGGTCGGTGTTTAGCGCCGATGCGCGCAACGAGTTGCTGCTCTCGAAGCTGCGCGAGAAGGAAGTGGACAGCCGGATCACCGTGTCGGATGCGGAAGTGGCCAACTATATTGCCAGCCAGCGTGGGCCGACGCAGCGCGTGCATCAGGACCTGCGCTTTGAACATATCCTGATCAAGGCCGCGCTGAACGCGCCGCAGACTGAGATCGAGGCCGCGCGGCAAAAGGCATCGGATTTGCTCAAGCGCGCCCTGGCGAACGAGGACTTCGCGCGGCTCGCGAAAGACAACTCACAGGCGCCCGATGCGTCCAACGGCGGCGACCTCGGATTCCGTTCGATGTCGGCGTTGCCCGAAGCGATGACGCAGGCGGCCTCGCAGCTGCGTCCGGGGCAGGTTAATCCAGAGGTGCTGCGCACGCCGGAAGGTTTCGAGATTGTGCGGCTCGTCGATCGCCGGGTGTCCAGCGGCACGGGCAGCGAAGCGCCGAAGCTCGTGCAAACGCATGCGCGACACATCCTGATCCGGATCGGCGAAGGGCAGTCGGAGCCGGCGGCACGGCAAAAGCTGGTTGAACTGCGCGCACAGATCGAGGCAGGTGGCGACTTCGCGAATTTCGCCCGTACCTACTCGCAGGACGGTTCCGCATCGCAGGGAGGAGACCTGGGATGGATCAGCCCGGGCGAGACCGTGCCGGAATTCGAGCGGGCAATGAACAACCTGAAGGATGGCGAAATCAGCCAACCCATCCGGACCGAGTACGGTTATCACCTGGTCCAGGTGATCGGCCGCCGCGAAGCGCAAGGCTCTGTTGCGCAGCAGCAGGAGATCGCGCGGCAGGCGATTGGCCAGCGCAAAGCCGAGCAGGCCTACGCAGACTGGCTGCGGCAGCTGCGTGACAGCTCGTATGTGCAGTACAAGTTGGACGGACCGGCCTGAGCCCCGCGGAGCGGAACGTGACGACACCCGTTCGCATTGCGATCACCACCGGCGAGCCGGCCGGCGTCGGTCCGGAGTTGACCGCGCAAGCATTTGCGCGCGAGGTCGGGCGCTGGCGCGGGGACGCGCACTTCACGGTGCTCGGCGATCGCCGGCTGCTGGCCGAGCGCGCGAAGCAGGCGGGCGTGGATCCTGCCGTGTGGTCGACCGCGGCGGGCGCCGCTGTCGTGCTGCGCGATGTGCCGCTCGGCACGCCGAGTGTGGCCGGCGTGCTGGACGCGGCAAACGGCCGCTATGTGCTCGCGCTGTTGGATGCGGCGATTGACGGCGCACTGGACGGCACGTTCGATGCCATTGTCACCGCGCCGCTGCAAAAAAGCACGATCAACGATGCCGGCGTGCCGTTCACCGGCCATACCGAATACCTGGCCGAGCGTACCGGTACGCCACGCGTCGTGATGATGCTGTCCGGCACCGGCGAGCAGCCGCTGCGCGTAGCCCTTGCCACCACGCATCTGGCACTTCGCGACGTGCCCGATGCGTTGAGCATCGACGGGCTGGTCGACACGTTGGCAATTGTCGATCGTGACTTGCGCGCGCGTTTCGGCATCGCGTCGCCGCGTATCCTTGTCGCGGGCCTCAACCCGCATGCGGGCGAGAACGGCTATTTGGGCCGCGAGGAAATTGACGTGATCGCACCGGCATTGCAGCGCGCGCGTGCATCGGGCATCGATGCACGCGGGCCGTATCCGGCCGATACGCTGTTCCAGCCGCGCTACCTGCGCGATGCCGATTGCGTGTTGGCGATGTACCACGACCAGGGCTTGCCGGTGCTCAAGTTCGCCACGTTCGGTGAGGGCATCAACGTCACGCTGGGATTGCCGATCGTGCGCACCTCCGTCGATCATGGCACGGCGCTCGACCTGGCGGGCACCGGCCGCGCCGATTGCGGCAGTTTGATTGCGGCGATCGATACCGCTGTGTCGATGGCTCGCCATCGACGGCACGCGGCGGCAGGCCGTTAACGGCCGCGTATGACCCGCTGAACGCGGCGGCGTGCCGGGCATCGCGCTGGCCGCCGCCATGCATCTGATTCGAAACGAGCTGCTTCATGAGTCATCGTCAGCACCAAGGCCACTTTGCGCGCAAGCGCTTTGGCCAGAATTTCCTTGTCGACACGGGCGTGATCGACGCAATCGTGGAGGCGATCCGCCCGCAACCCGCGGACCGACTCGTGGAGATCGGCCCGGGCCTGGGCGCGTTGACCGCGCCGCTACTCGAGCGCGTGCAAACATTGCATGCGCTCGAGCTTGACCGTGACCTAATCGCGCGGCTGCAGCAGCGTTTTGGCAGCCGGCTCGTGTTGCATGCAGGCGACGCGCTGGCGTTCGACTTCGCTTCACTGGCTGATTCGGCGCATATCGGCGCGTCGCTCCGGGTGGTTGGGAATCTGCCGTATAACATCTCGAGTCCGCTGTTGTTCCACCTCGCGTCGTTTGCCGATGACGTGATTGACCAGCACTTCATGCTGCAGAACGAAGTGGTTGAGCGAATGATCGCCGAGCCGGGGAGTAAGGACTACAGCCGCCTGACCGTGATGCTGCAGTATCGATATGCGATCGACAAACTGATCGAGGTGCCGCCTGAGTCGTTCGAGCCGGCGCCGAAGGTGACCTCGGCGGTGGTGCGGATGATTCCGCGCGCCGCCGGCGACGTGCCGCCGGTCGATATCACTCGTCTTGGCGAAGTCGTGACGGCCGCGTTTTCGCAGCGCCGCAAAATGTTGCGCAATACGCTGGCGGCCTATCGGAGTCGAGTCGATTTTGACGCGCTCGGCTTTGATCTTGCGCGTCGTGCCGAGGATGTGCCGGTGCTTGAATACGTCGCGCTGGCGCAGCAGGTTGACGCCGGTGCAGGCTCGATGGGTAGCGTAGGCGCGGGTGGTGCGTTGGATCCTGAATCGACGCGTTAACACGTCTGCCTGCCCGCTTCGTGCGGCGTGCCGTGACGTTCCCATTTCAATCAAACATGGGTCGTGCTGATTAACGAGTAGGGTTAGAAAATGCCGGGCCTCTCGGAGGTCGAGTGCTGCAAACTTACGCTGACATTCAGCACGCAGAGGCTCGCGGCCGGCGTCAGAGTGGGAATGATGCAGCAGCGCATTGCCTTGTCTGGGATTTGGACTTACACTGTTAGCTAATATTTATTAGCTAACTTGGGTGGGAGGGCCGATATGTTGACTGTGAACATGCACGACGCTAAATCGCGGCTGTCGAGTTTGGTTGAACAACTTGAAGTGGGGCAAGAAAGCGAGGTGATCATTGCCCGGCATGGCACGCCCGTCGCACGGTTGGTGCCCTTTACCGCCCCCAAACGGATTGGCGCGGCACGGCATTTACTCGCCGGATTGGGCGTGCCGACTACCGTTGAGGCATTTAACGCGAACGACGATGTCATCGCAGCTGACTTTGAGGCGAGTGCAGGGCAAGGTCTTTTGCCGTGAAAGTGCTACTTGACACGCATATTGCGCTGTGGGCGGCAGAAGGTGCACCGCAGCTGTCTGCCCAAACCATCGAAATCATCGAGAATCCGGCCAATACGCTGCTGGTCAGTGCGGCGGCCATTTGGGAAATTGCAATCAAACACGCGAAGGGCAATCTGCGCATTCATCCGCGTGAAGCGCGCTTGGCGTTCCGTCTAGCGGGCTTCGCGCAGCTACCGATTATCAATGACCATGCAGAGATGGTCGCATTACTACCAACGCATGAAGATCACGCCGATCCGTTTGATCGCCTTATGGTAGCGCAAGCCCTCCACGAGGGGATCGCGCTGTTAAGCGCTGACCCGAAAATGTGGCGCTATCACCCGACGCTCATGCTGCAAGCCTAACGATAGCCAGAATGGGGGTGATTCGCATACATCGTTGTGGGTAAAGCTCAGGAGTTTAGGTTGGGGAGCATCAACGCTACGCGAGGCCGACGACGGCCACGAGCGTCCACTCGGCCACATGGGTGGTGCCGGTTGGGCCCGCCAGTGCCAGCACACGATGGCGAAGGCATCAAACGGCTTGCGGACTAACGCGGCGGTAACAGCCACCTGGATTAAGGACGTTTTTTCTCGATGAACTCGATCTTGTAGCCGTCCGGATCCTCGACGAAGGCGATCACCGTGGTGCCATGCTTCATCGGGCCGGCCTCGCGCGTGACCTTGCCGCCCTTCGCGCGCACCGCGTCGCACGCGTCACGGGCGTTGTCCACGGCAATCGCCAGATGGCCAAAGCCAGTGCCCGGCTCATAGACCGAGGTGTCCCAATTATGGGTCAATTCGATCACCGTATGGTCGTCCTCGTTACCGTAGCCGACGAACGCAAGCGTAAAGCGGCCTTCCGGATAGTCACGCTTGCGTAGCAATTGCATGCCTAGCACGTTCGTGTAGAAGTCCAGCGATCGCTCCAGGTTGCCGACTCGAAGCATTGTATGAAGAAGTCGCATGGTGGGATCCTTGAAATGTCGATGGCGTTGTGGGGAACGCGATAACAGCACCGTACGGCAGGCACGGCGCGATACGGCGAGGATTTTAACCCGCGCAGCACGGCTTTGCGCGATGCGACCAAACGGCGCCGGTGAGCGTCACAGCGTGGGCAGCAGCTCGGGCGGATGGTTCTTCAACAAGCTGCGCGCCTCGCGAAATTCCGGGAAGATCGACGCGACTGTATTCCAGAAACGCGAGCTATGGTTCATTTCACGCAAATGCGCGAGTTCGTGCGCGACGACATAGTCGACGATCGACAGCGGAAAATGGATCAAGCGCCAGTTTAGCCGGATCTTGCCGTCGCTCGAGCAGCTCCCCCAGCGGGTTGCCGCCGATGACAGCGCGTACGCGCTATGTCGCACACCGAGGCGTTGTGCATAGAGGTCGAGCCGCTCGCCGAACAGGCGTCGGGCTTCCTGCTGCAGCCAGCCCTGTACACGATCCTTGATCTGCTGCGCGTGCGCATCCGGCGGCAAGCCCAGCTCGAGCATGGCCCGTTCGGGGTCATGCCGCAACGTGCCGCTTGACGACGTGATAGCGACGGTCAACGGCTTGCCTAGATAGGGCAAGGTCGCGCCATCGGTCCAGACGATCCGCGGCAGTGCGCGTTGTTCCGTGCGTGTTTGCCACTCGGCCAGCTTGGCGAAGATCCAACGCTGCTTGTCGGCGAGCGCCGCTTCGATATCAGCCAGCGTGGTCCAACGTGGTGCAGTGACGGCCAGTCCGTTGCCGTCGATTGAGAATCCGATAGTGCGTCGCGCGGAACGCTTGAGCCGATAATCGAGCCGGTGCGAGCCAAGGTACACGCAGCGCAGCCGGTTGCCGTCCGGCAGCTGAGTCTCGTTGCGCGGCGTGGCACCCGTCGGCAGTAATGGCGCTGGCGTCGCGTTTGCCGGGCCGGGGGACGGATGCAACGATGGCAACAGTGCGGCAAGCGGCTCCACCGGCGTTTGCGCCTGCAACGGTGGCAACGAGGGCAACGGCGCCGACGGTGGTTGCATCGATTCGGCACCGGGCCGGGGTGAGCAGGCGCCGCCGGTGGGTGCCGCCGCGCAGGTGGGCTCTGGCCCGGCCGGGACTTCGACGGATAGGCCCGGCAACGCGTTGCTGCTGTCGAACAGCGGCAGGTCGAGTTGACGCGAATCGAGCGCCGCGCGGCGCGGCAGGGGCGCGTGAGCCATAGCTATCGGTTCGACGGGGTGTCGCTGCGCGGGTCGCTGGCTATCGTATCGGAGCGCGCTCAGACCGCGTCGGACGACGACGCGCGTTTGACATACACCGGCGTTTCGTCCTGCGCAGGATACGCGTGCGGATCGATGCGACGCATCTCGGTTTCAATCCATTCCTCGACGCGCGCCATGACTTCGTCAGCGTTCAGGTTACGGGTGTCGATGGGCTTGCCGATCGACACTGTGACTATACCCGGAAATTTCAGGAAGGAGTTGCGCGGCCACACGTGTCCGGCGTTGTGCGCGATCGGCACCACGGGTACCCCGGCAGCGACCGCGAAGCGCGTGCCGCCAGTCTTATATTTGCCACGCTTGCCCACTGGCACCCGTGTGCCTTCCGGGAACATGATGACCCATGAGCCCTCGGCCATCCGTTCCTTGCCCTGCCGAATCACCGACTTGAACGCGCTGTGTCCCTTGTTGCGATCGATGTGCACCATCTTCAGCATTCCGAGGGCCCAACCAAAAAATGGCACGTACAGCAGCTCGCGCTTAAAGACATAGCACAATGGACGCGGCATGATTGCCGGGAAGGCCAGCGTTTCCCACGCGGACTGGTGCTTGGACAGCAGCACGGCCGGGCCGTCGGGCAGGTTGTCCAGGCCTTCGATGTGCCAACTCGCGCCGACCAGGTGCCGCAGCGTCCACAGCGTCGAGCGGCACCAGCCGACGGCCATCCGATAGCGCCGGTGTGCGTTCAGAAACGGGAAAACAATGAAGCAGGCGCATGCATACGGGATCGTATAGACGATCAAGTAAACGAAGAACAGCGTCGAGCGAATCACGTGCATGATGGTTTGGTACAAGGCTTTGGGCGGTGCGGGCGCGTCAGCTCAGTCGGCCTCGGCGGCAAGGAAGTCGAGCGCAAACGCATGCAAGTCCGAATAGACTGTCGTGCCCGCCGGCAAATGGCCCGCGTCCAGCGTTTTCTGGCCCTTGCCGGTCAGCACCAGGTGACAGCTGAATCCCAGCGCTGCACCGGCTTGTAGGTCGCGCAGCGAATCGCCGACCACCGGCGTGCTGGCGGCATCGATCTCGAAGCGCCGGATGATCTGCGCGAGCAGGCCGGGTTTCGGTTTGCGGCAATCGCAATGGTCGGCGGGCGTATGCGGACAGAAGAAGATGGCATCGACCCGCCCGCCCAGCGCCGTCAGCTTGCGGTGCATCTTCTCGTGTATCTCGTTGAGCGTGGCCATGTCGAACAGGCCGCGACCGATGCCCGACTGGTTGCTCGCGATTACGACGCGGTAGCCCGCCTGGTTCAGCCGCGCGATCGCCTCGAGGCTGCCTGGGATCGGGATCCACTCGTCGGGCGACTTGATGAACGCGTCGGAGTCCTGGTTGACGACGCCGTCACGATCGAGGATCACGAGTTTCTTTTGCATCGTCAATTCACGCTGTTTGCCGGGAAAGAGAATCGGCCGTCACTCATGCTGCGAGCTTCGAGATATCGGCCACGCAATTCATCTGCTCGTGCAGCCGCGCCAACAAGCCCAGCCGGTTCGCTCGCAATGCAGCATCGTCGGCGTTGACCATGACGTCGTTGAAGAATGTATCGACCGCGTCGCGCAACGAGGCGAGCGCTGACAGCGCGCCTGTGTAGTCGCGTGAGTTAAGCCGACCCTGCACGGTCGGCGTGACGTTGTGCAACTGCTCAAACAGCGCGTGTTCCGCCGGTTCCACCAACAGCTTTGTCTCGACGTGCTGGGCCGCGCCGTCGGATTTCTTCAGGATGTTTGTGATCCGCTTGTTGGCCGCTGCCAGCGATGCTGCCTCGGGCAACGCGGCAAATTCACGTACCGCATCGAGTCGGCCGGTGATGTCGTCAATGCGGGTCGGATTCTGGCTCAGTACCGCGTCCACCTCGTTCGCGTCGTAGCCGCGCTCGCGCAACAAACCGCGTAGCCGGTCGATGAAGAAGCCGTACAACGCGCTGGTGGGGTCGGCTACCTGCGGCTGGGACGCAAATTGCGCGTACGCATGCCGCAACAAGTCCATCAGATCCAGCGGCAGCCGCTTTTCGAGCACGATGCGCAGCACGCCGAGCGCGTGTCGGCGCAGCGCGAACGGGTCCTTCTCGCCGGTCGGCTGCAGGCCGATGCCCCAGATGCCCACCAGCGTCTCGAGCTTATCGGCGAGCGAGACCGCGGTGCTAATCGCGGTGGACGGTAGCTCGTCGCCAGCAAAGCGCGGTCGGTAGTGCTCCGAGCATGCCAGCGCGACATCGTCGGGTTCGCCGTCGTGGCGCGCGTAGTAGGCGCCCATCGTGCCTTGCAATTCTGGGAACTCGCCTACCATGTCGGTGAGCAGGTCCGCCTTAGCCAGCCGCGCGGCGCGCGCTGCCCGCTGCGCATCGACGCCGACGCCGGGCGCGATCACCGCCGCCAGCGCCTCGAGTCGCTCGACGCGCTGCAATTGGGAGCCCAGCTTGTTGTGGTACACGACATTGGCCAGCAGCGGCACGCGTTGCTCGAGCGTCTTTTTCTGGTCCTGCTCGAAGAAGAACTTCGCGTCGGCCAGCCGTGGACGCACGACGCGCTCGTTGCCCAGCACGATTTGCTGCGGCGTGTGGGTCTGCACATTCGACACGATCAGGAAGCGTGACCGCAACTTGCCGTTGGCGTCGGTCAGCGCGAAATACTTCTGGTTCGTCTGCATCGTTAGGATCAAGCATTCCTGCGGCACCTGCAGGAATGCGTCATCGAAACGGCATTCGTAGACGATCGGCCATTCGACCAGCGCATTGACTTCGTCGAGCAGCGCCTCGGGCATCAGTACGTGGTCCGCGCCTGCATGCTCGAGCAATTGCGCGCGGATTGCCTCCTTGCGGGCCCGCATGCTGGCGATGACCTTGCCGCGCTGCTCAAGCGTGCGCGCATAGTCGTCTGCATGCAAGATCGCGACGCGACCCTCGGACAGAAACCGGTGGCCGAGCGTGACCGCGTCCGCATCCAATCCGAGCGCCGTGACTGGCACGATACGGTTCGCGTGCAGCGCAAGAAGCCGGTGCGCCGGGCGCACGAACTGCACGCTCGTGCCGTCCGGCCGCTGATACGTCATGACCTTCGGGATCGGCAGTTTGGCGAGGGTTTCGTCTAGTGCGGCCTGCAGACCATCTTCCAATGTCACGCCCGGTGCGGCGTAATTCAGGAAGAACGCCTCGGTCTTGCCGTCCATCGCGCGCTCCAGTTGCGTGAGCGGCATGTCCGGAAAGCCCAGCGCGGCGAGCTTTTTGGCTAGCGGCGCGCTGGGCTGCCCGTTGGCGTTGAGTGCCACGGAAACGGGAAGTACTTTTTCGCGCACCTGGCGCTGCGGCGCCACGGCGCGCACGTTGCGGATCGCGACCGCCAGCCGACGCGGCGTGCCGAACGGCTCGAATGAAGGCGAGCCGCCGTCAGCGACGTCGATCAGGTCGCGCGCGGCGAGTCGTTCGACCAAACCGTTAGCAAAGGCATTGGACAAGCGGGCGAGCGCCTTCGGCGGTAGCTCTTCGGTCAGCAGTTCGACGAGCAGGGTGGATGGTTGACTCATTGGGATGGCTTCTCTTCTGTCGTCTCAGGCGTCGTCTTCGAGCTTGCGCTCGACCTTCAGCGGCGGCACCCAATCGGGGCGGGCGGCCTCTTGCTGAGCGGTGACGGTGCCGCGCGCATGCGCGCCGGCCACCTCGCCCAGCATCGGAAAGCCGAGTGCCTCCCGCGAATCGTAGTACGCCTGCGCAATCAGCCGCGACAGCGCACGAATGCGGCCAATGTACGCGGCGCGCTCAGTCACGGAGATCGCCCCGCGAGCATCGAGCAGGTTGAACGTATGCGCGGCCTTCAAGATCAACTCGTAGGCCGGCAGCGCAAGTCGTTGCTCGATAATGCGCCGGGCCTCACTCTCATACGCGTTGAAGAACGTGAACAGCAGCTCGGCATTTGATTGCTCAAAGTTGTATGTCGACTGCTCGACCTCGTTCTGGTGAAATACGTCGCCGTAGGTTAGCCGGCGCAGCACCTTGCCGGCCGGGCCATCCTCTTTCCATTCGGTCCATACCAGATCAAACACGTTCTCGACCTGCTGGAGATACATGGCCAGGCGCTCGATGCCGTACGTGATCTCGCCGAGCACCGGCTTGCAATCGAGCCCGCCGACTTGCTGGAAGTACGTGAACTGCGTGATCTCCATGCCGTTGAGCCACACTTCCCACCCTAGGCCCCAAGCGCCCAGCGTCGGGTTCTCCCAGTCATCTTCGACAAAGCGCACATCGTTCTGCTTCAGGTCTAGTCCGAGCGCTTGCAGCGAGCCCAAGTACAGGTCCAAGATATTCTCTGGCGCTGGCTTGAGGACGACCTGATACTGGTAGTAGTGCTGCATCCGGTTGGGATTTTCGCCGTAGCGGCCATCCTTGGGACGCCGCGACGGCTGCACATAGGCAGCGCGCCACGGCTCGGGACCAATCGCGCGCAGAAACGTTGCGGTGTGCGACGTGCCGGCGCCGACTTCCATGTCGTACGGTTGCAGGAGCGCGCAGCCCTGTTTGTCCCAGTAGGACTGCAGGGTCAGGATGATTTGCTGGAACGTGAGCATGAAATGCCTTTCAGGCGAAGCGTCTGGACGTGCGCACCGGCACACGCCGCCGCCCCGGGGGCAAGAAAAGTGCTAAAGGGGGAGATTTTAGCGGAAAAGGGCGCGGGACCGATCGCTTTGCCGCGTACCGGGGTCGCCCACGCCTGCGGGCGCCCCCACGGCGCGGGACAGGGCACGTAGGCCGATTAGGCAGGAGGGAGCTGGCCTCTCCAAGTGTGGATCGCAAAGTCGACCGCCTCACGACCAGAGAAGAGCATGCTGCGTGCATTCCCCACGCTGAACGTCTTGATTGCCCCGCGGTCTTTCATCGCCCGGCCCACCGGTAGGAAGTGCTCGGAGTCAAGGAGGGCAGGGGCCTCGTAGACTGCCCATCGCCTGATACCGTTCTCGAGGATCGGCGAGCCTTCCCGCGTTTTTGGCCTGTTCGGCCACGCCCGTTGTTCTGCTAGGTGGAGCATCGTACAAACGTCGAAGTCTACGCCCAGAAGGAGAACGAAGGCGTCTGCGTCGTAGAGCTTGGCCAATGGTGACCTTTCACCAAGCGGGCTCTCGAGCGCATGGTCGGCTGTGATCTGATCGGCTCGCGGCCCAATTGCAGCAAACGAGCAGGTAGGGTGCAGGCTGCGGCGGGCGCCGGGCCAAGTACGAAATAGTTCAGCCACGGCGCCCATGTTGCGAGTCGGGGTGGTCGCCGGATCGTACGCCGGCATTTCTTCGCGAAGGGTCTCGACCCAGCTGGATGGCACAGGCGGCGCTTCCCATTCTGCGGGATCGGTCAAATGGGCGGTGTGGGTTGGCATGACCAGTGTCCCGTTAGGCCCGACGCAGTCCATTAGCGCTTGAATGACGGCCACGGCTCCTCCGGCGACCCACCCAAGCGAGCTGAGGGACGAATGCACGAGGATTGTGCTACCTGCCGTCACGCCACCTTCCGCGAGCTGCCGGGCGAGACTCGATCGGGTTCGCGGCACAGGGGTTTTTAGGATGAGGTTATGTTCGGTCATCACGGAATTCGTCAATCGAGGCGCGTCCTGGAGCACAGGCTGTTGGCTAAGGGGTTCATGCGTATCCGGCCTGGACTGCGCGCGTACTTGAGACATCAGCGCACCCAACGGCAACGCGAGTACGCCCTTGAAGACAGATGACGTGAACGCGCGGCGGCAACCGCAAAAGAAAGGTCGTTTCATGCTCGGCTCCTGTGTGGTTGATCGTTCAACGGCACGACAATCTTATCTTGTCACGGTACTTGACCCCAAATATCGCGCGCGCTGTTGCAAGACTTGTTCTAGCTCATGCCAGTGCAAGCACTGATGCTGCCCAGTCCGCAAGGCGGGCTGGGCCGCCGGAACCACCATCGTTTTGCGGCGTTATCCGAACCTGAACTGGAATTCCCACCGCGCACAGAAAGGGCCCGGCCGGCCGCACTGCCTGAATGATCGTCCTTGACACCCATGTCCTGTCGGAGTTGATACGCGCGCAGCCCGACGCAGGGGGCTGGCCTGGCTGGATCGCCAAGCGTCGCATGCGCTGTTGCTTACCGCGGTGACGGTGGCGCAATTGTAGTACGGCATCGAACGCTTGCCCGAAGGGCGGCGCAAAAGAGCTTTGCGTGACGCGGCGCGGGCAATGCTGGAGCAGGACTTCCAACAACGCTGCGGGGAGAAGCGGCGTGCCTATTTGCATGGGCGGCCAGCGCGGGCGCCGCGTCCCATCCCAAACCCGATCGCCAACCCGACCAGCGATATGACCAATATGATGATATTGCCGGCTATGATGTAGGGCGTCATGCCACTGCGGCCTTGCACGCGTACGTCAAGGGCGCCCACTGTGAAGCGGCGCAATTGGGCCTTGACCGAGCCGTCTGCATCGATCATCGCGGTGGCACCCGTGTTGGTGGCGCGCAGCATCGGCCGCCCGGTCTCGAGCGCGCGCATCCGTGCCATCTGCAGGTGCTGATCCAGGGCAATCGTATTGCCAAACCAGCCGAGGTTCGTCGAGTTGACCAGCACGCTGGCGGGTTGCGGCTGGCTGCGCAGCGTGCGGGCGATCTCTTCGCCGAAAATGTCCTCGTAGCAGATATTCGGCGCGATTGACTGCCCATGCACGACGAACGGTGGCTGTATTGAGCCGCCGCGCGAGAAGTCGCCCAATGGCATCTTCATCATGTCGACGAACCACCGGAAGCCCCACGGGATGAACTCGCCGAATGGTACCAAGTGATGCTTGTCGTACCGGTATAGGCCCGACGATTCCGGCGTGATCCCGTACAGTGCGTTGGTCAAATTCTTCGGCCCGTTTTCGGTCATTGTTGTGCCGACCGCACCGAACAGGACCGATGTGTGTGTGGCGTCCACGAAGCGCCGTACCGCCGTGCCGAACTCGGGCGGCGCTTCATACAGTGGCAATGGGATTGCAGTTTCGGGCGTTATGACCAGATCGGCCGGCTTTTCCGTGATGAGCTGCTGGTACAGTGTAATGGCGTGATGGATGCCGACCGGATCGAATTTCATGCTCTGCCCGACGTTGCCTTGAAGCAGGCGTACTGACAATGCGGGCCCGCTCGGCTGGGTCCACGTCACGCGCGCGAGCAGCATGCCGCAAACGAGCAGCCCTGAAGCAACGGCGGCGGGCACGAGCCACGTGACCGCACTGCGCGCCCCACCAATACGCATGGCTGCCTGTATGATCAACGCGCCGACGAGCGCGAGGATCCAGCCCACCCCGTAGACGCCGACGAGCGGCGCGAAGCCGGCTAGTGGTCCGTCAATTTGCGCGTATCCGCTTGCGAGCCACGGAAAGCCAGTGAAGACGGTCCCGCGCAACCATTCGCCCAACGTCCACGCGCAGGCGAACGCCACGCTCGCATGCCAACTGGGCGTCAACGTCGCGCATTGCCCGCGCGGTGCGCGACATAAATGCCATAGTCCGGCCGAAAACGCCGGATAAAGGGCCAGATAGAGCGAGAACAGCACGACGGCGGCACCGGCCATGAGCGCGGGCATGTAGCCATAGAAATGCATGCTCACATATAACCACCACACCCCGCTGACGAATTGACCGAAACCGAATGCGCCACCGGTGAGCAACGCGCCGCGCAGCGTGCGGGTGCGCGAAACGAGCCAGAACGCACAGGCGAAGATCGCTACCTCAAGCCAGCCGCCGTGTGGCGTGGGCGCGAACGCAAGCGTATTTAGCGCGCCGATTGTGCCTGCCAGCGTCAAATGCAGTACCGCCGCACGACGGCTGCGCGACGCGTGTTGCAATGGCGGGAAGCCAGGTGAGGCAGCGCGCGGCGCGGGATCGGCGATCGGTTTATCGACCATCTGTCGGTATAGGAAAGACGTGCGTGGGGGTTGCCCTGAGTTTAATGATCATCGCGGTCGCGGGCCGCGAGCGCGCCAGCTGGCACGTGCTTAGCAAGCAGCATATGGACCTGTCGCGCGTCGCCACGCAGAATTTCAAACACGAAGTCGTCGATGCGCACTTTTTCGCCACGGTGCGGCACGCGGCCGAAGCGGTGCGTGACCAAGCCGCCGATCGTGTCGACCTCGTCATCGCAGTAGTGCGTGCCGAACGTCTCATTGAACTGCTCGATCTCGGTCAGCGCACGTACCCGGTAGCGGCCGTCCGGCGTCGCGATGATGTTGCCTTCCTCTTCGTCAAAGTCATATTCGTCCTCGATGTCACCGACGATCTGCTCGAGTACGTCTTCAATGGTGATCAATCCGGCGACACCGCCGTATTCGTCTACGACGATCGCAATATGGTTGTGGTTCGCGCGAAAGTCGTGCAACAGCACGTTCAGGCGCTTGGACTCGGGAATGAACACGGCGGGGCGCAACATGCCGCGCACGTCGAATTCCTCTTCCGCGTAGTAGCGCAGCAGGTCCTTCGCGAGCAGGATGCCGATCACGTTGTCGCGATTGCCATCGTACACCGGGTAGCGCGAGTGCGCTTTCTCCAGCACGAATGGAATAAACTGATCGGGGCTGTCGGCGATGTTGATCGCATCCATCTGCGCCCGGGGCACCATGATGTCGCGGGCGCACAGGTCAGCGACCTGGAACACGCCCTCGATCATCGATAGCGAGTCGGCGTCGATCAGGTTGCGTGCGTGTGCGTCCTGCAGGATTTCGAGCAACTCCGCACGGGATTCCGGCTCGGGCGAGATGAGATCGGTCAAGCGCTCCAGCAGCGAGCGCGGTTTGTCTGGATGTTTCGAGTGACTTTTCCGACTGGGATACGGGTCGTTCATTTTCAAGCGTCCCGCGGGACTGGACGCGCGATGGAGATAAACAAAGGATACACTAACCGAAATGCGCGTCTGTGACGCCGCGCACGATGGTAGTGGTTGCTGACCGGACGCCGTTGCCCGAGCAGCGCCCGAGCATTTTCTCGAGCGCGACATCGGGGATTTTGTGCGCCCGCAGCGCCTCGACGGTGCGCGCGACGTAGTCATAAGTGGTGCCGTAGCGGCCGCTTGCCCGGGCGAGCACGATACGCATGACGTCGTCCGACACGCGGCCAGCATAGGTTGCCGCTTCGCGGCGCATCACGAATGCCAGCGCGCGTACATCGCGCCCGTCATCGAGCATGCAGCGCAGCCACGCGGGACGGTACGAGCCCATCGACATTTCACGCCGCCACAGCACCTGCAGGTGCGGCATCGCACTGTGCCCATCGAGCCGGAACGCAATGCCCGGGCAGCAGCCGCCACGGTCCAGCGCGAGCACCAGGCCGGGCAGTTCGGGGGTGCCACGGTTCATCCGCGACCACAGGTATAGGCCCCGGTGATAGCCCATCACGCGTGCGCGGCACGATTCGACTGTTGGCAGACCGGGATTCCAAATCAACGATCCATAGCCGAACAGCCACAAGTCGCTCGCGCGGTCCCAATGCACCAGCGTATGTTCGATCGATGCCGCCAGTTCCGCGTCCGTCAGCAGCCGTGCATCGCCGATCGTGGGCGGATAACCCGGCACCGCCCCGGGCGGCACGGCACTGGTGCGCACGGCCGGCGTGTGGGGGCACGGCGGCGCCGGTGCATCGTGCTCGCGTTCGTCAGGTTCGGCGTGGTTGCCACGTTCGTCTTGCATCATTCTCGGTAGGCAGGCTGTGGCTTGTTTAGCCCTGTTGCGCGTACGGGTCCGGATAGCCGAGCCGCGCCAGAATATCGGTTTCAATCGATTCCATCTCCTGCGCCTGCTCGTCATCTTCGTGATCGTAACCCTGCGCGTGCAGCACGCCGTGCACGATGAGGTGCGCGTAGTGTGCGTCCAGCGGCTTGTGCTGTTCGCGCGCCTCGCTTTCGACCACCGGGCAACAGAGCACCAGGTCGCCGCTGACCGACTCATTATCCGATTCCCCGTACGCGAACGTGAGCACGTTCGTTGGGTAGTCCTTGCCGCGATAGCTACGGTTCAGCGCGCGGCCTTCTTGCTCGTCGACGAAACGGATTGTCAACTCAGCGGGCGCGAAGAGCGCGGCGCGGACCCAACCGGCGATCCTAGCGCGCGGCAGCAACGCCTTATGGGCGGCGAACGCCTTGGCCGGGAACTGCACGCTGAGCGTGAGCTTCGGGGCAGGGGGCGCGTTCATGCCGGATGCGCGCCGTCCGGATGGCGCTTGGCGTGTGCATCGTAGGCCTCGACGATGCGTGCGACCAGCGGATGCCGCACCACGTCGGCACTCGTGAAATGCGTCAGCGCGATACCGCGCACGTTGTGCAGTACCTGTTGTGCCTCCACCAGTCCGCTCTTGTTGCCCCGCGGTAGGTCGATCTGCGTGATGTCGCCGGTGATCACCGCTTTGGACCCGAAGCCGATGCGCGTGAGAAACATCTTCATCTGCTCGGGCGTGGTGTTCTGCGCCTCGTCCAGGATGATGAACGCGTGATTCAATGTGCGCCCGCGCATGTACGCGAGCGGCGCGATTTCGATCATCTGGCGCTCAAACATCTTGGCCGTCTTATCAAAGCCGAGCAGGTCGTACAGCGCGTCGTATAACGGGCGCAGGTACGGGTCGACCTTCTGCGCGAGGTCGCCGGGCAGGAAGCCGAGCCGCTCGCCGGCCTCGACTGCCGGACGCGTCAACACGATCCGCTTGACCTGGTCTCGTTCCAGCGCGTCGACCGCGCAGGCGACCGCCAGGTACGTCTTGCCGGTGCCGGCCGGTCCAACCCCGAACGTCACATCGTGCTGCAGAATCTGCTTCAGATAATCGCGCTGCGCTGGCGTACGTCCGCGCAGGTCGGCGCGCCGCGTGTACAGCGTTGGTCCGCGTTCGTCGTCGAGCAGGTCGGCGTCGGCTGATCCATCGAAGGGATGGTCGGGATCGCCGCGTAGGCGCAACGGCGCTGCCTCATCCCGCGTCGCGTCGGCACCTGCAGCCGGCTGCGGCTCGGTGCCTTCGGCACCCGCCGCGCGGGTGCTGCCGCGGCTGGCGGCGCGGCCCAGAGCGCGTGCCGGGTGCTCGGCACTGTAGCGCGCCTCGACCAGCGCGAGTTGAATATCGTCGACGGACAGCGGGTCGCGTGCGAGATTGTAGAAGTTCTCCAGCGCGGTCAGAGCGACTTTTGCGGCGCGGCCGCGAACCGTGATTCGGTGGCCGCGGCGAGACAGTGTCACATCGAGCGCCTGCTCGATCTGGCGCAGGTTTTCGTCGAGCGGACCGCACAGGTTTGCCAGTCGCGTGTTGTCGTCGCGAGGCGCGGTGAACTCGAGCGTGGGCAGAGGTGTCTTCAAGATGCGTGAGAATGGGCGCCGGTCAATGCGTGCTTGCTGGCGTTAGCGCGAGTTCCCCGCGCAGTGAATGCGGATAGGCGTGGACAATCTCGACGTCGACCATCTGGCCGAGCAGGCGGGCGTGCGAAGCCTGCGGCGCCGGAAAGTTCACCACGCGGTTGTTTTCAGTGCGTCCGGCTAACTCGTTCGGATCCTTGCGGGCCGAGCGCTCGACCAGGATGCGCTGCACGGTGCCGACCATCGATTCGCTAATCTTCGCCGCGTGTGCTTCGATCGCGGCCTGCAATTGCTGAAGCCGCGCAAGCTTCACGTCGCGCGGCGTGTCATCATGCAGGGTCGCGGCCGGCGTGCCGGGGCGCGGACTGAAAATGAACGAGAAGCTGGTGTCGTATTGCACTTCGTCGATCAGCTTCATTGTCTTGGCATGGTCGTCGTCGGTCTCACCAGGGAACCCGACGATAAAGTCGGTCGATAACGAGAGCTGCGGCCGGATCGCGCGCAGCCGCCGCACGATCGACTTGTACTCGAGTACCGTATAGCCGCGCTTCATCGCCATCAGGATCCGGTCCGAGCCGTGCTGTACCGGCAGGTGCAGGTGGCTCACCAGCTTGGGCACGCTTTCGTACGTATCGATCAGCCGTTGCGAAAATTCCTTCGGGTGCGACGTCGTGTAGCGAATCCGCTCGATTCCCGGGATCTCCGCGACGTACTCAATCAGCATCGAAAAATCCGCGATCTCGGCGGTGCCGGCGCTGAGCGCACCCCGATAGGCGTTCACGTTCTGCCCGAGTAGCGTGACCTCGCGCACGCCCTGGTCCGCCAGGCCAGCCACCTCGGTTAGCACGTCGTCCAGTGGGCGGGATACCTCTTCGCCGCGCGTGTACGGCACGACGCAGTAGCTACAGTACTTGCTGCAGCCTTCCATGATCGATACGAACGCGGTGGGGCCTTCAACGCGCGGCGGTGGTAAGTTGTCGAATTTCTCGATCTCCGGAAACGAGATGTCGACTTGCGCGTGGCCGCTCGCGCGCCGCGCATCGATCATCGCGGGTAGCCGATGCAGCGTCTGCGGGCCGAACACGAGATCGACGTAGGGCGCGCGCGCGACGATCGCCGCGCCTTCCTGGCTGGCGACGCAGCCGCCGACGCCGATCAGCAGGTCGGGGCGCGCCTGCTTGAGTTCGCGCACCCGGCCTAGGTCAGAAAAGACCTTTTCCTGCGCCTTTTCGCGAATCGAGCAGGTGTTGAACAGGATGACGTCCGCGTCTTCCGGGGAGTCGGTTTTGACAAGACCTTCGGCCGCGCCAAGTACGTCGACCATCTTGTCGGAATCGTACTCGTTCATTTGGCAGCCAAAAGTCTTTATATAGACTTTTTTGGGCATAGTGTCGCCGTTCGCAGTCGTTTATCTGGGGGCGGGGAAGAATCTGGAATTATACGCCTAGCCGGTGACATCCCTCATGTCGGCGAAGGGTGCCGGCAAAACGATCCGCCAGGAAGTCGAGCAGCAAGCGCAGCCGCGGCGATCGGTATCGGTTGTGGTGGGCGATCGCGTTCAGCGGCGCGGATGACCGTGCCATGCCGGCATCACGATTTGCAGGTGGCCTGCGCGCACGTCGCTGCCAATATCTTAGATCGACTTGTACGCGATGTCATAGCCACGCTGCCGTCGCTTTGAGCGACGGTCACAACGGTGTTCGCGTGGGGTATCGTTGCTTTTGCCACTGTACCGCCGCTGCAAATGCGCGTGGTTGAGAAGGCGCACGTGGCGCCGAACTCTCGTCTCCACGCTCAATATCGACGCGTTCGACTTCGGCAATGCGGGTGCGGCATGGCTTGGTGGTGGTGATCACCCACGGCGGCGGGTTTGACTGCGCTGCCGTGGGCCGTCGCAACCGTTGCGTTGGCGGCGCTCGCGGTGACGTTGCTCGTCGCCGGCGTCGGGCATCGCGCCGCGCGTATCGGCCGCGCGAACCCCTGCGCCAGTTAGCAGGTGCTCAAGCCGAGTGCCGCGGGCGCTGGGATCGACGCGTCGGTGCCCGGCTGCTCCAGTGCGCGCCGGAAATTGACCAATTCCTCGATTGTCAGCATCGGCAGTCGATGCTGCGTCGCAAAACGCTCGACATCGTCACCGCGCGTCATCGTGCCGTCTGGATTCATGAGTTCGCACAGCACACCGGCCGGTTTCAGCCCGGCCAGCCAGCATAAGTCGACTGTTCCTTCGGTGTGGCCACGGCGTGCGAGCACGCCGCCGGGTTGTGCGCGCAACGGAAACACGTGCCCCGGACGAACGATGTCGGTCGGTTTGGCCTGGTCCGCGATGGCCGCGCGAATCGTAGTCAGCCGGTCGGCTGCGGAGACGCCGGTGCTCACGCCGTCACGTGCTTCGATCGATACGGTGAAGGCAGTGCCGTGGCGGCTCTGGTTGGCCGCCACCATCTGCGGCAGCGCAAGCTGGCGAATCTTCGCATCTGGCAGGCACAAGCACACGATGCCGCTGCATTCGCGGATCAACAGCGCCATCGTCTCGATCGTGAGCTTTTCGGCCGCAATGATCAGGTCGGCCTCGTTCTCGCGATTGAAGTCATCCTGTAACACGACAGGACGCCCGGCGCGTATCGCCTGCAATGCGGCGGCGATGCGCGTCGGGATCGCGTGGGGATCGGCGTGATAACGAGGGTACAGAACCGAGCCTGTCGGCGGCTCGAACAACGGTGTGGGTTTCGACATGAAACGCTCCTCGCAAGGGTTGGCGAAAAACGTTTCAGGGCAACGGCTGGCAAGAGACAACCCAAGGAAGACCGACACGGGCAGCCGCCGGCACGGCGAACTGGCCGTGTGCGCGCTGTCGGCGTCGTGCCCTCACATCTTCTCTCATCCGGACTATGACCGTCGGCTCTGGCATCGCACCAGATCTGCTGACCCGACGCGGCGTTTGCATGCCGCATCGGCGCTCGCGGGCTCGTCGCGCGCCGGTCGAAGAAGGACCGGTGCGCGGCATACCGCCGGTGGGGACTTTCACCCCGCCCTGAAGACGCATTAACGTGCCACCGGGCGTCGGTTCGATGACGCACGAGCGGCATCCGCGAGCATACAACAACACGCGACGTTGTGCTGCGCACGGTTGGTAGCGGCGTGCCGTCCATCAGTTAATTCGATTCGCGTCGCATCGCAACAATGCGGCGCGGCGTGCGTGGCTCCAAGAATTTGACTTGAACGGTGCGCAACTCGCCAGACTGTAGGGTCTGTACGGGCGGTCGGCATTGCGGTTGGCATTTATATCGGCAGCCGCACGCCGCCGGAAATCGCGATCTCGATTCTCCCAGAAGTCGCGGCCGCGAAAAATGACATATCGCTACCGACGCCGCTGCGGCCGCTGCAGGTGGGGAGTGAGGGCCGCACACGAGGCGACAGCTATGCACTCGCTCGCCATACAACGGCAGTGAGATGGGCCGGCCACAGTGCGGTTCATGACGCTGCATCGGCCCACGCCTTCGCGGCATGAATCGCGCGATGCCACGCCGCCAGCCCGCGTTCGACGTCCTCAGCGCGTGCGTGGCGTACGAAACGCCGATCCATTTGCCATTGCTGCTGTAGCTCGGCAATATCGTTCCAGTAGCCGACCGCGAGTCCGGCCAGATAGGCAGCACCCAACGCAGTCGTTTCCTGGATTTGAGGCCGGACTACGTCCACGCCGAGCAGGTCGGCTTGAATCTGCATTAGCAGGTCGTTTTCCACCGCACCCCCGTCCACGCGAAGCTCGCCGATGTGCAGTCCAGCGTCTGCTTCCATCGCGCGGACCACGTCGATCGACTGATAAGCGATCGCCTCGAGGGCCGCCCGGGCAAGATGGCCGACCTGCGTGCCACGCGTAATGCCGAACACGGTGCCCCGCGCGTTGGCGTTCCAGTGCGGTGCGCCCAGTCCGGCGAAAGCGGGCACGATTGTCACGCCGTCCGTATGCTCGACCGAGCGCGCCAGTGCTTCGATGTCCCGTGCGTGCCGGATGATGCCCAGTTCATCGCGCAGCCATTGCACGAGCGCCCCGGCGATAAAAATGCTCCCTTCCAGCGCGTACGTTACCTGGTTACCGATCTGCCATGCGATCGTGGTCACGAGGTTGTTGCGCGATTCGATCGGCTGCTCGCCCGTATTCATCACCAGAAAGCAGCCGGTGCCGTAGGTGTTTTTGACCATGCCGGCACCCGTGCACATCTGGCCGAACAGCGCGGCGTGCTGATCGCCGGCCACACCGGCGAGCGGAATGGTGGCGTTAAACAGGCTCGTCTGTGTGTCGGCGTAGATCTGCGAGGACTGGTATACCTCGGGCAGCATCGAACGCGGGATGTCGAACAGCGCGAGCAGCGCATCATCCCACTGCAGGGTATGGATATTGAACAGCATCGTGCGTGACGCGTTGGTCGCGTCTGTCACGTGCAACTGGCGTCCGCTCAGGTTCCACATTAGCCAACTGTCGACGGTGCCGAAGGCGAGCTTACCCTGCGCCGCCTTGGCGCGCGCGCCATCGACGTGATCCAGGATCCAGCGGATTTTGGTGGCGGAAAAATATGCATCGATCGGCAGGCCGGTTTTCTCGCGCACCGTCGTTTCCAAGCCGCGCGCCTTTAGCTCGTTGCACAAGCCGGCGGTGCGGCGGTCCTGCCACACGATCGCGTTGTAGACCGGCTCGCCAGTATCGCGGTCCCAGACGATCGTGGTCTCGCGTTGATTCGTAATGCCGATTGCGGCGATCGACGTGGCACTGAGCCCAGCTCCGACCACGGCTTCGGCGGCGACGCCGGCCTGGGTCGACCACATTTCGCGCGGATCGTGCTCGACCCAGCCGGGCTGCGGATAGATCTGGCGGAATTCCTTCTGCGACACGGACACGACATGTCCACCGTGATCGAACACAATCGCGCGCGAACTGGTAGTGCCCTGGTCAAGTGCAAGAATGTAGCGGTCAGTCATTGGCGTCTCCTCGGGCTTTCTATTTTGCCCGCGGCGCCAGGCCGCTGGCCAGGTTACACGTGAACCGCGCGGGCGAGGCGCAAATTGGGTTCGGCGGTGGCATGCGCATCGCCGCCGAATCGCTCGAACCAGGCCTGCACGTTGCCGACTGCCTGGGCGTCCAGTCGCAGGCCAACCTTGGAGCGGCGCCACAGCACGTCCTCGGCGCTGCACGCCCATTCCTCGTCACGCAAGTAGCGCAATTCGGCTTCGTACAAGCCGGGGGCAATTTCCGTGCCTAGATCGGACAGCCCTTTCGCGCCTTGCAGCAACCGCTCGACGCGTGTGCCATATGCGTGCGCGTAGCGCCGTGCAAGCGTGTCGGGCAGCCACCGATGACGCGCCGCGAATTGCTCGGCAAACGCCGCAAAGTTCGAGCCGGCGATATCGCCGCCGGGCAGCGGCGCATCGCGGGTCCAGGCCGGTTGCGTGATCGCCAGCGGCCCGCTGAGACGGTCCAGCGCTTCTTCGGCGAGCTTGCGGAACGTCGTGATCTTGCCGCCGAACACCGATAGGATCGGCGCCTGCCCCGGAGGCATGTCTAGATCTAAGCGGTAGTCACGCGTGACTGCTGACGCGGTGGCGCTCTCGTCGTTCTCCAGCAGCGGGCGGACACCCGCGTATGTCCATACCACGTCGGTACGCGCGATCGAGCGCTTGAAATAGCGGTTCACCGATTCACACAAATACGCGACTTCGCTTTCATCGATTTGCACGCGCGAGGCGTCGTCATGGTATTCGACGTCGGTCGTGCCGATCAGCGTAAAGTCTTTTTGGTAGGGAATGGCGAAGATGATGCGCTTGTCGGGGTTCTGGAAGATATACGCGAAATCATGATCGAACAGCTTGCGCGTGACGATGTGACTACCCTTAACAAGTCGGACGCGATGCTGCGCGCCCAGCTTCAACGTGTCGGTCAGCAACTCGCCGACCCACGGACCCGCGGCATTGGCGATGGCGCGCGCGCGAACCTGTTGCAGCCGTCCGTCGCGTGAGCGCAGTTGTGCGTCCCACGATGAGCCGTTGCGCTGCGCGCTTACCAGCCGCGTGCGCGTTAGGATCGTCGCGCCGCGAAGCTGCGCGTCGAGCGCGTTGAGCACGACCAGTCGCGCATCGTCGACCCAACCATCCGAATAGACGAAGCCGCGCGTGATCGAATCCACCAGCGGCGTGCCGCACGGATGGGTACGCAAGTCGATGCTTTCTGAGCCGGGCAGCATCTCGCGCCGGGCGAGGTGGTCGTACAAGAACAGCCCGGCGCGGATTAGCCATGCCGGGCGCAGGTGTGGCATGTGCGGCATCACGAAACGCAGTGGGCGAATGATGTGCGGCGCTGCGCGTAGCAGAACTTCACGCTCCTGCAGCGCTTTTCTGACCAGCCCGAACTCGTAGTATTCGAGATAGCGTAGCCCGCCGTGGATCAGCTTTGTGCTGGCTGAGGACGTGTGCGCTGCGAGGTCGTCTTGCTCGCACAGCAACACCTTTAGTCCACGGCCTGTCGCGTCTCGCGCAATACCCGCGCCATTGATGCCGCCGCCAACGACCAGTAGATCGTAGTGATCCGTTTTGTCCACCTTATCCCTCCGAATGTGACGGCACCGCCGCGCGGTCCCCGCGCTGCGTCCTTGCCTATGCGCGATTAGCAACATTAAATTTTCGCAAACGAAAATTTAGCGAATAAACTTAAAAATATCAAGATATTCAAATATGTGACAGGACGCTGGGCGTTCGGGCAACGGAAGAGACGTTCAGCGCATATGCCCAGTCGCCGGGTGGTGTTCTGGGCTGAGGCGATGCCTGGCCGCCGGATGATGTTCGACGCTGGGAGGGTGCTCAGCCACCGGGTGCTGTTCGACGCTGGGAGGATGCCTAGCCGTCGGGTGATGTTCGACGCTGGGAGGATGCCTAGCCACCGGGTGCTGTTCGACGCTGGAAGGATGCCTAGTCGTTGGGTGCTGTTCGACGCTTGGAAGGTGCTCAGCCGTCGAGTGACGTTCGATGCTGGGAGGGAGCCTAGTCGCCGGGTGGCACCCTACGCAAGGACGGTGCCCGGACGCTGGGTGACGTGAGCCGCTGGCGTGGCAAATTGGGCGTCACCGGAATGATGTCCCGGTGGCTGTGTTTTTACGTTCCTCGGCGCTTGGGCACGCCCGTGGCAGCGCTGGCGGCGAGGCAAGTGTCGTACTAGAGCATGCGCGCGCGGCGCTTGCAGTACCAGATCACGACGCCGGTCACCGACAGCATGGCGACGACGATGCCCATCGCCGAAATCGCAATCCGAACTGGCAGCCAGTGATGCGCCCGGAATGCAGCGGGAATTGCATCTGCACGAAAATATCGGCAGCGGTGCCTTGCCATGGAATCCGCTCGCCGATCAAGTGCCCGTCGCGTGCATCGAAGTAAAGCACTGCCGGGCCGACGCCGGATCGGTCCCGCGAGACTGGGGAATCCTGATTCGGCGCGTCCTTCACTAGCAAAAACGTGGCGAATTCAGGCAGACTTCAGCATCGTTGTTCTCCAGTGACAAGCAAACCGAGCGACGGCGCTCATGCAAGCGTGCAATGGTTGTGGCGCGCGTTGCCGTGTTCAATTGGCGACGTGAACGTCAGTGCCCGCCGCCAGAATGACCTCTGTCATCTCACTGGGTGTCGGCGCGTCGGTAAACAGCGCGTCGACCTGGCTCAAATGGCCAAGGCGCACCAGCGCGGGGCGCCCGAACTTCGAATGGTCCGCCACCAGGAACACGCTGCGTGCGTGCTCGATAATGGCCTCTGCCACCCTAACCTCGCGCGTATCGAAGTCACGCAGCGTGCCGTCCAGCTCGATGCTCGAGATGCCGATCAACGCATAGTCAACCTTGAATTGGCGGATGAAATCGATTGCCATCTCGCCGACCACGCCCTGGTCCCACGGACGGACGATGCCTCCGGTGACGAGCACCTCGCATTCGGCATAGCCGCTCATGACCGCCGCGACGTTCAGGTTGTTGGTGATCACGCGCAGGCCGCGATGGCGATTTAGCGCACGCGCCACTTCCTCGGTCGTCGTGCCCAGATTAATGAACAGCGACGCCTGGTCTGGAATATGGCTGGCGGCGAGTGCGGCGATGCGCCGCTTCTCCTCGTGGAACATGCGTTGGCGCGCGGTATACGACACGTTTTCCGAACTGGTGGGCAACGTGACTCCGCCGTGGTGGCGACGCAGCAAGTTTATTTCGGCGAGCCAATTCACATCGCGCCGGATCGTCTGCGGCGTGACGTGAAAGCGTGCAGCAAGGTTCTCGACAGTAACGAAGCCTTCATGCTGAACGCAATCGAGCAATTCCTGCTGGCGTGCATTCAACGTGATGCGCGGGTCTCGGGTCATGTTCTTGTTAGCATGGTCGCGAAGCGGTCCGGGTTCGCGTATTGTAAAGGCCCACACACGATGTATAGCGAATGTTCTTTTTGGCACGGACTATTGGAACTGCCTGGACGAATGCCCGGTCTGTTCCAGGTCAGCAGAGTCGGGCGCGGCACGTTAAACTGTAACCGATACTACGTAGGGCATGCAGAAGTCGCGAACCGATACCCGGATCAAGCACTGCGAGCAGGGGTGCAGGCGTGCCGGGGCGCAGGCTTCGGAGGAAAAAATGCAAACCGACACTCAAACTGTGTTGCCGTGGCGTATCGAGGATATCGATTTGTCGCGGATCGATCGTTCGCGCGCCGCTGTGAACGAGGATTTGCTGCTGCTGTTATGCGCGGCATCGTTTATTGAAAGCGGCTCGGATTTGTATACCAGTAACCTCAGCGCGTTCTTCGATGGCGATCCAGAAGTGTCCGGATGGCTGAACCAGCATTGGGAACACGAGGAGTTGCAGCACGGCCGTGCGCTGAAGGCCTATATCAATTATGTTTGGCCAGAGTTCGATTGGGACCTGGCATTTGAGCATTTTTTTGACGAGTATTCGAAAACGTGCTCGTTGGAAGAGTTCGAAAAGACCCGGGCGTTGGAAATGGTCGCACGCTGCGTGGTGGAGACCGGTACGGCTACGTTGTATCGCGCGATCAACGAGTGCTCAGACGAGCCGGTGCTCAAGCAGATCACCGACAACATTCGTAGTGACGAGGTGCGGCATTACAAGTACTTCTTCAAGTTTTTCAAGAAGTACAACCAGATTGAGGGCAATGGCCGCCTTGCGGTGCTTGGCGCGCTGATGCGCCGCGTGATGGAAATCAAGAACGAAGATTCGGAGATCGCGTTGCGACATGTGTTCGCGGTCAGATATCCTGCACAGGTTCGCAATAGCACCTACATGCGGGAAAAGGCGGCGCGCGTGAACACGCTGATACGCAGGCACTTATCGGCCGACATGTGCGTGAAGATGCTGCTCAAGCCGCTCGACCTGCCAGCGAAAATCCAACCCAGCGTGCATTATCCGCTGGCCAAGATCACGCAGCACGTATTTTTTCGCTAGCTAGTATGGCGTACGGCGGCGCTCGGTCGACGATCACGGACGGCTCGCTGCGCGCGAGCCGCCATTGACGAATCGGAGAAGACGATGAGGGATCGGCAGACCGCGCTGATACGAGGCACATTCGATGAGTGGCCCGATGTGCTGCGCGCCTGGTTTGATGGCACGCATCTGCATGACAAGGCGTCGTTTGCGGCCTCATTGATCGCCGTCGATCCGCTCCGCTGGCCTTGCACGTCGCTGCTCAGCGTGGGCGAAATTGTCGTGCCTGATCCCCACGGTGTGCGGTTCGCGCTATGGCCGCAATCCCGCACCGCGCGGGCTCTTGCCGCCGGCGGCAACGCACTGCTCGAGTTCGTTTTCGAGCACGCGTGGTATCAGGTGCGCCTGGGCGTGAGCACGCCGCGCCGGCAGGACGCGACGACGCTGACTGTATTCGACGCCGTGCTGGAGGCGGCACAATGGCAGCGCGTCGACTATGCACAACTCGTAGCCGGCGTCACGTTCGAGCTGCTCGAGCCCGCGCGCGCTGCCGTGCTTGCGCGTTGGGACGCGCAAATCCGAGCGCTGCTCGCGCACGACTAGCGCGACGAGCCCTTCTTGGTACCACCGCCGAGCAGCGCACCCGGGCCGCCGTTGCGCCGTGGCGGTGATTCGGATGCGCGCGGCTGCCGTGCGTCGCGCTCCTGTGCTGGCGCCATTCGTTTGTCACGGCCACCGTGCGACGAAGGAGTGGTCGCTTCGCGATGCCGCCCTGGCGCGATCTGGGGCACCGCGCCGCTGCGCTTGCCTGCTGGCGCGGCGCCCGGCTTCGCAGTGTGCGTCGACGGGGATTTGCCCGCCTGTGCGGGCCGCAGGTTGGCGGCTGCCCCCGCCGGCGACCTGGCTGGCGCCGCCGGTTGTGACTTGGCAGCTGCCCCTGACTTGGCAGCTGCCCCTGACTTGGCAGCTGCCCCTAGCTTAGCCGCTGCCCCTGTGCGGGATTTGGCCGCTGGCGCCGCTGGTGGTTTCGCCGCTTGACCAACTTGTGGCTTGGCGCCGGCGCGGCGGGGTTCGCGTGGCCCCGCGCCGCGCGCCGGCTGGCTGCGCCGCTGGATTGGCTCTGGTTTCGCGTTGGGATCCGGTTCGAAACCGGCAATGACCTCGCGCGGCAACGTGCGCTTAATTAGGCGCTCGATGTCCGTCAGCAATTGATGTTCGTCGACGCAGACTAGCGATACGGCCTCGCCCGTCGCGCCCGCGCGGCCTGTTCGGCCGATACGGTGCACGTAGTCTTCCGGAACATTCGGCAGGTCAAAATTCACCACATGCGGCAATTGGTCGATGTCGATGCCGCGCGCTGCGATGTCGGTAGCGACCAACACTTGCAGCGTGCCGTCCTTGAATTCTGACAATGCCCGGGTCCGGGCCGCTTGGCTTTTGTTGCCGTGGATAGCCAGGGCGCTGATACCGTCCTTCGTCAACTGTTCGGCAAGCCGGTTTGCGCCGTGCTTGGTGCGCGTGAACACGAGCACCTGAAACCAGTTGTGCGCCTTAATCAAATGCGTGAGTAGCTCGCGCTTGCGGTCGCGATCGACCGGATAGATCGTTTGGGTGACCGTCTCGGCGGTGGTATTGCGACGGGCCACTTCGATTAGCGCTGGCGAATCGAGCAGGTTGTCCGCGAGCGCCTTGATCTCGTCGGAGAATGTCGCCGAGAACAGCAGGTTCTGGCGCTGCAAAGGCAGATGCTTGAGCACCCGCTTGATGTCGTGGATAAAGCCCATATCCAGCATCCGGTCGGCCTCGTCGAGCACCAGGATCTGCAGGCTGCTGAGGTCGATCGTGCGCTGCTGAAGGTGATCTAGTAATCGTCCAGGCGTGGCCACGACGATGTCGACGCCGCGCCGCAGCGCGTCGATTTGCGGGTTGATGCCGACGCCGCCGAACATGACCGTCGAGCGCAGCTTGAGGTACTTGCCGTATTCGCGCACGCTTTGCTCGACTTGCGCGGCCAATTCGCGTGTCGGCGTCAAGATCAGGGCGCGAACCGGTACTTTGCTCGATGTCGCGCGCGAATGGGATAGCCTTTCCAGAATCGGCAGCGTGAAACCGGCAGTCTTGCCGGTGCCGGTTTGTGCGCCAGCCAGCAGGTCGCCGCCGCCGAGCACGGCCGGAATGGCTTGCCGCTGGATCGGTGTCGGCGTCGTGTAGCCGAGTTCGTTGACTGCACGAACCAGAGGTTCGGACAAGCCGAGAGAATCAAATGACATATTGGATGGTGTCGTCACCGGTCCGGCGCGCAACGCGCATCAGTCGCGAATCGGTGCAGTGAAAGTCTGAAGACGCGAGGGCAAGCCGACTGTCGCGATGCCCCGCGTAAGTAAAACAGCGTGATAACAAAGACAAAGGGCGCGGCCCGTGGTTCCGGCCGCGCCCTGAGATTGGGGATTCGCGTAGGATCAGTCGAGCGGCGCGGAGCGCAGTTCGTTGACCTGCTGCGGCGACACTGGCGTGCCCTTGTTGCCCCATGCCATGCGCAAGTACGTGACCACGGCGGCGACTTCCTGGTCCGACATCGAGTGCGCGAACGGCGGCATGCCGTACGGCTCAGGATTGGCGTGCGTGCTCGGCGGATAGCCACCATTAAGTACCATGCGGATCGGATTCACTGCCGACTGCATTTGCACCGACTGGTTGTTCGCCAGCGGCGGGAAGTGTGGCGGATAACCAAGACCGTTTTCCGCATGGCACTTCGCGCATTGATCGTTGTAGATCTTCCTGCCTTGCTCGAACAACTCCTTGCCGAACGCGATAGAGGTTTCCAACTGCATCGTCTCCGGTGCTTCCTTCTTCTGCGGAATCGTTTTCAGGTAAGTCGAGATTGCCCGGATGTCTTCGTCAGTCATGTATTGCAGGCTGTTGTGTACGACTTCAGACATAGGCCCGAACACCGCACCACGTTGCGACACGCCAGTCTTCAACAGATCTGAGATGTCCTGCAGATCCCAGTCACCCAGGCCCGCTTCCTTGCTCGATGTGAGCGACGGTGCATACCAGTTCTGCAGCGGGATCAGGCCACCGGCAAACGCCGCTGCCTGGTTCGAGCCGCCTAGCGCGTTGATCGACGTGTGGCACATGCCGCAGTGGCCCAGTCCCTCGACCAGGTAGGCGCCGCGGTTCCACTCGACCGACTTGGTCGGATCCGGCTTGTATTCGCCCTCGCGGAAGAACAACGTGCGCCAGCCGATCAGCATGTTGCGTTGATTAAATGGGAAGCGTAGTTCGTGCTCGCGGCTCGGCTGTGCAACCGGCGCCACTGAACGCAGATATGCGTAGATCGCGTCCGAGTCCGCGCGCGTGACTTTCGTATAGCTGGTGAACGGAAAGCCCGGATACAGCAATTCGCCGTTCTTGCCGCGGCCAGTGTGCATCGCGCGGTAGAAGTCGTCCGAACTCCACTTGCCGATCCCGTACTGCTCGTCCGGTGTGATGTTCGGCGTGTACATCGTACCGAACGGCGTGGCCATCGGCAAGCCACCGGCGAAGGGCTTGCCGCCGCGTACCGTGTGGCATGCAACGCAGTCGCCGGCGCGCGCTAAGTATTCGCCTTGCTTGATCAGCGCGGCCTGGTCGGCCGGGCTCGCGGCCATCGCGCTGCCGCCGTGGATATTGTTGCTGCCAGACCACAGCACCGGCACCAGTGCCGCGGCCGCTACCGCGATGACGGCCGACAGCGCGAAAAGAGTCTTGCGTTTCATCTTGATGTGTCTCCTGTCGCTTACTGCGGCTCACTGCCGCATTGCAGCGGCATCTTCGACGAACGGGCCGGCGCCGGCACTGGGTTAGCCGGTGCGGGTTGCGTGGAGAGCCAGTGGGCGACCGCGGCGATGTCGTCGTCGTTGAGGCGGGTCGCGACCGTGTGCATGCAGTCTGGCGCCTTCGCGCGGCGCACACCAGAGCGCCATGCGCCAAGCTGCGCGCTGATGTAGTCCGCATGTAGGCCCACTAGGCCCGGGATCGCCGGTTCCATGCCGGTCAGCGTCTTGCCGTGGCATGCCGCGCACGCGGGCACGTTGCGCGCCGGATCGCCGTTCAACACGATCTGCTTGCCGCGTGCCAGCGTCGACGCAGAGACGCTCGGCTGCGCCGGCGCCGGGTACGGCGGCCGTTGTTTTGAGTAATACTCGGCGATCTTGCGCAGGTAATCGTCGGAAAGGTACGTGACCAGATAGTTCATCGGCGGGTACTTGCGGTGCCCGTCGCGGAAATTGACCAACTGGTTGTACAGATATTCAGCGGGCTTGCCTGCAAGACGTGGAAAGTAGTCATTGTCGGTGCCCTGACCCTGATCGCCGTGGCATGCGGCGCACGCGGCGACGCGGGCTTCCATTGAGTTCAGAGGCGGCAGGTTCGCTTGCCCTTTGGCAGCGCTGGCAATGCCTGCGCTGGCAGCCAGAAGTGCAGCCAGCAACGGGCGCAAGAGGCGTCTAGAAGACACGCGTAACTCCATCGATAATGGGGACCGCATTGGGTAACGCAGGCGGTTTTGGCGAAGGCTTGGCGCGCCTTCCGAATCGCGGCGCCGACTTGCGGCGGCGAAGGTGCTGCAATGCAGCAGGTTATTCTATCACCGAACGGCCATATTGGCCATTTGGCTGAGCGTCGAGGGGGGCATTTGGCTGGACGTCGCGACGGACGACGCGATTCGGCCATCTGGCCGGTAATGCGATAATTGGCTAAGTCTCTTCGTAAGCCTCGCAGGTCTTTTCGCCATCGGACCAAAAACCTATTTGTGGCCGCTTGCCGCTGTCCCCAACGAGTTGATTTAAGTTATTTTATGCGTCAACGACTCAATAGATTCGCGCCGTGTAGCCGCCGATGGCCGCATTTCCTTCCGAAAATTTCTCGGTGATTTCATGGATTTCGATTCGATTCACGCGTACAGTGCGGTTGCAGACCATTACATGTTACAACAGCAGATTGCCGTTGTAGGCGCTGCGCCACCCAGTCTAATAGGGAGCAGTGCGCTTGCCGTGCTGCCGGCCCGCCAATGCGCGGCACAACAGTCGGTCAGTTCCGCACCGAGGCGCGCGACGACGTTTGAAGACCTGCCGCCCGAGATTATGCGGCGGATCGCCGCGCACACGTCGTTCGACGACATGGGCAGCTTGTCGTCGGCGACGCGGCGCACTTATCACGCGTTGCAGGACATGCGACGCAGCTGGCTTTGTTATCAGCGAGCCGACAATGTTTATCGGCTTGATTCGCGCCGCACGCAGGCGTTGCTGGACGAAATCGAACGGATCGACGGCGAAGCGATATTGCGGGCTGCGCCGCTCGAGGTGCTGTGGCCTCGAATACCGGAATTGCCACAGCAACACCGGGCGCAAACCTATAAGCGGATTTTCGACATGGCGGGCCGGTTGCCGACACATGCGAGCTTGCTGATACGCAAAGGGATGATTGGCACTATACCGGGATTGCCGGTCCAGGAGCAGGTGCCAATGTACGACTTCGTCCATGCGGCTATCGAAAAGAGTGATGCTGCCGGGCACGGTCAGTTGTGGGCCTCGCTTGCATGGTTGCTTAGATGCTTGCCACTGGATCCGCCGCGCTTCGAGCGCGAATACTCGGCTTTTATCAGCAGGCTTGCCTCGCTGGATGCGCCTGCACAGGCGGAGTTGATCGTGCAGTTGGTGATGCTGCTGCCTGGCTTCTACGAGGATAGTCCGGATGAATCGGCCACGCTGGCCAGTTATCATCGGCTTATGCAAGATTGGGTGCAGCGATTGCCCCCGGCTTATCGGGGGGCGCCAATTGGCGCACTGGCCCATATGATATGGTTGCTGCCGGCGGAGCAAATGCCGGCGCATTATGCGCAGCTACGCAGCCTCACGGAGGCGTTGCCAGACGATCAGATCGGCTTGGTGCTTCGGCGCTTGCCGACTGCGTTGGTGTTGCTGCCACAACAGCACCATGCAGCCGAATTCACGCTGCTGGAGCCTCTTATCAGTCGCGTGCGGCCCGAGCATCGTGAGGCAGTCACATTGGGATTGCTCGAAAGCACCGTTGGACTGGACGACGCGACGCTATCCAGGTGGGCGTGGCGCAAGGCGTTTCAGCTGCTCGACAGCTGCGACGACACCTGTCTGTCTACCGTGGTCGACGAATTGGCCCATCAGCAATTGGTACCCTTGCTTCCCATGCAGCAGTGGGAGGATGCAAAGCACGAGATTCTAGCGTTTATCGAGCGTCACCCGCTCAGCGACGCGGCTCGCGCGAAGTTGCTCGACTTCGTCAATACGACAGTGCCGGAGGATTAACTTGCGTACGATTAGCCGTCAGCGGTGCTGCCATCCGCGTGCCTGCGCCATCAACCCGATGACTTCGTCGTCAGTGGTTTGCGTGAAATCGACGTAATATAGACTCACGCTACTGAACGAATCGAGCGGTGCGAGGCACACAGCGTCGTCCGCCAGCGTCGCAATCGAATTCCAGACGTCGCGTGGAGCGACCGGCGCTGCGGCGACTAGGCGTGCGGCGCCCAAATTGCGCAACGCGAGTAGGGCCACCTTCATCGTGCTTCCGGTGGCCACGCCGTCATCCACAACAATGATCGTGCGCTGCGCGGCTGGCATCGGTGTGGCGCCGTGTCGGTACCGCTCGCGGCGTCGCGCCAATTCCCGCTGCTGACGATGCTGCTCGGCGATCAGATAGTCATCGCCGGGGCGCAGCGCCACAACGATGTCCTCGTTCCAGAGCACTTGTGGCGGATCACCATCGACGATTGAACCTAGCGCGAGTTCCGGCTGCTGCGGCGCGCCGAGCTTGCGTACCAGCAGCACGTCAAGGCTGCCGCCCAGCGCTCGGGCGACCTCAAATGCCACCGGTACGCCGCCGCGCGGCAAGCCGACGACCAGCGGCGTCGCATCCCGATAGCGGGTCAGCGCGCCGGCCAGTGCACTGCCCGCCGCGCGGCGGTTTGGGAAAGGCAAAAGCGTGGACATCGTGTAGGTAATCCGGGATTTGTGTTGTCGCGACCGAAGATGCACCGCGACGGATAGCTCATCATCGCGTGGACCGCCGGGGACGCTACACGTCGCGCGCCGCGGTCATCGCTTGTTCATTTCTAACTCCGCGCCAGTGGGTGGGTCCGTGGCCGGGTCCGACCTGAGCCGCTGCTTCATCGCGCTCAGCGCGGCATCCTCATCCGGTTGCAGTGTCACGCTCGCCTGGCCGTCACCGCCATCGACCGGCACCGGCGGATTCTCGACGAGGTTTAAGTCGCCGCCCTCATTCCAGGGTCCGCGTACCGGTGCCGCGCCGGTCGACATCTTGAAATAACTGCTCGCATATTCCGGCGCGGGCGGCAGCTTGCCCGGCGGGAAATTCGACGTAATGGAATAAAGCGCTTTTTCGAATGATTTCTGATGAGAGACTTCGCGGGTCATCAAAAAGCCGAGCGCGTCTCGCACGCCAGAATCGTCGGTGACATTGATCAGCCGCTCATAGACGATCTTGGCCCTGGCCTCGGCGGCGATATTCGAGCGCAAGTCAGCGGTTGGCTCCCCGATTGTATCGATGTACGCGGCGCTCCACGGCACGCCGGCCGAATTCGTCAGCGGCGTGCCGGCGCCGTACAGCACTTGTGTCACGTGGCTGTCATTGCCGGCGCCATTCAGTTTGCGATAAAGCTCGGCCTGCTCATCGACCGCCTCGGCCAACTCGCCCTTCGCTCCACGATTGAGCATCGCGACGATAGACCCGATGATCTCCAGATGACTGAGTTCTTCTGTCGCGATGTCGAATAGCATGTCCTTGCGGCCGGGATCTTCCTCGCTGATGGCCTGCGTGAAGTAACGCATGGCTGCGGCCAATTCGCCTTGTGGACCGCCGAACTGCTCCAGCAACAGATTAGCCAGGCCAGGGTCCGTACCATTGACCCGTACGGTGTACTGCAATCGTTTGTTGTGGACGAACATGAAGCCTCCTGTGACGTGAAAGGTGTCGCGGTGCTCGCCAAGGCCGCACGCGTAGCGTCAGCCGCCGATTTGTTTGCGCAACGTGCGTTCCCGCCAATGCAATGCGCAACCGCATCGTGGCACGGGTATTGCGATAGCGACGTCACCCGCGTGCCCCGTAGAAGGCTATCTGGTGCACGCCGTGCGGTCGCAAGAAATCCATGCGCAGCCGGAACGGCTTGATCCGTTCGTTGAAAAGCGGCCGTATCCGGCGCAAGCGTGTGACAGGTAACGTAATGACGGCACTCTCGAGGGCAATGTGGATCAACAGAGGACGATGATGAACAGCTTGTCCGGCGTCAGTGATCATGGCGTCACGGTATTCGATTATTTGGACCACCATGCCAAGGTGACGGCGCAGCGCAACGCGCGGGGCGCGTGGGTACCGCAGATTCAAATCACGCGCGATCGCGAACCAGTGCAGTTCGATATGCCACAAGAGGTGGCGCCGGAATGGCTGACAGCTGATGAAGCCGTGCGCGCCGGAGTGGAGCGGGCGCGTTTGTTCATCGAGAGGCGACGAGGCGCTAGTTGACGGTGAACGACGCGGTACCGAACGCCAGTCGGTTGACGGTGAACGATGCGGCACCGAGCGCTGGATTCCTGCTGCCTGTCGTACGCGGATGTCGGTGCGGGGTGTGTTGCTGGCGCGTCTGCGTACTAGTGGTATTGCTCGTACTCGTGGGTATCACATACCAAACGTACCACGTATCAAACACATCGTGTATCAAACGCATCGCGGGCTAAACCTATCGTGTGTGCGGCGCGGCTGGCTTGCGTTCGCTCAAGTCCGCAAATTGCGTGGCTTGCAGCCGGGAATGAACCATGCTAACGGCTAACGGCGTTGCCCGATAGAAGTAGCTGGCACCGTGTTTCAAACAAGGCGCGACGGCGGGCGCGGGGCGCCGCACGGCGTTGGTGTGTGGTGCCGACTCGACAGGAGAGGACCGTGCAGTACAACCCACCCCAAGCTGGAAGGCAGAATCCCGGCGCCGAGCAATCCTGGAGTGAAGGATTTAAGGTGCTCGTCACCGCTAAGCCCGGCATGGACGGCCGTTTTATCGGTGTGCTGAAGGTCGTGCGACAGGCCGATCGCCGTGTGATCTTCCCATTTCCGGGTGCTCCCGAGATCGGTCCATTCGACACGATTGAGCAGGCGCGTGCGGCGGCGCTCGAATATGGCCGCAAGGTTGTGGCTGACGACCGCCGCAATCCAGAGCGGTGACGACGCGGTGTTGCCGGAGGGCGCGCACGCGCCGGCGCCGAGGCGTTCAATACGATGGGGATGTGCAAATTCATGGCGATTTCTAGCGAGCAAACCGCGCAACAAGTCAGACAGGTCCTAGACGGCCGCCGACGCGGCGTACGGATCCTGTTGCCATTGGCTGGACCGGCCGTGGTGGTGTCGGTCGCCTATATGGACCCGGGCAACTTCGCCACCAATATCCAGGCCGGCGCTGGATATGGCTATCAGTTGCTGTGGGTGGTGCTGTTCGCCAGCCTCGTTGCGATGCTCTTCCAGGGCTTGTCGGCACGGCTCGGGATCGTGACCGGGTGTAACCTGGCCCAGTTATGCCGGGCGCGTCTGCCCAAGCCGGTGACCTTGTCGATGTGGATGGCCAGCGAACTCGCGGCGATGGCCACGGATCTGGCCGAGTTCATCGGCGGGGCCATCGGCGTGGCGTTACTGTTTCACATTCCGCTGCTCACCGCCATGGTGATCGTCGGCGTGCTGACGTACCTAATGCTAATGTTCCAGCGGCACGGTTTTCGGCCGCTGGAACTGGCGATCGGCGCCCTGGTCGGTATTATCGCATTAGCCTACGTTGCGCAGCTGTTCATCGTGCCGATTGATTGGCGGGCAGTGGGGCACGGCGCGCTCCACCCGTCAATACCCGACCATCCGGCATTGACCATCGCGGTCGGCATCGTCGGTGCGACGGTGATGCCGCATGCGCTTTTCTTGCATTCAGGATTGACCGGCGAGCGCGTCGTCGCGCGAAGCGACGCGGACCGTCGCGCGCTGCTGCGCTACAGTCGGATCGAGGTGCTCGTTGCGTTGAGTGTGGCGGGACTGGTCAACATGGCCATGGTGGTGATGGCCGCCGGCGCATTCCATCCTGGTCATGCACATGTTGCTGAGATCGACCAGGCGTACCGGACATTGACGCCGTTATTTGGTGCTGCAGCCTCGGCATTGTTCATCGTGTCGCTGATCGCTTCGGGATTGTCAAGCTCGGTGGTCGGCACGATGGCGGGACAAATGATCATGCAGGGCTTCGTCGGTTTCCGCATTCCCGTCATCATGCGCCGCTTAGTGACGATGTTGCCTGCATTCCTGGTAGTCGCTGCCGGTGTCGATGCGACCCGCGCCTTGATCATCAGCCAGGTGGTATTGAGTCTCACGGTGCCGGTGCCGATGATTGCGCTGGTTTGGTTGTGTCGCCATCGCGATGTGATGGGTGGCTATCGGCTCAGTCCGTGGCTTGCCGTATTATCGATGGTGGCCGCAGTGCTGGTGATTGGCCTAAACGTTGCGTTGATCGTCGATACACTGTGCTAACAGCCCGATTGCGTCTCAACAATGCGACGTGAAAACTTGTCGTCGCACGTGCGGCGGCTTAGGTGGCCGTACGGGTAAGGAGTAGGGTTCAGTCTTGGTCGGATCACCGTACAGGTTCTGACTGAACGGCTGGTAAGCCAGATTGTAGGCGCGGCGGCTGCCGTTGCTGAAGCGGGTCGTCAGTATCAAGCCCATGCTCGTGCTTGCCATGGCTGCCAAGTTAGCCAACGCAGGTGCGGGCATCGAGTTGAACGACGCGCCTTGGAGCGACGCCATGCTGACCGGCGGCGACAACGCTCCCGTCACGCGTTGTCGCCGCCGCAGGCAGCCATCAGCGTGGGGCCCGCGAATATGATGCCCAGCGCAAGCATCGGCGTGCCGACGAGCCCGTTGCTCGCCGTGCGGTGCTGGGTTGAACGCCGGCGTGGGGCGTTTGCGTCGTTACGGCTACGCCCGTTCTTGGCGAGAGGGGCGGGATACGGCTTTGGCCTGCTCATCGATCCATGCGTGCATCAGCTTGTAGGTGACAGCCAAAATGACCGGCCCGATGAACAGTCCGACGATGCCGAATGCAATCAGTCCACCAAGTACGCCGGCCAACACCAATAGCATCGGCAGGTCCACGCCACGCTGGATCAGCGGCGGACGTATGACATTGTCGAGACTGGAAACGACGAACGCCCAGATGAGCATGGCGACCCCGGCGATAGTCGCGTCCTGGTAGAACAACCAGATTGCCGCGCCAATTAACGGCAGCAGCGGACCGATCTGCGCCAGGCAGAAGATGAGGGTGATCGCGCATACCATGCCCGCGCCGGGTATCCCAGCGGCGAGTAGCCCCAGCCCGGCCAGCGCCGATTGCACGGCCGCGGTGACGACGATGCCCAGCGCGACGGCGCGGATGGCCTGGCCGGCCAGGCGCACCGCGGCCGTACCGCGTTCATCGGCAAGGCGATAAGCAAAGCGCCGCACAGCCCCGGCTGCCGCTTCGCCATGCATGTACAACACCCCGCATAGGATGAGCGTCAACAGCAGATGCACGAGTACGCCACCGACCGCGGTCGCGCGCGACACCATCCATTTCGCGCCGGTATCCGCGTAAGGGGCAACGAATTCCAGCAGGCCGTCGATACCGGCGTGGGTGAGCCGCTGCCATGCCGAGGTGATGCGCTCGCCGACCAGCGGCACCTCGTGCAACCAAGCCGGTGGCGGAGCGGGCCGGTAGTCTGGCAGGGCGCGGGCGTGTTGCAGGATCGTATCGGCGTGGGCTGCGATGGCTACCACCGCGCCATACAGTGGCAACGCGATGACGATCAACAAGGCGGCCAGCATCAACGCAGTCGCTCGGCCGCGTCGTCCGCCGAGCCGCTCCTGTGCGCCGCGCATCATCGGCCACGTTGCCACGACGATCATCGTGGCCCAAATCAGCGCGGGCAGGAACGGGCTCATGATATACAGGCTGCCCCCGATCAGCAGCGACAAAATAAAAATGATTAGCAAAGCCCGCGCGATATCTGTTTGCGCTTGTGAATGGTTCATACCGTCGATACCTCCAGCGTGATTGATGTGCCGCGCGCAGCGCGACGTGCATGGGGAGAGCAAGGATCGGTCCCGATTCACGTGCGCATGTTCCACACGATGGCGAAAAAACATGAGCTTATGGCCGGTGCGACATCACCGTTGCGACAGCCGCCGTTTCAACAGCGGTTCGAGCCGTTCGGCAAAGACTCGAAACCGTCTGGATACCGGTTCGCGGTGGGGGGCGAACAATGTCATCGGCATTGGGGCCGCTCGGTGCTTTGGCAGGACCTCAATCAGATCGCCGCGGCGCAGAATGCTTGCACCGAACAGATGCACAATCAGCCCTGATTGCCACAACCAACTCTGCGCACCGCTTCCATTAAGATGGCTCATGCCTGAGCCATGGAAAGTTCCAATTTCGAACACTGTCTAGGATGCGTGCACGGGCCGCCTCAGAGAAACGATTGGCTTCCATAAACTCGATGACCTGAGCCTTGGCAGATAATAATTTTTGATCGTTAATGGTCCGGAACACAGAATATGTCTGAAGCCCGGTGAGCAGACGCAATAACGCCGCTTCGCCCCTGCCATTGATCAAATCCAACCCTTGCGGCCATACTCGCTGCGACAGCGCCTCATCCAGATAACGAATACTAGACAGCAATCCGAGCACCGCCCCCTCACGCTGCGCCGCTGGCACACGCGCCAAATGGCGCTCAAACAAGGCCAACTCCTGTGCATGTTGGTCAGGCGGCAACGCCTTGATTCCCGCCGCCGGCAAATGGCGCAATGCGATTCCCCACTGCTCGTCTGGCAGCGATAAAGCTAAGTCGCGCATTTGCGCGTAACGCACGGGCTGCTCCGTTTTTGGCAAGACCCATATGCTCTCCGCCAACGCACCAACTGCCACACCCTGATAAGCGGGTGGAAGGCGTAGAGCCTGTTCGCAAAAAAACGCGTACTGTGCGGATTTACTCGGGTGCGCCCTATCCGAATGCAAATGCCCCAGTAGCCCGACCAAGACTGAAATCAGCTCCGCTTGCTGGGACACGTTCAACGACGGCAGCCGCGCCAAGATCGCCTGATAACGCTCGATGAACTCCGGTGAGCCGATGTTGAAATCGATCAATCCAATCGCCAGTGCCGGCCAGACATTGTCCTGCTCAGGCCCGCGCTGTGCCACTAAAGCGTGAGCGAAGTCAAATACTTCAAGGCGCTGATACCATGGCAAATAACGAAATCTCAGCATCAGCGCCTTTTGTATTGGTAACCCATGCTTCGGAATGCGCTGCGCGGCTGCGAACAATCGCTTGAACGCCTCGCCTTGCTCGGCCTCCGGCAATGCTTGCAGACGCTAGCGTAACGCGTCAATCGGCTCGACGTGCTGCACCGGATCGGCGAGCGTGCCATCCATCTCATTGAGCAGTTGGTTGACTGACGCGAGACTTACGGCTTGGTTGGCTTGTTGCCAGTAGCGGTAAACTAACCGCCTGGTTTGCATCGCATGATACGTGCGACGATCAACTACTGAAAAATTTTCCACGTCTTGAACGGGCACGTAGTCACCGATCCGCTCAATCAGTTCGGGCGGCAGGTCATGATATGTCGTGGGCCGGCTGGCCGACGTGTTAGCTAAAGCGCTGCTTGGTGGCTGCCGTGGCGGTGGCACCGACGCGGCGGGTTGCGGGCACGACTCCAACGCGCGGATGTAGGCACTATAGTCGTTTAAAGCGGCATTCAGATCAAAGTCCATCAGCACACTCAGCGGTCGATAAAAAGAAACGGCGCAATACGAAGCGAAACCGCACAGCAGGTTAGCTAAAAGTGAGAAGACGAGCACAGCTATGAACTTTTAAACGCCATGTTTTTGGCGGATAGTGCTCTGACGATATGCGGGAGCTGTTACATCGTTTTTTAATAACGCACACTTTTGAAGAAGCTCGTGCGACGCTGGCCCTGGTAAACAGCAAGCAGCCCAAACAACGTGCGGCTCAAATAACTGATGATGCAGATAAGTTGCATCCTACTGTCTGCGGCCGCACCGCGCACACGTAATGCTGGAGCGAGCGAAGCTTGTCTATGGCGATGCCCACGAGCGTGGTTGGGTGCAGCGAAGAAGGTGCGTGCGCAGAAACGGCACGAACTGGCCACTGCCATCGAAGCGTTCCAGTCCCACGACCTGCGCGTTAAAGCGGGGCACCGACAAGGGGAAATCGGCAGGCATGGCGGCGGCCAACAACCAGCTAGGACACGCTGATGAGAAGATGACGCGCCGATATGTGCGGCACCGGAAGGGCAAGCTGGTGACGTCTACCCGGTAGCGAAGATTGCAGAACAGCGCGCTATTTGCGGAACAAAACAGCCCGCATCGTGGCGGGCCGCGTCAAATATGGTGGCGAATCAGGGACTCGAACCCCGGACCTGCGGATTATGATTCCGTCGCTCTAACCGACTGAGCTAATTCGCCGAAAGAATCTCAGATTATGGGCATGAGCAGACGTGTTGTCAACCACTTTCACGCCCCCCTTGGGGGCCGGCCGATGCAAAGCGGTTGGAATTGCGTTGCCGCAGCCTGCTTAATACGTCGAGCTTGCCCATGCGCGGCAGTCCGAGATTAAGGAATAGCAGGTCGAACGATTGCATCGACAGGGCTACGTCGGCCTCGACCCCGTCTTGATGTGATCGACCGCATAGCCCAAATGGCGGAGTGATCGGATCAGGCCATCCGCGAGTATGCTGTCATTTTCGGCAATAAGCATGCGTATGGGCATTTTAGTGCCGGCGGCGCAAACTTGTCCCCGTTCTCGGCGTTTTCTTATCGTACATATTGCAACGACATGCGGTGTCCAGCGCAATACGCATCGACCCTACCCTCCGAGGGACGCGGCGGGACCAGGCATGCTAGTTGCGAAAAGGACGCATGTATTTCGCGCTTGCAAACAACACTGTTTTTTTATACAGTATCCGAGGCCGTGCGTTGGCGCGGGCAGCGGTATTATCCAGAGATGGCCGGAATGGCCGCGATGCGAGGCGTGCCGCCTCGGTAACGGACTGCCGCTCATCATAGCAAAGGACGATTCATGGAAGAAAGCAAGAAAGGCTCAGCTGGACTGACTGCGGAGAAGAACAAGGCACTGGCTGCCGCGCTGTCGCAGATCGAGAAGCAGTTCGGTAAGGGGTCGATCATGCGACTTGGCCATGGCGAGGCAGTCGAAGACATTCAAGTCGTATCGACTGGCTCGCTCGGCCTAGACATTGCGCTAGGCGTCGGTGGGCTGCCGCGTGGCCGTGTCGTCGAGATTTACGGGCCGGAATCGTCCGGCAAGACGACGCTCACACTGCAAGTAATCGCTGAGATGCAGAAAATCGGCGGCACCTGCGCGTTTATCGACGCGGAACACGCGCTCGATGTCCAGTATGCGTCCAAGCTGGGCGTCAACGCGTCGGAACTGCTGATTTCTCAACCCGATACTGGCGAGCAGGCACTGGAAATCGCCGATGCGCTCGTGCGCTCGGGGTCGATCGACATGATCGTCATCGACTCGGTGGCTGCGCTCGTGCCGAAAGCCGAAATCGAAGGTGAAATGGGCGATTCACTGCCCGGCTTGCAGGCGCGGCTGATGTCGCAGGCGCTGCGCAAGCTGACCGGTACGATCAAGCGGACCAATTGCTTGGTCATCTTCATTAACCAGATTCGCATGAAGATCGGTGTGATGTTCGGCAACCCGGAAACCACCACCGGCGGCAATGCGTTGAAGTTTTACGCGTCGGTCCGGCTCGATATCCGTCGGATCGGCTCGATTAAGAAGAACGATGAAGTCATCGGTAACGAAACGCGGGTTAAGGTGGTCAAAAACAAAGTGTCGCCACCGTTTCGCGAGGCGATTTTCGACATCTTGTATGGCGAGGGGATTTCGCGACACGGTGAAATCATCGATCTTGGCGTCCAGGCGAAGATCGTCGAGAAGGCGGGTGCCTGGTATAGCTACAACGGCGAGAAGATTGGCCAGGGCAAGGACAATGCGCGGGAGTTCCTGCGTGAAAATCCGGATCTTGCGCGCGAGATCGAAAATCGCGTTCGTGAATCGCTCGGTGTCGTGGCGATGCCGGCCGGCGCGGTAGCCGCCGAGGGCGGACAAGCGTAACGCGAAGTGCGCACGAAGTGCCTGCGCCCCGTGCCAAGCCTGAAGGGGCGCGCGTTGAGGTATTTGTCGCGCCGAGATTACAGCCGTGCCGAACTGGCTGCTAAGCTCAAGCGCGACGCCCAGGAAGGCGACAATATTGAGCCGATTCTCGATGCACTCGAACGGGACGGTTGGCTGTCCGATAGTCGGTTTGCCGAAAGCGTCGTGCATCGCCGTGCGTCCCGCTTCGGCGCGGCCCGGATCGTTGGTGAGTTGAAGCGGCACGCGTTGCATGGCGACCTGCTGGACGACATCGGCAATCAATTACGGGAAACCGAATGGGAGCGGGCGAAAGCGGTGTGGCAAAAGAAATTTCAGGGCCATGTCGCGCAGTCGCCGGCCGAGCGTGCGAAGCAGGCGCGTTTCCTGGCCGCCCGCGGCTTTTCCCGCGCGGTGATTTCGCGGCTTGTCAGCGGGATCGACGACGAAGCCGGCGATGAATGACGGTCCGCGTAGACCGCGTCGTGCTACGTGGCATGCTGTGCTCCGTCTATGCGTTCGTGGCGGTGAAGTGCGTTCCGGGGTGGGCGCGCGGGTGTCGTCAGGCCGTCAGACCGGTATGCTAAAATCGCTGAGTTTTCCATCCGGCCGCAACCCTTTCCATGCCGCTCCCTCCCTCTGCTCCTCGTCGGGCGCGTCATCGCCGTGCGATTGACGTGCAAGCGTTCGAGCGCGGAGACGGCCTGTGGGACATCGAAGCATGCCTGACCGCCTGCAACGCGCGTGACACGCAACTCGCAACCGGCGTTAGGCTGACCGAGCTACCTATCCACAAACTCCAGCTGCGGGTGACGATTGATCATCAGATGAATGTCGTCGATGCGCAGTCACTGGCGGTGAAATGGGTTTCTGATCTGGGGCATGGCGAAGACGTCAATCCAAGCGATCGCGCATTGATTGAGTTGGACCTGCGTCGTGGGCTCCGGCATGCCGTTACTGAGCGTCTTGGTGAGGTGGCGGGCCGCGCGCATCTGACCAATTTGCGCGTGCTATCGACGAGTGTAACCCTCCAGGCTTATGTCGGCGACGTGTCGCACGGCGAGGTGTCACAGACAGGCGTGTCAGACACGGACGCAGCCGGCGATGTGATGCCGTTTCAGCTTGTTCGCTGCCACGCGTCGAAGCTTGACGGCTCGTGGTCACGCAATGCTATCCGCGCTGGTATGGCCACGCGCCGCGTGAGGTCCGCGCCGCGTCGTGCGCGAAGCCGCGCCAAGCGCCGCACACAGCGATATTCATTCCAACTCTCAGACTGAAGGAATCACGCATGAAGATTCACGAGTACCAGGGTAAAGAGATCCTGCGGAAATTCGGGGTCACGGTGCCACGCGGCAAGCCCGCGTTTTCGGTAGACGAAGCCGTCAAGGTGGCCGAGGAGCTCGGCGGCCCGGTCTGGGTGGTGAAGGCCCAGATCCATGCGGGTGGCCGTGGCAAAGGCGGTGGTGTCAAGGTCGCGAAATCCCTGGATCAGGTGCGCGAATATTCGAACCAGATCCTTGGCATGCAGCTCAAGACGCACCAGACCGGCCCCGAAGGGCAAAAGGTCAACCGGCTGCTGATCGAAGAAGGCGCGGACATCAAGAAGGAACTGTATGTTGGCCTCGTCGTCGACCGTATCTCGCAAAAAGTCGTGCTGATGGCCTCCAGCGAAGGCGGCATGGACATCGAGGAAGTGGCTGCGAAGACGCCCGAGTTGATCCACAAGGTTGCGGTCGATCCGGCTAAGGGCTTGCAGGACGCTGAAGCAGACGAGATCGCTAAGAAAATCGGCGTGCCGGATACATCGCTCGCACAGGCTCGTGCAAACCTGCATGGACTGTACAAGGCGTTCTGGGAAACGGACGCATCGCTGGCTGAAATCAACCCGTTGATCCTGACCGGCGACGGCAAGGTAATCGCGTTGGACGCAAAGTTCAACTTCGATTCGAACGCGCTGTTCCGTCACTCGGAGATCGTTGCATACCGTGATCTTGACGAAGAGGATCCGGCTGAAATCGAGGCGTCAAAGTTCGATCTTGCGTACATCTCCCTGGATGGCAACATCGGCTGTCTGGTCAATGGCGCCGGCTTGGCGATGGCGACGATGGATACGATCAAGTTGTTCGGTGGCGAACCGGCGAACTTCCTCGATGTCGGCGGTGGTGCGACGACCGAGAAGGTAACCGAAGCGTTCAAGCTGATGCTGAAGAACCCGAACTTGAAGGCCATCCTTGTGAACATCTTCGGTGGGATCATGCGTTGCGATGTGATCGCCGAGGGCGTGATCGCGGCATCGAAGGCGGTGCACCTACAAGTCCCGCTGGTCGTGCGAATGAAGGGCACTAACGAGGACCTCGGCAAGAAGATGCTCGCCGACTCCGGGTTGCCGATCATTTCCGCGGACAGCATGGAAGAAGCCGCGCAGAAGGTCGTCGCCGCAGCCGAAGGCAAGTAAGCCGCCGCGCTCACTTCGAGGATACGCATGGTGTCGTTGCCACCGCGCCTGCGCGAGCTGCGACGCCGAACGAAAGAGGTCATTACATGTCGATTCTGATCAACAAAGATACGAAGGTCATCACGCAGGGTATTACCGGCAAGACTGGCCAGTTCCACACGCGCGCCTGCCGCGAGTACGCGAATGGCCGCGCTGCCTATGTCGCGGGTGTAAATCCGAAGAAAGCCGGCGAGGATTTCGAGGGCATTCCGATTTTCGGCAGCGTCAAGGAAGCCAAGGCGCAGACCGGTGCGACCGTGTCGGTGATCTATGTGCCGCCGGCCGGCGCCGCTGCGGCAATTTGGGAAGCCGTCGAAGCCGATCTGGACCTGGCGATCTGCATCACCGAAGGCATTCCGGTTCGGGACATGATCGAGGTGCGCGACCGGATGCGCCGCGAGAACCGCAAGACGTTGTTGCTCGGGCCGAACTGCCCGGGTGTGATCACACCCGACGAGCTGAAGATCGGCATCATGCCCGGTCACATCCACAAGAAAGGTCGCATCGGCGTTGTCTCCCGCTCGGGTACGCTGACGTATGAGGCGGTTGCCCAACTGACTGCGCTTGGCCTGGGCCAATCGTCGGCTGTCGGGATCGGCGGTGACCCGATCAACGGTCTGAAGCACATCGACGTAATGAAGATGTTCAACGACGATCCGGATACGGATGCGGTCATCATGATCGGTGAAATCGGCGGCCCGGACGAGGCGAATGCCTCGTACTGGATCAAGGACAACATGAAGAAGCCGGTCGTGGGCTTCATCGCCGGCGTGACGGCGCCCCCGGGCAAGCGGATGGGTCACGCTGGCGCATTGATCTCGGGTGGCGCCGACACCGCCGAAGCGAAGCTCGAGATCATGGAGTCGTGCGGCATCAAGGTAACGAAGAACCCATCCGAGATGGGCCGCTTGTTGAAGTCGGTGCTGTAAGCACCGCCGACACGTATTCATCACTTCCGGCACGGCCGGCCACCGCGATGCGGTGGCCGGCCGTATCTTTTTCCAGCCGGTGAAGCGCGGAATTTGATATCCTTTCAAAAATCTTTCGAGTTCGGCGCTTGCTATAAGCAACGAGTCTGAAAAACGCTTGGTCTTTTCCATTCTGCGCCGACCACCATGCTCGAATTGCTCGCCTCGTTGAACTGGAGCGCCGTGCTCCAGATCGTCATCATTGATATCCTGCTGGGCGGCGACAATGCCGTTATCATCGCGCTGGCCTGCCGGAATCTTTCTCCCGCGCAACGGGTGCAAGGCGTGCTGTGGGGCACGGTCGGCGCCATCGCGCTGCGCGTCGTGCTGATTTCGTTCGCCGTATTGTTGCTCGACGTGCCAGTCCTGAAGCTCACTGGCGGCCTGTTGTTGCTGTGGATCGGCATCAAGTTGATGCGGCCGCAACCGGATGCGCATGGCAGCGTCAAGGCCGCGGACAAGCTGTGGGCGGCTGTGCGTACCATCATCGTTGCTGATTTCGTAATGAGCCTGGACAACGTGATCGCGATAGCCGGCGTGGCCGATGCGGCTGCGTCGGAGCATCGGCTGGGGCTGGTGGTCTTTGGCTTGCTGTTGAGTGTGCCGTTGATCGTATGGGGCAGCGCGCTGGTGCTCAAATTGCTGGATCGTTTCCCGGCGATCGTCGCATTCGGCGCCGCGTTGCTCGGCTGGATTGCCGGTGGCCTGATCATCGGTGATCCCCTTGTGGGGAGGCTGCTTGAGGATAGCACGCAAGCGTATCACTACGTCGCCGGTGTTATCGGTGCGCTGACCGTGATCGGGATCGGTGGGTGGCTGAAACGCCGTAGCCGGTATGGCACGGCGGTGCGCGTTCGCTGACGCGCGGATACGGGACGCGACGGCCAATGCGTTCCGGCATTCCATCACGACGCTGCCGGTGTCGTTCATGCGCGGGGCCCCAATGGCGATCACGCAACAATGGCGCTCGTTTACGGCATTGCGATGCTCGCAAGTCCGGTGCACCGGTACCGGTCCTGCGATGCCGCCATGCCCAGTATGCCGATGGCGACACTGCAATGCCGCCACGCCCAGCATGCCGATGCGCCGCGACACGCGAATCTGGATGAGGCTCACGCACGGCACTCCGGCGGCGCAAAACGGTCCGGCAGCGTCGGCCTCGGGTCCGGCACTGGCCCGGGAATCGGGAGCGACGAAGTGGTCTTGCCGGCGGCGAAGCACTCCCAGGTCAGTGTGCCTGTGCTGCTGCGGTTGCTGCTGACGGATACTTGTGCATGGGGTGCGTCCGGATCGTCGGATGTCGACGGCACCAGCACGAGCGTGTTCTCGCCGGATGGTGCGACCAGCGATGTATAGCTGATCGTGATGGCCCCTGTTTTGTCGTCGATGTCAATCGACTCCACGTTGCGCGTCGCCGGCGGTCGTGCATAGCCGCTGCCGAGCCGTTGCGCGCCCGCTACGGCGTTTTCTGCCACGGCCAGCCGCGCCGGCGCAGCCAGCGATAGGCCCTCGCCGACTCGGCTGCGAGTCAGATAGTCGCGGTACGCCGGTAGCGCAAATGACGCGACGACGCCAACGATTGCCAGTACGATCATGAGTTCCACCAGCGTGAATGCCGCGCACGACGGTGTCGGTGTCCGTGCCGTGGTGCGGGAAGAATCGTCGGGCTTCTGGCGGGTCGATGCAGTCATCGGTGCGCTCCTCACAAGGGGCCGCTTCGGGAATCGAATGCGGTTTGAGGCATTCTGCGCAACAGGACGAGTCAGCTGCAGTCAGCTAAATAGCCAATGCATCGCCACAGCGGTGCGGAATTTTTGTATAGTGCGCCGGTTTCCTCGAGTCCGATCCGCCATGCCCGTATCGTTGCCGCAATTGCTGACGTTTGTCTTTCTTATCCTGGCCTGGATCCTGCCGTACGCGGTCACGTTACATACGTATCCGATTCCGACCTTCTACGCCGAGTACTTGGCGCTTGCGTTGTACTTGCTGGTCGGGGGATCGGTCTTCGCATGGGGGTTTGTGTCCGGCGAGCGCGCGGCGATCGGTGCGCCGCGGGTGGCGCTCGTGCCGCTGCTGTTCGGCGCGTTGTTATTCGCGCAGCCGTTCATCATCGATACCGTTCAGCCATCGATGAATCTGCTCGGTGGCGGGTTTCTGCTCGCCGCGTTGATGGCGACGCAGACGGGGTACTGGGTCAGTCGCCTGGGTTCGATGCAACGCGCGTTCAATGTGATGGCGTACGCGCTGCTGGCAGGTGGCGTATTCGCGGTGTTTTGTCAATTCGTCCAATTGTTTCATTTGGAAAACCGCGTGGCGCCCTTCGTGGTCAGCTACAACGTGCAGATAGGGCGGCGGCCGTTCGGCAACATGGCGCAGGCGAACCATTTGGCCACGTACATCGCGTTTGCGCTGGCCGCGGCGCTGTATCTGGTTCAGCAGCGACGGTTACGTTACCCAGTATGGATCATGTTGTCGGTGGTCTATACCGCCGGTCAGGCATTGACGGTCTCGCGTGGCCCTTGGTTGCAGACCGGCGTCATCGTGCTGGCGGGAGTATGGATGGCGTTCGAGGCGCATCGCAATCGCGTAACGTCCTATGGCGGACGCCACGACACCCGGCGTTCGCTGCGCGACTGGGCGACGCCGGTGTTGCTGCTGGTCATTTTCGTCGCCGTCAATATCGCGACGCGCTGGGCCAATGTGTCTTTCGGCCTGAATCTGGGTCAGTCCGCTGCCGAACGGTTTCAGGATGCCGGCCAGATTGCGCCGCGGTTGGCGCTCTGGAAATACGGGCTCGCGATGTTCGAGATGCACCCATGGTTCGGCGTTGGCTGGGGCGAATTTCCACGCATTCAATATGAACTCGTCAACAAGCTCGGCAACGTCGAGATTGCGAACAATTCCCATAACATCGTGATCGACCTGCTGGCCAAGACCGGTGTACTCGGATTGACGATCGTCGTGGTGGGACTGCTGTTGTGGTTCGTGCGCGTTCTGCGTGGTGGCGAGCGGGTCGAACGGGTATTCGGCATCGCGCTGATCGGCATCCTGTTGATGCACGCGCTGGTCGAGTATCCACAGCAGTACATGTTCTTCCTACTGCCGGCGTGGTTCGTGATTGGACTGCTGGAGACTGCACCGCTGCGGGCGGCACCCGCAGCCGCTCGGGGAGGGCAGGGCGCGCTGGTACTTGCCGGCCTCGTCGCGTTGTACCCAATCCAGCGCGACTATGCGCGCTCCGAAGTGCTGTACTACGGTTCTAACCCCTATGAGCAATACCGGGCCGATCCGGCGGTGCTGTTTTCCGCATGGGGCGAATATGGTTTCGCGACATTGTTGCCATTGGATAAGACCGATCTCGACAAGAAGCTGGCGATGCACCGCCAGGCGATGGCCCTATTGCCTGGAGAAACCGTGGTGCGGCGGTACGCGGTGCTGCAGGCGATCGCTGGCGATACCGATGGCGCGTTGCAAACCATGCGTCGGCTGAAAGTGTTTGCGGACATGTTGAAGGATTGGCCGATGCAGCTTGCTGCGGTATATCGCGCGTGTGACGATGCCGGCAGTGTGCTTGCGCCATTCAAGCAGACGCTTGTCGCCCGCTATGGGATCGTGCCGGTGGCGCCGCCGGAGGACGACGAAGACGATGGGGAATGATCGGCTTCGCCGGTTTTAATCTAGCGCGGGACCCGTGGGTAACCCCCATGGTTCCGGCCGTACCTATTCCCCCGCTACCCAATCCCCGGACTTGCCGCCGTGTTTCTCGAGCAGCTTTACATCGGTAATCGTCATGCCGCGATCCACGGCCTTGCACATGTCGTAGACGGTCAGCAGGCCGATCTGCACCGCCGTGAGCGCTTCCATTTCGACGCCGGTGCGGCCGATCGTCTCGACGCGGATGGTGCAGTGCACGGCCGCTGGCATTTCGTCTAGGGTGAAATCGACGCTCACGCGGGTCAGCGCGAGCGGGTGGCACAGGGGAATCAAGTCGGATGTGCGCTTGGCGCCTTGGATCGCCGCGATACGCGCGACGCCGAGCACATCGCCCTTGGCGGCGCGGCCCTCGCGGATGAGCGCCAGTGTTTCGGCGCGCATCGCGATCGTGCCACGCGCAATCGCGACACGGCGGGTTGCATCTTTGTCGCCGACGTTGACCATCTGCGCCTGGCCGGATGCATCGAAATGGGTAAGTTCTGACATGATAGTGATGGCACGATATCGTTGCCGGAAGCGGCGGTGTGCAGCTTGCGGGGGCTTGCCGGTCCGCGGGAGGCTGGTCCGGTCCGCGGCGCATCAGCGTGCAATAGCGATTCACCGAGGCCCGCAGCCATCCCGGTATCATAGCAGTGGCACGCGTGGGCGCGTACGAGCACTGCGGCGCCCACGCCTACGTGTACTCACGGTGGTGCGGTGGCTGAACGGGTGCTGCCGTTGCACAGTCGTGTGCCGGGATGTCCTGACCGAGTCATGCAAATCAAACGTCTTATTGCGTTGTCCGTCATTGTTGCGCTGGTTTGGCCGCGGCTGCCAAGCGCCCAGCTATCCGGCGCGCCCGACACCGTGCAGGCCGGCGTGCGGGTGTCTACCGGCACGCCGGCGATTCCGGTGGTCAGCGCAACGGGCCGGGATGTTGGGCAATATGATCCGCGCTATTCCGATTCGCTGAGCGATGTCTTCGGCGTGTATCGCGGCAATGCGAGCAGCATCGAGCGTCCGGGTACGTCGAGGTTCACCGATGCGTCCCATGGACCGGACGGGCACTCGCTGCCCAGCCTTGGCGACGGCTCAGGCGGCTCGTTGTCGCCGCAGGCGGAGCGCAAGCTTGGCGAGCGGGTGATGCGTGCGGTGCGGCATGATCCCGATTACCTGGACGACTGGCTGGTGCGGGACTATTTGAACTCGGTCGCCTCACGTCTCGCGGCCGCGGCCCGCGAGCGCTACATTGGTGGCTACGTGCCGGATTTCGACCTGTTCTCAGTGCGCGATATGCAGATCAATGCGTTCTCGATGCCGGGCGGCTTCATCGGGATGAATACGGGCTTGATCGTCGCGACACGCACCGAATCGGAGCTGGCGTCGGTAGTCGGCCACGAGATGGGTCACGTGCTGCAACGGCATATCGCGCGAATGATCACGGTCAGCGAGCGCAACAGCTATGCGGCGATCGCCGGCATGCTGTTTGGCTTGCTTGCTGGCGCGTTGGCTCACAGCGCGGATCTGGGTTCGGCGGTGGCGATCGGCGGACAGGCGTTCGCCATCGACAATCAGTTGCGGTTTTCACGCACCGCCGAGCGCGAGGCGGATCGCGTCGGCTTTATGATGCTGGAAAGCGCGGGCTTTGATCCGTATGGAATGCCATCATTCTTCGAGCGCATGGAGCGGGGTACGGTCGCGAATGTTGGCGTGCCGCCCTATGCGCGAACGCACCCCCTGACCGGGGAGCGGATCGCCGATATGGCAGACCGGGCCCGCAATGCAGCGTATCGCCAGCCGCGGCAGTCGCCAGAGTACGTATTCGTGCGGGCACGCGTGCGGGTGTTGCAGAACAAGTCGGCAAGCGACCTTGCGGATATCGAGCAGCGCCTGCGGGCGGAGATCGATGACCAGACCGCGCCGAGTGTGGCGGCGAACTGGTATGGCATTGCGCTGGCGCAAATGCTGCAAGCGCACTATGCGGCCGCGCAGGCTTCGTTGCGGCGCGCGCGGGCGGCATTCGGCGCATTGCAGTCGGCGCAGTTGGATGGCATGCCGTCCACGGTCAGCCTGGATGTGCTGGGCTCGGAAATCGCCCGCCGCGCCGGACGGCTGGACGATGCGTTGCGCGATGCCCAACTGGCGCGGCGCCGCAATCCGGCTTCGCACGCGGCGATCGACGCGTATTTGCAGGCGATGATCGCCGCACGCCGGTACGCCGATGCGCAGGCGCTGGCACGAGCGCAGGCAGCCGCGGAGCCGCAGCGCAGCGAATGGTGGAGCTATCTGGCGCAAGCGAGTGCCGCACTGGATGACACGGTCCAGCAGCGCCGCGCGCAAGCAGAGACGTTGGCGCTCGACGGCGCGTGGCCATCGGCGATCCGCCAGCTCAGGCAGGCGCGCGATACGCGCGGTGCGTCATACTACGACATGTCGGCGATCGCCGCGCGGCTGCGGGAATTCGAGGAGCGCTATCGGGAAGAGCGGGACGACGACAAGCATCGCGGATAGCGGGTCCACGGGGGCCGTCGTGCCGCACGCTCACGCTACGGAGTTGGCATGCGCGCTGCCGCGACGGCGGCGGGGCTAGGCTCGAAATGAAAGCGCACCGGCACATCAACGCGGTCAATGGGCTGGATCCGCAACGGCACATGCGGACGCCAGACGAACGTATGCGGCTGCCCGTCGTCATCGAAATCGATGTGCTCGGAGAAGAGCGCTAGGTCGTGATCGTGCAATACCGCGACCCGGGCCGGCGCGCCATCATCGACGAACAATACGCCGCCGGCATCGTCGAGGTAGCACGCGCAAGGCACGAACGGTGCCCCGGTATGGTCGCACAGCGTCAGGACGTCACCGTGCAATGCTTCAGACAAATCCTCGTTCTTGGACATCCTGACGACGTACGGCGTGTACGCCAGTTCGACGTAGACTCGCTGCGGCCCGTTCTGGAAGTACCACTGGCCGTCTTTGTCGCCTTGGTAGTTGCGATTGATGAAGCCGAGCAGCGCCGGGTGCCGGATCGGCATGCTCGGCTCGCCGCCCGCCTGTGCCGCCTCATCGCGCATGCGCCAGTTGCCGCGTCTGTCCAGCAGCAGCCAGCCGGTGCAGTGTGGGACGTTGGGCCATTTGGCCAGTGCTTTCTTGACGATGTCATCCATCGCGAGTCACCGAGCGTAGGGTTGGAAGTAGCTCAGCACGCGCCGTGCCAGCCACTCGATGCGTCCTGGGAACGGTCCCGTCATGAAACCGACATGGCCGCCGTATTCGGGTTGCGCCAGTTCGACGGCCGCCGACACGTCGCGCGCTGCCGGTAGCGCATGCGCGGGCAGGAATGGGTCGTTGCGCGCGTTGAGCAGCAGCGTTGGCACTGTGATTTCGCACAGCAGCGGCTTAGACGCCGAGCGCTTCCAGTAGTCGTCCACGTCCCCAAAGCCGTGCAGCGGGGCGGTGACGATATCGTCGAACGCCCGGAAGTCGCGCGCCTGCAGCGCGGCGGTGACGTCGAACAAGCCAGGGTATTGTTGCGCCTTGATGACGGCCTTGCGCTTGAGCGTGCGTAGGAAATTACGCGTGTACAGGAGGTTGAAGCCGCTGGACAGCGCAACGCCGCCTACGCTCGGGTCCAGCGGCGCACTGATGGCAGCCGCAGCATCGACCAGTCTGCCAGCGTCCTCACGCCGTTCGCCGAGCCAGCGCAGCAGCACGTTGCCGCCCAGCGACACGCCGGCAACGAGCAGCGGGCCCGCGTGCGCGTCGTGCAGGCGGTGCAGAATCCAGTCCATTTCGGCGCTGTCGCCCAGATGGTAGAAACGCGGCGCCAGATTGATCGGGCCGCTGCAGCTGCGGAAATGCGGGACCACGCCGCGCCAGCCCTGCAGTGCGACGGCCGTCATCAATGTGCGTGCGTAATGGCTGTCAGAACTGCCCTCCAGGCCGTGGAACAGCACGACGAGCGGCGCATCTGACGCCTGCCCGGCGGTATCAAGCCAATCCAACTCGATGAAATCGCCATCTGGTGTGGTCCATCGCTCGCGCCGGTAGGCGACTCGTGGCGCGCGTGCGAGCAGCGCCGGCACGATCGTTTGGATATGAGCATTGGGTAGCCAGCGGGGCGGCCGGTAGATCAAATCGATGTGGGCCGCGCCTGACGAGCGTTCAGTGTAGCGAACCCTGTCCATGGCGCATCTTCGCGGCGAACTGGCCGGCAGCCTTGTCCGGCATCGGGCTCGCGTGGATATGGGCGATCCGCCATTCGCCGCGCTCATGCACGAGCACGTAGGTCGAGAACACCATCGTCGCGGGCTCGGTCTGGTCGACCGGACGGTGTGCCTCAGCGATTGCGTAGACCACGGTGCTCAGGCTGTCGTGTATGCGGATGTCGACCGGCTCGATCGTCACGCGTGCCGCTTCGAACTGCTTCGCCAGCCCACCGCGGATTTCGCCAAGGCCGTGCATGTGCGTGCCGTCCGCGCAGATGCAGCTGGCGAATTCCTCGTCAATCCACAGGCTCATCGCATGATCCAGGTTCGCGTCGGCAATAGCTTGGTAGTACGCGTTGAGCGCGTCGGCGGCGGCGTCGAAAAGGCGGGCGAAACGTGGCATGGCGCGTCGATGATAGGTTCGGTTCTGGCGGGGCGCTCGTTTTGCGCGGCAAGCGTGGCGCGCCCCGACACAGCTCAGCGGTTGGCGATCAGCATCCCGCGCAGGTCGCCGAACACCTGTTCGGCAGACAGCTCGCGCAGGCACTTCAGGTGACCGAGCGGGCACTCGCGCGCGAAGCACGGGCTGCACTCGAGATGCAGCCATTGTACCTTCGCAAGCTCGGACAGGGGGGGGGTATGTCGCGGGTCGGTCGATCCGTAGAGCGCGACGAGCGGTCGGCGCAATGCCGCGGCCACATGCATCAAGCCGGAATCGTTGGTCACCACCGCGCTCGCGCGCGTGATCAGTGCACAGGCTTCGCCAAGCGACGTTTGGCCGCACAGGTTGCGCACGTTCGGGGCGCGTTCCGCGATGGCCTGAGCGACCGCGCTGTCCTTGGGCGAGCCCAGTGCGACGATCTGCGTGTACGGAAATGACTGGCCGATCATCCGAGCCAGCGCCGCGAAGTGCTCCGGCGGCCAGCGCTTGGCCGGCCCGTATTCGGCGCCGGGACAGAACGCGATCAGTGGCACCCGCGTGTCGAGATTAAACCGGTGTGACACGCGCACCGGCTCGTTCAAGTCAATTTCCAGCCGCGGCGGCGGCAAGTCGGCCGGCAGCTTGGCGCCCGGCGCGTAGGCGAGCGCCGCGTAATGCGGCACCATCGGCGCTCGCTCGCCCTTCGGCGGATTCGGATGCCGCACGTTCAGCAGCATATAGCGGCTCTCGCCGGTATAGCCGATGCGCAGCGGGATGCCGGCAAGCCATGGAATCAGTGCCGATTTCAGCGAGTTCGGTAACACGTAGGCTGCGTCATAGCCGGCTTCACGCAGGTCGCTGGCCAATTGCCACCGCTGCCATAGCTGCAGCTTGCCGTGTTCAAGATCAGTCGAATGGATCTCGCGGATCTCCGGCATTCGCGCGAGCACCGGCGCCACCCACGCGGGCGCGACGGCATCGAGGACGATCCGCGGGTGCAGCCGCTTGATTAGCGCGAACAATGGCTGAGCCATCAACGCGTCGCCAATCCAATTGGGCGCGATTATGAGCGCACGGCGCATCAGGTCAGAAATTCCAGTCAAAAAGCGCTTCGGCCGGCTCTCGCCTGGGGCGCCGGAAGCGGGTCGATTACGGGGGAGGCAGCACGGAGACGCTGCGCGCGAAAGCTGTCGCACCGTGGTGTGACAGCTTTCACGACCAGCCTGCGCCGGTGCGTGGCGCTGGACTCAATGGCCCTTGAGCACCTCGCCGTCGCGCAGCTTGTAGCGCGTGCCGCAGTAAGGGCACCGGGCCTCGCCGTGCGTGACGTCGATGAAGATACGCGGATGCGCGCTCCAGCGAGGCATCGCCGGGTTTGGGCAATAGGCGGGGACGTCCTTCGCGCTGAGTTCAATCAGCGGCATTTCCTTCAGTTCGCTCATAGGGTCGATCTTGGGTTTCAAAGAGGCAGGTTCAGATCTGGGTCAGCCAGTGCGCGTACTGTTTGTTTTTCCCCGACACGATATCGAAGAATGCAGATTGGAGCTTTTCGGTGACCGGGCCGCGGCGGCCGGCGCCGATCGGGCGGTTATCCAGTTCGCGGATTGGCGTGACTTCGGCCGCGGTTCCGGTGAAGAACGCCTCGTCTGCGGTATACACCTCGTCCCGCGTGATGCGCTTCTCAATGACTTCGATGCCGAAGTCTTTCGCCAGCGTGATGATCGTGTCGCGCGTGATGCCGTCTAGGCACGACGACAGGTCCGGCGTATACAGCTTGCCATTGTTGACGAGGAAGAAGTTCTCGCCGGAGCCCTCGGACACGTAGCCGTCCACATCCAGCAGCAGCGCCTCGTCGTAGCCGTCGGCGATCGCCTCCTGGTTGGCGAGGATCGAGTTCACGTACCAGCCCGACGCCTTGGCGCGCACCATCGACACGTTGACGTGGTGGCGCGTGAACGATGAGGTCTTCACGCGAATGCCGTTGGACAGCCCTTCGTCGCCGAGGTAGGCGCCCCACGGCCATGCTGCGATTGCGACATGGATCGTGTTGCCTGTTGCCGACACGCCGAGCTTCTCGGAGCCGACCCAGATGATCGGGCGCAGGTAACACGACTGGAGTTTGTTTTCCCGCACGACGTCGCGCTGCGCGGCGATAATCGTTTCCTGGTCGAACGGCACGTCCATTTGGAAGATCTTTGCCGAGTTGAACAGGCGCCTCGTATGCTCCTTCAACCGGAAGATCGCGGTGCCCTCGCAGGTCTGGTACGCGCGCACCCCTTCGAATACGCCCATTCCGTAGTGCAGCGTGTGCGTCAGCACATGGATCTTCGCGTCGCGCCAGTCGATCAGCTTGCCGTCCATCCAGATCTTGCCATCGCGGTCGGCCATTGACATAGGGATTCTCCTCGCGGTGTCTGTCATTGGCCGCCCGCACGGAACGTGCAACGGCTCAGCCAAAGGACGTTATTTTAGCGCCAATTCGAACCCCGACGCGCATACGGCGTACAGCTTGCAGCGGCCCGCCGTCATTTCTCGCGGCGGGCCGCGCGCGGCACACGCCGGCGTTTCGGGATCCGTCAGTTGATCGTAAATTCCTCCTTGCGGTACGCCTTATTCATCGCAAGCGAGGCCGAGTACAGCGCAAAATTGACCGTTGCCGCCATGTTCCAGCGTTTGTCCGATGTCGATCACCGCGCCTTTGTCGATGGCGTGCGCACCTATGCGCTGACCGTTGCCGCGATGTTCTCCTGGGGGGCTAGTGACCGGCATCGCGATGAGCAAGTCGGTGCTGACCGTGCCGCAAGCCCTCGGGATGTCGCTGCTCGTGTATGCTGGTTCCTCGCAACTAGCCGTGTTGCCGCTGCTCGCCGCGAAGCTGCTGATGTGGACCGTGCTGCTGACCGCGGCGATGGCCAATACGCGGTTCATCGTGTTTAGCGCCGGCCTGGCGCCCATTTTTCGTACCTGTCAAGGCCGCGCCGTCTGCTGGTGGGCTATTTCAACGGCGACGTGATTTACCTGCTGTTTCAGGCACGCGGATTCAAGCCGGGCTATGAACTCGGGAAAGAGCCGTTTTTCTAGGGCATGGCGGCATCGAGCTGGGTCCAGTGGCAGACATCGTCGATCGTCGGCATCCTGTCCGCACGCCTTTTCCCAGGCGATTGGGGATTGAGCCTCTGGTCGGCACGCTGGCGCTGGTGCCGATCATGGTGTCGGCGATTGTTGTCAGAATCCGCCAGTAACTGATTTGTTCGGCAAAATGTTGTGTAGAGCTGGTAAGCGGACGTTGTTGCTGGAGTGTCGTGTACCTTGTGCGATAATATTTTAATCGACTGGGGCGACATGCATCATACGGTTCGCAGCCCCTTACACTAAACGATTGGTTGTTCTACTAGTTGCGCGTGCGGTAAAGCGACCATGCGATGCTGGGCGGTCAGTGCATCGGCTTTGATGGTAAGGCTTGCGCGCCGGTAAACGGGTGTGGCTAACAGTCCGGGGGAGCGGACAGTCCATATTTGTAACCCTGGCATAAAAGGTTATAGGGAAGCTACCTGTTGGCCAGGTAACATGCTCCCGATCGTTGGGTGACACACTATTTTTAAGTGTCGGTTTTTTAAGTGTCGGCTATAGTTGCTTGACAATCTAATGAGCGCGGGAATGTGCGTCGCTTTTGCCGGTTAATCCCCGTGTCCGGTGCATGTTGTTAGGCTTTTTTGAATAATAGAATAGGCTTGGAGAGTACGTATTGCAACGGGTTACCGCTCCCATCGATGAAACTTCGTGGCAGTGTGACGCTGCTGGTGACAGGCAGTATGGCGGCAATCCGTCGCTAAATGGCTTGCCCGCGGCAGTGCAGTGTGTCTGTCCACATTGTTGCCATGTTCGACATGGCTTGGCGCCGGCGGGCAGCAGCGTAGAAGAGGATGCCGAATCTCAGGTGGCTATGAAGTACCCTTTGGTTTCGCTCGTTGTGCCGTTTTACAACGAAGAGCTGGTGGTCGAACCGTTCTTTCGCGCCGTCTTGCCGGTGCTGCGCAGCCTGCCCAAAGCGCACTATGAAGTTATTTGTGTCAACGATGGTAGTATCGATTCTACACAGCAGAAACTGTTGACTGCGCGCGCGAGCGATCAGCACATTTGTATCGTTGAATTGTCGCGCAATTTTGGCAAGGAGGCGGCTTTAACAGCCGGTATCCATGAGGCTCGAGGCGCGGCGGTCATCCCGTTTGACGCGGATCTGCAAGATCCGCCGGAGGTTATTCACCAGTTGGTGGCGCGATGGCGGGAGGGTTTCGATGTGGTATTGGCCAGACGTGTGAAGCGGCACACAGATACCTATGCCAAACGAGGGGCCGCCAAGCTTTTTTATCGACTACATAATGCAATCTCCGACACAGCAATTCCCGAAAATACGGGTGACTTCAGGTTGATGTCCCGCAATGTAGTGGAAGCGCTGAAGCGATTGCCTGAAAACCGGCGGTTTATGAAGGGATTGTTTGCATGGGTTGGGTTCCGCACGAGTGTGGTTGACTATGTTCGTCACTCAAGGGCGGGCGGCAAATCAAAGTTTTCTGCCTGGAAGTTGTGGAATTTGGCTCTCGAAGGACTGACCAGTTTTGGAACGTTACCGTTGCGGATGTGGACGTATATTGGTGGCACTGTTGCAGGGCTGGCCCTTTTTTATGCCACATATTTAATTATGCGCACGCTGTTGCGGGGAGTCGATGTGCCGGGCTATGCATCGATCATTACTGTCGTGCTTTTTCTGGGTGGGGTCCAATTGATAGGGATTGGTATGATAGGCGAGTACGTGGGACGCATATATATGGAAGCCAAAAGAAGGCCTGCATATATTGTCCGGAAAATATATCGTTAAGCGTGCATGGTTTATCGCAGTAAAAATTTACCCTGAAACTTAATTTAAAATTAGCTTTGTTCTACAAAACTGGTATCGATATGAAAAAGAAGGGCGGCGTGGATTGCGATTTGCGCATGCTCTGGTTGTTACCGATACACGCGGCTGTATGGACATTCGCCGCATGGCTGTCATGGGGTAACCTTGACAGGCAGGGTGACATGGTCGAGAACTACGTGTGGGGCATAGAATGGCAAGCCGGCTATTCAAAGCATCCCCCATTGTTTGCATGGATTACTGCAGCGTGGTTTCGCGTTTTCCCTCATACTGATATTGCGTACTTCTCTCTGTCGTCGCTTAACGTAATGGTGGGCTTGCTTGGTATCGTGGCTCTGGCCAAGCGCTTCTTGCCAGCGCGGCTCGCTGTCTTGGCAGGATTGGCAATGGCGGTCTCCCCACTGTACTCAAACCTTGCGATCAAGTTCAATGCTAATGCAGTTTTATTGTCGCTTTGGCCGTGGACTGCATATTTTTTTGTCTGCTTTATGCAAAATCGCCGCGTGGGCTGCGCGATTGCGCTTGGTGTACTTTCCGGTGTATCGATGCTGGGTAAGTACTTTTCAGCGGTATTGCTCATAGCGTTATGCATTGCCGCATTTGTGTATCCGGCTTGGCGCGCCACTTTGTTGAGTTGGCGCTCGTGGCTGGTAGCAGGCACTGCAGCAGTCGTCGTGCTACCTCATCTTCACTGGCTCGTGGTCAATGATTTTCCAACACTCCATTACGCGCAAAACCGTGCGGGCGGAACGCTGGGAGATGCTATCGCGCGTTTTTGTACCTACACGGCTGCGCAATTAGGCTATCTTTTACCAAGTTTCTGCTTTGTTATTTTATTGGCCGGGGCACGCTGGCGGCAGGCGGCTCTCGCGATGGCGCGCAGTTGTGTCACGCCTTCCAGGCATGCTGGCCTTTGGTGGCTAGTCGCAGGCCCGCTTATTGTTGTGGGGGCGATAGCAGTGGTGGCGAAAACGCAGATGGCCTCCGTATGGGGCATGGCTCAGTGGTTCGCTATCGTTCCGTTTTGGCTGATGGTACTTCGTCGTGACGGATTCGAGATAACGCTGGAGCGCGTACCGCGGGTGATGTTGACCTACTGGCTGATCGTACTGACGATAGCGCCTATTGTCGGATGGCTGGCTGCGAAGCGCAATACAGAAGGGGGGGGCGAGCCGCGGGCTGAGCTTGCGGTTGCTGCAAGCGATCTTTGGCGCCAGCGGATGGGTGGGGATGTCCCGATAGTAGGCGGGGCAGTCCATGAAGCGCAATCGATTGCATTTTATGGTCGTGGACGCACACGTTTTTGGGACTTCCGTCACCCCCATGACACACCGTGGGTAAGCGCCACTGATGTGGCGCGTCAGGGCGCCCTTCTCGTTTGCCGGGACGGCGACCGTGATTGCATCGCTGCCGCAAGCTCGATTAGCGCAGTGTCGCCAACATTATGCGAGGTGCAAAAGCGGGCTTGGGGTATGACACTGCCGGCGCGCAGATACCAGCTCTTTTTAATGCCGCCCCGCCTATAAAGACGCAGTAAATATCGACATTGTTTGGGTTGAGCGCATCGCCTTCATGCCCGCAAGCACTACGTTGTGCGCAGTGTAAACGCAATACATTTGGTCGCTGTGGCATTGCGTCACTATGCGATGCGTTAAAATGGACCATCGCGTGCAAATGCGTCATCTGAGCGGCAGGCAGCGGCCATCGTGCTGCGGCTTTACCCTTTCCTCAATTCCGTCAAGCCAACCTCATGACTCAAGTTCTGCGTTTGACCGACCTCATCGCGGACGGAAAGCTCCGCGGCCAGCGTGTGTTCATCCGTGCCGACCTGAACGTGCCACAAGACGATGCCGGCCACATCACCGAGGATACCCGCATTCGCGCGTCGGTCCCGGCGATCCGCCAGGCGCTCGATGCCGGTGCGGCGGTGATGGTGACATCGCACCTGGGCCGGCCCATCGAAGGGCAGTTCAAGTCGGAAGACTCTCTCGCACCCGTGGCCAAGCGCCTGGGCGAGTTGCTCGGCCGCGACGTGCCGCTGGTGGCTAACTGGGTTGAGCGTGGTGTGAGCGTGGCGCCCGGCAATGTCGTGCTGCTCGAGAATTGCCGCGTCAACCCGGGTGAGAAGAAGAATTCGGACGAGCTTGCGCAAAAGATGGCCGCGCTGTGCGACGTCTATGTCAATGACGCGTTTGGCACCGCGCACCGTGCGGAGGCGACCACGCACGGGATCGCGAAGTACGCGAAAATCGCGTGTGCTGGTCCGCTGCTCGCGGCGGAACTCGATGCGCTGGGCAAAGCGCTCGGCAACCCGAAACGTCCGCTCGTGGCGATCGTGGCGGGTTCAAAGGTGTCGACGAAGCTGACAATCCTAAAGTCGCTTGCCGAGAAGGTCGACCAACTGATCGTGGGTGGCGGCATCGCGAACACGTTCATGCTGGCCGCCGGGCTGCCAATCGGCAAATCGCTGGCCGAAGCGGATTTAGTCGGTGAGGGCAAAGCGATCATCGACGCGGCGAACACGCGCGGGGCGTCGGTGCCGATTCCGACCGACGTGGTGACTGCGAAGGCGTTCGCGTCGGATGCCCACGCGCAGACCAAGGCGGCAAGCGAGGTGGCCGACGACGACATGATCCTGGATATCGGTCCGCAGACCGCGGCCGCGCTGGCCGTGCAACTGGAAAAGGCCGGCACAATCGTGTGGAACGGGCCCGTCGGCGTGTTCGAGTTCGATCAGTTTGGCAACGGCACGAAGACGCTCGCACAGGCCATCGCGAAGTCGGAGGCGTTCTCCATCGCCGGCGGCGGCGATACGCTCGCGGCGATTGCGAAGTACGGTATTCATGACAAGGTCAGTTATATCTCGACCGGTGGAGGGGCCTTTCTCGAGTTCCTCGAGGGCAAGACGCTGCCTGCGGTCGAGGTGCTGCAAAGCCGTGCGCAAACCGGTAACGCCGGCGCATAAACGGCCAACGGCGCGCGACCTTGTGCAACGCACCGCCGACACCGCAGCATAGCGGCGCGGCTGTCCTGGCTTGGCCGGCCGCGCGCAGCGGCGTTGCGCCGGTGTCGCATTCGCTCCGGGCAATCGCCTCCGCAGCAGCGCTTTATGCAGCGCTTTAACCCAGTCGAGGAGACTCATGCATCGCGCTACCAAGATTGTCGCCACCATTGGACCCGCGTCCAGCTCGCCAGATATCCTGTCGCGGATGATCGCGGCGGGGCTGGATGTTGTGCGGCTGAATTTCTCGCATGGCACCGCCGATGATCATCGTCAGCGTGCCGAGTTCGTGCGGGAGGCTGCGCGACAGGCGGGCCGTGAAGTGGCGATCATGGCGGACCTGCAAGGCCCGAAAATCCGCGTCGGCAAGTTCGAGAACGGCCGTGTGACGCTCGCTGCTGGCGCGCCGTTCGTGCTGGATGCCGCGTGCGAACTGGGCAACGACGAGCGCGTCGGCCTGGACTATAAGGACCTGCCACGCGATTTGAAGGCCGGCGATGTCCTACTGCTTAACGATGGCCTGATCGTGTTGAGCGTGCAGCGGGTGGTTGGCGAGGAGATCCACACGACCGTGAAGGTCGGCGGTGAATTATCGAACAATAAGGGGATCAACCGGCAGGGCGGTGGTCTGTCCGCTCCCGCACTGACGGCAAAGGACATGGAGGATATACGTACGGCCATGGCGCTCGGCGCAGATCTGGTCGCCGTGTCGTTTCCCAAAAACGCGACGGACATGGAGATGGCGCGGCAGCTCGCGAACATCGCCGGCGCACCGTACGGCTACAAGCCGAAGATGATCGCCAAAATCGAGCGTGCCGAGGCGATCCCGGCATTGCAGGAGATCCTCGATGCATCGGACGGCATCATGGTGGCGCGCGGCGATTTGGCGGTGGAGGTCGGTAACGCGGCGGTGCCGGCGCTGCAAAAGCGCATGATCCGGATGGCGCGGGAGGCGAACAAGACCGTGATTACCGCCACGCAAATGATGGAGTCGATGATCCAGAACCCGGTGCCGACGCGGGCAGAAGTCTCGGACGTGGCCAACGCGGTGCTGGATGGCACCGATGCAGTGATGTTGTCCGCGGAGACTGCGGCTGGCCGGTATCCGGTCGAGACCATCGAGACGATGGCGGCCATCTGCGTGGAGGCGGAAAAGTCCGAGCACGTCGAGCTGGACAAGGATTTCCTGGATCGCACGTTCACCCGCATCGACCAATCGATTGCGATGGGAGCGCTGTTCACCGCGTTCCACCTTGGCGCCAAGGCAATTATTGCGCTGACCGAGTCGGGCGCGACCGCGTTATGGATGAGCCGGCATTGGCTGCATGTGCCGATCTATGCGTTGACGCCACGCGTGGCCAGCGAGCGGATGATGGCGTTGTATCGCAATGTGGTGCCGCTGCACCTGGAATCGAGCCTGGACCGCGATACGGCGCTACAGCAGGCGCTCGAGTTGCTAGTGAGGAACGGTTACGCAGTGCGCGGCGACATTGTTGTGTTGACCGTGGGCGAGCCAATGGGACAGGCGGGCGGTACCAATACGCTGAAGATCGTCAAGGTGGGCGACATTGTCTGAGGTTTTCACCGCTGGGCGCGTTCCAGTCAACGTACAATAATGGTCAATGACCGACGCGACAGCGCCCGATTTGAGGCAGCGCGCGGCGCACGGCACAACACGGATGCGCGCGGCTCACGGTAGCGCGGCCAATGCCGGGAAGAATTCTCATTGAAGGAGTGAAACATGCCTCTCGTATCGATGCGTCAACTGTTGGATCACGCGGCTGAAAACGGCTACGGATTGCCGGCGTTCAACGTCAACAACCTCGAGCAGGTGCAGGCGATCATGGCGGCTGCGGACGAGGCAAATGCGCCGGTGATCATGCAGGCGTCGGCGGGGGCGCGCAAATATGCGGGTGAAGCGTTCCTGCGCCATCTGATCGAGGCGGCGGTCGAGTCCTATCCGCATCTGCCGATCGTGATGCACCAGGACCACGGGCAATCGCCGGCGGTTTGCATGGCGGCGATCCGCAGTGGCTTTACCAGTGTAATGATGGACGGCTCGCTGCAGGCTGACGGCAAGACGGTTGCCAGTTATGAGTACAACGTCGAGGTGTCGCGACAAGTGGTCGAGTTTTCGCACGCGATCGGCGTGACGGTCGAGGCCGAGCTCGGCGTGCTCGGTTCGCTCGAGACGATGAAGGGCGACAAGGAGGACGGCCACGGTGCGGAAGGGACGATGACGCGCGAGCAACTGCTCACCGACGTCGAGCAGGCGGCCGACTTTGTGCGCGCGACGCAGTGCGATGCGCTGGCCATTGCGATCGGTACGTCCCATGGTGCTTACAAGTTTACGAAGAAGCCGACCGGCGACATTCTGGCCATCGATCGGATTAAGGAAATCCATGCGCGGATCCCGAACACGCACCTGGTGATGCACGGCTCGTCGTCGGTGCCGCAGGAGCTGCTGGCGGAGATCCGCGAGTTCGGCGGCGACATGAAGGAAACGTATGGCGTGCCGGTCGAGGAAATCCAGGAAGGCATCAAGCACGGTGTGCGTAAGATCAATATCGATACGGACCTGCGGCTGGCGATCACTGGTGCGATCCGCCGCTATTTCGTCGAGAACCCGAGCAAATTCGACCCGCGCGACTATCTGAAGCCGGCGCGCGAAGCGGCTAAGAAGGTGTGCCTGGCACGCTATCGGCAGTTCGGTTGCGAAGGGCAGGCCAGCAAGATCAAGCCGTTGCCGCTGGACAAGATCGCCGAGCAATACAAGTCGGGCGCGCTCAAGCAAGTGGTGCGCTGATTCGTCGCTAGCTGGGCCGGCGCGTGTTGCCGGTCCCGCGGCGCCATGCTGCGCTCGGTTTACAATACACGCCGTTCCCGCATTGCCGTGGAACGGCTTTTCCACTTTCTGGGACCCGACGATGCCCTCTGTGCTCTATGAATCCACGCTGAAGTCGCTGCCGCTACTGGGACGCGGCAAGGTTCGCGACAATTACGCGGTTGGCGACGACAAGTTGCTGATCGTGACGACCGACCGCCTGTCGGCGTTCGACGTGATCATGGGCGAGCCGATTCCGGACAAGGGGCGCGTGCTGAACCAAATGGCCAATTTCTGGTTCGACAAGCTTGCGCACGTGGTGCCAAACCACTTGACCGGCGTGGCGCCGGAAAGTGTCGTCGCGCCCGACGAGGTGCCGCAGGTCGCCGGTCGCGCGGTCGTGGTGCGGCGCCTGAAGCCGATCCTGGTGGAGGCGGTGGTGCGCGGCTACCTCACCGGCAGTGGCTGGAAGGACTATCAGGCCAGCGGCTCGGTGTGCGGCGTCGCGCTGCCGGCGGGCCTGCAGAACGCGCAACGGCTGCCGGAGCCGATCTTCACGCCGGCGGCAAAAGCGGACATCGGTCATCACGACGAGAACATCACGTTTGCTGACGTCGCGCAGCGTATTGGCGCCGAGCTGGCCGCGCGCATTCGCGACATCAGCATCTCGCTGTACAAGGCGGCCGCGGACTACGCGGCCACGCGCGGGATCATCATCGCGGACACCAAGTTCGAGTTTGGGCTCGATGACGACGGCAAGCTGTACCTGATGGACGAGGTGTTGACCGCCGACTCGTCACGATTCTGGCCTGCAGACCAATACCGGGTCGGCACCAACCCGCCGTCGTTCGACAAGCAGTTCGTGCGCGACTGGCTGGAGGCGCAGCCGTGGAACAAGGCGCCGCCGGCGCCGAAGCTGCCGCACGAGGTGATCGACAAAACCGCGGCGAAATACCGCGAAGCTCTCGAGCGGCTCACGGGCCAGCCACTGCATCGATAACGGAAGCGCGCAATGAATGAAGTTCAGCAGCAAGCACAGCAGCCAGCACAGCCCGGCGGTGCGCACAGCCACCCGAGCCCGTTGGTTGGCGTGGTGATGGGATCGTCGTCGGACTGGGACACGATGCAGCACGCCGTGGCGATCCTGCGCGAGTTCGGCGTGCCCTACGAGGCACGCGTCGTGTCCGCGCACCGGATGCCCGATGAGATGTTCGATTATGCGCAAGCAGCGCGTTCGCGTGGGTTGCGCGCGATCATTGCGGGTGCGGGCGGCGCCGCACACCTGCCCGGCATGCTCGCGGCCAAGACGACGGTGCCGGTGCTCGGCGTGCCGGTGGCTAGCAAGTACCTGCGGGGCGTGGACTCGTTGCACTCGATCGTGCAGATGCCCAAAGGCGTGCCGGTCGCGACGTTTGCGATCGGTGAGGCCGGCGCGGCCAATGCCGCGTTGTTCGCCGTTGCGTTGCTCGCGAGCGCGGACAGTGTCGGCGCGCCGGTCGACGCGGACGGCTTCGCGTCCAAACTCGCAATGTTCCGCGTGCGTCAGAACGATGCCGCGCGGGCGATGGTGCTGCCGGCGGATTGACGCGTCGCATGGGCCGATGCGCTGGCATGGCGGCCTTCGGCATTGAATTGTGTGTCTCAGAGGCTCTGCCGCCGACCTTATTATTCTGACAAGATGACAGATGTTCGCTTACCCGTAGGCACGGGTTCATCCTCGACAGCGTGTGCCGGCTCGCCCACATTCGGCGCGCCGACGTATCCGCGCGCGCCAATCATGCCGGGCGCATGGCTGGGCATAGTCGGCGGCGGCCAACTCGGCCGGATGTTCTGTTTTGCCGCGCAGGCGATGGGCTACCGTGTCGCCGTGTTGGATCCGCAGATCACCTGTCCAGCGGGCGGTGTTGCTGATCGCCATCTTTGCGCCGCGTATGACGATCGCGAGGCGCTCGCTGAAATGGCGCGGCTGTGCGCGGCGGTGTCGACCGAGTTCGAGAATGTGCCAGCCGCCAGCCTAGACTGGCTGGCACGCACCACCTGCGTGAGTCCGTCCGCGCAGTGCGTCGCCATCGCGCAGGATCGTATCGCCGAAAAGCGTTGGATCGAGCAGGCCGGCGTATCGGTCGCGCCACACGTGGTGATCGAGTCGTCGGCCGCGCTGCAGGCCCTGTCCGACGAGGCCCTGGCGGCGGTGCTGCCGGGCATCCTGAAGACCGCGCGGCTCGGCTACGATGGCAAGGGGCAAATGAGCGTGTGCAACCCGGACGAGGTGCGCGCCGCGCATGCAGCGCTGGGTGGCGTCGCGTGCGTACTCGAGCAACGGTTGCCGCTCGCGTACGAGATCTCGGCCATCGTTGCGCGCGGCGCGGACCGCACGACGGTGGTGTTTCCAGTCGCGCAGAATATCCATGTTAACGGCATTCTGTCGCAGACGATTTCGCCGGCGCCGGTTGCGGATGCGGCGCTCATCGAGCGGGCGCAGGCTGCGGCGCTGTCGATTGCTGCACAACTAGACTATGTCGGCGTGCTGTGCGTGGAGTTCTTCGTGTTGAAGGACGGCTCGCTGGTGGCCAACGAAATGGCGCCTCGGCCGCACAATTCCGGCCACTATACGATCGACGCGTGCGTGTCGAACCAGTTCGAGCAGCAGGTACGCGCAATGACTGGCATGCCGCTGGGCTGCACGCGCCAGCATTCGCCTGCGGTCATGCTAAATTTGCTTGGTGATGTGTGGTTTGCCGACAAGACGCCGCGCGTGCCGCCATGGCACGAGGTTGCCGCGATACCGGGTGCGCACCTGCACCTGTACGCGAAGGAGGAAGCCCGCGTCGGGCGCAAGATGGGCCATCTGACGCTGACTGCGCTGACGCTGGATGAAGCTCGGGCGGCCGCGCGCGACTGCGCGCGCCTTTTGCATATCCGACTAGAATGAATGGTATCCGGCAACGCAACGACGGGCGTGGCGCGCCAGCGCCGACGTCTGCTGACAGTGATGCGCCAACGCCGATGTTTGCCGGCAGCGACGTGCCGACGCACGGGTGGCCGGCACCGGCCTTGATCGATGCCGCCGCACGCCGCTTGGCCGCTGGCGAACTAGTTGCGTTCCCGACCGAGACAGTGTACGGGTTAGGCGCGGATGCCCGCAATCCACAGGCCGTGGCGCGCATCTACGCAGCTAAGGGGCGGCCCGCGACTCATCCCGTCATTGTCCATTTGGCACCAGGTGACGATCCCGGTGGCTGGGTCCGCACGCTGGGTTCGGAGGCGCGCCGCCTGATCGATGCATTTTGGCCCGGGCCATTAACGTTAATCCTGAAGCGGGCCGACGCGATCCCGGATGCGGTGAGCGGCGGGCAGGACTCGATCGGGCTGCGATGTCCGTCGCACCCGGTGGCGCAGGCGTTGTTGCGCGCGTTCTCCGACTTGCAGCACGGCCACGGCGGTGTGGCGGCGCCGTCCGCGAACAAGTTCGGCCATGTGAGCCCGACGACCGCGCAGCATGTACGCGACGAGTTTGGCGACAGCGTGCACGTACTGGACGGTGGCGCATGCGATGTCGGCATCGAGTCGACGATCATCGACCTGTCGCGTGGCTTTCCGGCGCTGCTGCGCCCTGGGCGGATCACGCCGCAACAGATCGCCGACGTGCTGGGCGCGCCGCCGCGGCTGCCCGACGGCAGCGATGCCACGGTGCCGCGCGCCTCGGGCACGTTGAAGGCTCACTATGCGCCGCGTACGCCGCTCGCGTTGCTGCCGCTCGAGGCAATCCTGTGCGAGGTCGCCGCCCATGCGCCGCATGAACGACTGGCGGTCATCGCGCGCGCCGGCCTGCCACAAGCCGAGGCGTTGCGTGCGCGGCCCAACTTGCAGTTCGTCGCCGCGCCCGACGATCCGCACGTGTATGCGCGCGAACTGTACCGGATGCTGCGCGAACTGGATGGCGCGAACGTGCTGCGTATTTTCATCGAGCCATTGCCGTCCACCGCGGAATGGGCAGCGGTCAACGACCGGCTGCAGCGCGCGGCGGCGGCGTTCGAAGCTGGCGTCTGACACGAACAGAGCGGGCGTGGCCCGGTCGGGCGCCCCATCGCTGTCGATGCGTGGCTTGTGCGCGTTACCGGGCAATCACTTGCCGATGCCGTGCGCCGCGATCTGCTGCTGCGCGAATTGCGCGAACAACTGATGGGTGCGGGTCGTCGGGTGGATTTGGTCGGCGAACATATAGGTCTGGTCTGCGTTCTGCTCGGTGTAGCTGTCCGGCGCGCACAGCAGCGACGTGCCGTACGAGGCCGGGTTGGGCACGCCGGCCTGTTGCGCCGACGCGACCATTTGGGCCAAATTGCATGCGGTGCCGTTGGCGCCGACCTTGAATCCATTGGCTCGGTAATTGGCCGCTAGGTTGGTGATCCACGAGAATACGTCGAGCTGGATCACCTTCTGGCCGATGCCGCCTTGCGTGAGCGCCGCCTTTAGCGCGGTGTTGAAGCCGGCCGACAGTTGCGTGAGCCCGGTGCCGCCATCGGCGCTGGACACACCGAGCGGCGTCACGCCGATGTTGGGTAGATTCGCGACGACCACCTTGGTTGCGCCGGCCTGCAGGATCTGGCCGACTACCTGGGCGAGCGTGAGGGCCGCCGTCGTGATGTTCTGTATCGCTGTGGCCTGCGTGATCTGGCCGGCCGCCAGCGCTTGCGCGTTGCCCAGCACATCGTTGGCCCCGGCCTCGATGAGCACTAACTGTTTGCTGTTGAAGCTGCCGTGCGCCTGCAAGTAGGCGCTGACCTGCCAAGTGACGGGCTCGGCCGTCATGCTGGCGCTGGTGGTCGAACCACTGGTATTGACCGTGGCCGCACCTTGCGCGTAATCCAAGCCGCCCGCCGCGGTCAGCGGCACGCCGAAGCCTGCGTTGAACGCCGGCGTGAGCGTATCGCCGTAGTATTGCGCGACGTTCTGCGCCCACACCTGCCCAGGATTTGTCGTGAAGCGGCCGCCGCCCAATGCGAGCGGGCCGGCAGCGCTCGTGCTGGTCACCGCATAGGTGCCGGCATCGGACAGGCTGTCGCCGAACGTGACCACTTGCAGCCGGATGTCTCCCGCCGGAGTCTGCGTCGATGGGTCGCCGCTGGTGCCGGCGCCGCACGAGGCGAGCAGCGCGAATACGGTACAGGCGATCGCTGTGCGCACGAAGCGCTGCAACGTGTTTTTCTGATTCTTCATTGAGTCTCCTCGTACGGTTGGTTGTGCTACCAGGCCGGATAGGCCGTAAGCGGCTGCACGCCGCGCGCTTGCCAAGCCGACCTCGCGGCGGATCATGTCGATACGGATAACGAAACGTTACCTGGGCGCTGGCAGCAGCCCAATGGCGTCGAATCGCATCCGCGTCCTCCGATATTCGTCTCGAGCGGCATGGCACCGCTCGTGCATTGTCATTGCTGTGCCGGGCGTGGGCGCACCGGCGCTACGTCCCGCTGGAGCCGTCTGAGCGGTCACAGTGAGAACGGATCAAGAGTACACCGACTCTAATCGCCGCTTACGTCTGTCGGCTAGAGGCTTTATTCAATGCGACACGTCCAACTTCGCATGCCGTCATGCCGTTAGGGTTTTTCTGGATGTTTGAAACACGGCATCGGCCGGCGGGCGTTACCGGGCGTGTTGGTATACCCATTCGAGCAGGGCATCATGTGCCTGCCGCGCGGCGGCGGCGCGTGGATCGTTGATAAAGCTCACCACCACGTAGCTTTCGCCGTTCGCGGCGGCGACATAGCCGGCAATCGCGCGCACGTCGCGCAATGTGCCAGTCTTGATCCGTGCATTGCCGCCTACCGGCGCTCCGGTGAGCCGGTGACGCATCGTGCCGTCGACGCCGGCAATGGGCAGCGACGCGACAAAGGCCTGCGCGACAGGGCTGGCGTTGGCCGCCACCAGCAGCTTAGCCATCGAGGCTGCGCTGACGTACTCGTTGCGCGACAAGCCGGAGCCATTGTCCAGTTGCAACTCGGGCATCGCCAGCCCACTCTTGGCCAGAAAATCGCGGATGACTTGTGCGCTGCGCGCGGGCGTGGACGGCACCGGCGGGGCGAGCGTGACGGGGATGTGCGATGCAATCGGGCGCGCGCCGACTGCGCCGATCGACAGGAATAGGTTGCGCGTCATCGTGTTGTTCGACAACTTATTGATGTCGTTCACGATCGTCGATAGTTCGATCCCGCGATGGGTCGCCACTAGCTGCGCGTTGGACGGCGTTGCACCTTCACGCACTTTGCCGGTGAAGGTGCCTCCGGTTTGCTTCCACAGCGCTAGGAAACCACCGGCAAAAAAGCTCGAGTGATCCAGTGCGGCCATGTTGACGGTACGTGCGCCGCAGCGCGTCGGATAGTCGCCGCTGAACACCGCTTGCACGATGCCTTGCGGCGTCGGCGTGATAGCCGGGGTCACACTTTGCAGCACGCCAGTGCACGCGCCGCGCGTCTTGCGCAACTGGTTGACGATTTTCAGTTGCGCGAGCGCAGGCGTCACGTCGATGGCCACGTCACCGTTCGGCGACGGGTTCAGCTTAAACGACAGCGACTTGAACGCATACAGCAGTGGATCCGGGCCGACGTTGTACGGCGAGTCGGTGTTGTTGTCGAACGCGGGCAGGTTATGTGTGGATGCGTCAAACCATCGCTTGTCCAAGACCAGATCGCCGTCCAGCGTGGTGATGCCTTGTTTGTGGATCTTGTCTACCAGGTCGATCAACTCCTCCGGCACGAGCTTTGGATCGCCAGTGCCTTGAATGTACAGGTTGCCGTGCAGTATGCCGGAGGCGTCGATGCTGCCGTCTCGGTATGCGCTCGTGCGCCACCGGTAATTCGGGCCGAGGATCGACAGGCCGGCGTAGGTGGTCACCAGTTTCATCGTCGATGCGGGCAGCATACGCTTGCTCGCATTCCACGCGAGTAAAGGCTGCCTGTCGTTCACGCGCTGCACGACGACGCTGACCGACGATAGCGGCACCCGCGCACGCGCGAGCCCGGCCATCACCGGCGCGGGCAGCGGGCCGGACGGTACGTTGGCTGTGCGGCCAGCGGTCTTGCTTTTGCTGCGCTTCGTGCGGGCCTTGGCGCACGATGCGTTGGCCGCCGCATTGCGACTTGCCTTGCGAGTTACCTTGCTCTTAGCCCGCCATCCCTTGGTTTGGGGCTTCGCGTCGGCGAAGGCCGGCGTGGGCACGCTTGGCAGTGCAATCCATGCTGCACACGCGAGCATCGCAGCCAGCCACTGGCGGCGTGATCGCTGCGTCGCATCACCCATTTGTCGCGGGAGGGTCGTGACGCGCGCAGCGCCCTGGCGGACATCGCCGTTACGGCTGCGCAATCGGACAACGGACAGGATAGAGCGGGCGAAGCCCGGGCGGGTGAAGCGGCCAAAGAAAGCGAACGGATACGGAAGCATAGAGAAGCGCGAGCGATAGAAACGCGCTGACGCCGACATGGCGGCCGGTTGCGCGCGAAGCGCTCATTGTAGTGACAATGGGACAGGTCGACGGCGCTACGATCAAAATTCGACACGGGACAGCAATGCGCCGGACCGGTGTGGCGACAAGGATAAAATGTGCGTATGACTCAATTGTGGATGGACGAACGGTCGGCACCATGCGTGTTTTACTCGTCGAAGATGACCCGATGATCGCTGAAGGTGTGCGCAAGGCGCTGCGTGCGGACGGCTGGGCAGTGGATTGGGTCCAGGACGGCGCGGCGGCGATCCTGGCCGCTGACGGCGAGCCGTACGACCTGATGCTGCTCGACCTCGGATTACCTCAGCGCGATGGACTGGATGTGCTCAAGACGGTTCGCGCTAAAAAACATGCGTTGCCAGTGCTGATCGTGACCGCCCGTGACGCGGTAGCCGATCGCGTCAAGGGGCTCGACGCGGGCGCGGACGACTATCTGGTCAAGCCGTTCGATCTGGACGAGCTTGGCGCCCGCATGCGGGCCCTGGTGCGCCGCCAGGCCGGTCGGACCGAGACAGTGATCCGGCACCGCGGCTTGACGTTGGATCCGGCCGCGCGCGAGGTCACACTCGATGGCGTGCCTGTTGCGTTGTCCGCGCGCGAGTACGGGTTGCTCGAGGCGCTGCTGGCGCGGCCTGGCGCGGTGCTCTCCAAGAGCCAGCTTGAGGAAAAAATCTATGGCTGGGGCGAGGAGATTGGCAGCAATACGGTCGAAGTCTATATCCATTCGCTGCGCAAGAAGCTTGGCACGGAACTGATCCGCACCGTGCGCGGGCTGGGCTACATGATGCCGAAGGCGTGACGCGGGCTGATGAATTCGATTCGCCGACAACTGCTGTTCTCGCTAATTACGGTGCTGCTGGCGGGCTTTGGCCTGGCAGGCTGGCTCACCTTTCGGCAGGCCCGGGCCGAAGCCAATGAATTGTTTGACTTCCAATTGCAGCAAACTGCCGCGGCGTTGCCATCGGAGCCGTTCAGCTCCGCGTTCGGTGCGGGCGATCCGGAAAGCGGCGGTGTCGTGATCCAGATCTGGAGCCGCGAGGGCGTGCAGCTGTACTACTCTCACCCGCGCGCGCCCCTCGCGCCGCATGCCAGGCTGGGCTTTTCGACCGAACACACGTCGGGTGGCGACTGGCGGGTCTACAGCGCGGTGGTAGGCGACAATGTCGTGCAACTCGCTCAACCGATGAGCGTGCGCAGCCGGCTGGCGGCAGAAGTGGCGCTGCGCACGCTGTGGCCTTCGCTGATGCTGTTGCCGCTGCTGGGCGTGGCCGTCTGGCTGGTCATCGGCCGCGGGCTGAAGCCATTGCGCCGCGTGGCGCTTGCGTTGGACACGCGGCAGCCGGACGCGCTCGACCCGCTGCCGGACCAGCGGCTGCCCAACGAGGTGCAGCCGCTGGTGCGTGCGCTCAACGGATTGCTCGAGCGGCTGGCGCATGCGCTGGATACGCAGCGCGCGTTTGTCGCCGATGCCGCACACGAGTTGCGCACGCCGCTGGCCGCGTTGCAGATCCAGGTGCAGCTGCTGGAGCGCGCGCGGGACGACGCGGCGCGGCGGGAGGCGACAGCGGACCTGAGGCATGGGGTCGAGCGCGCGACGCGGCTGGTCGAGCAATTACTGGCGCTCGCGCGTGCCGAGCCCGCCGCGGACTGCGCCAGCGCAGGGGCACCCGTGTCGTTGCGTGCGGTGGTCGAGGATAGCGTGCGCGCGTATACGACGCTCGCTGCGCAACGCGGCGTGGATCTGGGCATGGACGCAGCCGCGGACGCGACCGTATCCGGCGACGCCGATGCGTTGCGCATGATGATCAGCAACCTAGTTGACAACGCGGTCAAGTACACGCCGCGGGGCGGGCGCGTCGACGTGTCGATCGATGCCGACGGCGCTGGCCGGCCGCGCGTGCAGATCGTCGATACCGGGCCCGGCATTCCGGCATCGGAGCGTGCGCGCGTGTTCGATCGATTCTATCGGATGCCGGCACGTGATGAGTCGCTTGCACAGATCTGCGGCAGCGGGTTGGGCCTGGCCATCGTGCGTGGTGTCGCGCAGCAGCACGGTGCGTTATTGCAGTTGGACGACGGTCCGGGCGGACGCGGATTGCGCGTTAGCGTCACCTTTGCGCGGCACTCGGGCGGCGCGCGCGAAGCTACCTCGGCTCCGATGTGACGAGACATAAAAACGCTGATATAACAAACACTTATCGGCTGCCTTGTGTTTCGCCGGAACCGTATGCCGTTGATCGGGTCGGTAAAATAGGAGGGGGCCGTATGCGCGGCGCGCTGCGGATCCGACGTCCTTGAACCAGCCTAGGAAAGGAGTGACACGATGAAAAACTGCCATCGAATGGGGCTTGCCATGCTGGCGACCGGCTTACTCGGGGTCACCGGCTTTGCCACGCGGGTCGCGGCGCAGGACAACAACGGCTTGCCGCCGGTCAGCACGCAGGGCGAGGTCAGCTATACGTCGGGCGGTGTCGGATTGGACGAGTCGCAGGCGTTGCGCCGCGAGGCGCCGCATTGGCCGCTCACGTTGCGGTTCACTGGCTCGCGCGGCGAATACCTGGCCGACGTACAGGTGACCATCACGCGGGCGGGCGGCCAGGCCGTGCTCGATACGATTTCGCAGGGTCCGTACATGCTGGTCAAGCTCGCGCCCGGACGCTACACGGTACGCGCGCAGTACGAGAGCACGGCGCAAACGAAGTCGATCGAGCTACGGCGCCATGCGACGCTCGCATTCCGCTGGTCGCAGCCGTAAGCGCGGCGCGGTCGGCGGCGCGCCGCACGATGTGCGGCAGCGCAATTTTGCCGATAATAGGTGCCACGGCTGCAACTGTGTGGCTGTGGCGCCTTGACGGAGGTTCGAATGGATGTATCGTCAGACGAACACCCGATCACTATCGTCAGTAATCCGCACCGCATTCGCATTATCCAACAAGGTGTCACTTACGCGGACACGCTGCACGCGCTTACGCTTCAGGAGATCGGCCTGGCACCGGTCCAATACTCGCCGCGCGCGGACGTGAACATGGCGCGGCTGATGCGATCGGAGCATCGTACCCATTGCCCGTACAAGGGCGACGCAAGTTATTTTCATCTGGGAACCGAGGACGGCGTTGTCGAGAACGCGGCGTGGAGCTACGAAGAACCGTTCGATGTGCTGCTGCGCGCACGTGGCGATGGGCCGAACCGGGCACGTAAGACGCTGTACCTGAGCCGGTAAGCGCGTTAGCGGGGCGTGGTGAGCGTTGCCGGGCTGCGCAGCATCGCGAAACCACTGTCCGCGATGCGCTCTGCTTCCTGCTCTAGCGCGATTGACGTATGGTCAAGCAGCCAATCGCGCAGGATGCCGCCGAAGAACGCGTGCAGCAACTGTGCGCCGCGCCGCGGATCGAACTCGGCGGACAATTGGCCCTTGGCCATTGCATTGCGCAGCCCGATCTCCAGCCGCGCACGGCCATCGCGGGTCGCGTTGCGGTGACGCTCCAACACGGGGCCCATATCCTCCGTGTATTCGCATTTCGTGAACAGGATCTCGAAAACCCGCCGGCTGCGGGGATTTTGTGCGGCATCGCGCAGGCAGAACACGAATACGTCGCGGAGTTTGCCAAGCGGATCCAGTTCGCGCGAGTCGACGGTGGCCTCGACCAACGTTTCCATGGGTAGCGTGACTCGATCGACCATCGCGGTGAATAAGTCGGCCTTGTTTTTGAAGTGCCAGTAGATCGCGCCGCGCGTCAATCCGGCTGCCACGGCGACATGCGCGAGTGACGTGCGTGCCACACCCCGTTCAAAAAATACTATTTCGGCTGCGTCGAGAATGTGGTTGCGCGTCTCGAGCGCTGCTTCCTTGGTCCTTCTCATGGTCTCGTTGCTGCAAGCGCTGTTGCGCAAATTGCAGGGCCGGCACGAGCGGCCCGGGTGAATTGCACACAATGTGGGCCGGTGTGCAATGAATGACTTTAGAATGTTACGGTAATATACATTCAGCAATGAATGTATATACAATAGCACTCGTTGATCGTCAGGCCAACCGGCGTTTTCCTCCGGATTGCACGACACGCCGGGTACGGTTGCTGATCGGCGCGCGCGGATAAAGTGAAGCTCACCGCGTGCTCCCGCCGTATGCAACTTAGACGGTGCATTTTCGGTTCCGGGCGCCGCAGTATTTGCGCACGGCCTGTGATCAGGCGTCGGCAGACGCGACCCGGCAGTTCTAGGCGCGGGGTCCTTCCAATTCTTAGCCACAGTCAGATACAGAGGTGCGTTCCATGCGCGTCGATTGGGTTCGAGTACGTTTTTTCCCCGTTACCGCGGCGACCGCGGTAGCCACAGCTTTGATGTTTGCCGGATGCGGCAAGAAGCCGGTTGCTCCACCAGCGCAAGTACCCGAAGTCGGCGTGGTGACGGTGGAGCCCAGAGCGGTGCCGGTGATTACCGATTTGCCCGGGCGCACCAGTGCGTACCTCGTCGCACAGGTGCGCGCGCGCGTGGACGGCATTGTGCAGCGCCGCGAATTCACCGAGGGTAGCGAGGTCAAGGCCGGCCAGCGGCTGTACAAAATCGATTCGGCGCCGTACGAGGCCGCGCTCGCCAGCGCGAAGGCGTCGCTCGCTAAAGCGCAAGCCAATCTCGCATCGACCCGTGCTCAGGCGGAGCGCTTCAAGGTGCTGGTTGCCTCAAACGCGATCAGCAAGCAGGACTACGACAATGCGGTGGCCGCCGAGCGGCAGGCCGAGGCGGATGTCGCGGCCGGCAAGGCGTCGGTGCAGACAGCTGCCATTAATCTGGGCTATACCGACGTGGTATCACCGATTAACGGCCGCATCGGTTTGTCCGTCGTCACGCCGGGCGCATACGTGCAGGCGAACCAGGCCACGCTGATGGCCACTGTGCAGCAACTCGATCCGATGTATGTCGATCTGACCCAATCGAGCGCTGATGGTTTGCGGTTGCGGCGCGAGATCCAGGAGGGGCGCTTGCGCACTCAGGGCTCGAACAGCGCGAAAGTTCAGCTGATGCTCGAGGACGGCACGTTTTATCCAATCGAAGGCAAGCTGCAGTTTGCTGACGTGACGGTTGACCAGTCCACCGGCTCAGTCATCCTGCGGGCATTATTTCCAAACCCGGATCGCGTGCTGCTGCCTGGTATGTTTGTGCGCGCGCGCATCGTCGAAGGGGTGAACGAGCGGGCAATTGTTGTGCCGCAGGTCGGTATCACGCGCGACCAGAAAGGCATGCCGACCGCGTTGGTGGTCGGCCCGGACAACAAGGTCACACTGCGCCAGCTGGTTACTAGCCGAACTCATGGCGCGAACTGGATTGTCGAGAGCGGCCTGAACCCGGGCGAGCGCGTCATCGTGCAGGGCACCGAAAAGGTGCGCCCGGGTGCAACCGTCAAGCCGGTGCCCGCGCAACTGCCGCCCGAAATGACAGCGAGCCCGTCGCCCGGCGGGGCGTCGGCCGCATCCGGCGTGCAGCCCGCCGCGCCCCGCAAGGCCAGCCAGGCCGCCGCGAGTGCGAGCGCGCCGGCCGATGCAAGCGCTGCGCAATAATCCGAGGAGCATCGCTTCATGGCCAAATTCTTTATTGATCGCCCGATCTTTGCTTGGGTGATCGCGATTATTTTGATGCTGGCAGGGGTCGTGTCGATCTTCCAGTTGCCAGTCGCGCAGTATCCAACGATTGCGCCGCCGGCGATTCAGGTCAGCGCGAACTATCCGGGCGCATCCGCGAAAACGGTTGAGAATACCGTCACGCAGGTCATCGAGCAGCAAATGAGTGGGCTGGACCACTTGCTGTATCTGTCATCTACCAGCGACGACTCCGGTAGCGCGACGATCACGCTCACGTTTGCACCAGGCACGGATCCGGACATTGCACAGGTCCAGGTGCAAAACAAGCTGCAGCTGGCTACGCCACTGCTGCCACAAGTGGTGCAGCAGCTCGGCACAAAGGTGACGAAATCGAGCAGCAGTTTCCTGCTGGTCATGGCGTTCGTGTCGAAAGACGGCGGCATGTCGAAGTACGACCTCGCAAACTATGTTGCCTCGAAAGTGCAGGATCCGATCAGCCGGATCGATGGCGTTGGCACGGTCACGCTGTTCGGTTCACAGTATGCGATGCGCATCTGGCTCGATCCGACTAAGTTGACGAACTACAGCCTGACGCCGATCGACGTACAGCAGGCGTTGCTGACGCAAAACGTACAGGTCGCTGGCGGCCAGCTTGGCGGCACGCCTGCGAAGCCCGGGCAGATGTTGCAGGCAACCATCACGGAGGCCACGCTGCTTAATACGCCGGAGCAATTTGGCAACATTTTATTAAAAGTGAACCCAGACGGTTCACGCGTGCGGTTGAAGGACGTCGCACGCGTGGAGCTTGGCGGTGAGAACTACAATTTCGATACCAAGTACAATGGTCAGCCGACGGCGGGCTTCGGCATTCAGCTGGCCACTGGCGCGAACGCGCTGGCCACGGCCAAGGCGGTGCGCCAGAAGATCGACGAGTTGTCGAAGTACTTCCCGCAGGGGCTGGTCGTCGAATACCCGTATGACACGACGCCGTTCGTGAAGCTGTCGATCGAGGAAGTGGTCAAGACGCTGCTCGAGGGCATCGTGCTGGTGTTCTTGGTCATGTACCTGTTCCTACAGAATCTACGCGCGACTGTAATCCCGACGATCGCGGTGCCGGTGGTGCTGCTCGGCACGTTCGCGATCATGAACGCAGCGGGCTTCTCGATCAACGTGCTATCGATGTTCGGCCTGGTGTTGGCGATCGGATTGCTGGTGGACGATGCGATCGTGGTGGTAGAAAACGTCGAGCGGGTGATGGCCGAGGAGGGCCTGTCGCCACGCGAGGCGACGCGCAAGGCAATGGGGCAGATCACCGGCGCGCTGATTGGCGTGGCGCTCGTGTTGTCGGCCGTGTTCGTGCCGGTGGCGCTGTCCAGTGGCTCAGTGGGCGCGATTTACCGGCAGTTCTCGCTGACCATCGTCTCCGCGATGGTGCTGTCGGTGCTGGTCGCGTTGATCCTGACGCCGGCGCTGTGCGCGACGATCCTCAAGCCGATTCCGGCCGGCCATCACGAGGCGAAGACCGGCTTTTTCGGCTGGTTCAACCGCACGTTCGACCGCAGCCGCGACAAGTACCACGACGGCGTGCAGCATGTTATCCGACGCTCCGGCCGCTGGCTAATGATCTACTTGGCCGTGATCGTTGCAGTGGGGCTGCTGTTTATGCGGCTGCCGACTTCGTTCCTGCCCGATGAGGACCAGGGCACGATGTTTGTGCTGGTGCAGGCGCCGTCCGGCTCCACGCAGGAGCGTACCGCCAAGGTGCTGCAAGACGTGCAGCACTACCTGCTGCAGGACGAAAAGGATATCGTCGAGTCGGTGTTCACTGTTAACGGCTTCAGCTTCGCGGGCCGCGGGCAAAACTCCGGGCTGGTCTTCGTCCGCATGAAGGACTACTCGCAGCGCCTTGCGTCGAATCAGAAGGTACAGGCGCTGGTGCAGCGCACGTCCGCTCACTTCGCGTCGTATAAGGATGCGATGGTGATTCCGGTCAATCCGCCGTCGATTCCGGAACTTGGCACCGCATCGGGCTTTGATTTTGAGCTGCAGGATCGGGGCGGGCTTGGCCACGAGAAACTGATGGAGGCGCGCAACCAGTTGCTTGGCATGGCCGCGAAGGATCCAACGCTCGCGCTGGTGCGTCCGAACGGGCTGAACGACATGCCGCAGTTCAAGATCAACATTGATCGTGAAAAGGCGCAGGCGCTGGGCGTGTCTGCATCTTCGATCGACCAGACGTTCTCGATCGCGTGGGCATCGCAGTACGTCAACAACTTCCTCGACACCGATGGCCGGATCAAGAAAGTGTATTTGCAGTCGGATGCGCCGTTCCGGATGAATCCGGAGGACTTGGCGAACTGGTACGTGCGCAGCGCGTCGGGCACGATGGTGCCGTTCACGTCAATCGCCACCGGTAACTGGACCTTCGGCTCGCCAAAGCTGGAGCGCTACAACGGCATCTCGGCAGTCGAGATCCAGGGCCAGGCTGCACCGGGCAAATCCACCGGCCAGGCGATGGCGGCGATGGAGGCGATTGCCGCGAAGCTGCCCGCCGGCATCGGCTTCGAATGGACCGGTTTGTCGTTCCAGGAGCGCCAGTCGGGGTCGCAGGCGCCGATCCTGTACGGGATCTCGATCCTTGTCGTGTTCCTGTGCCTGGCGGCGCTGTACGAAAGCTGGTCGATCCCGTTCGCCGTGATCCTGGTTGTGCCACTTGGGGTGATCGGCGCCCTGTTGGCGGTGACGTTGCGCGGGCTGGAAAACGACGTGTTCTTCCAGGTGGGTCTGTTGACCACGGTGGGCTTGTCCGCGAAGAACGCGATCTTAATTGTCGAATTTGCCCGCGAGCTGCAGCAGAAGGAAGGCATGAGCGCGAGGGCCGCGGCGATGAAAGCGGCGCGCCTGCGGTTGCGTCCGATCCTGATGACCTCGCTAGCGTTCATCCTCGGCGTGTTCCCACTCGCAGTGAGCAACGGCGCGGGTTCGGGCAGCCAGCACGCGATTGGCACGGGCGTGATCGGCGGGATGCTGACCGCAACGTTCCTGGCGATTTTCATGATCCCCATGTTCTATGTTGTGATCCGCGATCGTTTTGGCTCGGACAACAAGCCGGCGGGTGAGCCGACGCCGTCACGCATCGAAGGTAACGGCTCGAACCAGCAAGGGCATTGATATGAAACCGATGAGCAAGCTTCCCATCGCCGTGGCCGTTGCCGCGCTGGTATCGGCGTGCACATTCCAGCCGAAGTACGAGCGCCCAGCGCCGCCCGTTGCGTCGACGTTTCCGCAGAGCGGTGTCTATGCGACGCAGCCGCGTGTAGCGCCTGGCCAGCAGGGCGCCAACGGTGTGGCCGCTGCTGATATCGGCTGGCGCGAGTTGTTCAACGATCCGCGCTTGCAGCGACTGATTGAGTTGTCGCTGCACAACAACCGGGATCTCGCGGTCGCGGTCTTGAAGGTGCAGCAGGCCGCCGCGCAGTATCGCGTGACCCGCGCGGACCTGCTTCCAACACTGGACGCGGTAGGCAGCGAGACCAAGACGCGTACGCCGAGGAATTTGTCGTCCTTTGATCGCACGATCAGCAACCAGTATTCGGTTGGTTTGTCGGCGTCATGGGAGATCGACTTCTGGGGCCGCTTGCGTAGCCTAAAGGATCAGGCGCTCGCACAGTACCTGGCGACCGCCCAGGCGCGTAAAGCTGCTGAGATCCTGCTGGTGTCGCAGGTTGCTGACCAATACCTGACGGTATTGGCCGCGGACGAGCAACTCGCGCTCACGCAGCGCACGCTTGATACCGCGAACGCATCGTATAACCTGGCGAAACTGCAGTTCGACACCGGTATCGGCTCCGAACTCGATCTGCGTCAGTCGCAGGGGATCGTCGAGCAGGCGCGTGCCAACCTGCAGGCGCAGCAGCGCGTGCGCGCGCAGGCCGAAAATGCCCTCGTGCTGCTGGTCGGCCAGCCGCTGCCGGAAGACCTGCCGGCCGGCCTGCCGCTGAACGCACAGAGTCTGCTCGCGGACATCCCGGCCGGGCTGCCGTCAGATCTGCTCACGCGCCGTCCGGACGTGATGGAGGCCGAACAGAGGTTGCTGGCGGCCAATGCAAATATCGGCGCCGCGCGTGCCGCGTTCTTCCCGAATATCTCGTTGACCGGCAACTTCGGTACGCTGTCGCCGACACTGGGTGGGCTGTTCAAGCCGGGATCGGCTGCCTGGGGATTTACGCCGAAGATCGATTTGCCGATTTTCGAGGGTGGGTTGAACGTCGCGAATCTGCAATTGGCCGACGTCGGCAAAAAAATTGCGATCGCGCAGTACGAGAAGGCGATCCAAACTGCATTTCGCGAAGTGGCCGATGGCCTGGCCGCGCGCGGCACGTATGATCAGCAAATCCAGTCGCTGGACCGCTATGTGGCCTCGCAGCAACGGCGGCTTGAGCTGTCCGAGTTGCGTTATCGCAATGGCGTTGACAGCTATCTGAATGTGCTGACTGCACAAACCGACCTCTATGGCGCTCAGCAGTCGCTAATTTCGGCGCGGTTGAACCGGCTGACGAATCTCGTCGACCTATATCAATGCCTCGGCGGTGGTTGGCTGCAGCACACCGGCGATACCCCGCGGCCGGCTGACGCGGCGGCGGCGTTGGGTGCGGCGAGCACGCCAGTGACGGTGTCAGCGAGCGACGGTTAAGCGCGATGCGCGTGACGTTCGTTGGCGTCCCGCAGTCGCCCCCAATCGTCCTGGACCGGCTTTCGCAGGACACGGCGGGAGGGCGTTGCGAGTGCGCGCGGTCATGGCTGCGTGCGGTGGCGCGCATTCGCTTCGAAGGAGACTGTCATCTATGAGCGCCGGCCTGAACCCCCACCAACGCTGGCTTGCGTTGATGATACTCTGTCTCGGCGTGCTAATGATCGTGCTCGACACGACGATCGTCAACGTCGCCCTGCCGTCGATCCGTGCCGATCTCGGCTTTACGGAAACCACACTGGTGTGGGTCGTCAACGCCTACATGCTGACCTTCGGTGGTTTCCTGCTGCTGGGCGGACGGCTCGGCGACCTATACGGTCACCGCCGCGTATTCCTGGCCGGCATCACATTCTTCACACTCGCGTCGCTTGCGTGCGGGCTGTCGACGACGCAGCACGCGCTGGTCGCCGCGCGAGCGGTGCAAGGCCTGGGCGGGGCGGTGGTGTCCGCGGTGTCGCTGTCGCTAATCATGAACCTGTTTACCGAAGCGGGCGAGCGCGCGCGCGCGATGGGAGTGTACGGCTTTGTATGCGCCGGCGGTGGCAGCATTGGCGTGCTGCTTGGTGGCTTGCTGACAAGCGTGTTGAGCTGGCACTGGATTTTTCTGGTCAATCTACCGATCGGCATCGCGGTCTATGGGCTGTGCGCGGTATGGCTGCCATCGCGCCGCGCCGACGCGCTGCCGGCACGCGTGGACATCGGCGGCGCCATCACCGTGACCGCCTCGCTGATGTTGGCCGTCTACGCGATCGTGAACGGTAACCAGGCCGGTTGGTTGTCGCACACGACGCTCGGGTTGATCGCATTGGCCGTTGCACTACTTATCGGTTTCATTGTCGTCGAGGCGCGGGTGCGCGCGCCGCTGATGCCGCTCGGGTTGTTCCGCCTGCGCAACATCGCAGTCGCGAATCTGGTCGCCGTGTTGTGGGCCGCAGCCATGTTCGCCTGGTTCTTCCTCTCCGCGCTATATATGCAGCGCGTGCTCGGCTATAACCCACTCGAGGTGGGGCTCGCGTTCCTGCCGGGGAACCTGATCATGGCGTTTTTCTCGCTGGGGTTGTCAGCCCGGCTGATCATGCGCTTCGGAATCCGCCGTCCGCTCGGCGTCGGCTTGCTGGCTGCGGCGCTTGGATTGGCGCTGTTTGCACGCGCGCCGGTGGACGGCGGCTTCCTGCTGGACGTGCTGCCCGGCATGGCGCTGTTGGGCTTGGGCGCGGGCATTGCGTTCAATCCGTTGCTATTGGCCGCAATGGGCGAAGTGGATCCATCCGAATCGGGGCTCGCGTCCGGCGTGGTCAATACGGCGTTCATGATGGGGGGCGCGCTGGGACTGGCCGTGCTGGCCAGCGTCGCGGCGGCACGTACCGACGCGCTGGCCGCGTCCGGCACCGTGGCGCAGGCTGCGCTCAACGCCGGGTATCACGTCGCGTTTGGCATCGGTGCATTATTTGCGTTGTTGGCCGGCGTGCTTGGCTCCACACTGCTGCGCGTCAAGTCGCCCGCGCCCGACGTCCAGTCGGCGCTGACCGATTGATCGCAGCCCGGCCGGACAGGATGCTGCCGCGCTCAGAATGCGTAGCGGCCGACGATGAACAGCAGGTTGCCCGCGTTGATGCTGCCCAAGTGCGGTATGAACGTACCCATCACCGAAGCGCGCCGGTATGTATCGGATTGACGCGACCGGCGTCGCGAGTGGGAACGGCACGTAGTGCAGCACGTCGCTGCGTGCAGTGATGGCTGCGATGAAGCCCCCGCCGGCCGCCCAGCATGAGCCGTGGTGAACCACTGCCGCGAATAGCCGGCTATGGACTCGACATGGCATAGCAGGTCGATGGCCGCCGATGTTGTGCTGATCGTTGGTTGGCCACAAGTAATGTGAGCCGCCGCTGACGAACCGAGCGTTGGGCCGATGATGGCTAGCAGGGCGGGATGTCGATTGCAAGTCGTTACAGCGGGCGCCGCCACCGTACCAACAGGCTGGCGCCGTACGCGATGGCGGACAGCGAGGTGATCCAGAAGCTCGTCGGCCAGTCGGTGTAGAACGCCAGCGTGATGCCGCTCCATGCCTGCGCGAGCGCAAGCAGGGCCGCACACGCGACGCCGGCGCCGATCCGCGTGGTGAGATTCTGCGCGGCAGCGGCCGGCCCTACCATTAGCGTGAATACGAGCAGCACGCCGACGATTTGTGTGCATTGCGCGACCGCGATGGCGACAACCGCCAGGAACAGCACCGATACGGCGCGCAGCGACACGCCTTTGGCCTCAGCTAACTCGGGCTGCAGGCTCGAGAAAATCAGCGGCCGTGCGATTGCCGCTAACGCGGTAAGGGCCAGCAGCGCCAGCCAGGCGAGCGATGCCAGCACGCTGGTGCTCACGCCCAGCACGTTGCCGAACAACAGCGTGGTGACCTGCGTCGCATAGGCAGTGAAGAAATGCAGGAACAGCAAGCCGGCGCCGAGCGACAACGACAGCGTGATACCGATGGCGACGTCGCGTCCAGACAGGCGTTCGCCGAGTGCGCCCATCGCAATGCCGGCCGCGACCGTGAAGCCGATCATGCCCCACAGCGGCGAGACGCCGAGCAGCGCGGCGCCGGTGGCGCCGGTGAAGCCGACATGCGACAGCGCATGTCCCGCAAAGGTCTGCTGGCGCATCACCAGAAAGAAGCCGACGATGCCGGCGACGATCGCGACGATACCGGACGCCGCGAACGCGTTGATCATGAACTCGTATTCAAACATCGTGTGTTCCGCGGCGCGCGAGGGGGTGGTCGGGCTGGCGTGCCATCGACAGGTGATCAGAGCCAGGGTCCGACGCAGCGCTATGCTGATGGCTGTGGCTGTGGCTGTGGCTGTGGCTGTGGCTGTGGCTGTGGCCGCCGTCATCTTCGTGCGCGTGATCGCGCTTCTCGATTTCCACGCCGCCGGACATCACAAAGATCCGTCCGGCAAGTCGCATGACGTCGATCGGCGCGCCATATAACCGTGACAGTACCGGTGGCGTGATGACCTCGTCGACGGTGCCGAGCGCGGCGCGGCCGTTGCCCAGGTAGAGCACGCGGTCGATCGCGTTGAGTAGTGGATTGAGTTCATGGGCGCTGAACAGCACGGTGATGCCCAATTGGCGCTGTACCCGCCGCACCAACTCGATGACGCCGGCTTGGTGGTTCGGATCCAAGCTGATCAGCGGTTCATCCAGCAATAGTAATCGGGGCTGGCCGAGCAGGCATTGCGCGAGCAGCAGGCGCTGGCGTTCGCCGCCCGACAGTTCGGCGAGGGGCCGATCAGCCAGCGCCGACGCGCCGACGATCGCCAGTGCGTCGTCCACCGCTCGGCGGGTGCGGCTGCGGGCCAGCGTGATTCCCCAGCGGTGCCCGTTGACCGCGCATGCTACAAAGTCCCGGCCGGACAGGCGCCGCGCCGCCGGTGTGCTGCGCACCTGCGGCATGTAGCCGATCGCGGCATTGCCGCGCGTGACGGGCTGCCCGAGCACGCGTAGCGTGCCGCGGGAGGGGGGCACTAGCCCGAGCAGCGCACGCATTAGCGTGGTTTTGCCGGCACCGTTGGGACCCAGTACGCCGATGAACTCGCCGTTGTCCACCGTGAAGCTGACATCGTCGAGCAGGCGGCGTGGGCCCAATTCGAGCGTGACACGATCCAGCTCGATCGCCGGGGCAGTCATTGAGCCTGTCCTTGCAATGCCTTTTCCAAGGCGTCGAGTTGTTCCAGCATCCATTGCCGGTACGTTTTGCCGTCTGGCTCCGTTTCGGTAACGTGCACCGTCGGCACATGTGACTGCTGCGCAATCTTCAGCATCCGTTGGGTCGACGTGTCGCTGGCCTGGCTGTTGTAAATGAGCACCTTCACCTGCTGCGTCCTCAAGTCGCGCTCGAAGGCGGCGACATCGGCCGCGCTGGGCTCCGTCTCGTTCATTGCCGCAAGCTGAAAACGTTCGTTGCGCATCGTCAAGCCGATGGCCTCGGCCATGTAGCCGAACACGGGTTCCGTCGCGGTCACCGGCGCGCCTTGATAACGTTGTTTCAATGCTGCAATTTTCTCATCGATTGGCTTGAGCGAGTCGATAAATTGCGTCAGTCGGATGGCGTAGTCGGCCTTGTGCGCCGGATCCGCCTGTACGAGGAACGCACTGACCGCACGCGCCACCGCCGGCATGGTCGCGGGCAGGTACCACAGGTGCGGATTGTCGCCCGGCTTCTTGCCCACCAGCTCGGCGGCGACGATCTCGGTGCGCGCCTGGCGGTTTGCGCGCGCGCCGGCGAGCAACTTGGGCAGCCATGGATCGTAGTTCGCGCCGTTGTAGACGACCAGTTGCGCGGAGGCGAGCGCGCGCGCGGTTTTGGGGCTGGCTTCGAACAGGTGCGGATCCTGCTCGGGGTTGCTCAGAATGCTGGTGACCGACACATGCGGGCCGCCCAGCGCCTGGACCAGTTCGCCATAGAAGTTTTCGGCTGCGACGACTTGAATCGTCTGGGAGGCCGCAGCGCGTGCGGGTGCGGCGGTCAATAGCGGCAGGCACAGGGCGATCGATGTGGCAACGGTTGCGACAAGGCGTTTCATCAAACGGCTCCGGATAGGTCCGCGACGCGGCGGACCGGGATCGACGAAAGGCCCGCTCCGACAGCGACCGGGCGCGGGCGTGCTGGCGTCATCGCACGAGAATAGATGATATAACATAACAGCGCACCGCCGCCGCTCACCCTCGTATCGGGGGCCGTGGCCAGCGTATTTCGGGGGACGTCGAGGCTGAACAAAACGATGGCTTCTGTTATCGTCCCAAACATGCAAACGATTCTTTCCGTATCCAACCTTTCGAAGACGTATGCGTCTGGGTTTCAGGCGCTGCACGACATCAACCTCGATATCCGGCGTGGCGAAATCTTCGCACTGCTCGGGCCGAACGGCGCGGGCAAGACGACGCTGATCAGCATTATCTGCGGTATCGTCAATCCGAGCGCGGGCCGCGTGACGGTCGACGGCCATGACATCATCACCGATTATCGCGCCGCGCGCGCGACCATTGGGCTGGTGCCGCAAGAGTTGACCACTGACACGTTCGAATCGGTCTGGGGCACGGTCTCGTTCAGCCGCGGCCTGTTCGGCAAGCCGGCCGATCCTGCGCATATCGAAAAAGTGCTCAAGGCGCTGTCGCTCTGGGACAAGAAGGACAACAAGATCCGCACGCTGTCCGGCGGTATGAAGCGGCGCGTGATGATTGCCAAGGCGCTGTCGCACGAGCCGCGTATATTGTTTCTAGATGAGCCGACCGCAGGCGTGGACGTCGAGTTGCGGCGCGACATGTGGCGACTCGTGCGCTCGTTGCGCGACAGCGGCGTGACGATTATCCTGACCACGCACTATATCGATGAAGCGGAGGAGATGGCCGATCGCATCGGCGTGATCCGCAACGGCGAGATCATTCTCGTCGATCAGAAGACCGAGTTGATGCGCAAGCTCGGCAAGAAGCAACTCACGCTGCAACTGCACATGCCGCTGCAGCGCGTCCCGCAGCAGCTTGCTGCATACCGGCTTGAGCTGGCGCGCGGCGGCAACGAGCTAATCTACACTTATGACGAGCGTGCTGAGCACGCGGGTATCATCGAGTTGCTGCGCGCGCTGGATGACGCGAATATCGCGTTCAGGGACTTGCAGACGACGCAAAGCTCGCTGGAGGACATCTTCGTGAGCCTCATGCAAGAGCGCCGCGAACCATCAAGACAGGAGGCGCTGTGATGAACGTGTATGCGATCCGTGCGATCTATCGCTTCGAGATGGCGCGTACCTGGCGCACGCTGATGCAGAGCATCGTGTCGCCAGTGATTTCAACGTCGCTGTATTTCATCGTGTTCGGTGCGGCCATCGGCTCGCGTATCCAGCATGTCAACGGCGTGAGCTACGGGGCATTCATCGTGCCCGGACTGATCATGCTGTCGCTGCTCACGCAAAGCATTTCGAATGCCTCGTTCGGTATCTACTTTCCGCGTTTCACCGGGACGATCTACGAGCTGCTGTCCGCGCCGGTGTCGTATGTCGAGATCGTGATCGGCTATGTTGGTGCGGCCGCGACCAAGTCGATCATGCTGGGACTGATCATTTTCGCGACGGCCCACCTGTTCGTGCCGGTCCAGGTCAACCATCCGGGTTTCATGTTGTTGTTTCTGCTGCTGACCGCGTTCACATTCGCGCTGTTCGGCTTCATCATCGGCGTGTGGGCCGACAACTTCGAGAAGCTACAGGTCGTGCCGTTGCTGATCATCACGCCGCTAACGTTTCTCGGTGGCAGCTTCTATTCGATCGACATGCTGCCGCCGTTTTGGCGCACGGTGGCACTGTTTAACCCAGTCGTGTATCTGGTCAGCGGATTTCGCTGGAGTTTTCAGGGCGAGGCCGAGGTGAGCATCGGCGTCTGCCTGGGCGTGACGATCTCATGCCTGGCGCTGTTTATGGCGATCGTCGCGTGGATCTTCAAGACCGGGTACCGCCTGAAGAGCTGAGCATGCCGGCGCCAGCTTTGCGTGCTTCGCGAATCCGAATCCTGTAGCGAGGCTGCGCGTGGCGTGCCCGCGCACGGCTGGTGCCGGACCAAACCTTGATCATCGAATCCCCGTCGTAAAAATCCGCCGTAGCGTAGCGCGGCGGTAACGGGGCAGGGAATGCCACCGCCGAGGAAATCGACAGTTTGACCGGCAAACTACGAAGATTTGTTTTCCTGAACGGCGGGTGCTGCCAATGCGGTAAGCGCTTCGTTCAGATGACCGAATCCCACGGTGCGGAAAGCCGCATCGCGCAGTTGATGATGCCGACCATCGAGTAGGTCTGTGGGAAGTTGCCCCACATCTCGCCGGTGACCGGGTGCGTGTCTTCTGATAGCAATCCGAGGTGGTTGCGCGCCGCCAGCATCGCTTCGAAGATCGCGCGCGCCTCTTCACGACGGCCAATCCTGGCCAGCGCGTCGATGCGCCAGAATGTGCAGATGTTGAACGCGGTTTCCGGCTTGCCGAAGTCGTCCGGTGCTTCATAGCGCCGCATGTAGGGCCCGTCGCACAGCGAGCGCTCGAGCGCCTCGACAGTGGATACGAAGCGTGGATCCTTCGGGTCGATCATGTTGACTTCGGCCATCAGCAGCACGCTCGCGTCCAGATCCTGGCCGCCGACACTTTCAGCGAACGCGCCGCGCGCCTCATTCCACGCATTATTCAGCAAGTATTCGCGGATCGCGTCGGCGCGCCCGTGCCACAGCATCTCGCGCTCGGGCAGCCCGAGCGTATGCGCGATCTTTGCGAGCCGGTCGCAAGCGGCCCAGTTCATCAGCACCGACGACGTATGGATGCGCGCGCGCGAGCGCAGCTCCCACATGCCGGCATCCGGCTTTGTATAGATTCGATAGGCATTCTCGCCGACGGCTTCTAGGTGCTCGAACTCGAACAGGCCGGCCGGGCGTATTAGGCGCCGGTCATGGAAAGCCTGCGTCGCACCCAGGATGATGTTGCCATACACATCGTGCTGGAAGTGCTCGTGCGCCTGGTTGCCCACGCGCACCGGCGCGTGGTCGCGGTATCCGCCCAAATGCTCGACGATCGACTCCGGCAGCGACGCTTCCAGGCCGATGCCGTACAGCGGTTTGATATGTCCGCCTTGGGAGCGCAGCACGATGTTGCGCAACCAGTGCAGGTAGTCCTCCATCGTGCCGACCTCGGACAGACTGTTCAGCGCACGCACGACGAAGAACGCATCGCGCAGCCAGCAGTAGCGGTAGTCCCAGTTGCGGCTGCTGCTCGGTGCCTCTGGGATGCTGGTGGTCATCGCGGCGATGATCGCACCGGTATCCTCGAACAGCGACAGCTTCAGCGTGATCGCCGCGCGAATCACCGCGTCCTGCCACTCCAGCGGTATCGCGAGCCGGCCAGTCCACGTGCGCCAGTATTGGATCGTGTCCTGCTCGAAATCGCGCGCGGTGTTCTCGATGCCCGTGGCAAGCGTCTCGTCCGGTCCGAGGATGAAGTTAACCTCGCGATCGAGCAGGAACTGCTGTTCTGCGACGATGTAGGACAACGGCGCGTCGGTCGTGAGTCGCAGCGTTTGCGCGGGGCCGACATAGCGGATGTGGTGGCTGCCGTGCGTGATCGCCGGTGGCAGCCGGCCCCAGTCAAAACGCGGGCGCAGCCGTACCGTGATGCGCACCGCGCCTTGCAGCGGCTTCACGCGGCGCACCATCGTCGTGGGGCGGAAATAACGCCCGCGCGAGTAGAAGCGCGGCGCGAAGTCGGTGATCTCGATACCCTGTCCGTTCGTGTCGTACAGGCGCGTGCGTAGCACTGCGGTGTTCGGCTCGTAGAACTGCTCGCCACGCGCATAGTTCTCGAGTTCGATGCTCCACAGGCCGGCGTGGTCCGAGGTGTCGATCAGTGCGTTGAAGACTGGATCGCCATCAAAGCGCGGCAGACAGCTCCAGACAACGCAGCCCATCCTGTCGATCAGCGCGCTGAACGCACAATTGCCGATGACGCCGACATCGAGCGAGCGATGGGAGGCGGCACGGGGGGGGAGCGTCGGAGATGACTCGGTGGAAGACAGGATCATCGCGAAATACCTCAGCGTTCTAAGTTGGGATGGAGCAGGCGCGCCGCGCGCGGCACAGCCATGGCCGCACCGCACACGGCGCGTAGCGTGCAGTCTGCGCCAGCCCCGCGGTGTCGCGCAAGACTGACGGCACGTCGGTTGTGAAATCGACACGCGCGATCGCGATGCGGACCGAGACAGACGGGCTATCCGGTCGTCACAATCGAGCAGGAAGTCGAGGCCGCGCTTGGCACAGCATGGCCGCCGGCCTGCGCGCTGGAGTGTTGATGCACGACATCGGATAGACGACGCTCGCGCGGTCCGCTAGATCGAGCCGACCGAGTCAAACACCGGACCTTGTACGTACCGCACATCGTATTGCTGCAGTAACTCGAACTGCGCTTCGTCCATGACGTGCGTGAAGACCAGCGGGATCTTCAGCCGGCTCGCGTAACTCACCAGTGGCTTGACCACTGCATCGCGCAACGCCGAGCCCGAATTCATTTTAATGAAGTCCAGCCGCGCCATGTCCGACACTGACAGAATTTGGCCGGCATTGGGCAGGTTGCCCGCGACCTTGAAGCCATAACTTTGGTAGCTCTTGGTCAAGTAGCCAAGAAACGTGCGATGCGCGACGGCCATCTCCGGCAGCTCGATGACCACACGCGCCGGATTCAAGCCGAGCGACACGAGCACGGTCGAGAAATGGCGTCCGTGGTCGTACTTGACGCTCTTCAATAACCGTTCATGCACGTTCAGAAATAGCAGGCCGCTGCGCTGCACGCCGAAGAAGTTGATCGCGTGCACAAGCCGCGACAGCCGGTCCAGTGCCACCAGGTCCTGATCATCGACGGTCGAGTCGAACGGATCGCGCACCGGCGCCCGCTCCGCGCCTGCTGACGCGGCCTGTGTCCTCGCCTGGTAGCCGATGTCGTCGCCGAAGCGGTCGGCCGCGTGCGCATCGGCGGCCAACGATTGCGCAAAGCCCCGCGAGCCCACGTCAAAGATCGGCTGGTACTGGCTGGTCAACTCCAGGCCATTGTGTCGGCCGCGCGCCGTTGCACCTGCGTGTAGCAACACGCGCTTGGCGAAGTAAGGATGGCGTACCGCGGCGGCGACGAGTGCAGGAAGGGACGGCGGAATCATTATCGAAATAGTAGCAGTCGCCGCGGCTGTCGCATCGACAAAAATTTGGCTGACGCGGTTGCGCCGAGCGGCATGCCACCGGTCGCACGCCGATGCGCCGGGTGCTTGAAGGTTGCTGATACCGGTGGCTTTCTGTTCGGGCTGGTGAATCGGGCAGTTCACGGCTTTTGTTTAGCCTTGCGTCGCGGCCCGCGCAGCATGCTGTTCCCACAGATGCGCGCAAATGAACATGACGACGCCGGCGAACAGCACGCCGACCAGCGCGTCAGGGCTGATCGTGCGCATCAGCGCGCCGGCAATCATCGGCCCAAAGCAACTCGCCACGCTCCACGATGCACCGATCAACGAGCTGGCGGTGACCAGCGCCGGGCCACGAAAACGTTCGCCGATCGCCGCCAGCGACAACGTGTAGATCCCGCCCGCGGCCGCGCCGAGCACGATTAGCACAGGCCAGCGCAGCCACGGCTGCGCGGCGATCATCGGCAATGTCGGCAGCAGCAGCGCCACGACCAGCGCGGCGCCCAAGTGCACGCGCGCCCGGCCGACGTGATCGGCCAGCCATCCAAGGGCAAACGCGCACACCGTATCGCCGAGCAGGATCGCAGAGCCGAACACGACGGCCAGTTCCGTTGCGACGCCATGGTGGATCGCAAACAGCGGTAGCAGCGACAAGGCTAGTGTATCGAACAGCGCAAAAAAGCCCGCACCGACCACTAGTGCCGGCATGCGGGGTAATACCGTTTGCCAGGCGCCATGAGGTTCATCGTCGGCTGGGCCGATGTCGTGGGCGATGCGCATCATCCACAGCCCCGGCAGCGCTAGCAGGAAGATCGCGCCGCACAATGCAAAACGCCATCCCGGGTAGTCGGCGATCATGCTGACCAGCAGCGGGCCAGCCATCTGGAACAGCGTGAAGTTGGTCGCGTACAGTGCGACGATGCGCCCACGCGATCGATCGTTGGCGAGCTGGTTCACCCAGGCTTCGGTGATCGTGAACAGCAGCATCAAAGCGGCGCCAGCGATCGCCCTCAGAAGCGCCCAGGCAATGAGGTTGACCGTCAACTGCATCGCAAGCGTCGCGATCGACGTTATCCACACCGTGCCGATGATGGCGCGGCGTGCGCCGATACGCGACGTGATGCGTGCTGCGAATGGCACGATCGCGATACCGCCGCCCGCCTGCGCGGCGGTCAGCATGCCGATCACGTGCGAGCCATAGCCGGCTTGCATCAACGCCAGGGCGGTGAGCGGCAACGTGGCGCCGATGCCTAGCCCGACGACGGCAACGCTGACGATTAACGCAAAGAAGTCGCGTGTAAAGATAGCTTTCATTCGTAGTATTATGGGGCCGGCGTACCAATGGCGGCAGGCCCGTTATCGTGGCGCCGCGCCCGCGGGTGATCGCAGCAGGCGGCGCGGGTTGTTCTGGCGCTCAGGAAGGTGTTACGCAGGCCGGCGCGCGCCGCTCCAGATTGTTCCAAGCTGCCAGCCCAAGCGCACCGAGCGCCATCGTGACGCCCAGCGCGTATCCGGACACCAGCATGCCGGCGGCCGGAATCGATACGCGCAGGTCACGCGCCACGTCTATCAGCCATCCCATGATCACGAACTCGGTGGTACCGATGCCGAAGGCGACAATGGCAATAGCGATGAGCGGCAAGGGCATGGGCAGGCTTCGGGGTGGGGAACCGCGGTTCGGGCACGCGGGGTGCGCGTGCCCCGGAGGCCGTGAAACACCATCTTACTGTATCCGGGGAAGCCCTGCTGCCGGACGTCGTCGATGGTGATTTGCCGGCGATTGCGCACCAGTCGTGCGCCGCGCGGCCATCAGCTCATATTGTGCCGCCGTATCGCCCGGCGCCGGCGGCGAACCGCGGGCACCCGTGAGCCCTTCGTCGAGCATGGCTCAATAGCCGCTTGCTTCTTCGCGCATGAGCGCCAGTGCCAGTTCCGGCAGCGACGCGTTGTCATAGGCCGAGCGGCAGTTCGTGCGCAGTGCCGGCCGCGGGTGGCACTGCGCGGGCTGTACGGGAAACGGTACGTTTTTTGTGCGATCAGTGCGGATTGTCAGCGAGTGTTCATCTTGGGCGTGATGTAATGGATGTCATGCCGGACGATGACGCTGCACGCCGCACCCTTGTCACAGTATTCGACGGCTATCACTCTCGTTGTTCGCGAATTCGTATTGGCACTGCCGGTGGAGCCGGATATTTGGCCCGTGCCGCCCTTGCTCGAGTGCGCGGATCGCGACGATGTCGACTACGTGCTCGGACCGGTCTCGCAATGGCATCCCGGCAAGGTTAACGGGATTCGGGCGTTTGTCGATCCGAGCGGCTCGCGGGTGCCGGAGAGGTTGCACGTGGCATGCTTGCTGCATCGCATTTTCCCGTCGAGGTACACGAGCGTGAAGCCGATGCGCTGGCCGAGTGCTGCGGCTATCACGGTGACGCCGAGGAATGCCTATCGCATGCGTCACGGATTGACGCGGCGCCGTGGCGCGCCGGCTGTGGCCTCGTCAGGCGCAGGCGTGGCCGGTCAACTGACGCGCCACTCCCCCGTCGCAAAAGGCCATGGCGCCGCGGGGCGCGATGCCGGTTGCGCTGTGGCGTGCGGACTCTTCGTGCTGTTGGCCGAACCGCTTGGGTTGCCGCGTGTGACCATCGCGTCGGCCGGATGTTGCCGTTCTGGCGTGCCGCGGCCTGCGTTGCACTGCGGTGCAGGGATGCCTTGCTCGGCGTCATAGCCACTGTCGTCGACCTGGCCGTAGTGAGCGCAGACGAACTCGACGAAGGCGCGCGTCTTAGCCGCCATGTATTGCCGCTCCGGGTAGACTACGGACAGCGTGGTCTGACTTTCCAGAATCTCGCAGTCGGGCAATAGCTGGACCAGGCTGCCGCTGGCCACGTCACGCTCGACCACACGCTGCGGCAGCAACGCGATGCCCATGCCGCCGACAGCCGCGGCGCGTAGCATCTGTGCGCTGTTCACCACGTAGATCGGCTCGGGCATCGCCAACTGGTACTCGGCGCCGTGCGCATCGCGCAGATGCCAGAGCCGGCTGCGGTCACTGTGCGATTGCGCTAGCAACGACAGCGCAAGCAGGTCATTGGGCGTTTGCGGCGCGGCGTGCTCGAGCAGGTAATCCGGCGAAGCGACGATCACCGACGCGCACGAACTCAGGATCTGGCTGGAGAGTCCATTACCCGGCGCCACCGCGGCTTGCACTAGACCGACGTCGTAGCTGTCGCCGAGCGCGTCTACGGCCTGGTCACCCAGCGTGACATGTAAGCGAATCCGTGCGTGACGCTGGCGGAACTCTTCGACCAGTCCAATCAATTCGTCGCAAAGCGATGCCGAAGCGGCGACGCGCAATGTGCCGCGAGGCTCGTCGTCACCGTTGACCACGGTTGCTTCGATGAAGTCAAGTTCCTCGAGCAGTCGACGACAACCCTGTAGGTAAACGTATCCTGCCTCCGTTAACGACACGTTGCGTGTCGTGCGATTGATGAGCCGCGTGTTCAGGTGGGCTTCCAATGTCGCGATCGAACGCGTGACCAAGGCATTGGAGACATTCAGTTGCTGTGCCGCGCGCCGAAAACTCTGTGTTTCCGCGACCCGGGTGAACACGCGCATGGCCTGGATCTGATTCATTCTGAGCTCGTGGTCGAGAAAATTACGTTTGACAGCCGATTGTTTTTCCCATATTAAAGTTGCCCGGCCTTCGGTGTTCCGTTGGGGAAATCCATTCGGGATCTCGGACAGTTTATAGAGGATTGCGGAGATCAAGCAAACGGGGCGCGACAAAAATCGACAATTGGTAAGCGGATCGCATCAATGAGTGGACGCACCCGCAGCGCGTAATGCGCTCCGATATCACGTTATTGTCCTCAGTACCGCGGCACTTTCATGCATCTGCCCTCCCGTACACGGGGTAGATGCAACTTCGGCGCTTTGTGTCAGCTATTTCAAAATTGTAAACAGATGCACGCAATTCTGTTCCGTTGTTGCATTCAGTGAAGAACTGTCTGCATACGCGGCCGTTGTTAGGCTGCTAAAGATGAATATCTTCACCGGCTCGCTCGGCTTTACCACTTTATCGTGATGCGACTCGACGATTGGCCACGGTCGGAAAACAGCTGGCGCCTATAACTCCACGCTTAGTTTCAAATTATCCCGGCGCCTTGTGCCGTAGGATTGCTGGTGTCTAAAAGATACTATGTCATGCATTTTTGGTAATATTGTCTTGGTGTATTCGACTATTTTGGTTTTTAATTCCGATATTCGTGCAAATTAGAAAAATTTTTCCTGTGTTGGTTTGGATTTGTTTTCGGTTAGCGCGATGGAGCCGGCGTTCCGCGAAGCGGCTCCGAAGTGCCTCAGTCTATTATGTCAGCGCGCCCATACAATACTCAGCACAGCGGCGACTGCGGCAAACAGATAGACCGATTCATACCCGAAGTCGCTGGCGATCAGTCTAGCCAGGGGCCTGGTGAGGCCCAGAGACAAATCGAGGAATACGGAATAGGCGGACAACGCCGCACCGCGGCTGGCCGGTGGCACCAGCGCGACGGCTTCGACACCCAGTGCGGGGAAGACCAGCGCGAAACCCAACCCGATCAGCGCCGCGCCGGCCAGCGCTACTTGCGGGATGGGCGCGAGCCACAGCGTCAGCAGGCCGCATGTTTCGACCAGGAACGATGCGATGGCGACGCGAAAGCCGCCATGCTTTTTGATGGCACCGGCGAATAGCAGTCGCGCGCCGCAAAACAGCGTGCCAAATACGGTCAACGACAGCGCTGCATCCAGCAGCACGCCACTTGCCCCGTATGTGAGCAAGCCGCGCATGACGGTCTTCTTGGGTCCGATTTTATCCGCCATGCGGCCGGCGAACGGCCACATGAGCAGTATCGATACGTATTGGATGCTGATTGCAGCGCCGGCAATGACCGAGCCATAGCCCAGGTCGTCATGGACATAGCCGGGCAGCACCGCGAGCGGCAAGCCAATGCTTAGGTAACACAGGAACGTGAACAGCACGATCGTGACGATCTGCAACGTGACGGCCGCCGGCGTGCACCAAGCCTCTATCGGACGCGGATCCTATCAGTCGGCGGTGTCGATCTGCGCACCATGCTTGACCTTGGCGCCGCGCGGCACCGGCGACCACGTCGGACGCTGTGTTGCGCCGCCATCGACGATTACGATATAGCGCCCGGCCCAGCGCGATGCCTCGCGATTCGGCTTAAGCACCCATAGGAGCTGGCCTTCCCGGATGCGCGTCTCATAGTCAGCGTCCAGTATGCCGTAGTGATCCAAAAACGTATTGAGCGTGCCCGGGATTCGGATACAGCCTTTCGAGTGCCGCATGCCGAGCAGCGATTCAAGCCGGCCGGGATCGGTAGCGTGCATTTGCAGCCGCATCTGGCTCATTGCGCGGTTACCCCAGCCGCGCTGTGCCTGCGTCCATCCGAGGTCGTAGATTCGCTGGTCGCGCGCGCCATAGCCGCGAATGCCGTTGTCGTTTAACGTGCCTTCGGCGCGAAAGTCCATGTTGTCCGGAGTATGCCGGAATACCCCGAGCGGCGTGATGAAATGGTCATAGAGACCTGGCATGCCGGTAGAAACAGGCGATGCGCCAATCACCTGCCAAGGATCCGACGGCGTCTGACGCCACATCAACACAAATGCTTGTACGAACGGATTGCGGTCCACGACGGCGACGAATTCGCTTGCCACGTCAGGCAAGCCGGCTTGGGCGAGCGCGTTCTGCAGCAGTTGCCCATAGTGCGCTTGTGCAGCGGCGGGTATCGACAGGGTGCGGTTGACAGACTGCACATACAGCTTCCGATAGTCGAGCGCAGAAGGCACATTGGTATAGCGCGGCAGTACGGGGGCGGTGGACGGTGGCGCGTGGGTGGCCGAGGCCGTGGGTTGGGCCGGTGGCCGCGCGGGTGACGAGGCTGGCGTTTGCGTTGGAACCGGCATCGATGATGAGTCTACGGCAGACGATTGTCTCGGGGCAGCCGGTTGCCCGGAGGCCGGGGTAGCCAATGAGCCCAGGGCAGCCGATGAGCCCAGGGCAGCCGATGAGCCTTGGGCAGCAGATGAGCCCGGGGCAGCAGATGAACTGGGGACGGGTGACGCGATAGGCGTGGACGCCGTTTCGATGATCGGTTTGACTGTGTCGCCGGTCGATTGTGCGGTCAATCTTGGCCGCGGCGCAGGTTCGGCCGCGTGTGCGCCGGCGCTTGCGTCGGACTGCTGTGATGAGCCCACCGCCGGCATCGGTGTCCAAAGCGTTAGCGCAATCCATACGAGCGTGAGCATACGGCCGTGCAGCAATCCGGCCGAAGCGCAGTCAAACTGAGAGCGGCCGCAAGCTGAGTGCTGTGCGTTGTGCGCTGGTCGATGGAGAATAGGTGATGGATGGTGTGTTTTTTGCATCGCCAATAGACCGTGCCGCACCGCGGGAGTTCGCGCCACCTATCAGCGTGCCGCTGGGTGTGCGGCGGCAGTCCCAAGGAGTTGGAACGCAGCGACGGCGCACACGCGGCCGACGTCAACCCGAATGCCGATATAGAGGGCAATGGACCACCCCGGCAAATCCGCACGGGTATCGTCGACGACGCCTACGTGTGTGTGGCGTACTCGACAATGGGTCGACAGCAGACCGTGGCCCCGCTAGAATCGCGGTCCCGCGATCTCCGACGGCCTGCCGCAATGGACTATCAGGCGATCCTTCATAAAATTCAGCACGACGTCACGCCGTGGCTCGGCAAAGGCCGCGTCGCGGACTATATTCCCGAGCTTGCGAAGGTCGACCCGTCGCATTTCGGCATGGCAATTGTCACGTTGCGAGGCGAGGTCTTCTGCGCCGGCGACGCTTGGGTTCCGTTCTCGATCCAGAGCATCTCGAAACTGTTCGCGTGCACCCTGGCCTTTCAGTTGCAAGGCGACGCGTTGTGGCAACGCGTTGGCCGGGAGCCATCGGGCAATGCGTTCAATTCACTGGTGCAGCTCGAACATGAAAACGGAGTGCCGCGTAACCCCTTCATCAATGCAGGTGCCCTGGTTGTCACCGACGTGCTATGCCGGCGTTTCGTCCAGGCGGAAACAGCGCTCGTGCAATTCATGCGTCGTCTGGCCGGGCGCTCGGATATCGACTACAGCGCCAACGTCGCGGAATCGGAACTCGCGCATTCGGACCGAAATCGCGCAATGGCGCATTTCATGAAGAGCTTCGGTAACCTGCAGATGTCAGTGGACACGGTGATCGACGCGTATTGCCGGCAGTGTGCGATCGAAATGAACTGTGTCGACCTGGCTAGATCGGTCTTATTCCTGGCCAACGGTGGCGTGGTGCCGCACAGTGGCGAGCGCGTGCTCGGCGCGAGCCCGGCGAAACGCTTGAGCGCATTGATGCTCACCTGCGGTACGTACGATGCCGCCGGAGACTTCGTCTACCGTGTTGGATTGCCCGCCAAAAGCGGCGTCGGTGGCGGCATTGTTGCGGTATTGCCAGGGGAGTTCGGCATCTGCGTGTGGTCTCCCGCGCTGGACACGAACGGCAATTCACTGGCTGGTATGCAGGCGCTCGAGTGGCTAACGACGCTCAGCGGACGGTCGATATTTTGACGCGTCGCGCAGACCTGGTGCCGCGCAAACTAGGCGCGGGCGGCGCTTATGTCACGGCAGCGGGAATGCATCGCGTTAGATCGCCGGTACGTCTCGAGCGGCGCTGATACTGCGATGCCTTATAAAGATAGCGGGGCAATCGTTGCCGGAGTTGAGCCCGGCGCCGGAGCCGATGCTGGAGCCGGAGCCGATGCAGGAGCCGATGCGGGTGCGGGTGCCGCGTTAGACGTTGCGGGGGACACCGAAGCCGGGATCGATACGGCTGGCGCCGGCATGGAGGTAGAGGCTGGCGCTCGAGCGGGACAGGCACCCACATTGGAAGCCGGGACGGCAACGGCGCCCGACGTTGCGATGGAACCCGATGCTGGCGCAGATTTTGGGGTTGCTTCAGCCGACGCAGCGGCGGCCGCTTCGACGTCTGCGCCGGCTGAGCGGACCTGTAGTGGCATGGCCGACGGAGTCGGCACCACGGGCATGTTCATCTTGAGCGGTGCGTCGGCTGGGGGGGCGGCTGGTTCGTGCAGTGGCGCAACCGGTTCCTTTTCGGCGGCCTTAGCGGCAATCCGGCCGCGCAATCGCGGATCGATCTTCAGGAAGTGATCGACCAGGTTGAAGAAGCGCTCGTAGAAGACCCCGGCCGGGATCGTCTCGCTAGCGATCTTGACCATTGCATCGTCGCTGGAGCCGATCGGTAAAGACAATGAGCCGAACACGCTTAGCCCGACGCTGGCCGATGTGTTGCTTTTCTTCAGCGCATAACGATCCTGCACTGCGTTGACATAGGCCACGCTGCTCGCGCCATCCGCATCGGCATCCGTACACACGACGTGAAATTCGATCACCACGTGGGAATCATTGTTCGGCTGAAAGCTTTTGCTGCCCTCGACCGCGTCAGGGCGCATCGAACTGGCCATGTACCCCTGGCTGAGCAGCGCGCGCCGCGCCGCCTCGCATGTTGCGGCGGCCTTCTGATGAAACGTGCGCGTGTATGGACTGCTCGTCGCATCAAATTGTTCTTGCTGATACAGCGGTTTGGGCGACGAGCACGCGGCGAGCAAACTCGCAACGATCATCATGCACGTGCGTCGAAACAGTCGGGATCGAATCTGCATGGCGTAATGGATTCGGAGCGGCCAATCATGCGGCACGTCCACATCCGTGCTGCCTGTTTGCACACGTTTGGCCTGGGCGTGCGCGTTGTGCGCATGACTCAACATGCTGGTCGCGCTGCTCCAGCAAGTGCCGCAGCGCAGGCACTACGGTCCGTCGTGATCAGCGCATTATTATAGTTTCGTTCTGAAGGAAGGCATTGACGAAGTTCTATCGTAGGTTTTGCACGCGCTCGGCGCCGTGTCACGCGGTCTGCGCACGTATCGCGCAGCCGGCGTTCTGGATGGAACCGTCCGCTGACATTTCTCGGGTACGGCGGCAGCCGGTGGCATTGCACTGGTTAGCAGCATCGACTTGTCCAGCGGCATGATTAGCCTGGGGTAATGAATCGGCGAGGGCCGTACCGCGACGAGCAGCATGGACGGCGCAATGTACATCGTTGCGACGCTGTGCGTTGCGATGCTGTGGATTGCTGTGGGGGACGGGTGGGGCGGCGATGCTGCTTGTCGTGAGCGCGCAACGACGAACCGGTGTCGACCCTGCTATTGTAGTTGATAATGCAAATGATTATCACTATTATTTAGTGGCTTATAGCCTATTCTAAGTGTCCGCGCTGCCCGGACGGGGGTTCTAGCGCGCCTTTTCGCCGCAACTCGTAGGCATATTATCAATGACGCGTAACAAAAAGACTTATCGTGCTCTGCTGATCGCCCCTTTATTCATCAGCGTAAAGTCGGGTTTTGCACAGAATGCGGCATCGATGCAGGACACGTTGCGCAACGTGCCGGGAGTCGGCTTTTCAGTCGGCGATGGCCAGCGCGACCAAATCACGATCCGTGGCTTTAATAGCATCACGGACCAGTATGTCGACGGCCTACGCGACGACGCGATGTACTATCGCGACTTGTCCAATGTGCAGCGGATCGAGATTTTAAAAGGACCGGCAGCGGTACTGTACGGGCGCGGCTCGGCAGGGGGCATCGTCAATCGTGTGCTTAAGCGGCCACAGGCGGAGCCAGTGCGGGATATCGGCGTGATGCTTGGCTCGCGTGGCGAGCGTCGCGGTGAAATCGACATGGGCTGGAACGCGAGTGATGCGGCACGCTTGCGTATCACCGGCGCCGTGGATAATTCGCGTAGTTTTCGCGATCAATTCGCGTTGAACCGCCAAGCAGTCGCGCCTTCGGCGCAATTCAAGCTGAGTCCGGATACAGTAGTGAACGTTGAGTTCGACTACCTACATGATCGCCGCACGTCCGATCAGGGCTTGCCTGCCTATAGGGGGCGGCCGGTCGATGTGCCGATCAACACTTACTACGGCTCTGCCGATGCGGCGAACAGCTCATACAATGACGCCTTGGCGAAAAGTGCAACGGTGTCGCTCGATCACCGCTTCAACAATTCGCTAGCCTTCCACGGCGCGCTGCGTGCCTATGATTTCTCACTGGAGCGGAAAAACTATGTCACGTTCCAGCCAATCAAGGCGGCTGTGCACCCGGGCGTCACGCTCGACCAGTCGACGCGCCAACGGACCGAGCATGGCGTGGACGGCGTATTTGAGCTGACGCAGCAAGCGACGCTGCTCGGCATGCGTCATGAATTGCTGTATGGGATCGAACTGTCGCAGCAGCAGAAATTCGACACGATCTATGGCGTATCGAAAGTGACAACGTATGATCTGTACTATCCACAGCTGATCGATTTACCTGGCGTGCCGGCCGGGATGCCGGCGCGCACGAATGCAGCGACGGTCGTCGGCCTGGCCGGCGTGTACGCGCAGGACCTGGTGACATTGACACCGCAGTGGAAGCTGCTCGCCGGCCTGCGCTTTGACTATTTGGATCAGATTCGCCACGATTACACGTCGTCCAACGTGAATCTTGCCCGTACCGACCGCGCATGGAGTCCGCGCGTCGGGCTGATCTACGAGCCGCTCGAGTGGCTGACGCTCTATGGCTCGCTCAGTCAGTCTTTCTCGCCGCTTGCTGATACCCTGATCAGCTCGGGTGCGTTCGCCAATGGCGCAGCGCTGGCGCCGCAAAAGACCACCGCATACGAAGTCGGTTCGAAGTTCGACCTCGGTGGCAAGGCGACGGCTACGGTTGCGCTGTTCGACATGCGGCAAACGAACCAACAAATTGGCGATCCGGCCAACCCTGGCTATGCGCTGCCGATCGGCACTCAGCACGTACGGGGTTTCGAGGCCGGCTTTTCCGGCGAAATCGCACCGAAGTGGTCCGTCTATGCCGGTTATGCGTATTTGAGTGGCACGGTTGACGGATCGCCGCAATCGACGGCGGCCGGGCTGACGCTGGCCAGCAACACGCCGGGCCTGATGCCACGCCATAGCGCAAGCCTGTGGCTCAAGCGCGAGCTTCCCTACGGCTTTTACGCGGCCGCCGGCGCACAGTTCCAATCAGCGCGCTACGCCTCTGCGAGCGATCAGGTCACGCTGCCTTCGTTTACCGTATTCAATTTGGGCGCCGGCTATCGCAGCAAGAAAATGGATGTGACGCTGACGCTGGACAATCTGTTCGATCGCCGCTATTTCATCTCGGCGCATGGCAATGCTGACATGTTCAACATGCCTGGTGAACCCCGTACGCTGACGGCCACAGTTAAGTGGCATCTGTAAGCGCGATGCTGCGCGCTAGGAACAATTTGGGTTCTTGAAATAGTCCTCACCCGTCCATATAATTAGCACTCGTCGCACGTGAGTGCTAACAACCCGTGCCACCAGGGTGCCTGGCTTGCCGGGCGCCAACGTTAAAAAGCGTTCTTCAGCCTGAATACAAAAGGAGTGTGTATGAACCTTCGTCCTTTGCACGATCGCGTCATCGTCAAGCGTCTGGACCAGGAAACCAAGACTGCGTCGGGCATCGTGATCCCCGAGGCAGCGGCTGAAAAGCCTGATCAGGGCGAAGTCCTGGCCATCGGCCCGGGCAAACGTGACGACAAGGGCGCGCAAATCGCGCTCGACGTCAAGGTGGGCGACCGTGTGTTGTTTGGCAAGTATGCCGGCCAAACGGTCAAAGTTGATGGGCAAGAGTTGCTCGTCATGCGCGAAGAAGACATCATGGCGGTCGTCCAGAAGTAACGGTCGCGTTCGGCTTTCCAAAGATTTCAAGGAGTTAGAAGATGGCAGCTAAAGACGTCGTATTTAGCGATTCCGCCCGTGCGAAGATGGTCGAGGGTGTGAACATTCTCGCCAACGCAGTGAAGGTGACGCTCGGCCCGAAGGGTCGCAATGTCGTGCTCGAGCGCAGCTTCGGCGGCCCGACGGTGACCAAGGACGGTGTGTCCGTCGCGAAGGAAATCGAGCTGAAGGACAAGCTGCAGAACCTGGGCGCGCAAATGGTTAAGGAAGTGGCTTCCAAAACCAGCGACAACGCCGGCGACGGTACGACGACGGCGACCGTGCTCGCGCAATCGATCGTGCGTGAAGGCATGAAGTATGTTGTATCGGGCATGAACCCGATGGACCTGAAGCGTGGTATCGACAAGGCGGTTGCCGCCGCAGTCGACGAGTTGCGCAAGATCAGCAAGCCGTGCACGACGAGCAAGGAAATCGCGCAAGTCGGCTCGATCTCGGCCAACAGCGACACGTCGATCGGCCAGCGCATCGCTGAAGCGATGGACAAAGTCGGCAAGGAAGGGGTGATCACCGTCGAAGACGGCAAGTCGCTCGCCGACGAACTCGAAGTCGTCGAAGGCATGCAATTTGACCGCGGCTACCTGTCGCCGTACTTCATCAACAACCCGGATAAGCAAGTCGCTGTTCTCGAGAATCCGTACGTGCTGCTGCACGACAAGAAGATCTCGAACATCCGCGACCTGCTGCCGGTGCTCGAACAAGTGGCCAAGGCCAGCCGCCCGCTGCTGATCATCGCGGAGGACGTCGAAGGCGAAGCGCTTGCGACGCTGGTGGTGAACAACATCCGCGGCATCCTGAAGACCGTTGCGGTCAAGGCGCCTGGCTTCGGCGATCGTCGCAAGGCGATGCTCGAGGATATCGCGATCCTGACCGGTGGTCAGGTCATCGCCGAGGAAACCGGCCTGTCGCTGGAAAAGGCCACGCTGCAGGAGTTGGGCCAAGCTAAGCGGATCGAAGTCGCGAAGGAAAACACGACGATCATTGATGGCGCGGGCGAAGCGAAGAACATCGAGGCGCGTGTGAAGCAGATCCGCACGCAAATCGAAGAAGCGACGTCGGACTACGATCGCGAAAAGCTGCAAGAGCGTGTCGCGAAGCTCGCGGGTGGTGTGGCAGTGATCAAAGTCGGCGCGGCCACCGAAGTCGAAATGAAGGAAAAGAAGGCGCGTGTCGAAGACGCGCTGCACGCCACGCGTGCCGCCGTTGAAGAAGGTATCGTGCCGGGTGGCGGCGTTGCGCTGATCCGTGCCCGTACTGCGATCGCCAGCGTCAAGGGCGAGAACGCCGACCAAGAGGCCGGCATTAAGATTGTGCTGCGTGCGATGGAAGAGCCGCTGCGCCAGATTGTGGCGAATGGCGGTGAAGAGGCCAGCGTGGTGGTCGCGGCCGTGGCGGCCGGCAAGGGCAACTACGGCTACAACGCGGCGAGCGGCGAATACGGCGACCTAGTTGAAGCCGGTGTGGTCGATCCGACGAAGGTCACGCGCACCGCGCTGCAAAACGCGGCGTCCGTTGCTGGCCTGCTGCTGACGACTGATGCGGCGGTGTGCGAGTTGCCGAAGGAAGACGCACCGGCACCGGCCGGCATGCCGGGCGGCATGGGTGGTATGGGCATGGACATGTAATTCGGCTCGTGCCGAATGGAGTCCGGGCGGCGCCCCGTGGGGGCGCCGCTCCCCCGGCCCGAAAAACCCGCAGCGATGCGGGTTTAGACTGCTGACGAACCCCATGTTTTTCGGAACATGGGGTTTGTTTTTTATGCGGCTGCGCTGTTGGTGCGGTATGGCGCGATTGGGGGGCAAGCCCGCAAGATCAGCAATGAGCCGCTGCAACGGTGCATTTTTTATAGTGCGCTGACTGCTGCCGCTAGCCGCCGGTCACGGTAGCCGGAACAGGACGGCGTTTTGTCTCGCGTGAACGGCAGCGGGCCGGGTCAATGGCGCAACACGCCGGCTGGCGTGTTCGGCTCCGCAGCTGGCGGACTTTGACCTTCGTCCGTGGTGCGGGCCCAGAAGAAGCGGTCCAGCAGGTATCCGCCCATGCCCGGTCGATAGGCGTGCCGGATCGCCTGGTGCACGTACTCCTGCGCCTCGCGCACTGCCTCGCCCGGATCCTGGCCATTGGCGAGCAGTGCCGTGATCGCAGCGCTCAGCGTATCGGCAAGCCCGATCAGCCGCTCACCGCCGCGGTCCCATGCATCCTGACGGACCTGACCTTCTTCGCTGAACAACGTGTTGAGCAGCTGCGAAGGCCGCGCGTCGGTGCACAACACGTATTCGCAGCCCTGCCCGAGCAGGTGGGCAATGGCACCGTCGAGCGTGATCGGATCGGCGTCGGAATCCGGCTGTGCCAACTGTACAAGGGTCGCCGGGTCTGCGATCAGCAACGTCGTCTGGGGCGCGAGTAGTTCCGCGATCGACTCGCGCAACTCGTCGCCGGCCAGCATGTGCTGCTCGTCGAGCGTGAAGTCCGGAACCAGAATCAGCGGCAAATCGTCATAATCTGCGACAACTTCCGCAATCGCACTGACAATTTCGGCCCGCGTCGTCGCGCCGACCTTGAAGGCGGCAACCGGCATGTCTTCGAGTAGCATCCGGGCTTGCGACGCAACCGCTTCGGGGTCCAGGCCGGTCACGTCGCCGGCGGCCGCCGAATCGCGCACTGCGTAGCCGGTCAACACCGACACCCCATGACAGCCGATGCTGGCTAGCGTGAGTAGGTCGGCCTGCAGGCCTGATGCGCCGGTCGGGTCCGACAGGCCAAAGGTGAGAACGATCGGAGGGGCGTCGCTGGACATGGAAGGCGTGAAGCGTTACAAGGGGATGGCGATGGCCGCGGCATGGGTGACATGAACCCGTGTCTTCGAATGGACCGGCCGCGCTGCATAGCCATTGCTAGGCAGCGACGCGACGACAAGGTACCATCGTGCCTTTCATTGTAACGGATCACTCGTTCGACGCGGCAACAAGATGGAATACAAGAGTTGGATGTGCCTGATTTGCGGTTGGATCTACGACGAAGAAGCGGGTCTTCCGGAAGAGGGGATTGCGCCCGGCACACGTTGGGAGGATGTCCCGATCAACTGGACTTGCCCCGAGTGCGGTGCACGGAAGGAAGATTTCGAGATGGTCCAAATCTGAACTACCGAGCGCCGACTCGTTGCATCGGTCGCGAGCGATGCGAATGCGCTATTCGCCGCTGCCGGTGCTGCGAGCCCATGCCGACGACGCGCCGACGCTGCTTGAGCAGGTCGGCGGCTACCTGGAAGAATGGCAAAATTGCGTCATGAATTTAAAGGTCCAGATCCTCCAGATCCTTATGGCGTGTGTCGGCTGGCCGCCGGTGCGTTGCCCGCGCTTCGACTATGGCAGGATGGCGGCGACGTTGCGCAAGTCCATGCCAAGCGTGTGATTGCACGATTGGACTTGCTGCTTGCTCAGCACGCGCGTGGCGTGGCAACGTACGCGCTGGGCTATGCGGGGAACGGGCGAGACGCTCAAGCGGCGGTTGGTCCAGATCGCCGTCGGCGGCATTCCGCTGCCCGATCCAGCTGCCGTGCTGTTCGACCTGGCCAGTGCAATCGAAGGCAGCCGGCGCGTGGCCGGGCTATAGTGGAGTCGGCAAAGTGCCATCGTCGAAGTCGCTAGAGACCCTCGGGTCTTTGCTAAAATCCGAAACATGTCAAAGACCACTGATCGCATCAACCTGACCAACCAGTTCCTGATCGCCATGCCAAGCATGGCCGATCCCACTTTTTCCGGAACGGTGGTGTACCTCTGCGATCACAGCGAGCGCGGTGCGTTCGGGCTGGTGATCAACAGGCCGACCGATATCGATCTGCAGGCGCTGTTTTCCCGCATCGACCTAAAGCTAGAGATTGAGCCGCTGTTGCACGTACCCGTCTATTTCGGTGGACCGGTGCAGACCGAGCGCGGCTTTGTACTGCATGACCCGGTTGGCAGCGGCAACTATACGTCGTCGATGTCGGTGCCCAGCGGACTGGAGATGACCACATCAAAGGACGTGCTCGAAGCGGTCGCGAACGGTAACGGGCCCAAGCGCTTCCTGCTAACGCTCGGGCATGCCGGCTGGGGCGCGGGGCAGCTGGAGGATGAGATTTCGAAGAATGGCTGGCTGACCGTCGAGGCGGATCCGAAGATCGTGTTTGACGTGCCGGCCGAGCAACGTTTTGACGCGGCGCTTGCGCTGCTGGGCATCTCATCGACGATGCTCTCCGGCGAGGCAGGCCACGCATGAGTACGGCGGCGGCCACGCTGCTCGCGTTCGACTACGGACAAAAGCGCATCGGTGTGGCGATTGGCAACACGCTGACCCGCTGCGCTCGGGCACTCACAACCGTCGAAAACCGCAATCGCGAATACCGTTTCGCTGCGGTGGGCGAGTTGATCAACCAATGGCAGCCGCTGCGGCTGGTCGTCGGGCTGCCAGTGCATCCCGATGGCGCACCGCACGAGATGACGCAGCAGGCGCGGCGTTTCGGTAACCAACTCAATGGGCGTTTCAACCTGCCAGTGACCTGGGTCGATGAGCGCTATTCGTCGGTCGAGGCCGAAGCGGCAGGAGCGCGTGGTGCCGTCGTGGACGCACAGGCAGCCTGCATCATTCTTCAGCAGTATTTTGATGAACCGCTATCCGAGAGCCGATGATGAGTGCCGCCATCGCGTCGATTGACGCGGAACAGTTGTATCGCGCGATGCGCGACCCGTTGCAGGCCGCGCTGGGCGATGCGATACGCTCAGGCACGACCGCACTGGCGGGAATCCATAGCGGCGGCGCGTGGATTGCTGAGCGGCTTGCCCAAGACCTGGGCGCGGCTTCATTTGGCGTGGTCAATGTCGCGCTGCACCGCGACGACTATGCGAAAAAAGGCCTGCACAGCCAGGCGCAACCCACGTCGTTGCCGTTTGGCGTTGACGGCAGGCGCATTGTGCTGGTGGATGACGTGCTATTCACCGGGCGCACGATCCGTGCCGCAATCAACGAGCTATACGACTACGGTCGCCCGGCGTGCGTTGAGTTGGCCGTGCTGGTCGACCGCGGCGGCCGTGAATTGCCGATCGCCGCGCGCTTCGTTGGCGCGGTGCTCGACGTGCCGGTGAACGAGAGGCTTGTGCTGCGGCGTGACTGCCACGGTGCGCTGGCGTTCGTCACCGAAGCGCAAGCGTGACACGGCGTCGCGCGCATGGGCGTACCCGGCGTTGGCCGGTGTTGCATTGCTTATTTCATCCAGTGACGGCTGTGCGGCTGTCACCACGTTCATGATCGAACCGCGTTATCCATGAATACCGCCACCCCAGAGCCCGCCGAACCGACGCGCGCTGCTGCGCCGCCCGCTGAAGAACAACGTCCGGCCGCGCCGCATACTGAGGGGCAGCGCGCCGCCGCGCCGGCACCCGCCGCATTCCGCCCGGGTTTCCTGCGCGGCCACCCGCAATTGAACCGTCATGGTGAGCTTAAACATCTGCTGACGATCGAAGGCCTGCCTCCCGCGGTGGTCACGCATATCCTGGATACTGCGGCCCAATTCGTCAGCGTGACGGACCGCGACGTCAAGAAGGTGCCATTGTTGCGCGGCAAATCGGTGTTCAACCTGTTCTTCGAGAATTCGACGCGCACGCGCACGACGTTCGAGATTGCCGCGAAGCGGCTGTCCGCGGACGTGCTGAATTTGAACATTAATGCGTCATCGACGAGCAAGGGGGAGTCGCTGCTAGACACGATCAACAATCTGTCGGCGATGCATGCGGACATGTTTGTCGTGCGGCATGCGCAAAGCGGTGCGCCGTACCTGATCGCGCAGCACTGCGCGCCGCACGTACATGTGATCAATGCCGGAGACGGTCGCCACGCACATCCGACGCAGGGGCTGCTGGATATGTATACGATTCGCCACTACAAGCGCGACTTCACGCAGCTGCGGGTGGCCATTGTCGGTGACATCCTGCATTCGCGCGTCGCGCGCTCCGATATCCATGCGTTGACCACGCTGGGCGTGCCTGAGATCCGTGCGATCGGGCCCCGCACGCTGCTGCCTGGCGGACTGGAGCACCTCGGCGTGCGCGTTTTCCACGACATGCAGCAGGGCTTGCGCGACGTTGACGTGATCATCATGTTGCGCCTGCAGAACGAGCGCATGAGTGGCGCACTGTTGCCGTCCGCGCAGGAGTACTTCAAGACGTGGGGCCTGACGTCGGAGCGGCTCGCGTACGCCAAGCCCGATGCGATCGTCATGCATCCGGGACCGATGAACCGCGGCGTCGAGATTGAATCAAGCGTCGCGGACGGCCCGCAGGCCGTGATCCTAAACCAGGTCACGTTCGGTATCGCGGTGCGTATGGCGGTGATGGGCATCGTCGCAGGCAACAATGACTGAAACGCAGTAAATGCAGCGGCAAGCATTCGAAAACACGTCTACGAGCATGAAGATTCATATCAAGGGTGGTCGCGTTATCGACCCGGTGGCGGGCACCGAGCAACAGGCGGATGTTTGGATCGCGGATGGCCACATTGTCTCGATTGGCGCCGCTACGGCGCCATGGCACGATGTCCAAACCCTCGATGCCACGGGGCTAGCGATCGCCCCGGGACTGGTCGATTTGTGCGCGCGGCTGCGCGAGCCAGGGTACGAGTATCGCGCGACGCTGGAGTCCGAGATGGCTGCGGCGCTGGCCGGCGGCGTGACTAGCCTCGTGTGTCCGCCCGATACCGACCCGCCGCTGGACGAGCCGGGGCTGGTCGAAATGTTGAAGTTCCGTGCTCGCAACCTGGACCAAGTCCATGTGTATCCGCTCGGGGCACTGACGGTGGGCTTGAAGGGCGAGGTTATCACCGAGATGGCCGAGTTGACCGAGGCGGGGTGCGTCGGCTTCACGCAGGCGGAGCGACCGATCGTCAACACTACGGTACTGCTGCGGGCGCTGCAATACGCGAACACGTTCGGCTACACGGTCTGGTTGCGGCCGCAGGACCCGTATCTGGGCCGCGGCGGTATCGCCGCCAGCGGACCGGTCGCGTCGCGGCTCGGGCTGCCAGGGGTGCCGGTGGCCGCCGAGACGATCGCGCTGCATACGATCTTCGAGCTGATGCGCGCGACGGGTGCGCGGGTTCATCTGCAACACTTGTCGTCGGCGGCGGGCCTCGAACTGGTGCGCGCAGCCAAGCGCGAAGGGCTGCCGGTCACGTGCGACGTCACGATCAATCATGTTCACTTGATCGATGTGGACATCGGCTACTTCGACGCTCAATTTCGCGTCGATCCGCCGCTGCGCTCGCAGCGCGACCGCGATGCGATCCGCGCGGCGCTTGCTGACGGCACCATCGATGCGATCTGCTCGGATCATACGCCCGTGGACGACGACGAAAAACTGCGGCCCTTCGGCGAGGCGTCGCCCGGGGCGAGCGGACTGGAACTGCTGCTATCGTTGGCGCTCAAGTGGGCGACTGAGGAGAAGCGGTCGTTGGCACACGCGCTGGCCAAGGTCACCTGTGCGCCGGCTGGATTGCTCGGGTTGCCGGCGGGCAGGCTCGAGCCCGGCGCCACTGCGGACCTGTGCGTGTTCGATCCCGCCGCGCATTGGCATGTCGAGCCACGGGCGCTAAAAAGCCAAGGGCACAATACGCCGTTCCTGGGATACGAATTGCCAGCGCGAGTGCGCACCACGATCGTGGCCGGGCGCGTTGCGTACGACAGCCGAGACCGGCAGGCGTGAACCGGTTTTCAGTCGCATGGCGCAAGGCGCGGCTTGTCGTGCACGTGCTGCAAGGCGCGTGGACGGTTGCCACGCGCTTTTCGCGCACCGACGACGATGGCCGCCGGGCATTGACGCGACAGTGGAGCCTGCGCTTTCTCGCGCTCGCTGGCGTGCGGCTCGTCGTGCACCATGACGAGCGTCGCATCGATGCGGGCACGATGGTGGTCGGCAATCATGTCTCGTGGATTGACATCTATGTGATCAATGCCTGGCGGCCGACACCGTTCGTCTCCAAGGCGGAGGTGCGCAACTGGCCCGTGATCGGTTGGCTGGCCGCCAAGCTCGACACCACGTTCGTACGGCGCGACAAGCGCAGCGATGCAAAGCGGATCATGCACGAACTGGCGCAGCGGCTCCAAGGCGGGCGGTCGATCTGCGTGTTTCCGGAGGGCACGACGTCCGACGGCGTCGAGGTGCTGCCTTTTCATGCGAACCTGTTCCAAGCTGCGGTGTCGGCCGGCGCGCCGGTCCAACCGATTGGCCTGATGTACGAGGATGCGCACGGGTGCCAGTCCACCGCGCCCGCGTATGTGGGTGATATTACGCTTGGGCAATCGCTGGACGCATTGTTGCGTGACGGGCCGTTAACGGTCCATTTGTACGTCGGTGCGGCGCTTAAAGCCACCGAGCGACGAACTGCCGCGCATGATGCGCAGCATGTGGTCGGTGAAGCACTGCGTGAGATGCAGCGGCACGTGCAACCGCCATTGACGCGGCAGGTGCTATCCGATGCTCCTACATACATGAAGCGGTCCGTCAGTGCTCGACTTCTAATGTCGCAAGCCGACGCTGCAGATGCCATGAAGGATGCGTGGGATCGCGTGCATTGATCAGCGCTGCTTGCTGCAATCGATTTGTACTACAGTCCGTCTCTTGGGATCCGTATCGAGCCGTACTGCAGACAGTTTGTCGCCCCATACGCAGCCTGAGTCTAGCGCAATCACGTCGTCGCGCACTTGCAGGCCCAGTGCTGCCCAATGGCCGAACACGACCAGTGCATCAGCGGTGCGGCGGCCTGGCACGTTGAACCACGGCATGAAACCGACCGGTGCGCTGTTCGGACTGCCGCTTGCATTGAATTCTATCCGTCCGTGCACGTCGCAGAAACGCATGCGTGTCATCGCGTTGACGATCACGCGCGAGCGGTCATTACCGGACAGTTTGTCGTGCCATGTGTTGGGTTCGTTGCCCCATAGGTGCTGAAGGAATGCTTTCCAGTCAGTGCTGCGTAGCCGTGTTTCAACCTCGCGAGCAAGTGCAAGCGCGGTGCTGACATCCCACTGTGGCAGTACGCCGGCGTGTACGAGCAGCCTGCACCCATCATAGTGGGCCAGTGGGCGATGTCGTAGCCACTCGATTAGGTCGGCTGCGTCCGGTGCGCCGAGGATGTCGTCAAGTGTGTCACCGCGCTTTGGGCGATGCACGCCTGCTGCGATGGCCAGCAAATGCAGGTCGTGGTTGCCAAGTACGGCAACGGCGCGCTCGCCGAGCCCGGCGATGCGGCGTAATGCTGCAAGCGACGCGGGGCCGCGGTTCACCAAGTCGCCAGTGAACCATAACGGCGTGTCGGTCGGTGGTCCGAGCTTGTCGAGCAGCCGCTCCAGTGCATTGCAGCAGCCTTGTACGTCGCCGATGGCGATTGGTGTTGCGCTGGCCGTGTTGATAACGGCAGCGGTGGCTGCGGCGGGTTCAATCGCGCAGTGAGCTATGCATGATTTCAATATATCAAAATCCTTCATCGTTTCGGCGAAGCACGAGGATGGCAAGACGGACGCTCACGGCAAACCTTGCATCAGCCAGCAAGCGGGACGTCACAACCGGTTGGGCATTGACAAGAAATTTAATGGTAGAAGCAACTCAAGCTATTTCGCATATGGGCAAAGCAGCTATTCCAGCTTACAGCAATCTGTGTAGGTGATTGCCGCGTAGCAAATCTTATATCACAGTGCATGACAGACGACTCTGGGCAAAACAAGGCCCCGCAGGTTCAACTGGTGGATGCAACACCGATGCTGGCGTTTAGTTTATCTGCTGGCGTTGTGAATACCAATGTTTTTCTCGGCCGTTGATTTAGCTGCTTGGCGACCTTGTTCAGATTTGCTTGCGAATAGCCTGCGAGGTTAGTGCCTTTCGGGAAATACTGGCGAAGCAGGCTGTTGGTATTCTCGTTGGTCCCGCGTTGCCATGGACTTTGTGGATCCCAGAAGTAGACTCGAACGTTGGTTGCTAAGTTAAACTTCTTATGCTGGGCGAGCTCTATGCCGCGGTCCCATGCGATCGATTGGCGCAATTTTATGGGAAGCTTTCGGACTTGTTTGCTTAACGCTGAAACGACGCTCTCAGTATCCTGGCGCATTTAACTGGTCATCGCAACACCTTCTGATCTAGTGTTCCCCAAAACGTAGATTAGGTGAGCAAGAAAAAGCGGTGTGGGTTATCCGCCGAACAAAAGGTATTGTTGTGGCGAAGATGGAAAGACGGTAAGTCGGACTGGCTTGAAGCTGCCGCCATGATCGCTCGGGGTTTCCAGCCTCAACGGACCGTCTTTTGTCAGCGCCGTCTTGCGGGTCTTGCCATTGCGATGTTTGGTCACATATTCCGGCCGCGCGGCGCTCGGCCGGCGCGTAGCCAGATGGTGGTCGAACTCGGCTCCCAGCGCGCGCTCGATCAGCACCTTCTTGAACGCCATGGATGCGGTCTGCATCGTCTCCGCGCTCATCAAGCCGGTCAAGAACCGTCTACGGTCTATTAACTCCTTTAGAATCGACGGCAGCGCCGTCTTGTGCCTGGCCGGTCGTATTGTTCTTGCGTGGTGGCATGCATGCTCCTTAGTCCACATGTTATGCCTTACACACAAAATTGATGACGGCCCCGTTTGCCAGGGCTATTCATTTATAATTCGGCGTTCCCCGATTGACGCCACCGGGTGCATGTCCCCGGGAACGTTTGTGCGAGTCGGGTCTGTTTTTGAACCGTAAGGAATTTGCATGATTCTCGTAACGGGTGGTGCCGGGTTCATCGGCAGCAATTTCGTGCTCAACTGGTTGCATAGCAACGATGAAGCTATTCTTAACGTTGATAAGCTTACCTACGCAGGCAACCTACGCACGTTGAAGTCGCTTGAGGGTGACGCACGCCATTTGTTTGCGCGTGTGGACATCTGCGATCGCGCAGCACTCGGTACCCTCTTTGCAAATTATGCGCCGCGTGCGGTCGTGCACTTTGCCGCGGAAAGCCATGTTGATCGCTCGATTCATGGGCCAGCCGAATTTGTACAGACAAACGTGATCGGCACTTTCACGTTGCTGGAGGCCGCTCGCACCTACTGGAACAAGCTGGATGCTGATGCGAAGGCTGCATTTCGGTTCTTGCATGTGTCCACCGATGAGGTATTTGGCTCGCTATTGGAAAGCGATCCGCCATTTTCCGAAACGACACCGTATGCGCCAAACAGCCCATATTCGGCCACTAAAGCTGGCTCTGACCACTTGGTGAGGGCGTACCATCATACTTATGGCCTACCTACGCTGACGACAAACTGCTCGAATAACTACGGGCCGTACCATTTCCCTGAGAAACTGATTCCACTGACGATTGCCAATGCGCTCGCTGGCAAGCCGTTGCCGGTGTACGGTGACGGGCAGAATGTGCGCGACTGGTTGTATGTCGGCGACCATTGTGCGGCGATCTGTGAGGTGCTCGCGCGTGGCAAACCTGGTGAGACCTACAATGTAGGTGGTTGGAACGAAAAAAAGAACATTGAGGTTGTGCACACACTGTGCGATTTGCTGGATGAACTTAATCCAAAGGCCACCGGCTCGTATCGCGACCAAATCACGTTTGTCACTGATCGTCCGGGCCACGATCGCCGTTATGCAATCGATGCAAGAAAGCTCGAGCGCGACCTTGGCTGGAAGCCTGCCGAGACATTCGAAAGCGGCCTGAAAAAGACTGTTCGATGGTACCTTGACAATCAAGACTGGGTAAACGATGTGCAGTCGGGTGAGTATCGCAAATGGGTTGAATTAAATTATGCACAACGCGCGTGACAATTGAGGGCAATGATGATGCACAGTGGGCGTAAGGGCATTATTCTCGCTGGTGGCTCCGGCACGCGACTTTATCCAATCACGCATGCCGTCTCCAAGCAGCTACTGCCAGTATACGATAAGCCGATGATTTACTATCCGCTTTCCACGCTGATGGTGGCCGGTATTCGGGACGTGCTGGTGATCTCGACGCCGGAGGACACGCCGCGTTTCGAAGCGATGTTGCGTGACGGGCACCAATGGGGCATAAATATTCATTATGCGATTCAGCCCTCACCGGATGGGCTAGCCCAGGCATTCGTCATTGGGCGCGAGTTCATCGGTAAGGCTCCTTCTGCGTTGATTCTCGGTGACAACATTTTCTATGGGCACGATCTTGTCAAGCAGCTCGAGAGGGCGAACGAGCGAGCAGACGGTGCCACCGTGTTTGCGTATCACGTGCACGATCCAGAGCGTTACGGGGTGGTCGAATTCGATCGTCAGTTTCGTGCGCTTTCTATCGAAGAAAAGCCGGCGAAACCACGCTCAAACTATGCTGTCACAGGTTTGTACTTCTATGACAACAGCGTGTGCGACATCGCAGCGACGATCAAGCCATCGCCGCGCGGTGAACTAGAAATCACCGATGTCAATTCTGTTTATCTTGCGCAAAGCAACTTGAACGTTGAAATCATGGGCCGTGGCTACGCATGGCTTGACACCGGAACGCACGACTCCTTAATTGAAGCGGCGACATTTATCGCAACGTTACAGAAACGGCAAGGGCTTGTCGTTGCATGTCCAGAGGAAATTGCATATCGGCTCGGTTGGATTGACGCTGAGCAATTGCAAAAATTAGCTGCTCCGCTCACGAAAAATGGCTACGGAAAATATCTACAAACTATTTTAACGGACCAAGTTGCATGGCCATCCAAGTAATACCGACTGAATTACCGGAAGTAAAGATCATTGAGCCAAAGGTATTTGGCGACACGCGAGGCTTTTTCTTTGAAAGCTTTAACGTACGTGAATTTGCTGAGCTTGTCGATTCGAATGCGGTGTTTGTGCAGGACAATCATTCGCGTTCCGCAAAGGGCGTGTTGCGTGGTCTGCACTATCAGATCGAACACGCGCAGGGCAAGCTTGTACGGGTCGTGCAAGGCGAAGTGTTTGATGTAGCAGTGGATATTCGAAAAAGCTCACCGAATTTTGCGAAATGGGTTGGCGTGTATTTGTCAGCCGAAAACAAGCGACAGCTTTGGGTGCCGGCAGGTTTCGCGCATGGTTTTGTAACCCTGTCGGAATCGGCGGAATTTTTGTATAAAACAACTGATTACTGGTTTCCAGAGTTTGAACGCAGCATTATCTGGAGCGACCCGCAGATTGGTATCAAGTGGCCGTATGATGGTGAGCTGCTGATTGCAGCAAAGGATGCTCTGGGTAGGCGCCTAGCAGAAGCGGAAGTTTTTGCTTAATGGAGGCGTTGATGAGTTTGAAAAACAAGCAACGCACGATACTGATTACTGGTGTAAACGGTCAGGTTGGTTTTGAACTGACGCGTACGCTACAAGGCCTTGGTAGAGTGGTAGCGGCCGACCGATCAATGCTGGACCTATCAGACCTTGGGCAGATACGCTCGATTGTGCACAGTGTGCAGCCCACGCTGATCGTGAATCCGGCCGCATACACCAGCGTTGATAAAGCCGAGAGCGAACCCGATCTGGCAATGATTATTAATGGTCAAGCGCCGGGTGTATTCGCTGACGAGGCTAAGAAGCTTGGCATCCCGCTAATTCACTATTCGACCGATTACGTATTTAATGGCGAGAAGGACGGGGAATATGTCGAGGGCGATCCGACTGATCCGCAGAACGTGTATGGCTCCACGAAGCTTGCTGGCGAACAGGCAATTGCGACGAGCGGTGCGAATTATTTAATTTTTCGAACGAGTTGGGTATATGGCAGACGCGGCAAGAACATCTTGCTGACAATGCTAAGGCTCGGTGCAGATCGGTCGGAGCTGAAAGTAGTAGCTGATCAGTTTGGAGCGCCGACATGGAGCAATACGATTGCGACGCTGACGGCACATGTCATTGCGCAGGCGTTAATGGAAAAAGATCAAGAACATTGGTGGCACCAGCGGTCTGGCGTGTATCATTTGAGTGCAGGTGGCTCAACGTCGTGGCATGGATTTGTATCGGCAATTTTTGAATTGTCAAAACTTGAAAAGCGGCCTGTGGTGGAGCGGATCTCGACGTCCGAATATCCAACATCGGCTAAGCGTCCGGCTAATTCACGGATGTCAAATGAAAAACTGGCGCGCGTGTTCGGATTGCGAGCGCCTGAATGGAGGGAGGCGCTACGCCTTTGCATGATTGACTAACGTATGGACTCATGGCAGGACGAAGCACGAGCTGACTGGCGCCGTCGTGGTTTTCTATCATCCCGACGCAGGTTGCGTGCAGCGTGCGAACGCTCTTGCGGAGATAGCGCATTGCGTGATCATTGATAATACCGAGCAGGCTAGCAGTGCGTCGGACCTTGGTTTAGAAGATGACATCGTGTATATCGCCAATGGCGCAAACCTGGGCATCGCGACAGCAATCAATCAAGGTATAGAAGTACTAATTAAAGCGGGCTGTACAAGCGCTTTTATCTTTGACCAAGACAGCGAACCATCGAGCCAGCTTATTCGGGACTTGCCGTGCCTGCTCGAAAAGCAGTTGAATCATGGCACGCCGGTCGCATTGATGGGCCCTGCCTTTGAAGACATGCGGTTCGGTGGCGTGGCCCCTTTCGTACGTTTTAAATATTGGAAGCTGCAACGCATCACGCCGGTGGGTACGCAACCTATTGAAGTCGATTATTTAATCAGTTCGGGTTCGTGCATAAATCTCGCTGCATGGCGAAATATTGGCCCTATGGACGAAAGCCTTTTTATCGATTTGGTGGACTTGGAATGGTGTATCAGGGCACAATTAAAAGGCTATTTGGTGCTTGGTGCGCCGATGTTGCGTCTTGCGCATAAATTAGGCGATGAGCCGGTTCGCGTGTTCGGTCGTGTTTATCCAAGTCATAGCCCATTGCGTCATTATTACATATCTCGCAATACTGTCGCACTAATCAAGCGACGCTATGTACCATGTAACTGGAAATCGACAGAACTTGTAAAAATTCCTGTCCGTTTTTTGATTTATGGTTTTTTTATGAAGCCACGCCTAAAACATCTATGGATGTCCTTTATTGGTCTTTGGCATGGGTTGATGGGCCGGACGGGGCCATTAAAAAAATTCATAACGTACTGTATAATTTGCGGCATGCTTGATTTGCCAAATTTATTTAAAATCTAGTGTCAAAATGTTTAAACTTATATTTAATGATTTAAAGCAAAGTGCCGCCTCATGGCGGCTTTGGACTTTGCTTGGTTGGCTAGAAGTACGACAGCGTTACGCACGCTCGCGGATTGGCCCATTTTGGCTGACTATTAGTATGGGCGTGATGATCGGATCAATTGGCATCGTTTACGGTACGCTATTTGGCCAACAGATGAGGGATTATCTGCCATTTCTTGCTGTTAGCCTCGTTATGTGGGGGGCTTTTTCGCAGACTATTGTTGACGGTAGTACTGCGTACATCAGCAGTGGCCAATATATCCGCCAGGTATCGACGCCAAAGCTTATTTATGTATTGCAGGCTGCCTGGCGAAATTTAGTAATATCTGCGCACAACTTTTTAATTGTTTTGCTATTACTTATTGCGTTTGGAATCAAGGATTGGACGACGTTGCCATTCTTTGTTCCAGCCTTTGTGTTGTTTATTCTCAACGCGCTTTGGATTGCGATGGTGGTTAGCCTGCTATCGGCTAGGTTTCGCGATTTGCCGCAGATTGTCGCGGCAGTTATGCAGGTCGCCTTCTATGTAACACCTATCATTTACCGTCCAAATGCGTTAAGTCGATTTTCATTCATTGTAGAACTAAATCCTTTCGCGTACCTGATTGAACTCGTGCGCGCACCGTTGATCGGCCAGATGCCTAGTATCACGACATGGGGAGTGGCAATCAGCATGCTTGTGTTAGGCTGGTTCGTCGCGCTGGCCTTGAGTGGTCGCTACTTGAAACGCATTCCATATTGGGTTTGAAAGAAAGCAACATGGCATATATCGAACTCCGAGGTGCTACCCTCGACCTTCCAATTTATGATGTACAAGGTCGCTCACTAAAAAAGAAGCTGATGCGGATAGGCAGGAGGAACAGCATTGCCGAGAACCACGACGGAGTCATTGTAGTCCGGGCATTGGACAATATTGATTTGCGTCTCGAGAGCGGGGATCGTGTCGGACTCATAGGCCACAATGGTGCGGGTAAATCTACATTGTTAAGAATGATGGCGGGCATTTATGCGCCCACCCAAGGACAGGTCGTAACCGACGGCAAGACCGTTCCGCTACTTGATATCAATCTTGGAATGGACGAAAACTCGACTGGTATGCAAAATATTCGGCTGCGTGGGCTGCTGCTCGGCATGTCGGATCAGGAGATCCGTACAAAACAACAGTCGATAGCGGAATTCTGCGAACTGGGAGACTACCTTGACCTGCCATTACGTACATATTCTAGTGGGATGCGTATGCGCCTTGCATTCGCGGTGTCGACCGCAGTAGATGCCGAAATTTTATTGCTTGACGAAGTGATGGGTGTCGGTGATGCCTCCTTTATGCACAAAGCGGAGCAGCGTCTTGCGGATTTTCATAGTCGTGCAGAGATTGTGGTTTTTGCAATGCATGCGAATAGCGCGATCCGACGTGTTTGCAACAAGGCTTTGTGGATGGAGCGCGGTCATGTGCGTGCATTCGGCCCTGTCGAGGAAGTGGTAAATGCTTACGAGCAGCAAATAGGAAACTAAGTAAAGGGGGGAACGTGCCAGTTCAAAAAATTGCAACGCAGAATTTTACACATAATGTGACTGTAAAAAATCATTGGATTAAGTTGTGCCGCTTGCCTAATAAGTGTCGCGGGTAAAAATGATCTTTAATAAAAATTTTAAGCAGGTCGAGTTTGCATCTAGCTTTCCGATAAATCAATCTATAACACTTGCGCAGAATATTTAAATGGGGCGCGGCTGGCGGACGACTAAATGTTCATTGATTCAATACGTTAGCCGATGCCCGTAAAATAATTGAGTAGTGGTAGGTGGGGCGGGGCACAGCTTCCGATATTTTCTATTGGAGAAGTGTGTTCCGTTCGACGTAAAATCTTGTATCACGATATTGATTTGTAAATCCCCTTTTGTTGGAGAAATTAAATGCCGAACGACTGCGTTGCTCCAACTGTCGCCGTCATAATTCCGTTTTACAATGGTTCGAAATGGATCGAGCGTGCGCTTGTGAGTGTTACCGAACAAACCGTATTGGCCAACGAAGTTTTTGTTGTGAATGACGGCTCTCGTGTTGATGAACAAGCGGCGCTATATGAGTTATCCAAGAAATATCATTTTTGTATCATTGACAAGCCTAACGGTGGCCAGGGTTCGGCGCGCAATGCTGGCGTAGAAGCTGCTAGCTCTGAATATATTTGTTTCCTTGATCAAGATGATTTTTATCTTCATGACCATATCGAAGTATTGGTACATGCAATTCCGAGAAAGGATCGTCGCTTCGGTTTTGTCTATGGCGATGCAATAGAAGCCGATGGCAACGGAAATATTGTACGCACGGCCATGATCAAGGAGCATAATCCAGTCCATCCAAAGCGCGCAATCTTTGAACTGCTGCGGCAGGATATGTTTGTCTTGCCTTCAGCGTCACTTATTAGTCGTAAAGCGTTTCTTTCGGTCGGCGGCTTTGACTCACGCTTAACCGGCTATGAAGATGATGACTTATTTCTGCGCATTTTCCGTAAAGGTTATACAAATTATTTCGTCGATCGTCCTGTGTATGTTTGGTGCATCCATTCGGAAAGTACCTCCTATACAATCCGCATGAGTCGTAGCCGCTTCCTCTACTTTCAAAAGCTTGCTGAAACCTTTGGCGACGAAGAGGGTAAGCAGCGATTCTATTTCCGCGATTGTTTAGTCCCTCGATTCGGTAAAATTTTTATTGTCGATGCATTCAATGCAGTGATAAAACGTAGCGAATATCGGCATGAAGTTGATTCGATTTTGAGAAAGTACGCGTCGATGGTCTACGTTAATCCCCATATCGGTATCAAACACAAAGTAAAGTTATGGATGATGACATTTTTTCTGACTTCCTGCCCGCCTAGCTTCGTTTCTGCAATAAGCATTATTGCAAAGCTTCCTGCCATTCGGCGCCTGTTGATATAGTGCAATAAATTTTGTCTAAGCTTGTTTCATGTTATGGGTGCGGCCTTGTGTCAAAAATAATGGCCTTGTTTCCTGATGGGGGTAATTTAAAAGGCTGTGGTGTTTTGAGATATAAATTTTTGTGATATGCTCTTGAAAAGCGGTGTTTATCGTGGGGCGATTTAAACTTAAATTTTGTGGATTTTCATGCTGATTTCCGTTTCAATTGTCACCTATCGTCAGTCGTCGCATGTGCTGCGGAATACGCTTACGAGCCTAGGTGCTGCGTTGAGACGATTGGAAGGTTTGGGCGTGTCGGGGCGTCAGCCTTACGCTATGCTGACACTGGTGGATAATGGTACAGACTTACGCGGTTCAGACTATACATCCGCTCTTGAAAATTCCAATGCAGAAGTTTTGGTATTTTCTGGCCACGGTAATGTAGGTTATGGGCGAGGACATAACCTTGTTATAAATGGCGCAAGATCGCGTTTTCACTTGATATTGAACCCAGACGTTGAAATTGATGAAGATGCGCTTTGGAATGCAATTGATTTCCTCGACAAGCATGCCGATGTCGGTCTTATAACGCCGTTGATCTTTGGTGGCAACGGTATACAGCAGTACCTCTGCCGCCGATATCCCGCCGTTACTGATTTGCTATTGCGTGGCTTTACTCCTATATCTCTTAAAAGGTGGTTTGATCATCGTCTTGCTAACTATGAGATGCGAGAAGTTATTAACGACCACGACGTCGTTTGGGATCCACCGATCGTAAGTGGTTGCTTCATGCTATTCCGAACTGACATTCTCAAGAGACTTCGCGGTTTCGATCCACGCTATTTCTTGTACTTTGAGGATTACGATTTGAGCCTGCGTACTCACGCTGTTGCGCGGATCGCATACGTGCCGTCCGTGCGCATCGTGCATCACGGCGGCGGAGCGTCTCGTAAAGGCGTTAAGCACATCGGCATGTTTGCCCAATCAGCGTTTAAATTCTACCGCCGCTTTGGCTGGAAGTGGGTATGACTGGTTTCGTTGTCACAGGAGCGAATGGATTCATTGGCCGGCGGTTGTGTCAAGCGTTGCTCGGGCTCGGTGGTCAGGTCACCGGAGTGGCTCGTCATGGTCAGTCTGCTTGCGAAGGCATACATAACTGGTTGAGTGTAGGAAACGATTTTGAGGGGCTGGAACGTATTTGGCCGCGTCTCCTCCGCAGCGACTGCGTAATCCATCTCGCTGCCCGCGTTCATATTATGCGCGATGAGGCTGCGGACTCGCTTGCCGCGTATCGCGCGACGAATGTCGATGGCACAGTTCGCGTTGCAGAAGCGGCGCGCGCCGCAGGGGCGCGCCGCTTTGTCTTCGTCAGCAGCGTCAAGGCAGCGGGTGAAACGGATGGCGGTAGCCCGTTAAAGGAAACGGTCACTCCTGCGCCGGTTGATCCCTATGGCTTGTCAAAGCTGGAGGCAGAACGGGCGCTTACCACGTTCGGACGCAGCACCGGGATGGAAATTGTCATTGTGCGCCCGCCGCTAGTGTATGGACCAGGTGTGCGCGCCAATTTTTTGCAATTAATGACAGCGATTGACCGCGGGATTCCATTGCCACTTGGTTCCGTCGACGCGCGCCGCAGCATGGTCTTCTTAGATAACCTTGTAGACGCATTGGTGCGTTGTGCACTCCACCCATCTGCCGCAGGCGAAACGTTTCATGTGAGCGATGGCTTGGATTTGACGGTGGCAGAATTGGTGCGGATGCTTTCACGGCAGTTGAATGTACCCGCGCGGCTTATTCCGGTTCCGGTGCTAATGCTGCGGATTGCGGGCCGACTTACTGGCCGCTCAGAAGCGGTTGAGCGTCTAGTCAACGACTTGCGACTCGATATATCGCATATCAGCAAAGTTTTAGGATGGCGTGTTCCATACTCCATTGAAGAAGGTTTGCTGAAAACCGCTATATGGTATCGAGCAGCCCACTGAAACGAATGTCTCCTGTGCAAGTTTTGAATCTCCCCCCTTTAGAGGCGTGTGTGCTGCTCGCCGTGGCCGGGCTGGTCGCTGTTACTGCCATCTTGGCTTACCTGCTCCAAACCGGCCTTGCGTGGCGTCTTGCCACAGACGTGCCGAACGACCGCTCGCTACATATACGGCCAACGCCACGCGTCGGGGGATGGGGTATCGTTCCTGTCGTGGTGGTACTTATCTGGGTGAGCGCACCAGAGCTGTGGATGCCGGCCGCAGCGGCCGGTTTGCTGGCGGCGCTGTCACAGATTGATGACCGGCGCGGCTTACCTGCTCGGATGCGTTTTACTGGTCATCTGGTTGCGGTGGTGTCGTTAGTGCTTGCCTATCGGACGCCTGTCCCCTGGTGGGAGCTGGCGCTCATCGCATTCTTGCTGTTGTGGCTAATCAATCTCTACAACTTTATGGACGGTGCAGATGGTCTAGCGGGAGGTATGGCGTTATTTGGATTTGGCGGCTATGCATACGCAGCGCTTTCCGTCAACCATCCGGACGTGCAACTTGCTGTCGCGAGTGCAGTGATCTCCGGTGCTGCAGCCGGTTTTCTGCTTTTCAATTTCCATCCGGCCCGGGTCTTCCTTGGCGATGCCGGATCGATCCCGCTGGGGTTTCTTGCTGGAGCGCTGGGCTATTGGGGATGGAGAGGCGGAGTCTGGCCTGTGTGGTTTCCGGCGCTGACATTCGCACCCTTCATTGGCGATGCTTCTGTGACGCTGCTGAAGCGGTTGTGGCGTGGCGAGCGATTTTGGCACGCCCACAGAGAGCATTACTATCAACGGATGGTGCGTTCGGGGTTGGGACATGCGACTACGGCGCTAATTTGGTATTGGGTGATAGTGGCTGGCATAATGCTTGCCATTGTCGCTTTGCAGTTTACCCCTCTCTATCAGTGGATGGCAGTGTTCAGCTGGGTGCTGGTGCTCGTGGCGATGGGTTATTGGGTTGACCGGCGTTGGCGCAGCTATGTAGCCAGGTCTACTTTTCCTAAAGGTCTTGACGCCAATGATCAAACTTAAAGCCTCATGGCTTTCGACCAGTGCTTTTGCGTTTGATTTATGCTCGGTTGCGCTGGCCTGGGCCTGCGCCTACATCATTCGGTTTAATGGAGCGGTTCCGGACAATTTCCGCACCGGCGCGTTGCATGCACTGGTTTGGGTGCTGCCACTGTATGGCGCCATGTTTCGACTGCTTGGCCTATATCGCGGCATGTGGGTGTTCGCGAGCTTGCCGGATCTTGTGCGGATCGCCAAAGCGATCTGTTTCGGCGCCGTGCTGGTGATGATTGCGTCCGTGATGATCCAGCCGATTCCTATCATTCCCCGATCTGTGTTGGCTGTTTCGCCGATGTTGCTTTTTCTGGGAATGGGCGGCGCTCGTGCGATCTATCGTGCAACAAAGGAATTTTATCTATACGGTGGGCTGGTCGGTCAGGGCAAGCCAGTTTTCGTATTGGGGGCTGGTAATGCGGCGGCAGGTATTGTGCGTGAGCTAAAACGGTCGGGAGAGTGGCGGCTGGTTGGCTTGCTGGATGATGATCCTGTGAAGCACGGGCGGGAGCTTTACGGCTACCCAGTGCTTGGATCTATATCCGAACTGAAGCGGTTTGCCACTGAACTGAAGGTTGGGCACGTTATCATCGCCATTCCGTCTGCGTCGGTCGACGTGCATCGACGTATTGCGACCGCGTGCGTGAGGGCAGGAGTCCAAGCCTTTGTTCTGCCAAAACTGACTGCACTGACTCAAGGTCAGTCGTCGCTGTCCAGAGTCCGCCAAATCGATCTGGAAGACCTGCTGGGACGCGATCCGGTGTCGATCGATACCGCACATGTCGAAGCGTTATTGAAGGGCCAGGTGGTGATGGTGACTGGAGCTGGCGGATCAATTGGGTCAGAATTGTGTCGGCAGATCCTGCGCTTCGGTCCCGCTCAACTGATTGCTTTTGACTTGTCCGAATACGCGATATACCGACTCAGCGAAGAGTTGCACGACCATTATCCAGACGTGTCGATCAAACCGGTAATTGGCGACGCCAAAGATTCTTTGCTGTTAGATCAGGTTATGGCCAAGTACGCGCCTCATATCGTTTTTCACGCCGCTGCATACAAGCATGTTCCGCTGATGGAGCAGCTTAACGCATGGCAAGCAATACGCAATAACGTGCTCGGCACGTATCGCGTTGCCAGTGCCGCGATCCGGCACAAGGTGTGTCGTTTCGTGCTGATATCAACCGACAAAGCCGTTAATCCAACCAACGTAATGGGGGCTAGCAAGCGGATGGCGGAAATGGTCTGCCAGGTATTGCAGCAGAGCACGCATGTAACCAAGCTTGAGACAGTGCGCTTTGGCAACGTGCTGGGCAGCGCGGGCAGCGTGATACCGAAGTTTCAGGAACAGATCGCGCGTGGCGGACCGGTGACCGTCACGCATCCGGGCATTACCCGCTTTTTCATGACGATTCCCGAAGCGTCGCAATTGGTGTTGCAGGCGTCGAGCATGGGTCAAGGCGGGGAGATCTTCCTGCTTGACATGGGCCAGCCGGTACGTATCGCCGATTTGGCGCGTGACCTGGTCCGATTATACGGGTTTAATGATAACCAAATAAAAATTGTCTTTACCGGTTTGAGGCCGGGCGAGAAGCTGTACGAAGAGCTGTTGGCTGACAAAGAAACGACGACTCGCACGCCGCATTCGAAGTTGCGTATCGCCCGGGCGCGTGAAGTCCCGGGGAACTTGCTTGATGAACTGTTGCCGTGGTTGATGCAGAAGCGGATCCTGTCGGATGATGAAGTGCGGCGTGATCTGAGACGCTGGGTTCCCGAATATCAGCCGACTGGCGGCGCGATGCTGCACAGTGTGCCTACCAACAATCACGCCTCCCACGTCGGGTAATACGACCCATATTATGCGTTAGTGCTCAGCCAGCTCCCTTTTTCGGCTGGCGATGATCGCTAGCAATGTAGCGGTCGTCAGCGCGTAAAACGCTGCATTCATCACAACCGCGAAAACATCGTTCGTCAGTCCAAACACGAACGTACCCAGCACCATGATCAGACCCATGTATGCTGCATTTGTGATGGTTGGGTCTGAATGCCGCCGGTATTTCCAAAAGTATCGCAGTGGTCCGCCATAAAGCAATAGGAGACAGACAACGCCCACTGTACCTACCTCGGCAAGCATCGACAGTATCTCATTGTGCGCATGGTACATATGTAAATCGGATGCCAAATATTGATACTGTGGGATATGCATCATGGCTTCCCTGAATCGGCCTTTTCCGACACCGAAGGTCGGCTGTTCGGCATACAGTTCTAGTGATGCTTTCCATAATTGAAGACGTATGCCCGTCGACGATTCAGTATCGCCTCTCACGAGTTTGTGTATGTCAGATTCAAGCGCGTTCACGCGTTCTTGAACCATATTCGTAGTCGAAAGCGCGCCTAGTGCTGCTATCAGTAATAGTACTAGTCCGGCTGCGGCCCAACGATTGGACAACCAATGCCGTCTGGCCATCGAAGCCCACACGAGCACGGGTAGGGCTATCCAACCGCCGCGTGCGCCGGATAGATACGAGACGTAGCATCCACAGAGCAGTGCAATGACTTTAAATGCCCATTCGCCTAGCCAGATTCTCCGATCACGTTTAAGTGATGCAAAGGCAAGAAAGCCAAGCAGCAGGGCCGTTCCGCCAAAAGGGATGGGGTTCATGAACGCATTGCCGATGCGTCCGGGCGTGGACCAAGAGCCGGTGTGCAGCACCTCATGAAGTGCCCAGGCGCCGGTTGCGATGGCTCCGGCAACGAAGCCCCATTGTACCAAGCGGAGTTGGGCGGATGGCAGTGAGGCGAGCAGGAAGAAGCTAGGGACAATCAACCCAAACCGTAGTATAGAATCAAATGCCGATAGCTTGGCGGTCTGCAGTACGAGTACTTGAAATAAGACGGCAGCCGGCAATGCCAGCATGCTAATGAGATAAATTCGGTACTCGCGCCATATCGATCGGCAATGTTCCCAGTTGGACGGACGAGCTGCCCAACTTAGCGCTAACACGAGTAAAGTGAAATAGCAGTAACCGGTTCCCCCTTGCATTGTCAGCACTAGCGTAGGTGAAAGAATAATCGCGGCTGTGGCGACCCCTGTAACAAATCGGTTCGGGTGCATGAATACGAGGCTGTGGGTTGTTCTTCAGCGCGGCGCGCGGGCGATGGCATCTTCGATGGGCATGCCCGGCATCTTGCGCACGGGGCGCTCATTATAACTGCCGCCTTCATATCGATTGGCCACGCCGGTCACGGTCAGCACGCGGACGGTCAACGGTGTGCGCTTGAGCAGTTGGCCCGCTATGTACAACGCCGCAAAGGCCCGCGGGCTCCGCGGCTGAGCAACCCGGTCCACCCGCTGCAGCACCTTCCAGTTGCCGGAGCGGATCAGGTAGCGCTCAGCAATGCCGTACAAGGTGTCCTTCGACTGCACCTGATAGACCTCGATGTCATCGGCGCGTCAGGTCGCGCGTAGTGCGTTGTGTGAACACAACTGCAACTTGAGCGAATCATTGAGATATGTGCGTCAATCGTATGCGACAGAACATCCACGTCCTGTTTCCAGACCCGCTCAAGAATGTGCGATCACGGCAGCGGTCGCGCGAGATGGCGAAACAGCTGCAGCGTTGTCGAACATAGAGTCGCCGAACTGCTCGCGCGAGCCCCACACCGGCTGCTGGTATGCGTCGAGACGCAGCAGCGTTTCGACGCATACCAGCAGGATTTGCGCGGACACCGGCTTCACGATGTAGTCGTCCGCGCCGGCGTCGAGCATCGACACGATATTCGTCTCGTAGCTGCGGCTGGTCATGAACAGCATGGGCAGCGTGGGAGGCAGGTTTTGCCTGGCCCATTTGAGCACCTCGTCGCTTGGCATGTCGGATACGCTCCAGTCCAGCACCAGCAGATCGAAGGTTTGCCTGAGCAACGGGTGCACGAAGGCCTTGCCTTCGGAGAATGAATGACACATGTGCCCAGCTTTGCTCAGCGTTTGGCAAATGCATTCCGTCTGGCTTGGGCCATCGTCCAGAACGCTGGTCATAGCGGCCGCCACCCCGCCACAAATCAACGCGGACGCTTGCGGAACACGAGCCAGCGGGGGGCCTTGAAGCGCACGATGCTCACGTACAGCCACACATAAGTTGCCACGAACAGCACGACAAAACAGAACAGGTGGACGGTGTGCCGCCAGAACAACGTTGCCGGGATCACGGCGATCAGGCAGAGCAACCACAGGTATGGCGAGGTCAGCGAATTGCGCCGGGTTAGCTCTCGTGCGGTGCGTGCGCCGACCACCCAGCGCATCAGTCGCTTGTAGACGAGCATATGCAAATGCACGCCGTCTGGAATGCCAGGTGACATGCCGCGCACGAATCGCTTACGGTAGATTGAAAAACAGACCTCGAAGATCGGATACATGAACAGCAGCAGCGGATACCAAGCGGAAACGTCGCGGTTGCGCATCACGAGCAGAATGGCCAACTCCGCCAGCATGAAGCCGATGAAATACGCACCGCCGTCTCCCAGAAAGATCAGTCCGGCCGGAAAGTTCCACAAAAAGAAGCCAATGATTGCCCCCATCATGACCAGCGAGCCAGACAGCACGATCGGGTCATGGACTTGGAATGCGACATACGCGAGTGAGGCGAACATCATGAAGCCGACCATCGACGCGAGTCCGTTGAAGCCGTCGATAATATTGATCGCATTGGCCAACCCGGCGACCGCGAGCACCGAGATCACCGCCGATACCCACGGATACGCGAGCGCGAAATCCAGCCATGGCACGCTGATACGGGTAATGGCCGCGTCGAGCAGCCAATACGCGAGTGCCGCGGCGACCATCGTCGCGACGAGCCGCGTAAAGGGACTCACGCGCCTGGTCAAGTCCTCGATCAGCCCGGAGGCGAACGCGGGCAAGCCGCAGGCGGCCAGCAGCAAAATGCCATCGGCTACCGATGGATACGCGCCGCGCAACTGCATGGCGCCGCCCACCAGCCCGAGCAGGATGCCAATGCCACCGATGCGCGGCACGGGCCGAACATGGAATTTTTGTACGCCCCCCAGATCGGTATCGGTCGACAGGCGCTGGTGCGTGTTCGCGTAACGGACGATGGCGAGCGTGACCAGCAGCGAAATCAAGAAGGCAATGGCGAAGCTGAGCATGGGTGCCGCATCTCCTCGCAGGGCTTAGGCGTAGCCGTTCGGATTGTTGACCTGCCAGCGCCAATGATCCGCGCACATCCTTTCGATGCCATGCTCGGCACGCCAGCCGATGACCCGCTCGGCCGCCGTCGGATCCGCGTAGCAGGACGCGACGTCGCCGGGACGGCGCGCGACAATTTCGTACGGGACTTTGCGACCGCTGACCTGCTCGAAGGCACGCACCACGTCCAGCACGCTGTAGCCCTTGCCGGTGCCCAAGTTCACGGTAAAGCTGCGGCTCTGCGCGAACAGTGTATCAAGTGCGGCAAGGTGTCCGCGCGCGAGGTCGACGACATGAATGTAATCGCGCACGCCGGTGCCGTCCGGCGTGTCGTAGTCTCCACCGAAGACCCGCAGACGCGGCAGCTTGCCCACGGCCACCTGCGCAACGAATGGCATCAGGTTGTTCGGGATGCCATTCGGGTCTTCGCCGATCAGCCCGCTCTCGTGTGCGCCCACCGGATTGAAATAGCGCAGCATGGCGACCTTCCAGCCAGCATCGGCGTGCGCCAGGTCGCGCAGGATTTGCTCGGCCATTAGCTTCGTTTGGCCGTAAGGGTTAGTCGCGGACAACGGGAATGACTCGTCGATCGGCACGCTTTGTGGGACGCCGTACACGGTGGCGGACGAACTGAATACGATGTGCTTGACATCATGCTCATTCATCACGCGCAGCAGCGCCAGCAGGCTGTCCAGGTTGTTCGCATAGTACTCCATCGGTTTTTGCACTGATTCACCTACTGCCTTGAGCGCGGCAAAGTGAATCGCGGCGCGGATCGGGCGGTGTTCGAACACTTGCCGAAGCGCGCGGTCATCGCGCGAGTCGGCTTGGTGGAACTGGATCGTCTTGCCGGTGATCTGCTCGACGCGGCGCACCGCGTCGACTTTGCTGTTGACCAGATTGTCGATTACCACGACATCGTAGCCCGCGTTGAGCAACGCCACGCAGGTATGCGAGCCGATAAAGCCCGCACCGCCGGTGACCAGGATCGTGCCTTGATTCGTCATCGTTGTCCTCATGTTTGACGGGCACGCGCACGGAACAGTGCGCGCTTGATGGATTGCAACACCGGGTACGGCGTTACGCAATGCAGCAGGTGCTTGCCTAGGCCGAGCCACCAATAGGGATTGAACGCCTCAAAGTAGGCAAGCTGCAGTCGCAGCGTCGAGACGATCTGCGTGCGTCGCTTTGTAGCACTGATGCTGCCTTCGTTCAGTTCGTAAACCAACCCGACTTCGGGCAGGTTCGCGCAGTCATGCGTGCGCATCAACCGTAGGAACAGGTCCAAATCCTCGGCCGCGCGGTACGCCGCGCGATAGTTGCCGGCCTGCCGGACCGCGTCCACGCGCAACATCATTGCCGGATGGATCAATGCGGTGCGCGCAAAGCGTTGCCGCCGTATGTCGGCCGGCTTGCTTGGCGGGGCCAACGTAAACAGCGGCGCGCCGTTGCGCGTGGCGACCTGTGCCCACATGCCGACCGCGGCCACGCGCGGATGCGCATCCAAATAGGCGGCTTGCTTCGCCAGCCGGCGTGCACAGGCAAGATCGCCAGCGTCGATACGGGCCGCGTAGCGCACCGAGCGTGCCGCCAGCGTATCGATGCCAGCGGCCAGCGCGCGTTCGATCCCACCATTGCGCGCCAGGCGTAGGATTTCGACCGACAGGCCATCGATAGCGGGCGCGGTGATCGGCGGCGTGCTGCCGTCGTCGACGATCAGCACGTGCACCGGCGCTGGCTCTTTAAATGAGCGAAGCGTGCGCTCCAGGTCGGCCTGACAATTGTAGGCGGGGATCAGCACGCTCACGCTCGCGAGCGCGTCGTGATCAACATCGTTCATGGCTTGAGCTTGAGCCGGATATAGTAGAAATTCACCGCAGCCGCTGTGATGTAGCCTGCGGCCAAGCCGCCTAGCGCGCCGCGTGCACCGAATGCCGGGATCAATACGAAGTCCAGCGCGAGCGCGACGACCAGTGCCAACACCCATTTGGCTAGCAAGACGAATTTGGCCTGGTATTTGAGCACGACCAGATTGCTGATCGCCTCGATGCCGGCCGGCACCGACAGCCAGACCGCCACGCGCAGGATTTGTGCAGCGCCGTCGAAACCAGGTCCGAACACGATCCGCACGACCAGGTCCGCCGTTAGATCCAGCAGCAGCGCGCCGGCGCTCATCAGCGCTGCTGCCATCCACAGCAGCTGCCCCATATTGCGTCGCAGCTGCGATACGTCGGCGACACGATAGACGAACGCCGGTGCAAGCGTTTGCGCAAGCATCAGCGCGAGCGCGATCCAGTTCTCGTTCAATTGCTGTGCGGCTGCATAGCGGCCCAGGTCGGCAAATGACACGTAGCGCTCCAGCACCAGCCGGTCCAGCTTCAGGAACAAGTACATGCAGACGAGTCCGAGCCAGAAAACCGTTCCGGCGCGGCCGAACGTGTGCAGCAACGTGCGCTCCACACGCCAATCCAAACGTCCGTGGCGCGCGCGGTAATAGACGAGCAGCACGGCGGCGACGATCGCCGCCTCCATCGCCCACAGCCATGCAAAGCTGGCCGCCGACGTGGCGGCGTGCACCAGCAGCCAGACGCCGCCGGCTTTGGCTAGCGCGGTGACGGTGCTCGTGATCAACTGTGGTTTGGCATAGGTGATGCTTTGCAGCCACGAATTGATCACGCCGATGAGTGGCTCGCGGAACAGCAGCGTCACGGCTAGCGCGGCCAGTATCGCGCCGACGGTCGGCTCAGTCAGCCCAGCAGCGATGCCGGCCCACGTCAGCGCGAGCGCGAGTGCCGATATTGCAAAGCGCAGCGCGAACGCGCTGCCGAGGATCGTGCCCAGGCGCTGCTCGCCGTCGTGCACGATCATGGGGACTAGGATCTCCGCGCCGCATACCCAGGTCAGCGGCGCCAGCACGAGCAGTAGCGTGTTGGCATACTGCCACTTGCCGAACAACTCCGCACCGAAGTAGCGGGCGAGTAGGCCGCTGATTAGGATCGCGGCCCCAATTTGTGTGAGCCGCTCCAGGCCAAGCCAACAGAGGTTAGCGACCGCACGGACGACATCCGGATTGTTCTTGATTCGGTTTAGCATGCGCCGGCGGGGCAAAAAGTACGCGTCCTGACGTGGTATGGACGGCCATTTCGGCGATCATGGCCTTTAACCACGTTAAAATGACCAGACAAAGGGGTCTGAGTAAGCTGCAATTATAGATTGGATCCGGTCCCGAACCGGCGACCCGTGAGCGGCACTGCGAACAGACGGCGTAGGTTTGTTGCGCCACGCTTTGTCGGCCCCTCGAATTTTCGTTTCCAACAGGCACTCACTCATGATTTCTCAATCGATTTTCAAGGCTTACGACATTCGCGGTGTCATTGGCAAGACGCTCGATGCCGATGTGGCACGGCAGATCGGCCGCGCGTTCGGCAGCGAAGTGCGTGCGCAAGGTGGCGATGCGGTGGTGATCGGTCACGACGGGCGCTTGTCGGGCCCGCAATTGTCCGCCGCGCTGGCCGATGGCCTGCGCGCGGCGGGCGTGGACGTGATCGATATTGGCCTGGTGCCGACGCCACTCGGCTATTTTGCGGCCAGCGTGCCGCTCGCGGGGCGGCAGGTGGATTCGTGCATCGTTGTCACGGGCAGCCATAATCCACCGGACTACAACGGCTTCAAGATGGTGTTGCGCGGCGCCGCGATCTACGGCGAGCAGATTCAGGCATTGTATAAGCGCATCGTCGACAGCAATTTCGCCACGGGTGCCGGCAGCTACAGCGAACATGACGTGCGCGATGCCTACGTCGAGCGGATCGTGTCCGACATCAAGCCGGCTCGGCCGCTGAAGATCGTCGTCGATGCAGGCAATGGCGTGGCGGGATCACTTGCGCCGAGGCTGTTCAAGGCACTCGGATGCGAACTGGTCGAGCTGTTCTGCGACGTGGACGGCCATTTCCCGAACCACCATCCGGACCCGGCTCATCCCGAAAACTTGCAGGACGTGATTCGCGCGCTGAAGGAGACTGACGCGGAGATCGGCTTTGCGTTCGACGGTGACGGCGATCGGCTCGGCGTCGTGACCAAGGACGGCCAGATCATCTATCCGGACCGGCAATTGATGTTGTTCGCGCAAGAGGTGCTGTCGCGCAACCCGGGCGGGCAGATCATCTATGACGTGAAGTGCACACGCAATCTGGCCAAGTGGGTACGCGAGCAGGGCGGCGAGCCGGTGATGTGGAAGACCGGCCACTCGCTGGTGAAGGCGAAGCTGCGCGAAACCGGCGCGCCGCTTGCAGGCGAGATGAGCGGACACGTATTTTTTAAGGACCGCTGGTACGGTTTCGACGACGGTCTCTATACTGGTGCACGGCTGCTGGAAATTCTGTCGCGCGTGGCTGACCCGAGTCAGTTGCTCAATAGCTTGCCGAACTCGATCTCGACGCCCGAATTGCAGCTTAAGCTCAACGAGGGCGAGAACTTCGAGCTGATTGGCCAACTGCAAAAGCATGCGACGTTCGACGGCGCCGACGACGTGATCACGATTGACGGCTTGCGCGTGGAGTACCCGGACGGCTTTGGGCTCGCACGCTCATCTAATACCACGCCTGTGGTCGTGATGCGCTTCGAGGCCGACAATAATGTCGCGCTCAAGCGGATCCAGGAGGACTTTAAACGCGTGATCCTCGCGCAGAAGCCGGACGCAAAACTCCCATTCTAGGCAGTTTGGCACACCGCGGCCGTCAGGCCGCGCGACCCGTCTATCGGCGCCGCGTGGGGCCAGCCTACTGACGATGTTCGGGTCCGACGCGATAGCTGTGTCTATCCGCGCTACAATTCGCTACTTTTCGCCCGGCGGTCGAGAGCCCGCTGGCGATCCTCTTTCACCGGCGATATGGCTGGTGTGGTTCCCCGTAGCGTATTGATCCGCGTGCAAAAAATCCTAATCGTTCGGCTATCGTCGCTGGGCGACATCGTTCATAACATGCCGGTGGTCGCCGACATCCGGCGGCGCCATCCCGATGCGATCATTGACTGGCTGGTCGAGGAGAGTTTCGTCGAGCTTGTCGAACTCGTTCAAGGCGTGCGTCGCGCCATCCCGTTCTGTCTGCGCCGCTGGCGCAAGCGGCCGCTGTCGGCAGCGACGTGGCGCGAAGCGCGGCAATTTAGGCGCACCTTGGCCGCCGAGCAGTACGACGTGGTGATCGATTGCCAGGGTTTGGTCAAGAGCGCATGGGTCGCGAGCTGGGCGCGCGGCCACGTCGTCGGGCTGGGCAATCGCACCGACGGAGCCGGCTATGAGTGGCCGGTACGCTGGTTCTACCGCACGTGTGTGCCGATCGAGCCGCGCACGCACGTGGTCGAGCGCTCCCGGCAGCTGGTCGCGCGCGCACTCGGTGATCCGCCGCCGCGAGCCGATGCACCGGATATCGACTTCGGCATTGACCGGCGCCGCGCGGCGCTCGAACTGGCGCGTACGGGGCTGAACCTGCCGGTGCCGTACGTGGTGTTTGTGCACGCGACCTCGCGTGACAATAAGCAATGGCCTCAGAGTCGCTGGATCGAGCTGGGCCAGGCGCTCATCCGCCGCGGCGCGTCGATCGTGTTGCCGTGGGGCAATGAAGCCGAGCGTGCGACCAGCGAACGGCTCGCGCAGCCGTTCGGTGCCGCCGCGCTCGTGCCGCCGCGCTTGTCGCTGCCGGCGGTGACGGGGCTCATCGATGGCGCGGCGGCGACCGTCGGCGTCGATACCGGTCTGGTCCATATCGCCGCAGCGCTCAAGCGCCCGACGGTCGAGTTGTACAATTTTGCGACGGCGTGGCGCACCGGCGGCTATTGGTCGCCTGCCATCGTCAACCTGGGAACGGTGGGCGCCTCGCCGAGCCTGGCCGACGTCAAGCGTGCGCTGGCCCGCTTCGGATTGCTGTAGCGATATTTTCCTATGAGCGAATCACAAATCATCGAGGTCCAGACCGCCGATTGGCACGGGCAACACCTGTCGGTGCCGCGCGAGACATTGCTGGCCGCGGTAGAGTCCGGCAAAGTGCTGTATTTTCCTCGCTTGCGCTTTGCAATTGAAGGGGGCGAACCAGGGCTGCTGGATCCGGCAATCGCCGATCCGAAGCGCAAGAACATCAGCCTGGCGCCCAACGACGGCGCATTGCACGGCGTGTCGGGCGATGCAGTCACGCAGTCGGCCGTGCGCGCGCTGGTGTCGCGCTACCAGCTTAAGGCACGCGAGCTGGTCGATGGACTGTTCCCGGAATATACGGGTCAGCTTCGCGTTGCGCCCACCAGCCTGCGCTTGCATCGCGTCGAAGCGCGCAAGACGTCATGGCGCAAGGACGACAGTCGGCTGCACGTGGACGCATTTCCGTCGCGGCCGAACGGCGGCGAGCGAATCCTGCGCGTGTTCACGAACGTCAACCCACACGGCGAGCCGCGCGTGTGGCGGGTCGGCGAGCCGTTCGAGGACGTGGCGCGCCGGTTCCTGCCTCAACTGCCTAAACCGGTGCCCGGCGCCGCATGGCTATTGAAGCTGCTCCACGTGACCAAGACGCGGCGCAGCGAGTACGACCATCTGATGTTGCACCTGCATGACGCGATGAAGGCCGACCTGGATTACCAGCGCAACGCGCCGCAGCAGACGATGCCGTTTCCGCCGGGCAGCGTCTGGGTCTGCTTTTCGGACCAGGCGTCGCATGCCGTGATGTCCGGCCAATTCATGCTCGAGCAGACCTTTTTCTTGCCGGTGCGCTCAATGGTGCAGCCGCAGCGCGCGCCGCTAGGCATTCTGGAGCGTCTCGCGGGCCACGCGCTTGTCTGACCGGTGGACCGACGATCGATGCTAAGGGTTCTGTATCGTGTGCTCTGGTACCTCGTCGCACCGTTGGCCGTTGTGCGCCTGGTGGTGCGCTCACGGCGCGAGCGCGGCTACATCGAGCATATTGGCGAGCGGTTCGGCCATGCGGCGGGTCGCGCGGCGCACGACGATGCCCCGCTGGTTTGGATCCATGCCGTGTCGCTCGGTGAGACGCGTGCCGCCCAACCGCTGGTGCAGGCGTTGCTCGACGAGCGTCCCGACGCGCGGGTGCTGCTCACGCACATGACGCCGAGCGGACGGGCGACCGGCGAGCAGCTATTTGGCTCGCGCGTGTTGCGCTGCTATCTGCCCTATGACATGCCCGGCCCGGTACGGCGGTTTCTGCGCGCATGGCGTCCCACGTTGGGCATCGTGATGGAAACCGAGGCGTGGCCGACGCTGATCGACGAGTGCCGCCATGCGGGCGTGCCGCTGGTGCTCACCAACGCGCGCATGTCGGAGCGCTCATACCGGCGCGCGTCGCGTTTTGGCGCGGCGGTGCGGCAAGTATTCGGCGGCTTTACGCGCGTGCTGGCGCAGAGCCCGGCCGACGCGCAGCGCCTGAGCGCGCTTGGCGCCCGTGATGTCGCGGTGCTCGGCAACCTGAAGTTCGATATGGCGGCCCCGGCGGAGTTGGCTGAGCGCGGCCGCGCCTGGCATGCGGCGATCGGCTCGCGGCCGGTGTGGGTGGCGGGCAGCACGCGCGACGGCGAGGAGGCGCTCGTGTTGGACGCATACCGCCGGCTCGGCGTCGCCGATGTGCTGCTGGTGCTGGTGCCTCGCCATCCGCAGCGCTTTGCCGAGGTCGCGGCGCTGGTCGAGCGCGCCGGACTCAAGCTGGCGCGCCGTTCGCAGTGGGCCGGTGCATCGGCGGCGAGCGGCTCACACGAGGTGGCCGCTATCGCGCCGCTGCCGGCTGACGTACAAGTGCTGCTCGGCGATTCGCTGGGCGAGATGCGCGCTTATTACGCGGCGGCGGACGTGGCCTTCATTGGCGGAAGCTTGCTGCCGCTCGGTGGCCAGAACCTGATCGAGGCCTGCGCCGTCGGCGTGCCGGTCGTGATCGGCCCACATACGTTCAATTTTGCCCAGGCGAGCGCCGACGCGATCGCGGCCGGTGCTGCACTGCGGGTGCAGGATCCGGCCGCGTTGGCGCAGGCCGTGCGCACATTGCTGACCGATCGCGCGCGCCGTGTGACGATGGGCGCCGCCGGGGCCGCGTTCGCGGCCCGTCACCGTGGCGCAACCCGTCGCACGATCGATGCGCTGGAGGCGCTGTTGCCGCCCGTTAAGCCGCGAGCGGTTGGTTCTTCTCGATAAAGCGTACGACGTTTGTTTAGCCGCTTCGTGTTTTAAGGCGGATCATCACGAAAGGTTTGCCGCCTTGCCTCGTGCGCGCGCCGGACGATGCCCGCGTGACGGACGTCAACATATTGCGCAGCCGTGGTGACGCGAAGTGAAACGACACGACACGGAGCACGTTCGGCAAGGGCATGGCTAGATAGCAGTCCGCAGTGGGATGGAACGATGTCAATGCTATGCACACCACAGCAGTGGCGCTACTGACTCGACAATTTTATTGGCGGATATAAAAAAGGTGTGTATCACATGCGTTTGGTGGGTGCGCTGGTCATACTGACGTTTCGTGCTATGTCGCACGGCGCACCGGTATAGCTTCTACTATCCGACAGTCCGAGCTGGCTTGCCGCGCCGTTGCCTTCGAGTATGAATTCGTTGACGTTGCCGCAGGCGGGCATCCTGCATCTTGACGAGGGCGCTTATGAAGACCATCGGATGTTTTTCTCCTTTTTTTAAGCTGTTCCGCGCACTCTCAAAGCACGAAGGAGGCTACGAGCGTACGAATCAGCGGTACGTGGCGACGCCTCCAGGCGAGCGTTTCGGTTTGGACGGACTGTCTCCTAAGGCGCCATCGCGTCGTGCCAGCCCGCCGCCGCTGAACCGTGATGCTCACGAGCCGCGACATGACAACATCGGCAACGCTCCGCCATCGAAGAAGGCGCATCGGCGCTTCGGATCCATGCCGGAAGCACAACTGTATGCTAGTGAATCTCGGCCCGTTAACGTGCGTCGTGCGAATTCGCAACCGATGACGCAGCGACTAAAAAAGGTTGGCCGTTTTATTAGCATGTCGCTTGGCAGCTCGAGTGGGACTGCGGAATCTGACGGTCAAATCGACGTACTTCACCAACAATACCTCGGCTGCAATTTTTCTGCTCCTATAGATTTGGTCCAGACGATTAACGGCCTCGAGCCGCTGATCGTGAAGGAGATTAGGGGGAGCGATAATATGCTCGACCCTCGTGCGCCGCTGCTTACCGTTTTCTCCACCGCCTGTAAGTCGGTCTATGGCAAACATTTGCAACCGGCCGATAAATGGAGCGTCCGAGACTGGAGGCTGAAGCAGTTCAAGAAGGCTATCGCGGACTTTAAAAATATTTCGCAGTCAGACGCGGAACGCAACGACGCCGAAAAATTGCAGGCGTTGCGGGCCATCAAAGAGTTTGAGCGCGACCTGCAGTCTGGTTCAGAATGGAAAGACTATTATAAGGAGTTAGAGAAATTTTTAAAGGCTGCCAAAGAATTCGAAGAAAATATGCGGTCCAATGTCGAGTGGAAGGGTTCCACGAAGCTGAATGAATTTGTGGCGATCATCCAGGATTTTGAAAGTACGCTCCAGCCTAATCCTAAGTGGCAAGCCTACTATGAGAGGCTGGATGAGTTCAAAGCGGCCGTCAAGCATTTCGAGAAGTGTGCCCAATCCGATCTAGACAGGAAGGATTTCAGTAAGCTGGACGATCTCATGGAATCGGTCAAGAATTTTGAAAGCGCGCTGCAATTCGATTCCAAGTGGGGTAGCTACAGTGAACTGGAAAAATTGCTGGCAGGCGTCAAAACGTTTGACAATGCTCTGCAGTCCGATCTAGAGTGGCGGGGCTACGAGGGATCGTTCCGAGCGACCATTAGGGATTTTGCAAAAGACATGCAAGCCGATCCTGAATGGACGCACTACATAAAACTGAAGAAATTCAGAACGGACGTCCAAAACATGGAGAAAGACTTGGAGTCCGATCGCTACTGGAAGGGTTACAAGAACCAATACAATCAGTATTTGATGACGCTGGAAAAGCGTATGTTAGAAGTGAGAGCGGTCCAGGCGCAGCAATCGGGGACATCCCGTGCGCCAGTCAACGACCGGGTGTCGGCTTCATCGTCATCGACCCAAAAAAGGATTGTGCAGCCACGTTCGGAATCCTTCGCATCGCGCATCACGCTGACCGACGATGACCGGGCCTACGCCGAAGAGCTGAAGCAGTACCTGCTGAGACAGCCCCTTGGTCCGGAAATGATCCAATTAATCCGTTCCACGAGCGCTTAGGAAGATCCAAAATAGTGCGACGCCGCTGGCCGGCGTGCCGCCCGTCGCCGGCCGCTTAGTGCGCAATCCTGTCGTATGCCTTTTGCCTTCGATTCGCTACCTGTGCCCTAGTCGACGTTTTTGATGCGGCTCGTTATCCTGTACTGGCTGGTGAGTTCCTTTGCAAGCTCGTAGTACTACGCTACTAGCCGTACCGTCTTCCCGATCCACTAGACGTCTGAGCGTGTATTCCGAGGTCGCAGGCGATCCAGGGCTGCACGCCTGGTCGCCCGGCAGCACGCCGATCGATGGAGAGGCCCGCTCGATAGGCACCATGCACCATCGATGAGGATGCAGGCGGACAAGCACAGGCCACGACGATGCGCGCAGCCTCAGCGAGAGAACATTAAATCAGTGAACGGGGGCGAATCAGCGAAGGATGCGCCGAATCGGTGCAGATTCGGGGCGACGAGGAGCGCGCCGTACTGGTATCGGTGCGCGACAGGATGTCACGGTATGTCAGCGGGTGCGACATGCATGGCTGGCGCTCCGCCGCGCATCGGCACCCCTCCGCGTGCATCGACGGCGCCGCTTTTTAGTGGGTGGCGCGGTGCCGTTCAATAAGTCGGCACCGACGGATCGACTTGCCGCGACCACGCATCGATACCGCCTTGCAGGTTATAGATGTGCTTGAAGCCGCGCGCCTCGAGGAACATGCCCACGCTCGCGCTGCGGGCGCCGTGATGACAGATGCAGACAATCTGCGCGTCGTCATCGAGTTCTTCGCTGCGCGCCGGAATGTCCTTCATCGGGATATGCACGATACCGTCGAGCCGGGCTGTCGATACCTCCCAGGGCTCGCGCACGTCGAGCAACACGGGTGCGGCCCGAGACGAGTCGGCAAGCCAGGCGGCGAGATCGGAGGCAGTGAGGTTCTGCATTGTTTAGAACTTGAATTGAGGCGGCTCGACCGCGTTGGTGAGGGGCGTGACGAACGTCTCGAAGATGTCGGCGATCCGGTATTGCTTGTCATCGACACGGGTGATGATCTGGGCGCGCATGACCGGTGCCACGCCGACGAATGCCGCGAGCCGGCCACCGATCTTCAATTGCTCCAGCATTTCTTGCGGCAGCATCGGCAGCCCGCCCGATACGCAGATGACGTCATACGGCCCTTGTGCGGGCCAGCCGCGTGAGCCGTCGCCGGTTTCGACTTGTGCATGGGCCACGCCGTTCGCCGCCAGGTTGGCCCGGGCCAACTCCGCTAGCTCCGGGACAATGTCCAATGTCAGCACCGAGCGCGCGCGATGCGCGAGCAGCGCCGCCATGTAGCCGGAGCCGGCACCGATTTCCAGCACCACCTCGTGCTTTTTCACGGCTAGTTCCTGCAGCACTCGCGCCTCGATCTTCGGCAACAGCATGTGCTGGCCCGCCGGCAGCGGCACCTCAAAATCGGCGAACGCAATGTTGCGATAAGCAGCAGGTACGAAATGCTCGCGCTTGACGATCGCCAGCAGGTTTAACACGTCCTGGTCCAGCACCTCCCATGGGCGGATTTGCTGTTCGATCATGTTAAAGCGTGCTTGCTCGATGTTCATGGTGTCTTGACGGTTCGAATCGACGAAGATAAGCGTTGTAATTATACTCGACCCTCTGATGACGTTGCCGGTTCCCCTGTCGCAGGCTTGGTCTTGCCGGTCTCTGTGGCAAATTGGTGCTGTAGGCCGCGCGTGCGGTACCGCTCCAGCGCGCCGGCGGCGTCGCCGATCGTCCATTGCCGGATCTCATGAACTGTCGTCCCAACTGCGGTGCCTGTTGCATCGCGCCTTCCATTTCCGGTTCGATTCCCGGCATGCCGGGCGGTAAGCCCGCGGGCGTGGCGTGTGTTCAACTGGATGCGGATATGCGTTGTCGGATTTTTGGTGCGCCTGACAGGCCGCGGTGCTGCAGCGGCCTGCAGGCGTCTGAGGAAATGTGCGGACGCTCCCGCGCTCATGCGCTGCATTGGCTGACGCAGCTCGAGCAACTGACCGTCCCCTCGGTGGCCACGGCGTGTGCAGCCTTTCACGCGGCTCGGTCTGCTCGCTGGCCGCCACTGTGACGTGGACGGTGACCGGCGTGCTACCCGTCTTCGTGCAGCGGCACCTGTTCGGAGGTTGGTATGGTGGCCGTGACGGCCTGTTTCGCTGGCCTGCTGCGTGCGAGCCAAAAGAGGAGCATTGCATGATTGAAACGGTGGTCCGCACATTAGTGCGGGCAGCGGTCGCGCTGTCGTTGATTGCGGGGCTTGGCGTGGTGGTGACGATGGCCGTGGCGCCCGGTGTCGCGCACGCCGGAATTTTCCCGTTCGTGCCGGATCATTACACGTTCTCGCAGCGGCAGGTGCAGCGTGCGATCGAACGCAAGTTTCCGTATCAGCGCAGCGTTGGCCCATTGCTGGACCTGGCGCTGGCCAATCCTGTTGTCGCGTTGCGCGCAGATGTCAACCGCGTCGTGGTTACGGTCGACGCGCACTTGGCCAGTCCGTTGCTAGGGCGTCCAGTGGACAGTGTCGTGAGCTTGTCCAGCGAACTGGCGTACGATGCGCCTAGCCGCTCGGTCGTGCTGCGCAACCCGAGTATTGAGCGGATCGACGTCGGCGGCGACGCGGCGCCGTACGCGCAACAGATCCATGCTGCCGCATCGATTGCCGTGGCTCAGTTGCTGGCTGACTACCCAGTCCACACGTTCAAGTCTGAACAATTGCGATTTGCCGGACAGCAATATGAACCCGGTACAATTACAATCCTTTCAGATGGCATACGCGTGCAGATCGTCGAGAAGTAGCGGCGTCGCGCGCTGCCGCCCCGGCTCAGGTTGCTTCTTCAAAGGACGATGGGATGGATCTGCTGCTGTTGCTCAAGGCGCTGGTGCTTGGCCTGGTGGAAGGCTTGACGGAATTTCTCCCTGTATCCAGTACAGGACATTTGATCCTTGTCGGTGAATTGATCGATTTTACCGGCGACGGCAGCAAGGTCTTCGATGTTGCGATCCAGTTCGGCGCCATCCTTGCGGTATGCTGGGAATATCGCGAGCGTATTGGCCAAGTGGTGCGGGGCCTGGCCACCGAGCCGCCAGCCCGGCGTTTCGCGCTCAATGTGATCGTTGCCTGTCTTCCCGCAGTCGTGATGGGACTGCTGTTCGAGAAGCCTATCAAGGCGCTGCTGTTTTCGCCGGTGCCGGTGGCGATTGCGCTGATCGTCGGCGGCATCATCCTGCTGTGGGTGGAGGCGGCGCATCGCCGTCGCGATGGCGGCGCCGTGTATGTTGCCCGTGTGCAGTCGATCGATGAACTGACCGTTGTCGATGCTCTGAAAGTCGGGCTCGCGCAATGCTTCGCACTGATCCCCGGCACGTCACGCTCGGGGGCGACGATCGTGGGAGGACTCCTCACCGGCCTAGAGCGACGTGTTGCGACTGAGTTCTCGTTTTTCCTCGCCATCCCGTTGATTTTCGGCGCCACCGTGTATGAACTGGTCAAGGCGCGTGACGCGCTGAGCGTATCGGATATTGGCCCGTTCACGGTCGGCTTCGTGACTGCGTTCGTCAGCGCATTCGCGTGCGTGCGCTGGCTGTTGCGCTACATCGCGACACATGATTTCACTGTGTTTGCGTGGTACCGGATTGGCTTTGGACTGCTGGTGCTGGTCGCTAGCTATCTGGCGGGTGTCACGTTCGACCACTGACCTGGGGTGTTCAACGCTTCGTGAACAGCAGATCCCATACGCCGTGGCCAAGTCGCAGCCCGCGGCGCTCGAATTTTGTCATCGGACGATAATCGGGGCGCGGTGCATAGCCGCTCGCCTCGTCCGACGCATTGGCGAGAGCCGATTCCGCGCGCAGTACGTCGAGCATCTGCTCCGCATAGTTCTGCCAGTCCGTCGCCAGATGCAAGTAGCCGCCGGTGCGCAGCCGCGATGCAAGCAGCTTGACGAACGGTGGCTGGATGAGCCGACGCTTGTGGTGGCGCGCCTTATGCCACGGGTCGGGGAAGAAGATGTGTACGCCATCCACGCTGTCCTCGGCCAACATATGCTCGATGACCTCGACCGCGTCGTGCTGAATCACGCGGATATTGTCCAGTTGCCTTTCCCCGATCAGCTTCAGCAGTGCCCCTACGCCCGGCTCGTGAACCTCGATGCCGAGAAAGTCGTCGCCTGGCCGTTGTACGGCGATATCAGCGGTTGTCGTGCCCATGCCAAAGCCGATCTCGAGCACGCGCGGCGCATCGCGACCAAAGGTTGCCTCCCAGTCGAGCGGCGCGCCGGTATAGGGCAGCTTGAATCGCGGGCCCAGTTCATCCAGCGCCCGTCGCTGGGCGTTGGATAAACGTCCCGCTCGAGTCACGAAGCTGCGGATGCGGCGCAGCGGCGGGGGGGCAGCGTTGGCGGGTGTCGCGCCGTGGCTGCTGTTCTCCTGGGCTTCATTCTCGGCACGCTTGTGCGCGGCCGCGTCGTTGTGGCGATCGGAAGGGTCGTGAGTCATCGTGCAGCGTTTGCGGCAGGCCGTCCAGCGCGGCACGTGCGTTGTCGGGTCGGCATGCGGCTGATAAGCAAAAAGCCGTTCGTATATTGAACGGCTTTCAGTGTCTTCGAGTGGGCGATGCGGCATGAACGCATGGTCCCGGGCATTCCGGCGGAAGTACAACTTCCACGAAGAGCGGAGATTGTGGCTTGGTTTGGCTATCCCGTCAACCAGACAGTTCTATTTCTATTTGTCCGTGACACCGGCGGGCGTGATGCGTGCGCCTGGCGACCTTTTTCATTCCGAAACGGCATTCCAAACGTGCGTAGAAAAAGATTAAATCAAGGGATCTTGTAGTGGGAGAGTAGACGCCGAACTTCTTGTCTCGGAGCAACCTGGGTGTTTTGACCGGCACGATGGAACGCTCCGAGCCCAAATTCAAGTTCAGGTGTGAGTAGCAGGTTGTCAGTACGGCGACTGTTGGAGAACCCCGAGAGTCTTATGTGGCAAGGGTTGAACCATACTGGAGCGGGCGATGGGAATCGAACCCACGTCTCCAGCTTGGGAAGCTGGGGTAATAGCCATTATACGACGCCCGCGAAGCGCATTATTCTACAGTGTTTCTTTCGGCTTGGGGAGCAAAGCGTTGTAGCGGTGTCGTGAGCACATGAATTATTCAAGTCCGCAGCACGTCATGTGTCCGCTTTCATGGCTATGGTATGGAGCCACTTCCACTTATCAGCCGGGCACGTTGGTGACAGGAAACCCAGAAAATGAGATGCGAAGCAGTCTACAGCGACCGGCAGGACAAGCGGCTCACGCAGCGGAAGCGGCGCGGCGGTTGGGCGTTGAGCGCACGTTTTGGCGGCAGATTGGGCGCTACAAGGCCGACGGCCTGCAAGAGCTGATCGACAAGCGGCTGAACTTAACTGGTACCGGCGCGAGCACGACGACACGCGCGAGCCTTGCACTGGCTGCGCGAACAATTGCATACAGATTTTCTACACGCCCGATTCGTTTTCAGAATACGGGCGCCATCATGCTCAAAATCCGAACATCGTCACCGACACGGTGATGCGTGTGACGATCATCAATAATACCTCGACGATCACAAGCAGCACCAACGGCGACAGGTCGATGCCGCCGAGCGTGGGCACTACGCGGCGCAGCGGGCTCAGCAACGGCGCGGTCAATTGCAGCAGGATCGCCATCGCCGGGGAGCGCGGGTTGACCCACGAGAGCAGCGCCATGATCAGCGTTAGCCAGATCGTCAGGTTCAACGCCCACTTGATTATCGTCAACAGCGCGATGACGAATCCAGCGGGCAACAGCGAGGCCGGGTCGCCACCGGAGATGGCCACCATCAGGATGATGAACACGATCGCGGTGAGCCAGGCGGCGAACAGACTCGTCCAGTCGATGCCACGCGCGGCCGGAATGACCCGGCGCAACGGCAGCACGAGCCAGTTGGTTGCCTGGAAGATGCCCTGCGAGACCGGGTTGTACGGCGTGAGCCTGACCACATGCAACCACGCGCGCAGTAGCAGCGCGGCACCGAACAACGTGAAAATCGTATTGAGCAGAAAGCGGGCAATATCCCCGAACATCTTGTTTTCCCTTCGAGTGGCGCAGCCGACGAGTTGTAAGGTACCGGACGCGACGTGTCAAGGGCGCGGTGGCACGCGGCCGGATCGATGCGCCGCGCTATCGTTGGGCGCCGGTGCGTCCGTGCCACGCTGCAGCGCTGCTTTGACAGTGGCTTCGATCGCATCGAGCCCGCTCGGCGCCGGCGAGCGTCGGCGCGCCAGCGCGGCCACTCTGCGCGTGAGCATTGCATAGAGCGCCATGTGATCTTCGCCCAATGCGGCCAAGGTGTCGAGCTGGCTGCGGATTACTGAAACGTCGCCGCGCGACACGGGCCCAGCGATCGCGCCGGACAGACCTTTGTCGCGCACCGATTGTAGGGTGCGCTCGAGCATGGGCAGCAATGCGGCCAGTGCGGCGTCCTCGTCCAACCCAATATGTTTCCAAAGTGTGACGTTTTCGTACAGCGACGCCACCGCGAAGCTTGCCGCGTAGCTCGCCGCGCCGTGATAGAGCATTCGCGCACCAGACGGGATCGACAGTGGCACGCAGTCCAGGGCGCCGACGAGCGTACGCAGCGCGGCGTTCAGCGGCGCCGGAGCTTCGATTGTGATGGAGCAGCCCGCCAGCCGGTCCACGTCGGTTGCCTGTCCGGTGAACAGATATAGCGGATGGAAGCCGCCCGTCAAGACGCCCTGGGCTCTGGCCGGCTCGAGTAAGTCGACACTGGATGCGCCGCTACAGTGCACGAGCGCGCACGAGCCGGCCCGCTCAGGGGAATAGCACAGCTGGGCGGCCACCGCGCCGATCGCATCATCTGGCACCGTCACGAAGACCAGCGTCGCAGCCTCGATAACATGTTGCAGATCTGAGACGATTTGACACTGTCCTGCCCGCTCGGCAAGTTGCCTGGACGATTCTTTTGAGCGGCTCGTGACCGCGGCAATCTGGTAGCCGCGTCGGTGCCACGCTGCTGCAAGGGTTTGGGCGAGCCGTCCGGCGCCGATGAAGCCAATGCTCGGATGAAGCGGAAAAGGCATGATTCATGCTTAGGTAAAGAGGACGGGGTCCATGATAGACCAACTATGTATTGCTTCGTGTCAAGCGTCGTAGCGACGCACTTGTTGCGTCCTCTGTCGTCGGTTGCGCGTTGAATATTGCGATGCAAGGCGTTTGTCAAGGGGCGAGTCGTGTGCCGCAGGTGGCGGGCGGCGGCAGGTGAGTAGCGTCGCGGTCCGTTATCGGCCACAACTCAATCAAAAAATACCTGACCAGGAGATTTGCGCCATGAGCTTCTTTTCGTATCGGAAACACCTGCGATTCCTCAATGCGGCTCAGCGCCGCTTGTGGTGGGAGCAAAGGATGCGCTTGACACCGCGCGTGCGGATCAGCGGTCTGTACGTGCCGCCGAACGTGAGTCGCGAGTTCGCGTATGTGAAGGTGGGTTGACGGTGCGGTACCTTACTGAAGTGGCGCAGCGTAATGGTCAATGCGCTGAGCAGCTACCATAGCGCTTGTAGTCGGCCCAGCCCTGTGGCGTTTGTCGACGCTGTGATCCTGGTGCTTGCATTGTCTGTTCTTTGTCAGATTTTCTCCGAGTTTCCAATTTCTTAGGGGAAACCCGGCCCACGCCACCGCGCTCGGACCATACTCTATGCGGGTGCGTCAAACCATTGCCACTGCCACTGACGCCGGTCGTCCCGTTACGGAGCCGGGCTGTGCTGCCGTGATAACACAATGAATGCGACGCGGCGCCGCCACGCGGTGACGTGCGAGTCCGGCACGGTTTAGTGACTTTGTAAATAATCTTTACCGACGCACGATATCAGACCAACAAATGTTGCGCAGCGAACGCGGCGTGTCGGTCCCGCACTGTCCCCTCACGTGCTGGCCGGCGCTCGCGTCCGGTCTTCGATGACGGCGAGACTTGCGGCAAGACGAATGCGGTCCCTGTCATGCGGTCCCTGTCGCGCCAGCGCCCCATTGCATTTTGCAACAATTGGGCCCGGCCGTCCGCGCGCATTTTCGGTACATTGCAAGGGTGGTGCCGTAATAGGCGGCATTGTGTTCAGGAGAGAGTAGTGAAAAAGATCATCCCGATCCTAGTCGGCGCCGTCACCCTGTTGGCAGGGGCGGGCGCCGCGCAAGCGCATATATCGATCGGCGTGGGGATCGGGATTCCCGGTCCGGTATATGCCACTCCGATCTATACGCCGCCGCCAGTCGTCTATGCGCCGCCTCCACCTTCGGTAGTCTACGCGCCTCCGCCGCCGGTGGTCTACACACCGCCGCCCGCGGTCGTTGTGGGTGGCTACGGTGGCTATTACCGGCCGTGGTATCCGCATCCTCATTGGCACGGCGGTTATTATCGGCGCTGGTAGCGGACGGCAAGCCTGAGCCGTCGTGGTGACTGCGCCGTCGTGGTGATGATAGGTTGCCGCATACACGCCCGCTGGCGCCATTGCTATCCCAGGCCGATCTCCGTCCATAGTGCATCGACGCGCCGCTTGACGGCTGCGTCCATCACGATCGGCTGGCCCCATTCGCGGGAGGTCTCGCCGGGCCACTTGTTCGTTGCGTCGATGCCCATCTTGGAGCCGAGCCCGGCCACCGGCGACGCAAAGTCGAGATAGTCGATCGGCGTATTGTCAACCAGCACCGTGTCGCGGCTCGGATCCACGCGTGTCGTCAGGGCCCAGATCACCTCTTTCCAGTCGCGCACATTCACGTCGTCGTCCACCACGACGATGAACTTTGTATACATGAATTGCCGCAAGAAGCTCCACACGCCGAACATCACGCGCTTGGCGTGGCCGGCGTAGCTTTTCTTCATCTGCACGATGGCCATCCGGTAGCTGCATCCTTCCGGCGGCAGGTAGAAGTCGGTGATCTCCGGAAACTGCTTTTGCAGCAGCGGCACAAATACCTCGTTCAGCGCGACGCCGAGCACGGCCGGTTCGTCCGGTGGTTTGCCCGTGTACGTCGAATGGTAGATCGCGTCGCGCCGCATCGTGATGCGCTCGACGGTGAACACTGGAAACCACTCTTGCTCGTTGTAATAGCCAGTGTGATCGCCATAGGGGCCCTCCAGCGCATGTTCGTAGCGGCCGGCCGGGCCGGCCACGCGAGCGCGCGGCGACAGAGGTCCCGGCTGTGCCGAGATGTCTTGCGCTTCGCCTCCATCGGGCTGGATGAACCCCTCCAGGATGATTTCCGCGCGGGCTGGCACCTGCAGATGCGCCAATCCGGGCGTCAAGCAGCGGGCCAGTTCGGTTTTGCCGCCACGCAGCAACCCGGCGAACTGATATTCGGACAATGTGTCGGGTACCGGCGTGACGGCGCCGAGAATCGTTGCCGGATCGGCGCCGAGCGCGACGGCGACCGGATAGGGCTGGCCAGGATGGGCCAGCGCAAATTCGCGAAAATCCAGTGCGCCGCCGCGATGAGCGAGCCAGCGCATGATCAGCTTGTTGCGCCCGATCACTTGTTGCCGATAGATGCCCAGGTTTTGACGCGGCTTGTTCGGACCTCGCGTGACGGTGAGGCCCCAGGTGATCAGCGGCGCCGCATCGTGCGGCCAGCAGGTTTGGACTGGCAGCCGCGCCAGGTCGACATCGTCACCTTCGATCACGATTTCCTGGCAAGGTGGTGCGCTGACCGTACGGGGCGCCATGTCCCAGACGGCTTTGGCTAGCGAAAGCAGCCGTGTCGCATCCTTCAGGCCCTTCGGCGGCTCCGGCTCCTTCAGCGACGACAATAGGTGACCGATATCGCGCAGCGACGTTAGGGCCGCGTCGTCGCCATCGGCATCAACGCCCATGCCGAGCGCGACGCGACGTGTCGTGCCAAACAGGTTGCCGAGCACGGGCATTGTATGCCCAGTCGGGTTCTCGAACAGCAGCGCGGGGCCGCCCGCATTGAGCACGCGGTCGCATAGCTCGGTCATTTCGAGCACTGGCGAGATGGCAGCACGCACCCTTCGCAGTTCTCCCAATGCTTCGAGGCGGCTCGCAAAATCACGCAGGTCTTTGTATTTCATCACACTATACGGACGTCGCCGGCCGTGCCGGGCACAAGGGGTACATTTTAGCTTGTGCGCGTGCGCGACACATTGGTTGCAAACCGGACCACCTGTCGGCCAGGGCACGCGGCTTGCTTCAGACCCATTGATTGACCGTTTTCTTTATAACTAAAGGTATTGATTTTTCGGATCCTTAGTTTTGACGATCTATAAAACCCTGTTAGAATCCGACCTCGTCAGTGGCGGGACCGCCTTGTGGTCCGCCATTCTGTTTGGCGCTTCGCGTCACGCTGATCCTTCCCGCTAAGGGCGGCGCAAACTGACATCGGCCGGCCGCAATACGCCGGCTTTTTAGTGCGGGTGGCCCGCGCGGCTTGATTGACGCGCGCGCAGCGTGTGTCACGAATCCTGACGCCCCCGTCCTCGTAGATGGCGCTCGCCATCTCTTCCCGGCATCGTCCCGCGGCTAACCAACGTAGGCGACGCCTTGGCCTGTCGTGCACATCGGCTGCGACTGCGCTTGCGTGCTCGCACGGATGTCGTCGTCGCTGCAAAGCACGGCGCGACCGGCCATGAACCATGGGAGCTTGTGAAGTATGAATACTTGGTTAGGCTGGCGACCGAAGAGCGATGTCGTGCAAACGGTACGCGAACTGCTACGCCGCGGCACGCGGCTTTCTTCCACGCTGTTGAGCCTCGTCGGCGCGCTGGCGGTGCTCACGAGCCTGACGTTGTGGTGGCAGCCGGCGCTGCGCGGCACCTTGGCCGCGAAGGTGATGCCGTTGATCGTGGATGCGGTGCATAATGGCCCGGCGCGATTGCTGTCCGGCCAACCGTTGCCGCCGTTCGCGCCGCACGCCAGAATGGAAGGCGACGCCGCCCCGCTGAGGATAACGCCCTTATCCGCTACGCCCAGCGGCAAAAGGTTCCTCGCGGCGACGTTCGAGCTGGGATATGACGACCTGCCCGGTGGGGCCGGCCTGGATCCGGTTACGCTCAATGGGCTCGATCCGCGCGCACTACCGTCGGTCGGCTCGCTGGCCCGGCTCATCCCATCCGAGCGTATTGCCTCCGATGCGCGAGACGATCGCGTGCTGGTGTCGACGCATGAGCAAGCGCTGGTTGCCGCTTACCTTGCACGGCGCTATCGCGTCGCGCAGGAGCCGGTCCGCCAGTTGGTTAAGGCGGCGTTCAACACTGGCCGCGAGGTTGGGCTCGACCCGCTGCTATTGCTGGCGGTGATGGCGATCGAATCGGGATTCAACCCGTATGCGGAAAGTGGCGTCGGCGCCAAGGGCCTGATGCAGGTGATGTCTAGCATTCATTCCGACAAGTTTGATTATTTCGGGGGGCAGAACGCTGCGCTGCAGCCGCTGGCCAACATCAAGGTCGGCGCCCTGGTGCTCAAGGACTGCATTGCCCGTGGCGGCTCTGTAGCAGGTGGCTTGCGGCGTTACGTCGGCTCGACATCGCCGAACGACGGTGGCTATGGCGCGAAGGTGCTGGCCGAGCGCGCGCGGCTGCGGGATGTCGCGCGCGGACGTAGGGTGCCGGTTAACGCACCGCAATCGCCGGCGCCAATGCTCGTATCGACGCCGCCGCAGACCAATGCATCGACGCAACGGGTGCAAGTCAAGCTGGGCACTGAGCGCCCGGTGGCCACACAAAAAGCGCTTGCCGGCGCCGATACGCATGCGCAGGACGACGCCGGCGCCAGTACCGTATCGAAACATACCGAGCAGTTGGCCGACATCGGCGCTTGATCGGTGGCAGGCGCCGCTCGGCCGGCGGGGAAGAGGCGGCGGCGGCGCTCGCTTAAGACGCGTCAAATAGGATGTGCAACCGTGCGATAGCCTGTTGCAGCCGCTCGTACGACGTCGCGTATGAAATTCGCAGGTAATCGTGCGGCGCATGCATGCCGAAGTCCAGGCCCGGCACCATGCTGACCTTCGCTTCTTGAAGCATCACGGATGCGAGCGCCGCGCTGTCCGACGCAGCCCGGTGCGCGATGCCGCGGCAGTTCGCATAGACGTAGAACGCGCCATCCGGCAGGACCGGTATGCCGAAACCCAATTTGCGCAACGCCGGTACCAGGAAGTCGCGCCGTCGCTTGAACTCGAGCCGCCGTTGCTCGTAGATCTCAAGTGACGCGGGCTCGAAGCATGCGAGCGCCGCGTGCTGCGCGAGCGCGGACGCGCAGATGAACAGGTTCTGCGCGAGCTTCTCGAAGGCCGGTACCCAGTGCGGCGGCACCACGAGCCAGCCCAGGCGCCAGCCCGTCATGCTGAAGTACTTCGAAAAACTGTTTACGGTCACGACATGATCGTGTGCGCCGCGCAGTGACAGTGCCGAGACGGGCGGCGCATCATAGGTCAATCCCTGATAGATTTCGTCGATGATTGCGAAACCGTCGTAGGCACGGACCGTATCGACAATGCGTTGCAGTTCGCCCGCGTCGATCGATGTGCCGGTGGGGTTCGACGGCGATGCGAGTAGCACGCCGCGTGTGTTTGCGCCCCAATGTTGCTGTACGTGCGCCGTGCTCAACTGGAAGCGTTGCGCCGCGTCGCTCGGCACTAGAACCGCCCGGCCCTCGAAGGCGGTGACGAAGTGACGGTTGCACGGATAGGTCGGATCCGGCATCAGCACCTCGTCGTCGCGATCCACGAGCGCTGCGCAAGCGAGCAACAACGCCGCAGAGGCACCGGCCGTCACGATGATGCGGGCCGGCTCGACATCGATGCCATATATACGCCGGTAATGCATTGCAATGGCTTCGCGCAACGGCGTGATACCCAGCGCCGGCGTGTACTGCGTGAGGCCTCGGCGTAGGGCCGAAGCCGCCGCTTCGACGACGGCCGGTGGCGCCGTGAAATCGGGCTCGCCGATGCTCATGTGGATCACGTCATGGCCTGCCTGCTCGAGGCGGTTGGCTTGCTTGACGAATTCCATCACATGAAATGGCGCGATCTGGTCGATGCGTGAAGCGAGCCGACCGGCCCGGGCGGTGTCGAGCGGGTTGGGCATCGAATCAGTGTCGGTCATGCAGAATTCCTAGCGGATGCGGCAGCACGCATTCAACCGCGCGTCTTGACTTCGTCGGCGCGCATGGTCACCGCAAGCTTGTCGAGGACGCCGTTCACATACTTGTAGCCGTCGGCACCGCCAAATGTCTTAGCCAACTCGACGGCCTCGTTGATCACAACCCGGTACGGGATCTCGACATGATGCTGGAATTCGTATGCCGCGATCAGCAGCACCGCCCGTTCGACTGGCGACAATTGGTCGATCGGGCGATCCAGAAATGGCATGAGCGCTTCAGTCAGCGTCGCCGACTGCTTGATTACGCCATGTAGCAGCGCATCAAAATGGTCGCGGTCCGCTTTGTCGAAGCCGGGCTGCTCACGCATGGCCGCGTCGATCTCGCCTGGCGCTGCACCCGACAGCAGCCACTGATACAACCCTTGTGTGGCCAACTCGCGCGAGCGACGGCGAGCACTTCTCGTTGTCATGCCCGATCCTCGTCTGCCGCTTCGTCTTCTTCGTCCTCGTCGTCATCTTGATCGAGTTGGTCGAGCGCGGACGATAGGTTTGCCATTTCCACCGCAACGCGTGCCGCATCGCGGCCTTTCTCGGTCATTCTCGCGATCGCCTGCTCGTCGTTTTCGGTGGTCAACACCGCGTTGGCGATCGGCACGCCAAAGTCCAGCGCAATCCGGCTGATGCCCGCGCCGCTCTCGTTGGACACCAATTCGAAATGATAGGTCTCGCCGCGAATCACCGCGCCGAGCGCGATCAGCGCGTCGAACTGGCCGCTTTCAGCGAGCTTTTGCAGCGCGAGCGGAATCTCCAGTGCGCCGGGCACCGTGACGAGCAGCACGTCTTCGCCCGCGATGCCAAGGCGCTCGAGTTCCTCGACACAGGCGTCGACTAGCCCGTTGCAGACCGGCTCGTTGAAGCGGGATTGGACGATGCCGATACGCAATCCGTCACCATCGTGATTCGGTTGATATTGTCCGATTTCCATGAGTGTTCCGTTGATGTGTTGGGCGAGGCGGGACGCCGCCGCCGGGCCATGATCCAAAATAGGCAGATAACGCGCGCGTCGCCCTATTCGTGCGAACGCGGGCCGCTGCCCGCGAATCCGTTTGCTGCTGCCGGCATGAGTTCAAAACCGGTGACCTCGAGGCCGTACCCCGACATGCTGCCCATCCTGCGCGGATTCGACAAGACCCGCATTTTGCCGACATGCAAATCATGCAGGATCTGCGCGCCGACGCCGTACGTCTTGAAATCGACCGGACGGCGCTTGAGTGCGGCTGCCTTGTCCTGCCGCTCGAATGCCTCAAATACGTCCAGCAGCCGCTCGCCGGACTCGTGCACGTTCAGCAACACCACGACGCCGGTTTCCCGCTGGGCAATCTCGCGCAGCGCTGCATCCAATGTCCAGGAGTGTGTACTGACACCCGTTTCGATCAAGTCGAGGATCGACAGCGGCTCGTGTACCCGTACCAGGGTCTCGACCTCAGGTGAGGGTTGCCCGCGTACCAGCGCCAGGTGCGGTGCGCCGCTCGGCTTGTCGTGAAACAGTACCGCATTAAACGGTCCATGCACGGTATGCATCGTGCGCTGCGCCACGCGTTCGATGATCGATTCGGTGCGACTGCGGTACTGGATCAAGTCCGCGATCGTGCCGACCTTCAAACCGTGCTGCGCGGCGAACTCGACGAGGTCGGGCAAGCGGGCCATCGTGCCATCGTCCTTGATCACCTCGCAGATCACCGATGCCGGCGTAAGCCCGGCCAGCGCCGTCAGGTCACAACCGGCCTCGGTATGGCCGGCGCGCACCAGCACGCCACCGGGCTGCGCCATGATTGGAAACACGTGTCCAGGTTGCACGATATCCTCGGCTCGAGCGTCGCGTGCGACGGCCGCCTGGATGGTGCGTGCACGGTCGGCAGCGGAGATGCCGGTGGTCACGCCTTGCGCGGCCTCGATGCTGACCGTGAACGCCGTGCCGTATTGCGTGCCGTTGCGCTGCGTCATCAGCGGCAGATTCAATGTGCGGCAGCGCTCCTGCGTCAGCGTCAGGCAGATCAGCCCGCGGCCATAGCGAGCCATGAAGTTGATCGCTTCCGGTGTGACGAAATCAGCGGCTAGCACCAAGTCGCCCTCGTTCTCGCGATCTTCTTCGTCGACGAGGATGACCATTCTGCCGGCCTTGAGTTCGGCAATGATCTCTTGCGTGGAAGCGAGTGTCATGGTGGACGATGGTGGCGCGATAGGAAAACCACTATTTTACGTCAGCACCGCGTCAAGAGCCGATTTCTATGCCGGTTCCGCGCGGGTTCTAGGCCGCTTGTGTGTCGGTATGGGGAGCGCAGCGCTTCGCGACGGTTGATCGCGTCACCGGGTGGTGGGACGCCTGGTAGATGTTTCGCGTGTTTCTTTGGTCGCTGGTCATTCTGGCGGAAACCGAATTTGGGAGAATTGCCTCCCCGCGAGAACCGCGCGACGCTCGACCTCGACAGCCGAGTCAATCAAATTTTGTTGCTCAAGAAACAGCAGGAATGCGCGAGTAGAGACTTTGCGGCAGTTATCCGGTAGCAGGAAACTGGCGCGCGCGATCTTGTGATCTTCAAACAGAAAGATGCCGGTTTGTTCGGCAGCAAGGCCGAAACCACTCATCGCTTCCTGTATGGCAAGTTCTCCGAGATTGGCTTTTCGGACAGGCGAAGCCATATTCGCTTGCATATATCGGTGATAGAGGTTCGTCTCGAGAACCGGGATGCTGTTATTGCGCGCCCATGTAACAATCCGTGTGCTGGTCGGCGTCTCGCTGCGCGTGACCTCATGCTGCACCATATCGACCAGTGCGACCAACCAGCCTGGCTTCAGAAGCAAATGGAGTGCATCGGCATAGGCGAGCGTAATCAGGGGGCCGGCATCAGGAAGCAGGGTGACGGTCGTGTTGCTCGCCATGGACTAACTGAGCAAGGCGTTGAGGTCATCCACCATGCGGCGCGTACTCGCCTCCGGCAGGCGCGGCATTGGCAGATGTGCCTGAGCCATCAGCAGAAACAAATCCTCGTCGCTCTCGATACCGAGTGCTTGCATCGCCTGGCGGTCGTCAATGCGACCGAGCGAGAAGTCGAGCAAGGTGCGGAAATTTTGGTTGCCGCGGGCTTCGGCCGCTTCGAACGTCTCCACTAGATAGCGAAGTTCGGTGTTAAAAAGCGCATTGACGGACGTGTCCGATTTCGCCGCAAGAACTTTAGCGCGCTTGAGCAGGTCGCGGTCAACCGCGCCCGTGAAGTTAACGGTTTCAGCCATGTTACCTCCATTGAGTTATAGTCATCGTAACACATATTTATGTAAAACACATAACCAAGTGTTGCGAAGCATGGAAGGTCTTGCGGATACGCAGAAAGTGCCCGGATCCTCTTATGATCGAGGGGCGCGTCGCCTATCATCAAAATCAAGCTCGAATTTTGCATCGTGACGGCGAATTTTGCCCCTTCTCGCGTGCCTGACAAAGTGATTTGGTCGTTAAGCCGTGGTCCGACCTGGTAAATTAGCGATACTATTGAGCAGGCCGGTGATTCTAACCACCGTCGCTATGGCGGCAAGTGACTTTAAACCGGCGTTTCGGCGCGTGCAGCAGAGCGGCGACTTAGATTGCGCGTTTGCCGTCGTCGCGATGATCGTCAATACTGCTTTTGAGAAGTGCGCCGCGGGGCTATTGAGCGGTTCGATTCCCTCCCACAGCCGGTTTAGGCGCGACGCCGGCAAACAATAAACTCTTGAAAAATTGGATTACTTCAATGATTTATAGCCGTCCTGAGACGCATTGAGCATCCGCTCCACATAGCGCGCAATCATATCGACTTCGAGATTGACCGCGTCGCCAACGCGCAGGTATCGCAGCGTGGTCATTTGTATCGTGTGCGGGATCACGTTAATCGAGAATTTGCACCCATCGTCCAGATCTTGCACGGCATTGACTGTTAGGCTGACACCATTGACCGTGATCGACCCCTTGTGCGCAAAGTACTTCGCAAGCGACGATGGCGCGACGATGCACAATTCGTGCGATTCGCCTACCGGATCGAAGCGGCTGACCTGGCCAAGCCCATCGACATGTCCGCTGACCAGGTGGCCGCCCAGGCGTTCATGCGCATGCAGCGCTTTTTCGAGGTTCACTTCGCCGGGTTGTGCGAGCCCGGCGGTGCAGTTCAGCGTTTCCCGTGACACATCGACTTCGAACTGCGTCGATGTCTTGTCCACGACCGTCAAGCATGCGCCTTGCACTGCGATGCTGTCGCCCAACCCGACATCGGACAGATCGAGCGTGCCGGCGGCGATCGACAGGCGCACGCCGTCCTTGATGGACGTGCCCAGCGGGGTGACCGATTCAATGCGGCCGATCGCCGCGACGATGCCTGTGAACATACGAGAGAATCCCTTCATTGTGAGCGCGGATCGCCCGTTTGCGGTGCGTTGTCAGATTCGGCCGACACAAGCCTGGCGAGGACCCGTAGATCGTCGCCGATCCGCTCGATCGAATGATATCGGAGCCGCACCCGCCGATCGAGCGCCGGCGGCGGCTCGAGGTTGAACATGCCGGTCGCGTTGCCGAGCAGGGCCGGAGCGATGTAAAGCAGCAGCTCGTCGACGCAGCCTTCGCGCAACAATGAGCCGTTGAGCTTGTAGCCCGCCTCGACATGCAATTCGTTGACGCCACGTGCAGCGAGCAGCCGTAGCGCAGCCGGCAGGTCAACCTTGCCGGACCGGTTCGGCAACGCAATCACTTCGGCGCCGGCCGCGCGCAACGCATGCGCACGCGGGGCGAATTCTCCGTCGTCGCGCGCGCAGATGACCAGCGGTGGCGCGCCGGCTAAAATCCTTGCATTCAGTGGCACGTCCAGACGGCTGTCCACCAGCACGCGCAGCGGTTGGCGAGGCGTGGGCACCGCGCGCACGGTCATCTGCGGATCGTCTTCGCGTACCGTGCCGATGCCGGTGAGGGTCGCGCACGCGCGGGCGCGCCATGTGTGTCCGTCCGTGCGCGCGGCGTTCGACGTGATCCACTGGCTTTGACCGTTCGGCAACGCGGTGCGACCGTCTAACGTCGCGGCGAGCTTGAGTCGCACCCACGGAACGCCACGCGTCATGCGTGACACGAAGCCGATGTTTAACTCTTGCGCCTCGTGCGCAAGCAGTCCGCAGCGCACGTCTATGCCCGCATCGCGCAGGATGGCCAGGCCACGGCCGCTGACCTGCGGGTTCGGATCCTCCATCGCGACGATTATCCGCGCCATGCCGGCTTCGACCAGCGTGTTCGCGCAAGGTGGCGTGCGACCGAAATGGCTGCAAGGCTCTAGCGTCACATAGGCAGTGGCGCCGGCGGGAGTGTAGCCGCGCGAGCGGGCGTCTTTCAGCGCGCGGATTTCCGCGTGGTCCTGTCCGGCCGGCTGCGTGAAGCCTTCGCCAATGACTTCACCGTCCTTGACGAGCACGCATCCCACGCGCGGGTTCGGCGACGTCGTGTATAACCCGCGCTCGGCGAGCACGAGCGCGCGTTGCATCTGCAGGCGATCAAAGTCTGAGAACATGGCAGGGGCCGGTGCTCAGCGTTGCAGCGCAGCGAACACGGTGCGGGCGATTGACAGCGTTTCGTCGATGACCGCGTCGTCGTGCGTGATCGACACGAAGCCAGCCTCGTACGCCGATGGGGCGAAATGCACGCCGGCATCGAGCATTGCGTGGAAGAACGCGTTGAAGCGGGGCACGTCGCAACGCATCACCTCGGCAAAGCTGTGCGGCACTTGCGAGGCGAAATACAGGCCGAACATGCCGCCCAGCGAGTCCGCGCTGAACGGCACGCCCGCGTCGCGCGCGGCGGCCTGCAGCCCACCGGCGAGCCGCGCGCTTTGCTGGGACAGGCGGTCATAAAAGCCGGGCGCCTGAATCTGGCGCAGCGTTTCGAGGCCGGCGGCGACCGCAAGTGGGTTGCCTGACAGGGTGCCGGCCTGGTAGACGCCGCCCAGCGGCGCCAGGTGCGCCATGATGTCGCGCCGGCCACCGAACGCAGCAATCGGCATCCCGCCGCCGATCACCTTGCCCAGGCAGGTCAGGTCCGGCACGATATTGAACAGCTGCTGCGCACCGCCGAGCGCGACGCGAAAACCGCACATGACCTCGTCAAAGATCAGCACGCTGCCGTACTCGGTGCACTGCTTGCGCAACGCGGCGAGGAATTCGGCCGACGCCCGCACGAGATTCATGTTGCCCGCGACCGGCTCGACAATGACCGCTGCGATCTGCGTGCCGAATGCGCTGAATGCTTCGTTCAACTGCTCAACGTTGTTGTACTCAAGCACGGTGGTGTGATGCGCGATGTCGGGCGGCACACCGGCCGAGGTGGGGTTGCCAAACGTCAGCAGTCCGGACCCGGCCTTCACGAGCAGGCTGTCGGCATGGCCGTGATAGCAACCTTCGAACTTGACAATGCGGCTGCGCCCGGTAAACCCGCGGGCGAGTCGCAACGCGCTCATCGTGGCCTCGGTGCCGCTCGAGACCATGCGGATCTGCTCGATTGATGGCATTAGGCGGCAGATCTCCTCGGCGATTTCGACCTCCGCCTCAGTCGGCGCGCCGAATGAGAAGCCCGAGGCGAGCGCGCGCTGTACCGCGGCCAGTACGCCTGGATTCAGATGCCCAAGGATCATCGGGCCCCACGAACCGATGTAGTCGATGTAGCGTTGCCCGTCTGCGTCCCATAAATAGGGGCCGTGCGCGCGTGCGATAAAGCGCGGCGTGCCGCCGACCGAGCGGAAAGCGCGCACCGGCGAGTTGACGCCGCCCGGAATCATGCGTTGGGCCCGTTCGAAAAGAAGTTGGCTCTTGGACATCGAATCCATCCCGCGTTGCAGCAATGACATCCGTGCATTGTACCGGAGCGGCGCGCGCGGCGCCGTCGCGTACAATGAGGTCCTTAATTGATGAAAGGCCGTGTGCGCGGCCTCCCGCAGTCTCTCCATGCCCGATTTTCCGACTGCTCGCCGCTGGCCCGATTGGCGCTTGATTCTCTTGCTTGGCGGGCTCGCCGCGTGTGGCCCGATCTCGATCGACATGTACTTGCCGAGCCTGCCGTCGCTGGCAGTGGCGTTCGACATCAGTGCGTCGGCCGCACAAGTGACGCTGACCAGCTTCATGTTCGGCTTCTCGATTGGCATGCTACTGTATGGCCCATTGTCCGACGCCTATGGTAGGCGCCCGATCTTGATCGGCGGTATCGTGCTGTATGGACTGGCCAGCATTGCCTGTGCGCTAGCGCCGTCGATCGGCTGGCTGATCGCAGTACGCTTCCTGCAGGCGCTGGGCGCCGGCGCTGCGTCGGTGCTCGCGCGCGCGATTGCGCGAGATGCGCATGGCCCCACCGATGCGGCCCGCGTGCTGTCGATGCTGGCCATCGTTACGTCAATCGGGCCGTTGCTCGCGCCGCTGGTGGGCGGGCAGTTGCTACTGCTCGGCGGCTGGCGCGCGGTGTTTGTGTCGCTGGCGCTGTTCGGCGCAGCCTGCGCCATCACGGCGGTGCGCAAGATTCCGGAAACGTGGCCGTCGCACAAGCGGCATGAGAACGCGCTCAGCGCGTCATTCGCCGTGTACGGGCGCTTGCTGACCGACCCGGTGGCATGGGGCCACATGCTCTGCGGTGGCATGGCGTTCGCCGGCATGTTCGCGTACATCACGGCCACGCCGTTCGTCTACATCGATTACTTCCATGTGTCGGCGCAGGCCTATGGGTTGTTTTTTGCGCTGAACATCGTCGGCATCATGGCGGGAAATGTCCTCAATGTACGGCTGGTCGGCGCACTCGGCGCGCTGCGCATGATCTCGGCCTCGTCGCTGGTGTGCTTGCTCGCCTCGCTCGGAGTGTTCATGGCCTGCACCACCGGCTGGGGCGGCCTGCGCTCGATCGTCGCGACGCTATTTTTTGTGGTTAGCGTGGTCGGTGTGCTCGGCGCGAACTGCACAACTGATCTGATGCACCGTTATCCGCGCAACGCCGGTGCAGCGGCGGCGGTGTTCGGCGCGATGCAACTGGCGCTCGGCGCGTTGTCGAGCCTAGCGGTCGGTGCGTTGCAGGATGGCTCGCCACGCGCCATGGGGATCGTGATCGGCGTCTGCGGCGTGTTGACCTATGTCGGATATCAGCTTGTGGCCCGCTCGCACCGGTTACCGGCGATGGGTTGAGTGCCGGCTAGCGGTCGCGTGCCGACCAGCGGCGCGGCAGCGGGAGCGCAGAGCACAGGGGCGCAGCGGCGAAAGGGGCCGGCGACAGCGCGGCCAGGCGGGTTTTAGTCAGCTGTATCGCTCATTGGGCGCTTGGCCCAACGCGACGCATCGCCACCACTGTCAGGGGGGGCATCGCCGGGCAGCGTCTCGATCAACGTGTCCAGCAGGCGGTAGGCCTCGGCGAGTGTCTGCACGCCGATCTTGTTCTCCAATGACCGGTATTGTTCGTCAACCAGCGGGCTAATCCGCTTGACGAGGGCCTGGCTTTGCGGCGTTAGGCTCACGATCACTTTGCGCTGGTCGGACGCGACGCGCGAACGACGGATCAGTCCGTCCCGATCCATCCGTTCAAGCACCCCGGTCAGGCTCGGACTGAGAATGCAGCAAATTTTCGCGAGCTGTCCAGCTTCCATTTCCTGACGCGGATGGTCGTTCAGCGCGCGTATGATTCGCCACTGTTGCTCGGTCAGCGAGAATTGCTTGAGCATCGGGCGGAACATGCTCATGACGCTTTCGCGGGCCTGGAGTAGGAGCATCGCAAGGTTGCGATGGTCGAATTCACCGGTCATCGTCGTGTGGAGTCAGGCGTGTAGCGAAGCGGCTTATTATACGTTCCACGATGCGGTGCTCACGCGCGGTGTCTGATCTTGCCGACAATCATGCCGATCGGGATAACAGCAATGCAGCTGACGCATCACCGGGCGCCGCGCGGCGCAGCAATGCGGGCAGGTGATGCTTATTTGTGTGGGATGACAAAACAATGGTCGTGCGCCAGCCGTCATGCAATGCGCTGCTCGGTCTTTGAGTCGAACAACACCGCCTTGGAGAGGTTGAACAGTAGCGACATGGACTGCTGCGGCCGCGGATCGGAGGCCGGATGCACGCGGGACACCACCCGCTTGCCGTTGACCGGCGAGAAGACCAGCAGACGATCGTCGTGCCCAGGCGCTGGTGCATCACACCGGTGCATCAGCTTGATCTCCGAGCGCTTCTCGATGTGCAACTTCGCATCGAGGTTGGACAGCAGTTCGTCAAATAGGAAGGTGAATTGTGCGCGCACAATGTCCTTTAACATGACGGTGTGCCTGCGCGGCGACTGCTACGCTTCGTGACAAACGGTGTCGAGTGACCATTCGCTTGCTCCTGTCGGACCGCCAGATCGCACGGCAACGGATTGATATAACGAAGTTTTCGTTGCACTAAATGTACCGTTTGCTCAAAATTGTAGCTAAACTACAATTTATCGTCGAAAATATTTTTATCGGGCTACGGCCGATTGCGCGCCTTGCGCGACGGCCTACCCGAGCCAAATTTCCAACGTCACCGTCAACACACAATGCAAGTTGATCCAGGCTTTACGTTCGTCCTTTTCGGCGGCACCGGCGATTTGTCGATGCGCAAGATCTTGCCGGCGTTGTACCAGGCGCACCGCGGCGGCATGCTGCTTGCGGCAGGCAGAATCGTTGCGGTCGCGCGTGGCATCGGCGACCGCAACGCGTACGTGCAATGGATGCACACGCATGTGCGCCAGCACGTGAAGCCGGCCGGCGACGATGCTTCGTGGAACAGCTTTCTCGAGCGAATACTATTCGTGCAGATCGATCTCGGACAGCCGGAGGATTATGCGTTGCTACGCGATGCGATTTCGCCGCTGCCTGGCATTCGGGTGTTCTATTTGGCTACCGGGCCGTCGCTATTCGTGTCGATCTGCCGTGCACTGGCGACTGTGGGCTTGAGCGATGGCGCGCGCATCGTGCTGGAGAAGCCGCTTGGCTATGACCTGGAGTCGTCCAACGCGATCAATGACGCGGTCGGCGAGATCTTCGCGGAAGGCCAGATCTACCGGATCGATCACTACCTGGGCAAGGAGCCTGTTCAGAACCTGCTCGCGCTGCGTTTCGGCAACGCACTGTTCGAGCCGCTGTGGCGCCGAGAGTGGGTCGAGAGCATCCAAATCACAATCGCCGAAGAATTGGGCGTCGAGGGACGGGGCGACTTCTACGACAATACCGGCGCGTTGCGCGACATGGTGCAGAACCACCTGTTGCAGCTGCTGTCGATCGTGGCGATGGAGCCGCCTCACTCGATGGGGGCCGACGCGGTGCGCGATGAAAAACTGCGCGTGCTGCGCGCGCTCAAGCCCGTCGAGCCCCGCGACATCAGTCGCGTTGCGGTACGCGGCCAGTATCAGGCGGGCGTGGTCAAGGGTGCCGCGGTGCCGGCTTATGTGACCGAGCATGGCGTGAGCGCATCAAGCACGACCGAGACCTTCGTCGCGTTGAAGGTCGAAATCGAGAACTGGCGCTGGGCCGGCGTGCCGTTTTTCCTGCGCACCGGCAAGCGGCTTGCCGAGCGCGTTGCGGAAATCGTCGTCAACTTCCGCGCAGTCCCGCACTCGGCGCTCGGTCCAACGGCGCTGCGCAATGGCGCCAATCGTCTGGTGATCCGGCTGCAGCCCAACGAATCGATCCGGTTATATTGCCAGGCCAAGCAGCCCGGTGAGGGGATGAATTTGCAAAGCGTGCACTTGGATCTGGCGTTCGACCAGTTCTTCAAGGAAGATCGCATGGAAGCCTACCAGCGCCTGTTGTTGGACGTGATCAACGGCCGGCTGGCGTTGTTCGTGCATCGGGACGAGCAGGAGGCGGCATGGAAGTGGGTCGAGCCGATCTTGGACGAATGGGCTCGTCCCGGCACGTCGCCCAAGCCGTACGCGGCGGGGACGTGGGGACCGGCTGCAGCGAGCGCGATGCTCGCCCAGCATGGTACATGCTGGCTCGAAGAAGAGAACTAGCAGGCACGCCACGCTTGTTTGAATCGCAGGGACCGGCCCGCCCGCAATGTCGGTGGGCGGTCGAAGGGAGTACGGAGGAGAAGTGATCGAGCTTCACGCTTTTGACGATGCGCGCGCCCAGCAGGACGCGCTGTCGCAGGCGGTCGGCGATGCGTTGCAGTCGTCGCTGGCCGCGCGTATCGGCGCGGCTCGTGCCACGCTCGCGGTGTCGGGCGGCACGAGCCCACGGCCGTTCTTGCACGCTTTGTCGCGGCGCGCGCTCGACTGGACGCGCATCGACGTCACCCTGGTCGACGATCGTTGGGTCCCGCCAATGCATGCCGACAGCAACGCGCGACTCGTGCGCGACACGTTGCTGCAGCACGCGGCGCGCGAAGCAGTGTTCCAGCCGCTGGTAGACGTCGACCAGGCGCCTGCCGCCCACGTCGCGGCACTGAACGCGGATGCCTCGCGCGCACTGCCCGACGTGGCCGTGCTCGGCATGGGCGAGGATGGCCACACGGCGTCGATCTTCGCCGATGCGCCACAGTGGGATCTGGCTACACGGACCCACGAGCGCTATGTACTGGTCCAGCCGCGGCAGGCGCCGCATCTGCGGGTCAGCTTGTCGCTGTCGGCACTCAGGCAAATCGGCCGGCTGTTTCTGTTAGTCTCCGGGCAGCGCAAGCTGGACGTGCTGCGCGCCGCGATCGAGCATCCACAACACAACGCCATCTCCAAGCTGGCCAACGATACGGGAGTCAACGTCGATGCCTACTGGTGCGCCTAAGGCAGTGCTCGCGCGTGAGAGTCCACATCCGGATGGCCCGCGGCTGCTTGCCGACGTAGGCGGCACCAATGCGCGCTTCGCACTGGAATTCGGACCGGGGCAGATTGACGATATTCGTGTATACCCTTGTGCGGATTATCCGGGCATCGCCGCTGCGATCCGCAAGTTCCTGAAGGACAGTAAGATCGGTCGCGTGAACCACGCGGCCATTGCGATCGCTAATCCCGTCGATGGCGATCAGGTGCAGATGACCAACCGTAACTGGAGTTTTTCGATCGAGGCCACGCGTCGCGCATTAGGCTTTGATACGCTGTTGGTGGTCAACGACTTTACCGCGTTGGCGATGGCGCTGCCGGGTCTATCCGATGCACAACGCGCGCAGATTGGCGGCGGCGTACGCCGGCACAACAGTGTGATCGGGCTGCTCGGGCCGGGCACGGGTTTGGGCGTGTCAGGCTTGATTCCCGCAAACGACCGCTGGATCGCGCTGGGCAGTGAGGGCGGACATGCCACCTTCTCGCCGCAGGACGAGCGCGAGGATCGGGTGTTGCATTATGCGCGCAAGAAGTGGTCGCATGTGTCGTTCGAGCGAGTTTGCGCAGGACCGGGGCTGGCACTGATCTACCGCGCGCTTGCCGCATGCGAGAACAAACGGTTTGGCCCGCAACTCGAGCCGGCTGACGTGGTGCGGCGCGCGCAGGCGGCCGAGCCGCTCGCGCTGGAGGCAGTGGAGTGCTTCTGCGCAGTGCTTGGCACATTTGCCGGCAATCTCGCAGTCACACTCGGCGCGCTGGGTGGCATTTATATCGGCGGCGGTGTCATCCCACATCTGGGCGAGTTGTTTTCGACTTCGCCGTTTCGTGCACGGTTCGAGGCGAAGGGCCGTTTCCAGGCGTACCTGGCGAACATCCCGACCTTCGTGATCACCGCGCAATATCCGGCCTTCCTCGGCGTGTCTGCGATCCTGGCCGAGCAACTCGGGCATCGTGCCGGCGGCGGATCAGCCGTGTTCGAGCGCATCCGGCAGATGCGCGACGTGCTCACGCCGGCCGAGCGGCGCGTAGCTGACTTGGCGTTGGACCACCCGCGCTCGATCGTCAACGATCCGATCATCGACATCGCGCGCAAGGCCGATGTGAGCCAGCCGACCGTGATCCGCTTCTGTCGCTCGTTTGGCTGCCAGGGACTGTCCGACTTCAAGCTGAAGCTGGCCACTGGCCTGACTGGCACGAACTCGGTTAGCCACAGCCAGGTCCACCTGGGCGACTCGGCGACCGACTTTGGCGTGAAGGTGCTCGACAACACCGTGTCGGCGATCCTGCAGCTGCGCGAGCATATGAACTTCGACAACGTCGAGCGCGCGATCGACATGCTGCACAGCGCGCGGCGCATTGAATTCTACGGCCTGGGCAATTCGAACATCGTCGCTCAGGATGCGCACTACAAGTTTTTCCGCTTTGGCATCCCGACCATTGCATACGGCGACCTGTACATGCAGGCCGCGTCTGCCGCGTTGCTGGGCAAGGGCGATGTGATCGTCGCCGTCTCTAAGTCCGGCAAGGCGCCGGAGTTGCTGCGCGTGCTGGAGGTGGCAATGCAGGCTGGCGCGCAAGTCATTGCGATCACGTCGAGCAACACGCCGTTGGCCAAGCGTGCGAGCGTCGTGCTGGAAACGGACCCTATCGAGATCCGCGACTCGCAGGTGTCGATGATCTCGCGCGTGTTGCACCTGCTGGTGATCGACGTCTTGGCGGTCGGCGTCGCGATCCGGCGCGCGTTACCTGACGTGGGCATGCAGCAGGTGGTCGAGGCGGTGCGCGGGCATACCGACGAAGACGCCGCGGCGGTGCTGGACTGGCTCAGTCACGGCGCGGCATTGGAGCGGCGTGATACGCAATAAAAACGGTGCGGTCCATACGAATCAGCACCGATACGCGCCTCTGGCCGCCGCGAGAAACCCTAGTGCCGTTCCGCGTTCGCCACGCCGGCGTGGCGGCGGCTCCATCTGTCGTTGTCGTGCCAGCCGGTCAGAACACGTGCTGAATGTCCGCGTAGACGCCGGCCCAACCGCGGAGCGTTGTTGGTCACCGCACTTGCAGATCGATCGACACCCAACCGGTTGCTGGGGACGAGCCAACCGATGGCTACTTCAGGCTGCCGGACAGGAATTGCTTGAGCCGCTCGCTCTTTGTGCGGCCGAATACCTCATCCGGCGGCCCTTGTTCCTCGACGCGGCCTTGATGCAGGAACATCACATGGCTTGACACGTTGCGCGCAAACGCCATTTCATGCGTTACGACGATCATCGTGCGGCCTTCTTCGGCTAGCGTTTGCATCACCTTCAGCACTTCGCCGACCAACTCAGGGTCCAACGCCGAGGTCGGCTCGTCAAACAGCATCACATCCGGGTGCATTGCCAGCGCGCGGGCGATGGCCACTCGCTGCTGCTGCCCACCGGACAGGTGCGACGGGTATTTCTTCTCGACCGATGCGCCGAGTCCAACCTTGTCCAGGTACTCGCGCGCCCGCTCCTGCGCCTGCGCGCGCGACAGGCCCAACACGTGCACGGGTGCCTCGGTGAGGTTTTCCAGTACCGTCATGTGTGACCACAGGTTGAAGTGCTGGAATACCATCGCCAGCTGGGTGCGCACGCGCTGCAACTGCTTGGCGTCGGCGACTTTCAGGTTGCCGGCGCGATCCGGTGCGGTCTTGACCTCGATGCCGTCCACATAGATCCGGCCCGCATTGGGCTGCTCCAGAAAGTTCACGCATCGCAGGAACGTGCTTTTGCCGGAGCCCGACGAACCGATGATGCTGATCACATCGCCGGCCTTGGCCTCGAGCGAAATACCTTTGAGTACCTCCTGGCTGCCATAGCGTTTGTGCAGATCATCAACGAACAACTTAGACATGGGCGAATTCATCGCGTGTTGAGCCTTTCACGGATTGAACTTATTGACCTTGCGGTCGTAGGTAGGCCAGCCAGCGCTGCTCGGCGCGCCGAAATAGACCCACCAGTGTGAACGAAATGCCCAAATAGAGCAGCGCGGCAATGCCGAACGCCTCGAACGATTGATACGTGGCCGAGTTGACGTCGCGTGCGATCTTCAAGATGTCCGGCACCGTCGCGGTGAAGGCGACCGTGGTGGCGTGCAGCATCAGGATCACTTCGTTGCTGTAGTACGGCAGCGCCCGGCGCAGCGCCGAGGGCAGGATCACGCGCCGGTAGAGCGCGAAGCCGGACATGCCGTACGCGCGCGCGGCCTCCATCTCACCGTACGGCGTCGCGCGGATCGCGCCGGCGAAAATCTCGGTGGTATAAGCACAAGTGTTCAGCGTGAACGCCAGCAGGGTGCAGTACATTCCCTGCCGGAAGAACGCATTGAGAAAGTCGTGCGAACGCACAAGCTCCAGACTGTAGATGCCGGTGTAGCACAGCAGCAACTGCACGTAGAGCGGGGTGCCGCGGAATATATAGGTATACAGCCAGACCGGGACGCTGATCCACCTGTGTCGAGATACGCGCGCGACCGCAAGCGGAATCGACAGGCAGAAACCGATGCCAATCGACACGACCAGCAGCCACAATGTGATGGCCACGCCGGTGATATTGTAGCCATCGGTGAACAGATAGGCTTTCCAGTAGGTATGTAGCAGTTCGATCATTGTCGCGACCGGGTATCAAAGATCCGCACGGCGAACGCCGGTTGAATAGCGGCGCTCCAGGTACAGCAACACGACGTTGGAAAGCGTCGTGATCGCCAAATAGATCACGCCGGCGACGATCGTGAAAAAGAAAAAGCGCATCGTGCCCTTGCCGGCGTCCTGCGACGCCTTGACCACGTCGGCAAGGCCGATGATCGATACCAGCGCGGTCGACTTGACGAGCACCTGCCAGTTATTGCCGATGCCGGGTAACGCAAAGCGCATCATCTGCGGGAACATCACCCGCGAAAACGCTTGCCAGCCTGTCATGCCGTACGCCGCCGCCGCCTCCATCTGGCCGCGCGGCACTGACAAGAATGCGCCGCGGAATGTCTCGGTGAAGTATGCGCCGTAGATGAAACCCAGCGTGAGTACGCCGGCGGTGAATGGGTCGATGTCGATCTGGTCGATCTGCATCAGGTCGGTCAGGTGATTCAGCCAGATTTGCATGCTGAAGAACACCAGTAGCATCAGCACCAGGTCGGGCACGCCGCGGATCAGCGTGGTATAGACTGTGCTGACCACGCGCGGCACATGGCTGCGCGAGAGCTTGGCCGCGGCGCCAAGCAGTCCGATTACGAAGGCGACCGCGAGCGATAGCAGCGACAACTTGATGGTTTGCCACGTGCCCGCTGCGATGACCGGGCCATACCCTTGCAGGAACATGGTGAAGTCAGTAGTCTAATGATGGGTCGAATATTCGGCGCAATTTGGGACGCCCGCCTATGTTAGGCGGCCAACAATGCGCGCAACGCGATGCCGGTACGCAGGATGTCTGCGTGATGCTCGGTACGCGAAGGGCGGTATTCTAACTCAATGGCGCACGAGGGCCGCCAGGCAGCGGGGCGGGCCTGGCAGCGCTGCGCCGGCTAGGCAGGGGCGATGACTCGGGCTGCGCCTTAGTGGCGGCCGGCACGGCATCTGGGGCGAGCCATGCGCGTCGTGCGTGCCCCAGCCGCTCGCGCATCTTCGCCCGCCTCTGCGCCATTCGTGCCCAGTGCGTTTTTAGTATGACGCTGACGGTCGTTTTTTTACTGATCGTTTAGCGCAGTGTAGACGTTCAGTCACGCGGCTACGGTTTGCTCATGTAGTTGTTCGCGCTGTGCGGCGAGGCGCTGCTGCACCGCGTGCAGCGCGTTCAGATTGATGATGCTTTATTGCAAGGCAGCATGGATTTGTTGCGTCATTTGCTGGTGCAACCGGCGTTGTTCGTCGCGGTTGTACTTCATGACCGCCATTGCACTTTGCCACAGTCTGTTCTGTTCGGCGCTCAGATGCAGCTTGACGCGTAGCGCGGCGAGTTTGCGCTCGACGCCGCCGCAGTGCTGGATCGAATGCGCACCGGTGGGGCGTGGAGCGGATGGGATTGGCGGCGCAGCATGCCATGTGAGCGCGAGGTCATCGTGTTGGGATGGCTTAACAATTTCATTTGGGCTTCTGACGAGAACGGAAGCGCCGGGCCGGCTAGGTGCCAGACACGGGAAATGGCGTTCGTTCGCGCGGCTTCAATACAATGGTCAGCAATCTCGCGCAGACCGACAACGACCGCAATGTGATGCTTGCTGGCGTTGCGCACGATTTGCGCACGCCGTTGGCGCGGTTGCGGCTGCGCGCCGAGATGCTCGACGAATGCGACCGTATCGCGCGGACCTATCGCGCGGTGTGGCCGTCGGCGGACGCGGTTCGCGCCGACCTGCGTGCGGGGCCGCACTTCATGCTGCCGGCTGCGACACTGGAGCGCGTGCTGTCCAACCTGCTGGACAATGTACAGGCCTATGGCGCGCCGCCCATGGTGATCAAAACCGCCCGCACGACGCGAGGCTTTACGTTGACGGTCAGCGACCAAGGTGGCGGCATTTCGCCCCAGGATCTGGTCAATGCAAGCCGTCCCTTCGTGCGCCTGGACCCGGCGCGCGGCGGCAACGGTCATAGCGGGCTGGGGCTGGCTATCGTCGAGCGACTCACGAACCGGCTGGGCGGCGAATGCCGGATCGGCAATCACGAGCGCAGCGGCCTGCGCGTCGAACTGGAGTTTCCGGCTCAGTCGGGCGCCGCGCAGGTCTGCTCCCCCGCGACGTGCATCCCCGCACATGGGGACGGCGTAACTGCGTCAATTACCGAACAGGGTATTCAATGCCGCAGCAGCTTCGCTGTCGATTGTGTTGTACGTGACGCTGTTAGCCTCAAAGATATAGTGCGTGGTGTACTTGCCCAGCCGTGACAGAATCTCCTCCTGGATCACGTCGGGCGCCGCGTCGAACTTCAGATACCACGCGGTCGACGATAATCTCGTCTGGAAGGCGCCGTATTCGGTCATCAGCGCGTCGAACTCGTGGGCGTCTTGGTCACGGCAGATGATGACGAGATTTCCTTTCATGCGGCCTCCTGCATTCATTCAGTGACCCATCATGATAACCGTTAATGGCCGCCGCGCCGCGCTGCGTGTGCAGTGCGGAAGGTAAGTGGTGCAGCTGGGCCACCTGGGCTGCGTGGCGCGCGTGCCGCATTCGCGCCACGGTGGAACAAGTCAAATACGTTAAAAGGTTGTAACGGTCATGGTGCTTGGTGTAGTGTCGGGGCGGTCTTGAAATGGGCAGCGTTTGCCATCGCGCTGTGGTGCGGCGGCGCGGTCCATCCGCATGCCCAGAGCGCCGGGGAGTTTGTCTGATGGATTTCGGTTTCAATTTCGGTTTTCGCTTCGATCCGAAGCGTGACGCCGCGGCGTCCGCGTGGCGCTTGTTGCCCAATCGGTGGGATTTCGTGGCCTTTCCGCTGATTATCGGCCTGATCGCGATGGCCGCGATCGGCTTCGAGCAGACAATGGCGCCGATCTCGACGCTGAAGGCTCAGGCGATCTCGCTAAGTCCGATGTATTTGCCGGAATATGCGCTGCGCACCACGTTGCGGATGCTCGCCGCGATGCTCGCCGCGTTCGTGTTCACGCTCGCCTACGGCACGCTTGCCGCAAAAAGCCGGCGGGCGGAGAAAGTGCTGGTGCCGATGCTGGATATCCTCCAATCGGTGCCGGTGCTCGGCTATATCTCGTTTACGGTCACCTTCTTCATTGCGCTGTTCCCGACGCGGGTTGCCGGGGCGGAGTGTGCAGCGATCTTCGCGATCTTCACCAGCCAGGCCTGGAACATGACGTTCAGCTTCTACCAGTCGCTGCGCACGGTGCCACGCGACCTGGACGAAGTGTCGCGCGGCTTTCACCTGACGGGCTGGCAGCGCTTTTGGAAGCTCGAGGTGCCGTTCTCGATGCCGGGCCTGATCTGGAACATGATGATGTCGATGTCCGGCGGCTGGTTCTTCGTCGTCGCGTCCGAGGCGATTACCGTTGGCAACAACACGATTACGCTGCCCGGCGTGGGTGCGTACTTGGCGCAGGCGATCACCGAGCGCAACCTGCCGGCGATTGGTTGGGTGATCTTGACGATGACGCTTGTGATTCTCGCCTACGACCAGTTGCTGTTCCGGCCGCTGGTCGCGTGGGCGGACAAGTTCCGCATGGAGAACACTGCGTCGGCGAGCGCGCCCCAATCTTGGCTGCTCGACCTGGTGCGCCGCACTCGGTTGATTCACCAGTTACTGGTGCCGGCCGGATGGCTGTTCGCGCGCATGGCGCGATTGCCGCTGCGTTGGCGCAAGCTGCCGCTGGTCGGGCCCGCGGTGAGGCCGCATCGCCAGCCCTCACGGCTTGGCGATCTCGCCTGGGGCGCTTTGGTGCTGGCTGGCACCGCGTACCTGTTGTGGCGCGTCATCGACTATGTCAGCACCGGCGTGACGTGGGATGAGGTTGGGCATGTGCTCGCGATGGGATGCATTACGCTGGTGCGCGTGCTGGTGCTGATCGCGATTGCCTCGATCGTGTGGGTCCCACTGGGCGTGCTGATCGGCTTGCGCCCAGCGCTGGCCGAGAAGCTTCAGCCGCTCGCGCAGTTTCTGGCGGCGTTTCCGGCCAATCTGCTGTTCCCGGTATTCGTGATCGTGATCGTGCGTTTCGGGCTGAACCCGGACATCTGGCTGTCCCCGCTGATCGTGCTGGGCACGCAGTGGTACATCTTGTTCAATGTGATTGCCGGCGCGAGCGCGTATCCGAACGATTTTAAAGAGGCTGCGACCAACTTTCGCATTCGCGGCTGGCAATGGTGGCGTCAGGCGATGCTGCCGGGTATTTTCCCGTACTATGTGACGGGCGCGATCACGGCCTCCGGCGGCGCGTGGAATGCGAGCATCGTGTCCGAAGCGGTGCAATGGGGCGATACACACGTGGTCGCGCATGGGCTCGGTGCCTACATTGCGCAAATGACCGTGGACGGTGATTATCGCAAGATCATTCTCGGCATCGCGGTGATGTCGTTGTTTGTCACACTTTTCAATCGCTTGTTGTGGCGCCCGATGTACGCCTACGCCGAGAACAAACTGCGCCTGGATTGATCGATACGGTGGTTGCTATGCAAAATCCTACGAATGCCGCTGCGCCGGTAACGGCAGCGCCCGCCATTCGCGCGCCTGCGCCCGACGCTGTCCTTTTGTCCGTTGACCACGTGCGGCGTGGGTTCGAGAAGACCCAGGGCGAGCTGCTGGTGCTCGACGATGTCAACCTGTCGATCCGCGAGGGCGAGATCGTCGGCTTGCTCGGGCGCTCCGGCTCGGGCAAGTCCACGCTGCTGCGCATCATTGCGGGGCTGATTTCGCCGTCCGGGGGCGAGGTGACCTATCGCGGCCAGCCGCTGCGGGGCCCAGCGGAAGGCGTCGCGATGGTTTTCCAAACCTTTGCGCTGTTCCCGTGGCTCACCGTGCTGCAGAACGTCGAAGCGGGCCTAGAGGCCCAGGGCGTACCCGCGCGCATCCGGCGTGAGCGCGCGCTGGCCGCAATCGATCTGATCGGGCTGGACGGGTTCGAGAACGCGTACCCGCGCGAGCTGTCCGGCGGGATGCGACAGCGCGTGGGCTTTGCCCGTGCGCTGGTGGTGGATCCGACGCTGCTGCTGATGGACGAACCGTTCTCGGCGCTGGACGTGCTCACCGCCGAGACGTTACGCACCGACATGCTCGATTTGTGGACGCAAGGCCGCATGCCGATCAAGGCCGTGCTGATCGTCACGCACAATATCGAAGAGGCGGTGTTCATGTGCGACCGGATCCTGGTGCTGTCGTCCAATCCGGGGCGCGTGCTAGCCGAGATCCAGGTGCCGTTCAAGCATCCGCGCAACCGGCTCGATCCGGCGTTCCGCCGTCTAGTCGATGACATCTACGCGAAGATGACGGCGCGTCCGAGCGCTGGCGCGCCGCGCAAGGGCCTGGAGCTGCATAGCTGGTTGCCACACGTGTCGACCAACTTGATGGCTGGCCTGATCGAGACGCTGGCGGCCGCACCTTACCACGGCCGAGCGGACATGCCCGAGATTGCTCGCACGCTGCATCTGGAGGTCGACGATCTGTTCCCGATTGCCGAAGTGCTGCAATGGCTCGGCTTTGCCGACGTGCGTGAGGGCGATATCTTCCTGACACCGCCGGCCCGTGTATTTGCCGAATGCGGCACGCAGGAGCGCAAGATGATGTTCGCCGATCATCTGCTGCGCCACGTGCCGCTGGCGGCGCGGATCAAGCGGGTTCTCAATGAACGGCCTGGCCATCGGGCGCCGCGGGTGCGTTTCGAACAGGAACTCGAGGACTACTTGTCGGACAGTGCCGCGGAGGAAACGCTCGACGCGGTCATCAATTGGGGCCGCTACGGTGAGATCTTTTCATACAATGACCAGACGGAGATCTTCAGCCTGGAGGACGTCGAATCCTGATTGCGGCGGCTATGGCAGCGGGCATTGGGCAGGGCCGCCGCGCCCCGCGCGCGGCGGATTGGTTTCAGACGCTGCAACGGTAGGCGCGACCCGCTCGTCGGGTACGCGCGGCAAACAATGGGAACAGTGGTAAGCAGGATAAACTGCTCAGCCTTCGTTGCTCTCGGGCGAGTCCGCGCACGCCTGCGCCTCATACGCGCCCAGACGGTTGTATAGCGTCTTCAAGCTGATGCCAAGCGTTTGGGACGCGCGCCGCTTGTCACCGCCGCAGTGCTTCAGCGTCGCCAGGATGATTTGCTTTTGCGCATCGGCAAGCGGCGTGCCGATCCAGACGCTCATCGCATCGCCTTGCAGCACTGGCTTCTTGACCCGCGACGCCAGGTGCGGATGCTGAATCTCGACGGTTTTCTCCGCCAGAATGAACGCACGATAAACTGCATTTTTCAATTCGCGCACGTTACCCGGCCACGAATAAGTGCGCACCGTGTCAAGCGCGCGCTTGCTGAATGTCTTGCTGGTATTTTCCTGGGTGTTTAACTCGGCCAAAAAATACTGCGCGAGCAATTCGCGATCGCCGTTGCGTTCGCGCAGCGGCGGCGCGCGTAACGGGAAAACCGCAAGCCGGTACATCAGGTCTTCGCGCAGCCCGTTTTCCTTGACCGCGGTGGCCGGGTCGCGATTGGTCGCGGCGATCACGCGCACGTTGGCGCTGATCAACTCGTTGCCGCCGACCCGATAGAACGTGCCGGTCTCCAACGCACGCAGCAGCTTGACCTGACGCACCGGCGACATCTCGGTGACCTCGTCCAGAAACAGCGTGCCGCCGTGCGCATGTTCGAAGTAGCCGATGCGGCCTTGCACGGCGCCCGTAAAGCTGCCCTTTTCATGGCCGAACAACTCGGCCTCGATCAGGTTGTCCGGGATGGCGCCGCAATTGACCGCGACGAACGGGCCATTCTTGCGGTGGCTGGCGTCATGGATCGTGCGTGCGATCAACTCTTTGCCGGTTCCAGACTCGCCGACGATCAACGCGGTCGCGTCGGTGGCCGCGACCCGCTCGATTTGCTCGTATAGACCCAGCATTGCGTCGGACGAGCCATACAGCAGGCCGAACGACTTCAGGCCCGGCACCTTCGGGTGCGGGATGGTGCGTGAGTACTGTTCATCGGACGCTACTGGCGCGTCCGCCTCGCTTAACGACATGGTGTAGGGCTTTCTGGTGCAAAGAACCTATTTAACCACCTGCGCCAACTCAGCGGCAATTGCTTATGCTGAAGCGTCAGCCGTTTTGGCGTAAACGAATTGTGTTTTGAGCGCTCGACCGGAAGCGGTTACACTGGGGGCCCCGAGCGTGTCGATTATTCTTTGTAATCAACTTTACGCACCGAATAAGACTTCTAAATAGCATTATTACGCGGTTGGCGTAATAGTCTTGGATGAGGCGCGCAATTTTTTCAAATTGGCAGGCGGCACGTCGCATGCGCGTTGACGCGCAACGTCCGTGGGGCTGCCGACTTGCCGCTTATTTTCCGGACACGATTCCTTTCTCATGCCGCATATACTGATAGTCGATGACGACCCCAATTCCCGCAACGCATTGGCGGAGATCATCACGGGCGATGGTCTGACCATTGCGATGGCCGGCGACGTGCGTGAGGCGCGTATCCAGATCGTCAGGCAGGTGCCAGACGTTGTCTTTACCGACTTGAAGCTGCCGGATGGCAGCGGCGTGGACTTGTTCAACGATCTGGATCTGCGCTCCGGCGTAGAAATCGTGGTCATTACTGGGCACGCCACCGTGGAGTCCGCGGTCAGTGCGCTGAAAATGGGCGCAACGGATTACCTCGTCAAGCCGATCAATGTGCAACGGGTCAAGGCGATCCTCGCCAGGATCCCGCGTACCGGCGACCTGCGCGCCGAGATCGGCACGCTGCGTGGCGAACTGCGCCGCTTTGGGCGCTTTGGCCTGATGCTAGGCAATTCGGCGGCGATGCAACAGGTTTATGACCAAATCAACCGGGTGGCGCCGACATCCGCTTCGGTGCTGCTGGTCGGTGAATCCGGCACCGGCAAAGAAGTGGCCGCGCAGACCGTGCACGAGTTGAGCTTGCGGCGCAAGCAGGCGTTTCTGGCTGTCAATTGCGGCGCGGTGTCGCCGACGCTGATCGAGTCGGAAATGTTCGGTCATGAGCGGGGCGCGTTCACTGGTGCGGACCGACAGCACAAAGGCTATTTCGAGCGGGCCAGCGGTGGTACGTTATTTCTGGACGAGATCACCGAGATGCCGATCGAGTTGCAGGTTAAGCTGCTGCGCGTGCTCGAGACGGGCGTATTCATGCGGGTCGGCACCACTAAGGAAATCGAGACCGACGTGCGGCTGATCGCGGCGACCAATCGCGATCCCGAGCAGGCGGTACTCGAGGGCAAGCTGCGGCTGGATCTCTATCATCGGCTGAACGTATTTCCGATCAGCCTGCCGCCGCTGCGCGAGCGCGGCAAAGATGTCGAGTTGCTTGCGCAGAGCTTTTTGGACGAGCTCAACCAGCGCTACGGCACGGACAAGCACTTTCCGCCTTCGGTCAAGGAAACCATGCTGTCGTACACGTGGCCTGGCAATGTGCGTGAGCTTAAGAACTACGTGCAGCGCGCTTACATCATGGCGCCGGCTGATTCGTCTGCGACCGCATCGGTACCGCTGCAGATCTCGCTGTCTAAGCCGTCCGCCGGCACTGCGGTGACCATCCCGTTCGGCACATCGCTGGCCGACGCGGACCGTCAACTGATTCTGGCCACGTTGGAGCAATGCGGTGGCGTGAAGACGCGGGCTGCAGAGATCCTCGGCATCAGTTTGAAGACGCTGTACAACCGCTTGGTCGAATATGGCGATGACGCGCGCCACGCATCAGGCGAGGATGCCGGCGACAGCGATGAGGCGCCGGAGAACGTCGGGGCGAAGTACACCGGTAACTGACGAATAGGCTTAGCCGATCGATGAACAGGCGCCTGGGCGTGAGCGGGACTGATCGGCGGGTTCTTTGGCAGGGGTAGCCGGCATACGGGTTGCTGGTTCCCTTATCGTCTCCTTCAAGGAAGCGATTTATGTCAACGCTCAAATGGCGCGCCCATGCGCCGCAGCCCGATCCGCTTACGCCCACGCCGCCGCATCCGCCCGAGGTGCCACCGCCGGACATGCCACCGGACGAAGCGCCGCCTGATCCGACGCGTGATCCACCCGGGCCCGATATGCCGCCGATCGGCGATCCACCGCCGCAAGGCCCGGATATGCCGCACGTGCAAGCATCGGCGTTCCACGCGTCTGGTCAACGTCACCTGTGCGGGCGGCCCGCGTGGCTCAATGGCTGACGCACACATTGACCAGGGGGATGGGCGCCGCCGACCCCGGCCGCGGCGCCCATAAGACCGCTCTGCGCACCTGTTGCTGTAAGGATTACAACCCGGGGCGTAACGTTTACCCCACCACGCGAAGGCGGCGCGAAAGCTCAGCCGCAGGGGTGGGTACAATCAGGGACCATGCAGTGCAAGTTGGAGGCGCAATGAGCCGACCAAACACGCAAGCCGGCCAATGGCCGGACCGGTTGCCGTCCACCGGCACGGGTAACGCGGGCGACCACGAAGACAACATATCGGCCGGGCAGAACCGGCCTGCACCTGACGCGCCGGCAGATGGCGTCGCCAACCAGGGCGGCGCCCGCCGTGCCGGCTTGGACTATCATCGAGAAATAGGGACAGAGCAGGACGCGTAACACGATCGCGGTCATCCTGCTGGAAACCTACCCATTGCGCCTTTAGGGGCGCGGGCCGTGCTCGGCCTTTTTGTGCATTGCAACATTAGGCACAAAATTTGCATGCTGGTGTCGATGATTTCATTTAAACAAACAGCAGGTGGCAATCCCTATGAGCAGATTGATCGTGGTATCCAATCGGGTCGCCCCGGCACAGGAGGGCCGTCCCGCGGCCGGAGGTCTGGCAATCGGCGTCTATGATGCGCTGAAGGAGGCCGGCGGCGTATGGTTTGGCTGGAATGGCGAGATCGGCGGTGAAGCGGGTAAGCCAACAATCGAGACCCGGGGCAACGTGACCTACGCAACGGTCGGCCTCAGTCGGCGCGACTATGATCAGTACTATCGCGGTTTTTCAAACGCGACGTTGTGGCCCGCTTTTCATTATCGGAACGATCTGACGCGGTTCGACCGCGCCGACTACGAAGGCTACATGCGCGTTAACGGGATGCTCGCCCGGCAATTGCAGAAGCTGGTTCGGCCGAACGACCTCATTTGGGTGCACGACTACCACTTGATCCCGTTCGGCAAGGCATGCCGCGAAATCGGCATGCGCAATCCGATTGGGTTTTTCCTGCATATTCCATTTCCGGCACCCGAGGTACTGCATACGATCCCGCCATACGCCACGCTGCTCAAGGCGCTGTGCAGTTACGACGTGGTCGGCTTCCAGACGAGCAGCGACTTGCAGTCTTTTACCGACATCGTGCAGCGCGAATGCGGCGGACAGTTGCTCGGCAACGGGATGGTCCACGCGTTCGACCACCGGTTCAAGGTCGCTGCGTATCCGATCGGCGTGTACCCGGATGCCATTGCGAAAGCCGCGCAGCAAAACGCCAGCCGCAAGCAGGTGGTCGGGCTGCGCGACAACATGCGTGAGCGCAAGCTGATCATCAGTGTAGACCGGCTCGACTACTCGAAGGGGCTTGCCGAGCGGTTTCAGGCATTCGAACGGCTGTTGCTGGATTCGCCAAGCCTGGCTGGGCACGTGTCACTGATGCAGATCGCACCGCCTACGCGTACCGACGTGCAAAACTACCAGTCGATTCGCAAACACCTGGAGGCGGAGGCGGGCCGGATCAACGGTCGTTTTGCACAACTGGACTGGACCCCGATCCTGTACTTGAACCGTAACTATGAGCGCAACCTGCTGATGTCGCTGTTCCGCGCGGCCCAGGTCGGATGCGTGACGCCGCTGCGCGACGGCATGAACTTGGTGGCCAAGGAATACGTCGCAGCACAAGACCCCGCCGATCCTGGCGTGCTTGTGTTGTCGCAGTTTGCCGGTGCTGCGGACCAATTGCCGGGTGCATTGATAGTCAATCCGTTCGACCTAGTGCAAGTCGCCGACGCGATGCGCCGCGCGTTGTCGATGCCTTTGGTGGACCGGCAACAGCGGCACCAAGCGATGATGGCAGTATTGCGGCAGAACGACCTGTCTGTATGGCGTGATTCATTCATGCGCGATCTGCGTGAAGTGGTGGACCGCGACGACGCGTTGACTTTGCGCGTGATGGCGCAGCAGGCGACGTTCGCCCGACCCGGTGTGCCGGTGCGGTTGCCTGTCAGCACGTTGTCTTGACGATGCGCTCGCGCGCGATGGATCTGCTGGCTTGGGTATCGGATCCGGTCACGCACTGGATCAAGGACCGCTGTCCGACGATGGCGGCATCGATCGCTTTCTATACGGCATTCTCGCTCGCACCGACGCTAGTCATTGTCATCGTGGTGGCCGGGTTTTTTTTCGGACAGGATGCGGTGCAAGGCCGGTTGTTCGGCGAAATACGCGGCGTGGTTGGCGACGAAGCCGCACAAGGCGTGCAGGCCATCGTGGCGAACGCGTGGCACGCCGATATGGCAACGCGTACGACTACGGTGTCGATTCTGGGTATCGTGATCGGCGCATCCGCTACGTTCTCGACGCTGAACAGCGCGTTGAACGCGATCTGGCCGGTGCCGGAACCCGATACGCGCGCCAGCCTGCTCAGCCTGGTGCGGGTGCGCTTGATCTCGTTTGGCTTGGTGCTTGGCGTGGCATTCTTGATCGTTGTGCTGCTGATTTTAGACACCACGATCAGCGTGATTGGGCAATGGTTCTGGGGACCGCAAAGCGCTTCGTACCGGATAGCGAATGCAGTGCAGCACGTGGCCACACTCGGTTCGCTATGGCTGGCATTCTCCGCGATGCTGAAGTTCGTCCCCGATGCGTCGATCCAATGGCGCGATGCGTTCGCGGGCGGCTTGGCGGCGGCACTGCTGTTCTCCAGCGGCAAGAATATCTTCGCGTTCTACTTGGCACATGCGGGCACCGCCAATACGTTTGGCGCTGCGGGCTCCCTCGCCGTGCTGCTGATGTGGCTGTATTTCTCGTCGTCGGTGTTCCTGCTCGGCGCGGAGGTGAGCGCGACCGCCGCGCGCCGACGCAATGACGCGCATTAATCGTGGGTACGATCCTTGCAACCCCCCCTTGCCACTTCAATCCAGGAGAAGACGATGCAAACGACACGATGGATCCGCGTTGCCATTGGCATAATCTGTGCAGCTCATGTGGTCGGGCTGGCCGCCCAAAGCGCGGGCAGCAATAGGGCCGCGCCATTGTCGGGTTCCGAAACGCTCAGCGAGAAAATCAGTGATGGCGCTATTACCACGAAGGTCAAGGCTGCATTGCTGAACGCGAAGGGCGTGAAAGGCTTTCAAAATATCCACGTGAAGACCACGGCTGGCGCGGTGCGCTTGACCGGGACAGTACCCAGCCGTGAGGTGAAGGAAGCTGCTGCCGATGCGGCTAGAACGGTTGACGGTGTGACCCACGTGCACAACGACTTGCACATCGCGAATTAAGGCTATTGTGACATGCAGTCAGATACCGCATGGTGACTGCCAGGGCCGCGGCGAAGCGGCTTGTTAGGCCAGCTTCCACGCCCCTGCTGGATGCGGCGTGCATCGCCGCATCCAGCGCAGGCAGATTATCGTGCCGTAGCGTCGCGCAATTCGCGTACGCGATCATGATGCTTGAGTACGCCTTCGTATTGCCGCTCGACGAGCATCCGAATGTCCGCAGGCAACGCTTCATCCAGCGCCTGTCGGTAATGTTTCTTGGCTACGTCTTCGCCTTTTTCGCAGTCCGCTAGGATCTCGTGGTCACTGCGACCTTTGATGGCTGACTTCAGGTCCATCCAGCCACGATGCAGCGCCCCGGACGCGGATCCGTGATCTTCGGCCTTACCGCCGAGTGAATGGACGGCGGCTTGCAGCTCGCTGACCGCTTGCGAGCACGATTGGGCACAACTGGCGAACAGCGTCTTCAATTCCGGATTCGACGCATCCTCTGCCGCTTTGCGGAAGCCGGCTTCGCCGTCTTTGGACGTTTCGATCAGGTCATTTAGAACGGAAACAATATGATTTGCCATCGTGTACCTCCGTTGGTTGTGGTTGATCGGAAACTGCGCACCGCGCAGATCCGGTATGCGGGTGGTCATCCCACCTGATTGGCTACCGGCGGCCTGTCCGTCCGGCTACCCCTGGCTCGGTTGCCACCCTGCAATGCGGCGAGACTAAGTGTGCCGCTCGTTGAGATCGGGCTGGCTGTCGCGCTCCACGTGCGGCGCTCGGGTCGGATCGAAGTCAGCCCAGCGTCCGTCGCGCCAGCGTCCGGAGGCGCGCTCGATATCCAGCGCACCTGCGTCGCGCAGCACACGTGATGCATTCTCCTGCGTGGCCGCGTCCACGTGCACGGCAACCAGCACGCCGGCGTCACGCGCCTCGCGGTCGACGAAGCGCTCGCGTCCATGATGCTGTTCGAGCGTGCGCCGGGTATGGCTCATCGCACCGATCATCGAGCCGACGTAAGCGCCGACCCCAGCGGAGATGATCGATACGAGCATCGGCGCGCCCGCGAGCACAAAAACCGCGACGCCAACGACTGCGCCCACGACAGCACCCAGCGCGACACCCTTGGCCGCGCCCTTCGGCGCTTCGCGTGCGCCGGGGTCGGTCGATACGTCGCCGCCGATCGAAAAGCGCGCGTGCTGGCCGGGTGGGTTGACGAAGAATAGGGTGACGTCCTCTTGGACAAAACCATGCTCGAACAGCGCCTGCGACGCGCGTTCGGCTTGAGGGAACGAGGTGAAGCGTCCCGCAACGATCAGTGACATAAAGCCTCCTTTGCAGGATGAGTGGGCAGGTTGCCTGGCGGCGTTAGGTTGCCGAGATCCGGAATAGGCCACTGTGCAGCACGACGGGTTGGCCGTCGCTGTCTGCCAGTGCGAGCCGAGCGACTCGATGAATGCGGCTGCGACCGCGCTCGAACGCTTGCAGCAATTCGCTCTCGAGCGCGGACGCGGCACCAAAGTGGTCCTCAAGGGCTTCGGCACTCACCGAGCACCGCACTAGGCGCCCATCGACGGACGCGGTGAAGTCAAGCATCATCCGTGCGCCGTCGAAGGAAGGTGGCGCGTCCTCGAAATGAATAGGCGATGATGTTTTAGGTGGTACGTTCATGCCCCTCTTTATAGCAAGCAGCATGCCTGTAGCCAATCAGCGGCGACGCAACGGATCGACGCCGCGCAAAACTTATCCATGCCGCCAGCGTTGAAAAAATAGCCGCCACCGCCAGCATGGAGAAGGTCCCCTAGTTGCCGGTGACGTTGAAAATCAGTGCAGGGATGGCTGCCTCGACAGCTTGACCAGTCAGTTGGGCCGTGCCGAACATGCCACTCGCGCCAACGCTGCGCTCGCGTGGCGCCGAGGCGAGAAGGGTGCATTTGTTGGGCGACTGGAACAGGCCGAAGCTGCAGCTGCGCAGCGCCATGCGCGACGTGGTATCGATCGTGCACGGGTGCGCGCCAAGCGTGGCCAGCAGCGCGAGGCCGGCGACAAGCCCTCGCTAGTCCCGCATGTGCCCAATTACTTCAGCTCGTACAGACCTGTATAGGTGGCCGAGTCGATTTCATTTAAGTGGATCATGAAGCGTGCCACCGCGTTGGTCGCGTCCGTACCAAGTGGCAGCGCGTCAATCTTTAGCGCGTGGATGCGAAACACGTACCGATGAGGCTTGTCGCCGCGTGGCGGCGCTGCACCGCCAAAGCCTACCGTGCCATAGTCGTTGCGTAGCTGCAGCGCACCGGTTGGCAGCAGGCTGCCGTCGGCCTTGCCGGCGCCATCCGGCAGCGAGCGCATGTGTGCCGGGATATTGACGAGAACCCAGTGCCAGAAACCGCTGCCGGTCGGCGCGTCCGGGTCGTACACGGTCAGCGCGAAGCTTTTGGTATCGGCGGGCGGGTCGGCCCATTGCAGCGCGGGCGACACGTTGCCGCCGTCGACGCCAAACGAGCGGTCATCGAATTCCTGCTGCTTAGGCATGAATCCATTGTGCGAGAACCGATCGGACCAAATGCGAAATTCAGCCATGGACATTGCTCCGGTAGATTGACGGCACGCGGTGCCGCGACATGACGGCGGCCGTATGGCATTGCCGTGCGGCGCGCGTGACGCAGCGTTCGTGCCAGACGAACGAGTGTAGCATTACGCGCGGCGCGACAGGGGTGGGCGCCGCACGGGGCGACGAAATGCAGCGCTACGCGCGACGGCCGGCGAGTTCCGAGGCCAGCGCTAGCAAGTGCGCGGTGTGGGACGCCACATCGTAGTTGTACAGCAGATGCTCGTCGGGCCGGGTGAGCCGCGCGGTGCCGGCGCGCCAGCGCGTGAGCGCCTGCTCGACCGCCGCGGCGAAACTGCCCGCGTCCAGGTGCGAGAAGCGCCATTGCGCGTCGTCGCGGATGACTTCGGCGCAGCCGACGTTAGCGGCGGTGAGCACCGGCGTGCCGCACAGGATCGATTCGATGCCCACTAGCCCGAACGGTTCATAGGGCGCAGGTACGATCGTGAAGTCGGCTGCGCCGAACACGCATTGCATGTCTGTACGATAGCCGAGCGAGCGGATCCGCGGCGATGAGCTGGCGACTGGGCGGCCCGTGACCAACAGGCAGACCGGCTCGGCGCTCGCCTCGAAGTACGCGCGTAGCAGTTCGAATCCCTTGCCGGTGTTGGCTACGAACACAAACGCGGCGTGTCCGTCGGGGATGCCGAGCTGTGCCCGCATCGCATCGCGCTGTGCCGGCGCCATCGGCGCGAAGCAGTCGCTGCGCACCGGGGGATAGATGACACGGATCTTGTCCGGCGCGATGCCGAAATACTGCTGGACTTCTTGTGCCATCATCTTGGAGTGGGCGACGACCACGCCCGCGTTGCGATAGGTGTGGCGCTCCAGCGCGGTTTGCCAGCCGTCATTCCACTTTGGCTTGTTGCGACCATGGCGCAATGCGCCCGGATGCGTGCCGCCGCATACGACGATGTCGGCTGAGTCGACCCGATTGCACGCGATCACGATGTCCGCTTGGCTGCGTGTACGGCGCGCGCGCAGCCGCCAGGAGAACGCCGCGTCGCGCAGCGCGCGCGGCAGCCAGTTGACCCGGATGGCTTGCGCGTCGACGAGTCTGTACTCGGGCAGCGTTTTATCGAATTTGCGGGCGAAGACGATGGGGCGGACGCCCCGCGCGGCCATTGCGCCAATGATGTCGCGCGCGTAGCGCTCGAAGCCGCCGGCGTGGCGCAGCGCCTGGCACGACAATCCAATGCGCAGCCCCCGCCAGGTGCTGCCGGTGCCGCTGTCGCCGCGCGCTGACCGGTCTGCGCGCCGCGCATAATGGTATTTTAGGAACGTCGCCCGCGCATTCATCCGCGCGATGCCCAGGCCCGTCAGCCCGTCGAGGAATCCAGCTCGCAACATGAACGTGCGCACGAAAGCAAAGCCGCCGTGTGCGAGGGGGGCCAATGCGCTGATGCGGCGCTCGCGCGCGCGCAACATCCGGGCGCCGGCGCGAGCATAGGCCAGTGTCTTGTTCGCCACCTCTTCGCCAGAGCGATAACTGTAGTGCAGTAACCGGCCGTCAAGGCGCCCGGTGGGGCCTTCGACGATTAGCCGCTCGTGCACGGCATCGTCCGAGAATTTGGCCGCTTCGCGGCGGAACAACCGGACCACCCAATCCGGCGACCAGCCCGAGTGATTGACCCAGCGGCCGCAAAATTGCGAGCGGCGGGACATCGCATACCCTATATAGCCGGATGGCCCGCGCCCGGCCAGCACCGCTTCGATCGATTCCCTCAACTGTGGCGTCACGCGCTCGTCGGCATCCAGCGACAGCACCCACGGCCGGGTGGCGAGCGCGAGCGCCCGATTCTTCTGAGGGCCGAACCCCGGCCAGTCTGCTGTGACGACCTGTGCGCCGAAGCGCTCGCAGATCTGCACCGTCGCATCGGTGCTACCGGCGTCGACCACGACGATCTCATCAGCCAGGTCGCGCACGGACGCCAGACAGGCTTCGATGTCGTGGGCCTCATTGAGCGTGATGATGATCACACTGAGCGGTTCGCGATGCACGGTCATGACAATATGAGGGGAAGGTAACGGCGAAACCGGCAATATTAATGGATCTGGCCGCGGCGGCCCGTACGTCGGCGATTGCCTGACCAAGGGCGTGGCTGCACATACCACAGCTTCGTGACAATTCAATGTGCCAACACCATCGGCCAACATGTATCTGTTCAACGGCCTGGTGCTGGCGACATGGCGTTGGTGGAGCACGTCGCCACGGGCCTTCTGTTCGCGTCGCGGCCGGCGCGCTGGCTGGTGCGGCATCACGTGGGCGTGTTTCATGCGCGGCATTCAGCGAATGTGCCGCAGCGTTTTGTTCAGTGCTCGTCTTGCAGCGCGGGTACCGCGGCCGAGGTCTTTTTACCCGCGGCAGGCGGTGCTCCCAGGCGCCGCTCCCGACCGATCAGGCGCTTGATCGCGCGCTTGGCTAGAAACACTGCACGCTCCCGATACATTGCACCGCGATAGCGGTCAAATGACGCGTGTTTGGCCAGTTCTGGGTAGGCCTGCGTGACGGTACGGCAATGCTGGGCCAGCGTGTCGATGATGCGCAGCGCGTCGCCCAGCGCATGGCCATCGACGCGGGCCGCTTCCCGACGCGCGTGTGCGAATCCCATCGCAGTGAGCGTCATCCAGTAATTCCGGTGCGCCGGGTCAGCGCATTGCGATAGCGCTCGCTCGACATTCTTGGCCAGGTCCTGCACGCTGCGCATGTTCATGACTTGCGTGATGCTGCCCGAGCGTCGATAGTAGTTGTACAGGCGCTCGCTGAGCCGGTGCACTGTGCGGGCACGCAAATACAGGTGCGGCGTGACCGCGGCGTCCTCGTACAGTTGGGCAGGCGGGAACGCGATGCCATGCCACAGCGAGCGCCGGTAAATACGGGCCCACGCGAACATCTCGTAGGTGGCTGCGACATCCAGTAGCAGCCGATCGTCCACCTGATGCTCGCCAGCCCACTCGGCGCCGATCATCGTCAGCTCGTCCGATTGCTTGCCGTTGCGCCCTACGATCCAGATGTTGTAATCGATCACGTCGGCGCGCCCTATCCGCAGGATCGGAATGATCTTGTCGGAGAAGTCCGGTTCCCACGTGTCGTCGCCATCCAGAAAGGCCAGGTACGGCGACTGCGCTTGTGCGATGCCGGTATTACGGGCCGCGCTGCATCCGCCGTTGGGCTGCGTGATCATCCGGATATCAGCGTGCGGATTGGCTCGCACGATCGCGTCGATGCGCTCGCGGGAGCGGTCAGTCGAGCCGTCGTCGATCACCAGTGTCGTGATCTCGTCGAGATGGCGTTGCTTGAGTATCGACTGCAATGCATTCGCGATGCAGTCTTCGAGATTGTAGACGGGCACAACAACGGTCAGCAGCGTGCTCGTGGATACACGTCCGGAAAGAGTCATATCTGGCGTGAGAAAGCGGTTCGCGTCGCACTGCCCGGTCCGGGACATGCAGGAACCGCGCGGTGCGCTCGCACCCGCGCATCGCAGTGGGTTTGCCACACCTTACCGTCCGATGGATAGCATTTATGTGCGGTGCACCACATCATCGCGACGCGGTGCCCTATGCGAAGCGCCGGCGGATCATGAGTATACGGGCCGTCAGCCAATATGGTCCCGCCGTCAGGAATCGAACCTGAATCTCACGCTTAGGAGGCGCGTGCACTATCCATTGTGCTACGGCGAGAGGGCGTCATCATCGACGACATGCGACCCGGTGACCTGTCCGAAGCCGCGTACCGGTAGCATGCCGTGCGATCGGGAGTGGTCAGGATCACGGGGTCGTAAGGATACCACGAGCACGATCCCGACGCGCATCGGCGCGGCGCTCAGAATTCCACCACGGCGAAGTCGGCTTTGCTGACGTCGCACAACGGACAACGCCATTGCGCTGGGATATCGGCAAAGCGCGTGCCGGGAGCAATCCCTTCGTCCGGCAGCCCGTCTGCCTCGTTATAGATCCACCCGCAAATTAGGCAGACCCAGCTCTTGTATTCAATCACGTCAGACACGGCTGCAACCTTGGGCCTTTTTGGCCTGCTTGGAAAGCCGGTATCTTAGCGTAACGCAAGGCGCGGCCTACATCGGCCAATCGCCCGATACGGATTCACGCACAGTGGCTTGTGTCCGGCCGGTACAATGGGTGTTTTCTGCCCTTTTCTTGAGCCGATGTCGCTGTTTTCCATCACCGGCGCGCAACTCGCGTTCGGCCATGTCGCACTGCTTGACCACGCGGACTTCTCGATCGAGCCGGGCGAGCGGGTGGGCCTGATCGGCCGCAACGGTGCGGGCAAGTCATCGTTGCTGAAGATCGTCGCCGGCCTGGCCAAGCCCGACGACGGCTTGATCACCCGTGCGCAGGCACTCACGACTGTCTATGTGCCGCAAGAGCCGGTCTTCGACCCTGACATGCGCGTGTTCGACGCGGTGGCCGCGGGGCTCGAGCACACCCGTGCGCTGCTCAACGAGTACGACCGCGTTGCGCACGCGCTGGCCGATACGCCCGAAGGCCCGTCGCATGACGCGTTGTTGGCGCGCATGAATGTGCTGCAGGGCGCGCTGGACGCGCATGACGGATGGGCATGGCGCACCCGGGTCGCGACCACGCTCGCGCAATTGGGCCTGGAGGGCGACGCGCGGGTGGATCAGCTCTCTGGTGGTCTGCTCAAACGCGTTGCGCTGGCCCGCGCGCTAGTGACGCAGCCCGATGTGCTATTGCTGGACGAGCCGACCAACCATCTCGATTTTGATTCGATACGCTGGCTCGAGGCGCTGTTGTTGTCGCTGCGCGGCAGCGTGTTGTTCATCACGCACGATCGCGCGTTCCTCGACCGCGTCGCGACCCGCATCGTCGAACTCGATCGCGGGCGTCTGTTGTCATACCCGGGTAACTTCTCGGCCTATCAGACACGCAAGGCGCAGCAGCTCGAAGTGGAGGCGGTCGAGAATGCGAAGTTTGACAAGTTGCTCGCCCAGGAGGAGATCTGGATCCGCAAGGGCGTCGAGGCGCGTCGCACGCGCAGTATCGGGCGCATCGCACGCCTTGTGCAGATGCGCAACGAGCGCGCGCAGCGGCGTAACGTGCAGGGCAACGTGCGCCTTGACGTAAGCCAGGCCGACAAGTCCGGCAAGATCGTCGCCGAACTCACCGATGTGACTAAGCGCTACGGTGGGCAGACGGTCGTCGCGTGTTTTTCGACCACTGTGATGCGCGGCGACAAAATTGGCTTCGTCGGCCCGAACGGCGCGGGCAAGACCACGCTGCTTAAGCTGATGCTCGGCGAGATCGCACCGGACGAAGGCTGGGTGCGCACCGGCACGAATCTGCAAATTGCATACTTCGATCAGATGCGCGCGCAGTTGGACCCTGAGCGCAGCCTCGCGGACACAATCAGTCCGGGCAGCGACTGGGTGGAGATCAACGGTGCCCGCAAGCATGTGATGAGCTACCTGGGCGATTTCCTGTTTTCGCCGGAACGCGCCCGCTCGCCAGTCAAATCATTGTCCGGCGGTGAGCGCAATCGGCTATTGCTGGCGCGACTGTTCGCACGGCCCGCGAATGTGCTGGTCTTGGACGAGCCGACCAACGACCTGGACATTCCGACGCTCGAACTGCTCGAGGAGCTGTTGACCGACTATGACGGCACGGTGCTGCTCGTGAGCCATGACCGCACTTTCCTGGACAACGTTGTCACATCGGTGATCGCGGCGGAAGGAAACGGCCAGTGGCGCGAGTACGTCGGCGGTTTCTCGGATTGGCAGATGCAGAAGGCGCGCGCCGATGTGCTGGCGCAGGCCGGTGCAGGGCTGCCGGCGAAGGCCGCCGCACACCTCCCGGCCGCACCGAACGGCGACAGTGCGTTGCATGACGCCCCCAGCGCCGCCTCAGCGCGCAATGAGAAGCGCAGCATCAAGCTGACGTTCAACGAGCAGCGCGAGCTGGATGCGTTGCCGGAGCGGATTGCACAGCTCGAGGCGGAGCAGCAGTCCATCAGTGCGCGGCTGGAAGACGGGTCGATCTTCGTGACGGATCCGGCCGAAGGCACGCGGCTCACCGAGCGCTATGCGGCGATCGACGACGAGCTGTTGGCCGCGCTCGAGCGCTGGGAGAGGCTGGAGGCCAAGCGCAAGCCGGTAAAATAGCGCCCGTTCCCACCCCGGCCGCCGGCAGCGCGCACGATTCGCGGGCATCGTGACGAGCGAGTTGTTTCGGCAGGGCTTTTTCAAGAACTCAACGAATTGTCTACGCGTTTGTCCACAACAACTGTGGACAACGGCGGAATTTATCGGAACATGGCTACAAAGAAATCCGGTCCCGCATACAGCGAAGCGTCGATCAAGGTGCTCAAGGGGCTCGAGCCGGTGAAACAACGGCCGGGCATGTACACGCGCACGGAGAATCCGCTGCATATCGTGCAGGAAGTCATCGACAATGCGTCGGACGAGGCACTGGGCGGATTTGGCGCGCAAATCGTCGTGACGCTGCATACCGACGGTTCGGTCAGCGTCGAAGATGACGGGCGGGGTATTCCGTTCGGCCTGCACCCTGAAGAAGGGGTGCCAGTGGTGGAGATCGTCTTCACCCGGTTGCATGCGGGCGGCAAGTTCGACAAGGCTGCCGGTGGCGCGTATACGTTCTCCGGCGGCTTGCATGGCGTGGGCGTGTCGGTGACCAATGCATTGTCGCAGCGACTCGATGTCACGGTGTGGCGGGACGGCAAGGTAGCCGACATTGGCTTCTCGCACGGCGACGTGGTGCGCCCGCTCACCGTACGCGCGGCTAAGGGCCGCATGGACAAGAAATCCGGCACCCGCGTCACGGCATGGCCCGACCCGCGATACTTTGACTCGGCCAACCTGCCGCAGTCCGAACTGCAGCGTTTGTTGCGCTCCAAGGCGGTGCTGCTGCCCGGCGTCGAGGTGGTGTTGATCATCGAGAAAACCGGCGAGCGGCAGTCATGGAAATACGATGATGGGCTACGTGGTTATCTGCTCGAGGGTCTGGCGGGCTACGATACATTGATCCCGCTGTTTGAGGGCGAGCGATACGCCGGGTCGTCACGCACGACCGACGACACGTTCGCCGAGGGCGAGGGCGCATCATGGGTCGTCGCATGGTCCGAGGAGGGCTCGCTGCTGCGCGAGTCGTATGTGAACCTGATTCCGACGCCGGCGGGTGGCACCCACGAGTCCGGGCTGCGCGACGGCTTGTTCCAGGCGGTCAAGAGCTTTGTCGAGCTGCATAACCTGCAGCCCAAGGGCGTCAAGTTGCTCGCCGAGGACGTGTTTGCACGGGTCTCGTTCGTGCTCTCTGCGAAGGTGCTCGATCCGCAATTCCAAGGTCAGATCAAGGAGCGACTCAACAGCCGGGATGCAGTCCGGCTGGTCTCTTCGTTCGTGCGACCAAGCCTGGAGTTGTGGCTCAACCAGCATGTCGAGCATGGACGCAAGCTGGCCGAATTGGTGATCAAGCAGGCGCAGGCGCGCACCCGTGCCGGCCAGAAGGTCGAGAAGCGTAAGAGTTCCGGCGTGGCGGTGTTGCCCGGTAAGCTGGTCGATTGCGAGTCGACGGACGTAGCGCGCAATGAGTTGTTCCTGGTCGAGGGCGATTCCGCGGGCGGCTCGGCGAAGATGGGTCGCGATAAGGAGTTTCAGGCGATTCTGCCGCTGCGCGGCAAGGTCCTCAACACGTGGGAGACGGAGCGCGACCGGCTGTTCGCGAACAATGAAGTGCACGACATCGCGGTGGCGATCGGCGTCGATCCGCACGTGAGCGACGATGCGATCGACCTGTCGAATCTGCGTTACGGCAAGATCTGCATCTTGTCGGATGCGGACGTGGACGGCTCGCATATCCAAGTGCTGCTGCTCACGCTGTTCTTTCGCCACTTTCCCCAACTCATCGAGCGCGGCCACGTGTATGTGGCGCGCCCGCCGCTGTTTCGCGTGGACGCGCCGGCTCGGGGTAAGAAGCCGGCGCAGAAACTCTACGCGCTGGACGAAGGCGAGCTTGAGGCG